>NZ_JBIRFY010000002.1:0-608098 GCF_044327745.1 Streptomyces sp. NPDC018026
AGGCCCCGCAGGGCCCGCCGCCCCAGCAGCCCGGCTACGGCTATCCGCAGCAGCACCAGCCGCAGCGGTACGCCCCCCCCCCCGCCCCCCCCCCCCCCCCCCCCCCCCCCCCCCCCCCGGGCCCCCCCCCCCCCCCCCCCCCCCCCCCCCCCCCGCGCCCCCGCCCCCCCGCCGCCCCCCGGCCCGCGGGCGGTGCTACTGCCCGCAGTTGGAGTAGGGCGTCAGCGGAGGATGTTGGCCAGCAAGCGGGCCGCTCTTCGGGTTTTCGGGGTGGAGAGGAGGCGGGCTGCCGGGCGGAGTACCGCGGCGGTGGCTCCCGCCGGCTGCCAGGTGATCTGGAGGCGGCCCGGGTTGTGGCCCTCCGGGCGGAGGGTGACGCGGTGGGGGGTGAGGCCGGTGCGGTAGGGGACGCGGGCCGCGAGGGGCGGGAAGGCCGGCGGCGCCAGCAGGATGCCCGTGTGGGTGCGGCCGCGATGGCGCAGGCGGAGCACGGGATGCCGGGTACCCGCGAAGCCGTGCAGGGGGAGGCGGGCCGCCGCCAGGTCCAGGCGGACGCGGCCCTCGAAGAGCCCGGGGCGGACGGGCGAGAGGCGGAAGGGCACCGTGAGGCGTCGGCGGCCGGGGGAGAGGTGGAGCACCGCGCGCTGCGGGCCGACGGGGAGGCGCAGGGCCGGGTCGTAGGTGCGGACGGTGAGGTCGACCGACGCACCGGGGCCCCGCGTGATCTCCGTGATCTCGTGCCGGAGCAGGGCGGTGAAGAACGGGCGGGTGTCCAGTTCGAGGTCGGTCAGGTCCAGCTCCCGCCGGGCCTCGGGGGAGGCCGGGACCTCCTCGCCCCAGTACACGCGGCCGCTCTCCTCGTCCGGTGTCACCCGGCGCGGTGCCACCTCGTGGCCGAGGCCGCGGGCCGCCGTGCGTACGTCGGACAGGCGCCGGTCGCGCAGCAGCCGCAGGACGACCCGTTCGGCGCGGGGCAGCCGGGCACAGGCGCCCTCGGCGAGCGTGTCGAGGTAGGGGTTCATCAGGTCCGCGAAGGAGGCCAGCCAGGTGTCGTCCCGGTAGGGGAGGTCACCGGCGTACATCCGGAAGTCGTGCTTGAGGAACTTGAAGTCCTTGTCCTCGCGCAGCCCCTCGTGCCCGCTCTCGGCCAGGAACGCGTCGATGAGGCGCTGCACGTGGACGCGGTCGCGGACGTTGGTGAGCTTGTGCCGCTGGTTGGAGATGGAGGCGGTGTCGGAGGCGGCGTACGGGGCGATGTACCAGCGGTAGACCGGCTCGGGGACGACGGTGAACGTCTTGGCCAGGCAGTACGCCTGCGCCGAGAAGAGCTGGTCCTCGTAGTGGATGCCCTCGGGGAAGCGCAGGCCGTGCCGGTCGAGGAAGGCGCGGGCGTACATCTTGCTGGTGGAGAGGTGCTCGAAGAACAGCCGCGGGTCGGCCTCGATGCCGTCGAGGGTGCGGCGCTCGGCGACCAGGTGCGGCATCCAGGTCGTACGGCGTCCGCCGTCCACGCGGACGCGGTGCACGGCGCCCATGGCGAAGTCCAGGTCGCGTTCGCGGTGGGCGGCGAGCAGGACCTCGACGGCGCGTTCGGGGAGTTCGTCGTCGCTGTCCAGGAACATCAGGTACGGCGCCCGCGCGATCTCCAGGGCGCGGTTGCGCGGGGCGCTGCACCCGCCGCTGTTCTCCGGCAGCCGGAGGTAGACGACCCTCGGGTCGTGGGCGGCCAGTTCGCGGGCCACCTCCTCGGTCGCGTCGGTCGAGTGGTCGTCGCTGATGACGACCTCGATGTTCGCGTGGGTCTGGCGCAGCGCGGACGCGACCGCGCGGGGGAGGCGTTCGGCGTCGTTGTAGACGATGACCGTGACGGTGACGTCCGGGATCTCCAGCGGGAGAAGCGGGTCCGGGGCCGGGCTCGTGCTCGTGGCCGTCCTCATGACGAGGTCGCCTCCTCGGGGCTCGGGGCCGGAGTGCGGTCCTCGACCGGCAGGACCGGGGGCAGCGTCCGCTCGTCCTCGCCGAGGAAGACCCGGCGCACGACGCGTTCGGCGGCGCGGCCGTCGTCGTACTCGCAGAACCGGCGCCGGAAGGCGGTCCGGGCCTTCGTCGCGCGCTCGTCGTGCCAGGCGTCGCAGGTGAGGATCTCGGTCAGCTCCGCCTGGGTGCGGGCGACCGGTCCGGGGGCCTCGGCCATCAGGTCGAAGTAGACGCCGCGGGTGGTGCGGTAGGTCTCCCAGTCGTCGGCGTGGATGACGATCGGGCGGTCGAGGTTGGCGTAGTCGAACATGATCGACGAGTAGTCGGTGACCAGCGCGTCGGCGGCCAGGCACAGCTCCTCGACGGGTTCGTAGGAAGAGACGTCGACGAGGCGGCCGGTGCGGCGCAGGCCCGCCAGCGGGGCCGAGGGGGCGGCGGCGCTGTCGTAGAAGTAGTGGGCACGCACCAGCAGAACCGTTTCTTCACCGAGTCGGTCGGCGAGGGCCGCGAGGTCCAGGCGCGGGGTCCAGCCGGCCTCGTAGTCGCGGTGGGTGGGCGCGTAGAGGACCGCGCGGCGGCCGGGTGCGATGCCGAGGCGCTCGCGGGCCGCGCGGACCTCGGCGGGACCGGCGGTGTAGTACACGTCGTTGCGCGGGTAGCCGTGGTCGAGGGAGATGTGGCGGGACGGGTAGGCCCGCTGCCACATACGGGTGGAGTGGCTGTTGGCGGAGACGCTGAAGTCCCACTTGTCGACGCGCGCCAGCAGCGCCCGGAAGTCCAGGCCGTGGGCGGCGGCGGGGTACGGCAGCTGGTCCACGCCCATGCGTTTGAGCGGGGTCCCGTGGTGGGTCTGGAGGTGGACGGCGCCGGGGCGTTTGACCACCGCGTCAGCGAAGTTGACGTTGTTCACCAGGTACTTGGCGCGGGCCAGCACCTCCCAGTAGCGGCGGGTGCCGGGCACGACGTGGTCGGTGCCGGGCGGCAGCAGGGCCGCGCCCTGCGCCGTGACCACCCACACCGGGTGGACGCCCGGGGCGAGTTCGGCGAGCTTGGCGGCGATCGCGGCCGGGTTGCAGGCCACCCCGCGGTTCCAGTACGCCGAGAAGACCGCGAGGTGCGGGTCGAGGGGGCGGGCCAGGGCGGCACGGTACTGGAGCGTGCGCAGCCGGGTGCCGGCCCGGCGTCTGCCGGTGCGCGCGGCGGAGCGCACCCCGCGGCGGGCGTGGCTGGCCCGCTGGAGGGCGCGGTACCTGCCGTAGGCGCCCTCCTCCAGGAGCGACCGGCGTACGCCCTCCAGCCCGGCCGGGCGCCTCAGTCCTTCGGGGCGGTGGCGCCGGGCGGTCACCGACGCCCGGTGGAAGAACTCCCGCGCCACGTCGTCCGGCATCCCGGCGCGGGCGAAGGTGTGCAGGCAGTCGCGGATCATCAGGTCGTACAGGACGCCGTGGACGGCGGGTCGTCCGGCGGTGAGGCCCAGGAGCGCCTCGTAGCGGTCGACCAGCGCGTACCGCTGCGCCGCGGTGGGCGGCGGCAGGCTCTCGGGGCGCAGCCGTCGGTCCTCGTACGCCGGGTGGGGCAGGCAGGCGACGCGGTCGGCGAGCAGCAGCGCGGCGTACGCGGCGAAGGGCTCGTCCTCGGTGGTCAGGAGCCGTTCGTTGGCCCGCCAGAAGCCGGCGCGCACGGCCCGGTTGCCGAGCAGCGGGGTGAGGCGGAGCAGCCCCGCGCGGTCGTCGAGGGCGACACCCTCCCCCGCGCGGCCCGCGCGGGCGAGGCGGGGGCCGTCGGGGGAGGGCAGACCCGAGGCCCGCCAGGAGCTGCGGACGTGGTCGAGGAGCAGGACCTGCACGGCGTCGGGGAGCGCAGCGGCGCGCTCGGCGACGGCGGGCGGGGCGCCGACGGGCAGCCCGTCCTTGGCGTGCACGAAGTGCAGCCACCGGCCCCGCGCCCGGGCCGCCCCCGCCGAACGGGCCGCAGCGTCACCGGCTCCGTCCGGCAGGGGCAGCACGGTGAAGGCGGGGGCGTGCCGCTCGGCGACCTCCCGCGCCCAGTCCCCGACGGCGGCGACGATCACCTCGACGCCGGTGAGGGGATGGGCGTCCAGGGAGTCGAGGAGGGCGGGCAGGTGGTCCTGGACGTTGGCGCCGTGGACGATGACGCTGAGGTCGGGGGCCGTCTCGGACATCGCGGTGACGGACATCGCGGGGACTCCTTCGCCTTCGTCGCTCCCGGAGCACTCCTGTGGTCGACTGCTATTCGGTCATCGTGACATCAATCGGGCAAAAGGGTTAATTGTGAGTACGCCTCACGGGCGACGGGACGGTGCGCTCACGCGGGTGTCGGCGCCTTCGGTGTCTTTGGTGCGGGCGCGGCCTTGGCCTGCGGATTGGGCTTCGGACCGGGCTTCGGGCCGGGTTTCGCCGCCGGGCCCGGGCCCGCGGTGAACTTCTCGTACTCCTTGAGGACCTCCTCCGTCGGCCCGTCCATCCGCAGTTCACCGCGCTCCAGCCACAGCACCCGGTCGCAGGTGTCCCGGATGGACTTGTTGCTGTGGCTGACCAGGAACACCGTGCCGGCGTGCTTGCGCAGCTCCCGGATGCGTTGCTCGGACCGCTTCTGGAAGGAGCGGTCGCCGGTGGCCAGGGCCTCGTCGACGAGGAGGACGTCGTGGTCCTTGGCGGCGGCGATGGAGAACCGCAGGCGGGCCGCCATGCCGGAGGAGTACGTGCGCATCGGCAGGGTGATGAAGTCGCCCTTGTCGTTGATCCCGGAGAAGTCGACGATCTCCTGGTACCGCTCCTTGACCTGGGCGCGGGACATGCCCATCGCCAGGCCGCCGAGGTACACGTTGCGCTCGCCGGTGAGGTCGTTCATCAGGGCGGCGTTGACGCCGAGCAGGGAGGGCTGGCCGTCGGTGTAGATGCGGCCGTTCTCCACCGGAAGCAGGCCCGCGACCGCCTTGAGCAGCGTCGACTTGCCCGAACCGTTGGTGCCGATCAGGCCGATGGCCTCGCCCCGGTACGCCACGAAGGACACGTTCCGCACGGCGTGCACCCGGCGCACGCCCGCGGCCTTCTCGGTCTTCTTGCGGCGCAGGATGCGATTGAGGGCGGCGGTCGCGGAGCCGCGGCCGGCGCCGGTGCCGTTGACCCGGTAGACGATGTCGGCGCCGTCGACGACGACGGTGGGTACGCGCTCGGCCGCCTGCTCGGCGGCAGCGGCGGTGCTGTTGTTGTCAGCCACGACCGTAGGTCTCCTCGGCCTTCCAGAAGTAGACGAAGCCGCCGATCCCGGCGACCAGGGCCCATCCCGCCGCGAGCGCCCACACGTGGGGCGGCAGCTGACTCCCGTGGAAGCTGTCGATCAGGGCGAAGCGCATCAGGTCGATGTAGACCGCGGCGGGGTTGACCTGGAGGACGGTGCCGACCCAGGACGGCAGGCCGCTGTCCGGGCCGGTCATGTGGTGGATGCTGAACATGACGCCCGAGGCGTACATCCAGGTGCGCAGCAGGAACGGCATCAGCTGGGCCATGTCGGGGATCTTCGAGCCCACCCGGGCCATGACCATCGCGACGCCCGCGTTGAACAGGAACTGCAGCACCAGCGCCGGGACGGCGAGCAGCCAGGACGGGCCCGGCGGCACGCCGAACGCCAGCAGGATCAGGACCAGGGCGGCCATCGAGAACAGCAGCTGCTGGAGCTGCTGGAGGCAGAACGACACCGGCAGCGCGGCGCGCGGAAAGTGCAGGGCACGTACGAGGCCGAGGTTGCCGGAGATGGCGCGGGTGCCCGCCATGATCGAGCTCTGCGTGAACGTCCACACGAACACGCCGGTGACCAGGAACGGGACGAAGTCCTCCACGCCCCGGCTGGTGTTCATCAGCATGCCGAAGATGAAGTAGTACACCGCCGCGTTGAGCAGGGGCGTCATCACCTGCCAGACCTGGCCCAGCTTGGCCTGGCTGTACTGGGCGGTGAGCTTGGCGGTGGAGAAGGCGCCGATGAAGTGCCGGCGCGCCCACAGCTCACGGATGTACTGGGGCAGGGAGGGGCGGGCGCCGCTGACCGTCAGCCCGTGCCGGGCGGCGAGCGCCGCGAGGTCGGTCCCGGCGGCGGGGCCGGGGTCGGTGGTGGCCCGGGTCGAGGCCCGGGTCGGGGGAGGGGGGTCGAGGACCTGGCTCACATCCGGTGCTTTCGCTCGGGGGAGGGGGCGAGAGGGCGACGCCCGTCGTTCACCTGGGTGACCGTGTGTGTTCATTTACGTCGGGACGGCACCGTATCGTCGTGACGTGAGCGTAGGCCGTGGCAACGCCGGAACGCAACCGTTTCGTCGTTACGCCCTATGCTTGACTCGCATGACGACCAACGCCGCCGCCGACGAGCCGGCGCCGCGCCCGCGCCGCCGGGCCCCCGCCGGGGCGGCGGTGCTCCGCGAGGACGTGACCGAGGCCATTCGCGCGGCGGTCTTCGAGGAACTGGCGGCGGTCGGCTACGCCCGGATGTCCATCGAGGGCATCGCGCGCCGCGCGGGGGTCGGCAAGACCGCCGTCTACCGGCGCTGGCGCTCCAAGCTGCACCTGGTGCTCGACATCGTCTCCGCGCTGGCCGTGCAGGGCCTGCCCGCGCCGGACACCGGTTCCCTGGAGGGGGACCTGCGGCTGCTGTACGAGGTGACGTCCCGAGCCCTGCGCCACCCGGTGGCCTCGCAGATCATCCCCGACCTCCAGGCGGAGGCGGCCCGCAACGCCGACATCGCGCAGGCCCTGCAGAAGACGCTGCGGGAGGGCCAGGACGGCGTCGCCAGCAAGATCCTCGCGGCGGCGGCCGAACGCGGCGAGCTGGGCCCCGGCCTCGACACCGACCTGGCCCTCGACCTGATCTCGGGCCCGCTGTACTGGCGCTCGGTGGTCGTCCGCGGACCGAAGCCGCCGAAGGGCTACCTGGGCTCACTGGCCCGCGCCACGGCGCAGGGACTCAAGTCGCTCTGAGCCCGGGGCGAGTGTCAGTGGGTCCTGTCACGATGCCCGCATGGAACGAGTGGAACCGACGGAACCCATGGACGTGACCGAACCCGCGGCGGTCGTGCGGGAGTTCTGGACCCGCATGCAGGCCCGGGACTGGGACGGCCTCGGCGCGCTGCTCGCCGACGACCTGGTGGTGGAGTGGCCGGTCAGCGCCGAGCGGATCGACGGCCGGGCGAACTTCGTGGGCGTCAACGCGGAGTATCCGCAGGGCTGGTCGATAGAGGTGATACGCATCGTGGCCGACGGCGCGACCGTGGTCTCCGAGGTGGAGGTCCCGCACGAGACGATGGGCGTCCACCGGGCCCTGTCGCTGTGGACGGTCCGGGACGGACGCATCACCGGGGGCCGCGAGTACTGGACGGAGCTGGGCTCGGACCCGTCGCCGCAGTGGAGGGAGCCCTTCGTGCGACCGCTGTAGCCGGCTCGCCCTCACCAGCCGGCGAGCCGGACGACCTGCGCCGCGATGTCCGGCACCGCCCGGCCGTCCGTGGGCACCCGCACCGTGCCCACGGGAGCCTCCTCGGCCAGCCGCCGGGCCATGCGCAGACTCCGTTCGATGTGGACGCCGAGCTGCGATCCGGTCTCGCGCACGGCGAGCCGCCGGCGCACGGTGGCCTCGTCGGCGGTCAGCAGGACGCAGGTGACCCTGACCTCGTCCCCGCCCATGGCCCGCCCGATCATCGGCGCCTCGAGGATGCTCACGGTGTTGGTGTAGAGCAGCCTGCGCTGACCGAGCGCCGCGTAGTTCGCCCACACCGCGGCGATGTTCCGCTCGGTGATCGCGGTACGGTGCGGGTCGCCGTCGGGTGCGGGATGGATCTGGTCCATGGCGTCCCCCTCGATCAGGCAGTGCGCGGTGCCGGCCGCCCGCAGCAGCGCGGACACCTCCCGGCCGACGGTGCTCTTGCCGACGCCGGAGCCCCCGCCTATGAGCAACAGGTCGTAGGTACTGCCTTCTTGGTCCATGCCGGCAGTGTGCGTCGTCACCGGGGGCGCGTGCGCGCGAACGCGACTTCCGCGCCGGCGCCGGGCCGGACCCGGCGACGTACGATCGGGCGGGCTGCGAGTGGCCGCACGTCGACTTAGAGGACCACCTGCGCGCCTTCTACGTCGACGCCTGCGGTTCCAAGGAGACGACGGCCGGCCTCATCGCCCTGTGACGCGCCGCCGGGCGGCACACTGGCCCCATGATCCCAACAGACCCCAAGGCCAACCTCCGCTTCTACCTCCAGTCCGCCCGCGACGCGCTGCTCTGGAAGCTCGAAGGGCTCTCGGAGTACGACATACGGCGACCGGCGACGCCGACCGGTACCAATCTGCTCGGGCTGGTGAAGCACGCCGCCACCGTGGAGCTGGGCTATCTCGGCGAGGTCTTCGGGCGGCCGTCGGGGGAGCGGTTGCCCTGGATGGAGGAGGGCGCCGAGGCCGACGCGGACATGTGGGTCACCGCCGACGAGTCGCGCGAGTACGTCGTCGGGGTGTACCGCCGGGCGTGGGCCCACGCGGACGCGACGATCGACGCGCTGGCGTTGGACACGGTCGGCAAGGTGCCCTGGTGGTCGGCGGGCAAGGACGAGGTGACCTTGCATCATGCCGTGATCCGCGTGATCGCGGACACCCAGCGGCACGCCGGTCACGCCGACATCGTCCGGGAGCTGACGGACGGCGCCGTGGGGATGCGCGAGGACAACGTCGGGCTGCCGGAAGGGGATGCCGCGTGGTGGGCGGCGTACCGGGACCGGATCGAGCACGCGGCTCGGGAAGCCGGGCGCCGGGGGACGGACCAGACCCGATGAGGCGGGCGTGGACGGGCCCGGTGCTGCTGCTGATCGCCGGGGCGGGGGCCGCGACCGGGCCGTTCGTCCAGGGGCGCACCGGGACGGGTGCCGTACTGCTGCTGGTGTTCGTGGCGTTGGCGGGGGCGACCTCGCCCCTGGTGTTCCCCAGGTCGGTCGGTGCGGTGGAGGCGCGGCGGCGCAGTGCCGTGGACGGGCGGCCGGTGGTGTTCTGGCGGCCGGGCTGTACCTACTGCCTGCGGCTGCGCCTCCGGCTGGGGCGCAGCGCCCGGCGGTTGCACTGGGTCGACATCTGGCGGGACGAGGCCGGGGCGGAGTTGGTGCGCGGGGCCAACGACGGCAACGAGACCGTGCCCACGCTGCTCGTGGCGGGCCGGGCCTACACCAATCCCGACCCGGCCTGGGTGCGCGAGCAGGTCTCCTCTACCCGGTGACGACCCGGGGGCGTCAGTCCCGTGCGGCCTCCGGGTGGAGGCGTACCCAGCCTGCCCACGCCGACGCGATCATGTCCTCGACGTCGTGCTTGGCCTTCCAGTCCAGTTCGACGGCGGCGCGGTCGGCCGAGGCGACGACGCGGGCCGGGTCGCCGGGGCGGCGGGGGGTGACCGTCGGCGGCTGGTCGTAGCCGGTGACGGCGTTGATGCGGTCGATCATCTCGCGGACGGAGACGCCCTCGCCGCGGCCGATGTTCAGCGTGAGGGTGGCGCCGGGGGAGGACTGGAGGGCGCGGGCCGCGGCCACGTGGGCCTCGGCCAGGTCGACGACGTGGATGTAGTCGCGCACGCAGGTGCCGTCCGGCGTCGCGTAGTCGTCGCCGAAGATCCGGGGGGCCGCGGACTCCGTGAGCTTCTCGAAGACCATCGGGACGAGGTTGTAGACGCCGGTGTCGGTCAGCTCCGGGCTCGCCGCGCCCGCCACGTTGAAGTACCGGAGGGAGGCCGTGGCGAGGCCCGTCGCCTTGCCGGTGGCCCGGACCAGCCACTCGCCGGCCAGCTTGGTCTCGCCGTACGGCGACATCGGCACGCAGGGCGTCTCCTCGGTCACGAGGTCGACGTCGGGCATGCCGTACACCGCGGCGGAGGAGGAGAAGACGAAGGACGGCACCCCGGCCGCGGTGACCGCGTCCAGCAGGACGCGCAGGCCCTCCACGTTCTGCCGGTAGTAGTGCAGCGGCAGGTCCACCGACTCGCCGACCTGCTTCTTGGCGGCCAGGTGCACCACGCCCGTGACGGAGTGGTCGGCCAGGGCGCGGGCGACCCGCTCGCCGTCCAGGATCGAGCCCACCACCAGGGGCACACCGTCGGGCACGCGCTCGGCCACCCCCGTGGACAGGTCGTCGTAGACCACGGCCTTCTCGCCCGCTTCGGTCATCGCCCGTACGACGTGCGCCCCGATGTATCCGGCGCCGCCGGTGATCAGCCAGGTCATTGCGGCTGTCCCCTTCGTTCGGTGGTCCTTGGTAGCCATGATCCGTCATCGCGGCGCCCGCCGGGCGCCCGCACCCGTCAGGACGCTTCGGGTGCCGGACCGGTGCCGTACGCGTCCAGCGCCGCCGTGAGCCGGTCGAGGCGGGCGCGCAGGTCCTCGACCTCGGCCAGGTCCAGGCCGGTCGCCGCGGCGATCCGCCGGGGCACCTCGACGGCCCGCTCGCGCAGCGCCACGCCCTGTTCGGTCAGCCGCACCTCCACCGACCGCTCGTCGCGCGTGCTGCGCTCGCGCCGGACCAGGCCGGCCGCCTCCAGCCGCTTGAGCAGCGGCGACAGCGTGCCGGAGTCGAGACGGAGGTGCTCGCCGAGCCTCTTCACGGGCAGCTCGCCGTGCTCCCACAGCACCAGCAGCACCAGGTACTGGGAGTAGGTGAGCCCCAGGTCCTTGAGGACCACGCGGTAGACGCTGCCGAAGGCGCGCGACGCGGCGCTCAGGGAGAAGCAGATCTGCTGGTCCAGGCGGAGCCAGTCGGTCGCGGGCTCCGTCGCGGGCTCCGTATCGGGCTCGGTTGCGGGCGTGGTCATGCGCTCCAGGGTAGCCGACCGACCTTGTCCACGATTTAGTTGTGCGCAATCTAGTTGCGGGCAACCGAGTGGCGTGCTCTACTTGTGGCTGTCAGGCACACAGGCCCCTCCCGAACTCCTGAACTTCCGAACTCCTGAAAGGGACGGTTCTCCCATGGACGCGCTCTACACCGCCGCCGCCACCGCCACCCACGGCCGCGACGGCCGTGCCGTCAGCTCCGACGGCACGCTCGACCTCGCCCTCGGCATCCCCGTCGAGATGGGCGGCAACGGGCAGGGCACCAACCCCGAGCAGCTCTTCGCGGCCGGGTACGCGGCCTGTTTCGGCAGTGCCCTCGGCGTGGTCGGCCGGGCGGCGAAGGTGGACGTCAGCGACGCCGCGGTGACCGCCGAGGTCGGCATCGGCAAGCAGGGCGAGGGCTTCGCGCTCGCCGTCACCCTCCGGGTCGAGCTGCCCGAGGGTCTCGACGAGGAGACCGGGCGCAAGCTGGTCGAGCAGGCCCACCAGGTCTGCCCCTACTCCAACGCCACCCGCGGCAACATCCCGGTCGAGCTCGTCATCGAGTAGTCGCGCCCGCACCGGAGGCGGTCACCCGACCCGCGCCAGCACCTCCCCCGTCCGCTCGCTCCACGCCACCACCACCGCCTCCTCGGGCACCGGGTGCCAGCGCGTCAGCAGCAGCCAGCGGACGTGGTAGCGGCGGACGACCGCGGCGCGCTCGGCGCGGGTCGAGCCGGGCGCCAGGTACGCCCTGACGTCGGCCACCCGCCGGCCGCGCTCGCGCTCGTCCAGCGCCGGGTCCGGCCAGGCGGGCGCCGCGAGGTTCGGCCCGTACCCGGCGATGGCGTGCCCGGCGTAGTAGCCGTCGGTGATCACGACCTCGCCGGGGCCGATGTGCCGCGCCGCCCAGGTGTACGACGGCCAGTCGGGCGGCTGCTCGAAACCGACCGGGTCCAGCGCCCGCGGCACCACCGCCCCCGCGTGGACCGCGAGGAACCCCAGCAGGGCGCCCGCGGTCGCGGTCAGGCCCAGCGCCGTCCGCCACCGCGCCCACGGCCGGGGCGCGGCCAGTTCCACCGCCAGGGCGAACTGGAGCGGCACCAGTGTGAGCCCGAGGATCCGGCCGTAGGTGTAGTGGCCGCTGATCCAGCCGTACGCCACCACGGCGCAGTCCAGTGCGAACATCAGCACCAGCGGGTCCCGGCGTGAGCGGCGTCCGCGCGCCCACAGGGCCGGCAGGCCGAGCAGGGCCAGCCAGAACTCCCCGGGCAGGTCGAGGTACAGGACCCGGTGCATCGTGTCGATGCTGTCGTCGCCGGCCAGCGCGAACACGTCGAAGTACGGCCAGGCCGCCGCCGCCCCCACCGCCACGGCGCCCGCCAGTGCCCACCGCCCCGCGACCGGCCCGCGCCACCCGCGCTGCCATCCGGCCACCAGCGCCACCGCGCCGAGCACCGCCGCCACCGAGGTGATCGGGTGGACGAGGAGGATCACGCCGTACAGGACGCCCAGCGCCCCGTATCCGGGAAGGCCGCGCAGTCCGCCCGGCCCCACGTACCGCACCCGGCGCCCGTCCCGCGCCCGCGCCCCGGTCAGCGCCCAGGCCCAGAAGGTCAGCCCGATCGCGAAGGTCGACGGGTAGCCGAGGTTGCCCGTCATCGACATCAGCCCGAGGTAGCCGCTCCACCAGGCCCGCTCGGTGCCCCACAGCAGCGTCATCGCGCCCAGCGCCAGCACCGGCGCCCACGGGCGCGGGGTGAGTACCCGCACGAAGCGGTTCAGGCCGGTCAGCAGCACCAGCAGGTTCAGCGGCCCGGCGAGCCGCACCACCTCCCAGCCGCCCAGCCCCGTCAGCCGGGCGAACGCGCCCTCGGCCACCGCGTAGGGCGAGTAGTACGCGCTGCCCGCGCCCGGCAGGTCGGCCATCGGGTGCCGGGGGCGGAGCAGGTCCGCCTTCAGGCGCTCGACGACGGCCGCGTGCTGGCCCGCGTCGCAGCACAGCGGCACCGCCCAGTACGCCAGCGTCATCACGAGGAAGAAGAGGAATCCGGCGACCTGGTAGGGGGTGGGGCGCCAGGCGCGTCCGCCGCGCAGTGCCGTCGCGCCGCGCACGGGCTGCCGGACGAGGAGGTCGGCGCTCACGAAGCAGAGGAGGTGTGGGGCATTCGGGACATTTGGCGTATGTTCCCGGTGGGGTCACCCCCGCCAATCGCTCACCGGTCCAAGTCACCCGGGCGGCGGACGCCCAGGACACCCAGGACGCCCAGGACGCCCGGGACGCTCAGCCGACCGCGCCCGCCCGGTCCCGCCGCTCCTGCGCCGGCAGCGGCACCCGCCCGCCGCGCACCACCGGCTCCAGCAGCAGCGGCACCCCCACCACCGGCAGCAGCCACGCCAGCACGATCAGCCGCTCGCCCCAGATGTTGATGTCCGGGTGCCCGGCCTGGGTGAGGAGCCCGGTGCACGCCGCCGCCACCAGGAAGCCGCCGACCGCGCCCCCGCGCCGCAGCGCGCCCCACGCCCCGGCGGCCAGCGCCGCCACGAACAGCGGCTGCCACGCCTGCCGGCGCAGCCATTCCACCCAGAAGTTGCCCTGCAACTGCCAGAACTCCGGCCACGGGCGGGCGCGGTCGGGGCGGGCGAAGTGGTCGGTGAGCAGGTCCTGGAGGCTGTCCGCCTCGGACGGGTAGTGCAGCAGCCGCGCCAGCAGCAGGGTCGCGACCGCGGCGGCCAGGCCGACGGCCGCGAGCGCCAGCACCTCCCGGGGCGCCGGACCGCCTCCCCGCCGCCCGAGCCGCCGGTGCCGGCGCAGGGCGATCACCGCCCCCGCCGCCGCCAGGCACCCGCCCAGGAACAGCGCCTGGGAGTGCTTGACCGTGAACAGGGCGAGCAGCGCCCCGGCCACCAGCAGCAGCCCGGCCCGGGTGCGGCCCGCCCGCAGCACCAGCGCGCAGCCCCACACCGCCGCCAGGGTCAGCGCCATCAGCAGGCCCTCGGTCATCGGGCGCATCGCGGTCGTCCCGCACGGCAGCACGTAGTACAGCGCCTGCCCGGCCACCGCGAGCGGCACCGGCACCGACAGGGTCCGCAGGATCAGGAAGACCAGCACCCCGCCCGCGCACGCGACGACGACGCCCGCCGTCCACAGGCCCCACGTCACCCCGAAGGCCAGTACGAACGGCACCAGGAACGCCGGATAGCCCGGCCGCGCCTCGAAGATCGCCATGAAGCGCTCCGGCATGTACGGCACGGTGTGCCCGCCGGTCTGCCCGGCCGCCAGCCGCGGCTCGACCACCGCCCACTCCTGCTCGCGGCACTCGGCCGTCACCTCGGCGGTGGGGTCGGGGCGGTGGAAGCGGACCACGTGCACGCTCTGGTCCCGGCGGGCCCGCTCCGCCCGGCTCGCGCACACGTAGTCGATGGTGGCCGTCGCCGCCGCGCGCTTGCTCTGCCCGGTCAGACTCAGGGCGTACGACAGGTAGTTCCTGGTGTCGGGGGTGTCCCGGCCGGTGACGTTCGCCAGCTGGAGCGCGGCGAACACGGCGGCCAGGAGCAGCATCGCGACGACGGCACCCGGGCCGTCCGCCCGGCCGCGGGGTCTCATGTGGAGGGCAGCAGGTCGCGTCCGGACGGGACGGCGCGGGCGCCGGGGACGCCGGAGGGCTCCGGCGCGGGCATCGGCTCGCCCAGGAGCAGGGTCCGCACCACCCGTTCGGCGGCCCTCCCGTCCTCGTACTCGCAGTACCGGGCGCGGAAGGACGCCCGCAGCCGCGCCGCCTCCTCGTCCCGCCAGGCCCCGGACGCCAGCAGCCACGCCAGCTCCCGGTAGGAGCGCGAGACGTGTCCGGGTGCGTCCTCGGTGATGTCGAAGTACGTGCCGCGGGTCGCCGAGTACGGGCCCCAGTCCTCGGCGTGGATCAGGATCGGGCGGTCCAGGACGGCGTAGTCGAACATCAGGGCGGAGTAGTCGGTGATCAGCAGGTCGGAGGCGAGCATCAGGTCCTCGACGTGCGGTTCGTCCGTCGCGTCGACCAGCACGCCCCGCCGGTGCAGCTCCGTGAGGCCCAGGCCGCGGGCCGGACCGGTGGCGAGGGACGGGTGCAGGCGGACGAGCAGGGTGTGGCCCTCGCCCAGGTCGGCGGCGAGCCGGGCCACGTCGAGGCGCTCGACCAGCCCGCCGCGCCGGTACTCCCGGCGGGTCGGCGCGTACAGCACGACGGTGTGGCCGTCGGGGACACCGAGCCGCTCGCGGACCCGCCGCCCGTCCTCGGGACCGGCGTTGACCAGGGCGTCGTTGCGCGGGCTGCCGGTGCGCGCGGAGGTGAAGTGGCAGGGGTAGGCCCGCTCCCAGACCCGCTCCGCGTACCGGCTGGCGACCAGGCTGTGGTCCCAGCGGTCGGCCCGGCGCAGCATCTGCGGCACGTCCAGACCGTGCCGGGCGCCGGGCCGGTCCAGCAGGTCGGCGCCCATGTGCTTGAGCGGCGTCCCCTGGTGGGTGTGCAGGTGGACGGAGCCGTGCCGCTTGGCCACCGTGCCGGGCCAGTTGACGTTGTTGACGAAGAACGCCGCCCGCTCGGTCACCCGGTGGTAGGCGGCACTGCCCAGGACCACGTGCTCGGTGCCCGGCGGCAGCAGCGCGGGGTCCGCCGCGCTCTCCTCGTCCCGCACCACCCACACCCCGCGCAGGTGCGGGGCGAGTTCGCGGGCCGCGCGGTGGATGGCGGCGGGGTCGCCGAGCACGCCCCGGTGGGAGAACGCCGAGTACACGACGAGGTCCGGGTCGAGGGGACGGCGCACGTGCACGGCGGTCGCCGTCCGGCGCAGCCGCCCGGCGGCCGCGGCGCGCGCCTGCCGGGTCCGGCGCTCCAGCTCCCGCGCCGCCCGCCCGGACTGCCGGCGCACCCGGTAGGCGGTGTACGACCCGTCCAGCACCCGGAGTCCGGCCGGGACCGCGGCGTCCTCGGGCCGGTGGGCGCGGAACATCTCGGCGGTGCGGCGGAAGAACTCGGCCCGGTCGGCGGGCGGCAGCCGGTCAGGCTTGGACAGGATGTCCAGGCAGTGCTCGCCCATCTTGGCGTGCAGGAACGGCCGCCATCTGGCCGCCGGTTCCGGACGGGCGTCCAGGAAGGCGAAGACCCGCTCGTACTGCGCGTGGACGTCGAAGTGCTTGCGGCTGGTGGTGGACAGGATGTTGCCCTGGCGGCGCTGGCGGTAGTTGAGGCAGATGCGGTCCAGCGCGGCGATCCGTTCCGCGCTGAACAGGACCGGGAAGGTCCAGGGCGTGTCCTCGTAGTAGCCGGGCGGGAAGGTGAAGCCCTCCCGTTCGACGAAGTCGCGGCGGTAGACCTTGTTCCACACGACCATCAGCAGGTCGAGGATCTCGGGATGCCCGGCCGCGGTGAACGTGCCGTCGCCCGCCTCCGCGAGCACCCGGGCCAGGACGTTGCGCCGGGTGCCGCCCCACCAGTAGGTGCGCGCGTAGTCGAAGACCAGCACGTCCGGGTCGTCCGTCTCCGCGAGCCGGTCGGCCATCGCGCGCAGGGCGCCCGGGGTGAGGGTGTCGTCGCTGTCGAGGAAGAAGAGGTAGTCGCCGGTGGCGTGCGGCAGCCCGGCGTTGCGGGCCCGGCCGAGTCCGGCGTTCTCCGCCAGGTGCAGCACGCGCACCCGGTCGTCGCGTGCGGCGTACGCGTCGAGGATCGCGCCGGAGCCGTCCGGCGAGCAGTCGTCGACGGCGATGACCTCGATGTCCCGGAAGGACTGGTCGAGGACCGAGTCGAGGCACTCGCGCAGGAAGCCCTGCACCTTGAAGCAGGGGACGATGACGCTGAAGCGGGGCACGGCGGGGTCAGCTCCTCACGAGGGTGGCGGCGGCGGGGGCCGGGACGCGCTCCGAGAGCGGGAGCACCGGCGGCAGCGCCTCGGGCGGCTCGCCGAGCAGCACCCGGCGCACGACGCGCTCGGCGGCCCGGCCGTCGTCGAACTCGCAGAACCGCTCCCGGAAGACCGCCCGCAGCGCCGTCGACTCCGGGCCCGCCCAGCTGCCGTCGGCGAAGACCCGGGCCAGCTCCTCCGGCGTGCGCGCCACCGGCCCCGGGGGCGCCGCCATCAGGTCGAAGTAGACGCCGCGGGTCTCCCGGTACACGTCCCAGTCGTCGGCGTACACCACGATCGGGCGGTCCAGGTTGGCGTAGTCGAACATGATGGAGGAGTAGTCGGTGACCAGCGCGTCCGCGGCCAGGCAGACGTCCTCCGAGGAGCGGTGCCCGGTCACGTCGAGGACCCGGCCGGTGCCCGCCCGGCTGCCGCCCCGGTCGTAGAAGTAGTGGGCGCGCAGCAGTACGACGACGTCCTCGCCGGCCGCCTCGCAGAACGCCTCCAGGTCCAGGCCGCCCGCGCCGAACCCGGTCGCCCAGTCCCGGTGCGTGGGCGCGTACAGGACCGCCGTCTTCCCCTCCGGGACGCCCAGTTCCCGCCGTACCCGGGCCACGTCCTCGGCGGTCGCCGTGCAGTAGACGTCGTTGCGCGGGTAGCCGTACTCCAGGTGCTCGTACGAGCCGGGGAAGGCGCGCTCCCACATCTGGGTGGAGTGCCGGTTGGCGGAGAGGTTGTAGTCCCAGCGGTCCACGCGGGCCAGGAGCTTGGTGAAGCTGCCGGTGGCCGCCGCCACCACCGGGTACGTCGACTGGTCCACGCCCATCGTCTTCAGCGGCGTGCCGTGCTGGGTCTGCACGTGCACGCTGCCGGGGCGCTTGACCACGCCCTCGGCGAAGTTGGCGTTGTTCACCAGGTACTTGGCGCGGGCCAGCACCTCCCAGTACCGGTGGCTGCCGATCACCGCGTGGTCGACACCCTCCGGCAGGGTGTGCGCCTGGTCCGGCTCGACCAGGAACACCGACCTGAGGTGCGGGGCGAGTTCGCGGGCCTTGGCGTGGATCGCGGCCGGGTTGCAGGCGTAACCGCGGCCCCAGTAGGCGCAGTACACGACGAGGTTCGGGTCCAGCGGGCGGCGCAGGTGGCGGCGGTAGCGCAGGCGGGTGCGCAGCCCGCGCGGCCACGGCAGGCGGCGCAGGACGCCGGCCGCCGCCCGGTTGGCGGCGCGCAGGGCGCGGAAGCCGGCGTACGACCCGGACGCCAGCAGCCGGTGCTGCACGCCGAGCCGTCCGCCCGGCGGCCGGAAGCCCGCGGGGCGGTGGCGCCGGTACAGGCGGCTCGCCCGGCGGTAGAAGGCGCGGCGCCCCCGCCGGGCCAGGCGCCGGGGGTGGGTGGCCGTCTTCAGGACCGCCGCGAACAGCTGCTCGAACAGCGGGCCGCGCCGCTCGGGCGGCAGGCCCCACTCGACGGCGTGAGTGAGGGCGAGTTCGGCCTGGTCGAGCAGGTCCGCGTGGTGTTCGCCGGGCAGGTTCAGCCGGTTGCCCTGGCGCCGCACCCGGTGCCGTACGGCCACCTCGCGCAGCACGGCCACCCGCTCGGCGCGCGCCGCGACCCGGGCGCCGAAGCCGACGTCCGTGAAGTGCCCCTCGGGGAAGTCCAGCCGGCGCTCGCCGAGGAAGGTGCGGCGGTGGACCGCGCTCCACGCGGGCAGGTGCACGCCGGTCAGGTGCGGGGCGCGGTCCGGGGTGAAGGCGCCGTCCGGGGTCCCCGCCAGCAGCGGCGCGGCCGGGTTGCTGGTCTCGCCCTCCCACCAGGGCACCCGCTCGTACTCGAAGTACAGGACGTCGACGCCGCCGGTGTCCGCAAGGCGCGCGTCCAGGGCCGCCAGCGCCCCCGGCACCAGGGTGTCGTCGCCGTCGAGGAACAGCAGGTACGCGCCGGTCGCCGCCCGCATCCCGGCGTTGCGCGCCCCGGCCAGGCCCGCCGACGGCGGCGAGTGCACGGGCGTCACCCGGGAGTCCCGCTCGGCGTGCTCCCCGGCGACGTCCGCCGCGGCGCAGTCCGGGCCGTCGCAGACCGGGATCAGCTCGAAGTCGCCGAAGGACTGGCCGAGGACCGAGTCCAGTGCCTGGGAGAGCCGCCCCGCGACCCCATGGGACGGGACGATGATGCTGAAGCGGGGCATACTGCTCTTTCTCTCGGGTTCAGAGGCTGTCGGTGACGGTGCGCGGACCCGCCGGTGGCGGCACCGTGGTCAGCGGGGCCCGCACGAGAGCCGCGGCGGTGGGCGCGGGGCAGCGCCCGGCCGGCGGGACGACCGGCGGCAGGTCCGTCTCGCCCAGGACCACCCGGCGTACGACGCGCTCGGCGGCGCGGCCGTCGTCGTAGGGGCAGAACCGCTCGCGGAAGGCGGCCCGCAGCCGCGCCGACCGGGTGCCGTGCCAGTCGCCGCTCGCGAACACGCCGATCAGCTCGTCCTCGTCCCGCGCGATCGGGCCCGGCGGGAAGGAACGCAGGTCGACATAGGTGCCGCGGGCCGCCTCGTACGCCTCCTGCTCGGCGGCGTGGATCACGATCGGGCGGTCGAGGCCCGCGTAGTCGAACATCAGCGAGGAGTAGTCGGTGACCAGGGCGTCCGAGGCCAGGCACAGCGACTCCACGTGCGGGTGGTCGCTGACGTCCAGCACCCGCCCGGCGGACGCGGCGAGCGGACCGCCGTGCCGGGGGTGGGCGCGGGCCAGCACCACGAAGCGCGGGCCGAGGCGGCGTACGACGCGCTCCAGGTCCAGGGCGGAGCGCTGGGTGCGCCGGTAGTCGCGGTGGGTGGGCGCGTACAGGATCGCGACCGTGCCCTCGGGGACGCCGAGGGTCTCGCGCAGCCGGGCCACGTCCGCGGCCGTCGCCCGCTGGAGGACGTCGGTGCGCGGCTGGCCGTACTCCAGCGCGGTCCAGTCGCCCGGGTGGACGCGTTCCCAGGTCAGGGTGGAGTGGCGGTTGGCGGAGACCACGTAGTCCCAGGAGTCGGCCTCGCGCAGCAGCCGGGCGAAGTCGGTGCCCTGGGCGGCGGCCGGGCGCTCCTGGAGGTCCAGGCCCATGTGCTTGAGGGGTGTCCCGGCCTGCGTCTGGACCAGGACCTGGCCCCGCCGCCTGACCAGGTCCGGTCCGAAGGCCCCCTCGCGCACCAGGTAGCGGGAGCGGGCCAGGGCCGTCCAGTGGGCGGCCGTGCCCGGGGCCAGGCGGCGGGTGCCGGGCGGCACGGTGTGGTGGTGCACCCGGTCGGCGGCCCACGCCGTGCGCACGTGCGGCGCGAGACGGCGGAACGCCTCCTCCAGCGCGCCCGGGTCGCGGCCGTACCCCCGGTCGGCCTCGACGGCGAAGACGGCCCGGTCGGCGCGGAGCGGGAGGCAGCGCTGGACGCGGTAGTGCAGGCGCAGGGCACCGGTCCGGGCGGCGCCCAGCAGCCCCGCGGCGGCCCCCGCCGTACGGCGGCGCAGGGCCGACGCCAGCCGCAGGGCGCCGTAGGTGCGGCGCAGGCCCAGGCGGAGCAGGGCGTGGCGCAGCCGGACCGGCAGCGGGGCGGGGGCGCCGGGGACCCGGTAGCGGCGGCAGTGGACCCGGGCCCGGCGCAGGAACTCGGCGCGCAGGGAGCGCGGCAGACGGCCGGGACGGGTGTACACCGTCGTGAGGTGGTCGGCCATGCGGCGGTACAGGAGCGGCCGCCAGCGGGCCAGCTCCTTGCGCGACTCCGGGTGCGTCTCCATGCGCGCGTCGAGGAACGCGAAGACGCGGTCGTACTGCGTGAAGACGTCCAGGTGGCGCGCGTCCGGCGTGCCCAGGATGCTGCCCCGCCGCCGCTGCCGGTAGTGGACGCAGACGCGGTCCAGGGTGGCGACGGAGCCCGCCGTCATCAGGACCGGGTACGTCCACGGCGTGTCCTCGTAGTAGCCCGGCGGGAAGACGAAGCCCTCGCGCACGGCGAACTCCCGTCGCACCGTCTTGTTCCAGGCCACCATCAGCAGCTTCAGCAGTCCGGGCCGGTCGGCGAGCCGGAACGGCGCCGGGCCCTGCTCGGTGAGGTGCGCGGCGGCCTGGTTGCGGACCGTCTCGCCGGTCCAGTACGTGCGCGCGTAGTCGTAGACCAGGACGTCCGGCTCGCCGGTCTCCTTGATCCGGTCGGCGATGCCCCGCAGCGCGTGCGGGGTGAGGGTGTCGTCGCCGTCGAGGAACACCAGGTAGTCGCCGCCCGCCCGTTCCATGCCCGCGTTGCGGGCGGGGCCCAGCCCTTCGTTGCGCGGCAGGCTCACGACGCGGACGCGCGGGTCGAGGGCCGCGAACTCGTCGGCGATCGCGCCGCAGGCGTCCGGCGAGCAGTCGTCGACCACGATCACCTCGAAGTCCGGGTACGACTGGGCCAGCACCGACTCCAGGCACGCGTGCAGATAGGCCTGCACCTGGTACGCGGGAACGATGACACTGAACCTGGGCACGGGGACATCCATCGGTCGGCGGGATCGGTGCGGGCGTTCTGCCCGGCAACGGCCGGTGGCGCCGCTTGGTTACGGTCCCCGGGGCATTCGGGGGACGCCTGGCCCGTACGGATGAGGGGGCGGGCCGGTGACCGGCCCGCCCCCTCAAGGGTGTTGTCGCGGCGGCTACTTGACGGCGCCCGCCATCACGCCGGAGACGAACTGCCGCTGGAACGCGAAGAACACGGCCAGCGGGATCACCATGGAGATGAACGCGCCCGGCGCGAGCACGTCGATGTTGTTGCCGAACTGCCGTACCTGGGTCTGCAGGGCGACCGTGATCGGCTGGCTCCCGGAGTCCGAGAAGATCAGCGCGACCAGCATGTCGTTCCACACCCACAGGAACTGGAAGATGCCGAGACTGGCGATCGCGGGCCCGCCGAGCGGCATCACCACCCGCACGAACAGCCGCAGTTCACCCGCGCCGTCCAGGCGGGCCGCCTCCAGCAGCTCCCGCGGGATCTCCGCGAAGAAGTTCCGCAGCAGGAACACCGCGAAGGGCAGGCCGAAGCCGACGTGGAAGAGGATCACGCCGAGCATCGACCCGAACAGGCCGATCTTCCCGAAGAGTTCGGCGATCGGGATCAGGGCCACCTGCACGGGTACGACGAGCAGCCCGACCACGGCCAGGAACCACCAGTCGCGGCCCGGGAACTCCATCCAGGCGAAGGCGTATCCGGCCAGCGCCCCGATGACCACGACCAGGACGGTCGCGGGGACGGTGATCAGCGCGGTGTTGAGGAGCGAGGAGGTGATGTCGCCGTTCTCCAGCAGCTTCTCGTAGCTCTGGAAGGTCAGCCGGGACGGCTCGGTGAAGACCTTCCACCAGCCGCTCGCCGCCATGTCCTCGGGCGTGCGCAGCGAGGACAGCAGCAGCCCGATCGTCGGGACCAGCCAGAACAGGCCCACCACGATCAGGAACACCCGGACGAGCCCGCCGCTGACGACCTCGGCGAGCCGGGACCCGAGGGACCGCCTGGCGGAGAGGGCACCCGTGTCCGCGGTCATCGCCGCACCTCCCGCCGCAGTCGCCGTACGTTGAACCACATCACCGGGATGACCAGGAGCAGCAGGAACACCGCGATGGCGCTGGCGACGCCCGGCTGGTCCGAGGCGAAGCCCTTGCGGTACAGCTCCAGGGCGAGCACGTTCGCGTCGTCCTGGGAGGAGCCGGGGGCGATGATGAAGACCAGGTCGAAGACCTTCAGCACGTTGATCATCAGGGTGACGACGACGACCGCGAGGACCGGTGCCAGCAGGGGCACCGTGACCCGTCTGAAGACCTGCCACTCGTTGGCGCCGTCCACCCGGGCGGCCTCCAGGAGTTCCCGGGGCATCCCGGCCAGTCCCGCCGCGATCAGCACCATCGCGAAGCCCGCCCACATCCATACGTACGATCCGATGATCGCCGGGGTGACCAGGGAGGGGCCGAGCCAGTTCAGGCCGTTGTACGGCTCCTTGAAGTTGTCGGCGGGCAGCCTGAGCAGCGCCCCGTCGGCCGCCGCGGGCAGCGTGAAGGTGCCGTCCCCGGCCGCCGTGGCCGTCGCCACGACCTCGCCGTCCCTGACCGCCTCGATCTTCATCCCGGCGTAGCCCAGCTCGGCCGCGTCGACGCCGCCCAGCTTGCCGACGCCCTTGCCGCGGGTGAAGTCCTGCCAGGTGGTGCCGGTGACCTTCCCGTCCTCGGGTTCGGCGGCCGCGGCCTTCTTCGCGCCGTCGGGCATCAGGTCGGGGGCCACACCGACGAGGGGCAGGGCGACCGGGGTGCCGAGGCCGACCGGCTGCTTCGTGACGAACGCGCCCCCGCCGGCGGGCTCCAGCGGCGAGTCGCGGCCCGGGTGCGCCTTCGGGAACGCGGAGGACTCGGCGAACGTGTCGTGCACCCCGACCCACACCGCGTTGGCGACGCCCTTGTCCGGGTCCTGGTCGTACACCAGGCGGAAGATGATGCCGGCCGCCAGCATCGAGATCGCCATCGGCATGAAGACGACCAGCTTGAACGCGGTGCCCCAGCGGATGCGTTCGGTCAGCACCGCGAAGATCAGGCCCAGCGCGGTGGCGACCGTCGGCGCGAACACCACCCAGATGACGTTGTTCTTCAGGGCGGTGCGGATGCCGTCGTCGGTGAAGAGCGTCTCGTAGTTGTCGAACCCGGCGAAGGAGTCGCCGGACTGGTCGTAGAAGCTGCGGATCAGCGAGTACCCGATCGGGTAGACCACGAGCGCGCCGAGCAGCACCAGGGCGGGCAGCAGGAACAGCGCCGCCACGGACCTGCGGGTGCCGGTCACGCTCCTGCGCGACTTGGGTGACTTGGGGGCGGCGGGGACCGGTGGGCCCTCGGGGGCCGGTCCGGTCCCCGCCGCCGTGGCCGACGTCATCGCGTCAGCCGCCGTAGGCGGCGGCCGCGTCCGCCTCCAGCTTCGCCTGGGCACCCGCGACGTCCTTCGGGTTCTTCAGGAAGTCCTGCAGCGTCTTCCACTCGCCCTTGCCCGGGGTGCCGCCGAAGGCCTGCGGGGCCTGGTCCGACATGTCGAAGCGGAAGTCGTCACCGGCCGCGATCAGCGACTCCGCGATCTTCTTCTGCACCGCGTTCGGGTACACCGACGTGTCGAAGCTCTTGTTGGGCGAGAGGAACCCGCCGAGCTTCGCCTGGATCCCGGCCGCCTCCGGCGAGGCCAGCCAGGTGGCCAGCGCCTGCGCCGCCTTCGAGTCCTTGAAGACCACGGCCGCGTCGCCGCCGGACACCACCGGCGCGGTGTCGCCCACGGCCGGGAACGGGAACACCTTCGCGTCCGTGCCGACCTTCGCCTTCGTCTCACCGATGTTGACCTGGACGAAGTCGCCCTCGTAGACCATGCCCGCCTTGGGCTGTTCGCCGCCGGTGAAGGTCTGCGTCACCGAGGCCGGGAACTCCGTCTGGAGCGCGCCGGACGCGCCGCCCGCGACGAAGTCCTTCTTGCCCCAGATCTCCGCGAGCGTGGTGAGGGCCTCCTTCACGGACGGGTCCGTCCACTTGATCTCGTGCTTGGCGAGCTGGTCGTACTTCTCCGGACCCGCCTGCGAGAGGTAGACGTTCTCGAACCAGTCGGTGAGCGTCCAGCCGTCCGCGCCGCCCACCGAGAACGGGGTGACGCCCGAGTCGTAGACCATCTGGGCCGTGTTGAGCAGCTCGTCCCAGGTCTTCGGCTCGGCGGCGCCGGCGTTCTCGAAGACCTGGGCGTTGTACCAGATCAGCGACTTGTTGGCGGCCTTGTAGTACACGCCGTACTGCTTGCCGTCGACCTTGCCGATGTCCTGCCAGCCCTGCGAGTAGTTCTGGCCGAGTTCCTTGGTCGCCTCGGCACCCAGTGGCTTGGCCCAGCCCTTGTCCACGGCCTGCTTGATGGCGCCGGGCTGCGGGAGCATCGCCACGTCCGGCGGGGCGCCGCCCGCGATCTTCGAGCCGAGGAAGTTGATGATCGGGTCCTGGGCGGGCACGAAGGTCACCTTGGCACCGGTGCGCTTCTCGAACTCGGCGAGGACCTTCTTGAAGTTCTCCTGCTCGGTGCCGGTCCAGACGGCGGCGACCTCCAGGCTCTCGCCGTCCAGCTTCGGGAGGGTGACGGAGGCGCCCGGCTGCTGCTTGCCGCCGCCCTTGTCGCCCTCGTCTCCGCCGCCGTTGTCGTCGTCCCCGCCGCACGCGGTGAGCGAGAACGCGAGCGCTCCCGCGGCGAGGGCGGCTGCGGCCCGGGTGGTCCTCTTGACGGTTCCGCGTGTCCGGATGGTGCTGCTCGTACGCATCACTGCCCCGTTCTTCGTTCCTCGTCGAACGCTCGGCGCTGTCCCGTGCGCTCTGGTGTACGCCAGGGGGGTGAGGGCGGCAAGGGCGCGTCCGCGGTCAACCGGGGTTTCGTGACCGCGTCGTGACCATGATCAGGCGTCCGGCGCTACAGGAGTGACGGGACCCCGGCCGCCGAGACCTCGCGGGCCGCCCTCTCCAGGGCGCTGGCCAGGAGGGCCAAGTCGGTGGGGCCGTTGCCCAGTTCGCGTACGGGGCGGCGGGCGGGCGGGTCGCCCATGCGGTGCCACTCCAGGGGGACCACCGTGGGGCGCAGGGTCGCCGTGCGGGGGATGCGGCCCGTGACGCGGCCGCCCTGGAAGGCGGTGGTGCGTCCGTCGGGGCGGGCCAACCGCCCGCGTCCGGGCGCCGGTTCGTCCGGGCCCGGTACCGGCGGGTCCAGGGTGACGCGCAGGGTCGCGCGCAGGGCGGGCTCCGTCCGGTCCGTACGGTCGTCGGGCGCGGTGGCGGCCACCAGGTGGACGCCGAGCCGCTCGCCCTCCCGCGCGACGGCCTCCAACGCCCGCATCACCGACCCCGCCGCGGGCCGCCCGGGGGAACCGAGCGGGGGAGTGACCAGGGCGTCGAGGTCGTCGACGACCACGACCAGGCGGGGGAGGGGCGGGACGGGACCGGTGCGGCGCCTGGCGGCGGCCGGGCGCAGCCGCAGGGTGGAGCTGGGCGGGGACTCCACGTCCCCGGAGTCGGAGACCGGAGCGGGCGCCGCCGTGGTTGGCGTGCGCTGGGTGACCAGTCGGCCCGACACCTCGCGTCCCGTGTGCCACTCGGCGAAGTCCGACCGGCCGACCAGCTCGGCGCGCCGCTTCAGCTCGGCGCTCAGGGACTGGGCGAACTCCCGCATCCGCACCGGGTCGTTGGCGGTGAGGTGGGTGGTGACGTGCGGTACGTCCGTGCACACGTGCAGGCCTTCGCCGCGGGCGCCGCCCGAACTCACGCTGTCGCGGCCGTCCACGAGGACGACACCGAGCCGGTCGGGGCGTTCGACCGAGGCGAGTGAGGCGACGAACGCCCGCAGCAGCTCGGTGCGGCCGCTCCCGGCGGGTCCCTCGATCAGCAGGTGCGGGCCCTCGGCGGCCAGGTCGGCCAGGACGGGGCCGCGCGGACCGGCGCCCAGCACGGCCTGCGCGCGTCCCCCGAGGGACTCCGTGTCGTCGGCCGCGGCGGCCCAGCGGGCCATCAGGGAGGCGGGGGTGGCGCGGGCCAGGCCCAGTTCGTCGAGGAGCCGGGCCGTCCGGGGGAGCGGTGCGGACACGCGCGCGTGGTGCTCGCCGCCGGTCGCGGAGGTGTCGGTGCGCAGCGGGGCCAGGGCGCGCGCGAAGCGCTCGGCCCAGGGCAGGGAGACGGCGTCCAGCGTGCCGAGGGTGCCGTGACCGACCGGGCCGGCGGGAGCGGCCGGGGCGCCCGTGCCCGGGTTCGTGCCCGTGCGGGCGACGCGCAGCAGACGCAGGGTCGTCGCCACGTCGCCGCTGAGCAGCGCCACGGCGCCGCACTCCCGGAACACCGGCGACACCGCGCAGGCCGCCTCGTAGGTCCGCGTCACCGGGGAGGTGGGGGAGGCGGCGGGGGTCTCGGCGAGGCACACGACGTGCACACCGGCCCGCGGTCCCTCCAGGGCCAGCCGCGCCACCGCCTCGCGCACGTCCGCACCGCCGGGATCCCCGTCCACGACGACCACGGTGTACGGCCCGGTGAAGCCGCCTGCCGGGCCGGTGCCGTCGTCGGCGCCGTCGCCGGGGCGCGCCCAGGAGGGCTGCGGCCGGACGGCCCCCGTGGCGGCTGTGGCCGCTGTGGCCGCTGTGGTGTCCCCGGTCGTGTTGTGGGGGCGTGCACCGGACCGGGTCTCGTCCCCGAGGTGGTCGTCCAGGCGGCGGAGCAGTTCGGCGGCGCGGGCCGTGGCCTGCTCGCGGTCGTGGGCCAGCAGCAGACGGCAGTCCTGGCCGTGTCCCGGGCGCACCTGGGGCAGCCAGCCCAGCCAGGACCACTCGGCGGTCCGCTCGGCGAGCGGACGGGAGCGGTCCGCGCTGATCAGGACGATCTCCAGGGTGTCGGCGGAGTGCAGCGCGGCGAGCTGGGCCAGCACCGAGCGGGCCAGCCCGGTGAGCCGCTCGCGCGGACCCGCGAGGCCGAGCGCGCCGACCTCGCGCAGGTCGGCGGTCACCGGCACCGCGGGCAGCGGGGCGTCACCGCCCGGCACCGCCCGGTCGGCCGTACCGAGCCGCACGGTGAGCGCCTCCGGGTGGCCCGGGCCGCGCTCCCACAGCCGCGGTCCCGGTCCCAGCGCGGTCAGCAGCAGCGACGCGGAGTCCGGCCAGGTCTCCGGAGCGCCCGAGATGCCGGGCGGGGACGCCGGGGCCGGCCCGGTCGCCGCCCCGTCGGACGCGTACGCGCCGGGTGCGGGGGCCTCGGGGGCACCTGCGCGCCCGCCGGTCAGCCGCCGCGCCCACGCACCTATCCCCCCGCGCCTGCGGACCTCCTGCGGTACGTCGGTGCCCCGCAGGGGAGTCCCCTTGCGTCCGGTGCGGGCACCCGGGCCGCCGGCCGTGTCCGCGCGGAGGGCGCCCGCGTTGGCCGGGTCCGGGCCCTTCCGGTCCGGCCCGGAGAGGCTCTGGCCGTAGGCGTCCCTGCCGCCCGGGTCCCTGCCGCCCGGGTTCCTGTCGTACGTGTCCCTGTCGTACGCGCCGGGGACGGTCCCGTCGGCGCGGGGAGCGGCGCCGCCGGAACGGGCCGCGCCCGAGGCCGGAGATCCCTCGGCGTACGGGTCCCGGCCTGCTGTCCGCGGGGCCGGAGCGCCGTGTCCGTCCGCGCCGGACCCGCCGGTCGCGTACGCCCCCGCGCCCTGCGCGCCGCCGTGCGTCTCGCCCCCGGTGGGTGACTGCCGGGGCAGGCCCGCCGAGGGGCCGGTGCCGTGGCTCTCGATGCGGGGTGCGCCGCCCTGGCCGGGGACCTGCGGCGGCTCGGCGGGTGCCCCGTCCCTGTCGTACCCCGACGTGCCGTACGCGTGCTGGGTGCGCCCGCGGGGCCGGACCGTGCCGTCCGGACCGGTGCCGCGCGGCGCGGGGTCCGGTGCGGCTCCGTCCGCCGAAACGGACCCGCGGCCGGCTGCCCGTCCGCCCGGGCCGTTGGCTGGGCCGTGGCCCGGGGCCGTCGCGCGGGAGCGGGCGTCCGCGTCGCGCACCTGTCCCTCCGCCCCGTCGGCCACGCGCGCGTGGACCACCGCGTCGCCGTCCCCGGCGTCCGACGAGGGCGTCCTCGGCCCGGACAGCCGTACGTGTCCTTCCCCGTCCGGCGTCGTCGCCACCCGCACCTCCGCCGCGGGCGGCACCGGCACGAGCCGCAGGGCGGACTCGCCGATCCGCAGCAGCGCGCCCGGCGGGAAGCGCACCGGGCGGTCGCCCACGCGGGTGCCGTCCAGGGTGGTGCCGTTGGTGGAGCCGAGGTCGGCCACGGAGACGCGGGCGTCGGGACCGACGGTCACGGCGCAGTGCATGCGGGAGACGTCCGGGTCGTCGAGCGCGACGTCGGCGTCGGCGGAGCGGCCGAGCCGGATCTGGCCGCCGTGCAGGAGGTGGACGCCGCCCGCGTCGGGGCCCGCGACCACGTGGAGCTGGGCGGGGACGTCGGCCGGCTCGGTGTGCGGGTCGGGCTCGCCCGGGGCGCCCAGGCAGAGCACGGCGCCGTCGATCAGCGGAGGCTCGCCCAGGGTGCTGCGCTGGGCGTCGAGCCGCTGCGCACCGGCGTACAGCACCACCTGGCCGGAGCCCGGTCCGTCGCCGGGGAGCGTCGCGGCCAGCGCGGAGGAGACCGCGGCCAGGGCCGTGCCGGCCGGGGCGGTGACGAGAACGTCACAGCGCGCGGAGCGGTCCCCCGCCGGGACAGCCGAAGCAGCCGAAGCATGCGGGCCCAGCGGGTCTACGACGGTCAGCCGGATCTGCATCGCCGTAAGCGGTCCCTTCGCGCGGGCGCCCGCACGCCGGGACAGAAGCCGTCACCACGGTCCCCCACCGCGGACTTCCCCCACCGTCACACGAACACGTCGGCCAGTACTGCACGCATCCTCGCACCTGCCACTGACAACGCGCCCGCCGCCCGCCGTCAAATGATCTTGATTGGTCGGCTCTGCCCCCAAAAATGCCTGACAGGTGCCCTGCGGATGATCGAATGCCGTCCGCTTGAGATCGGTCACGTGCGGGCAACGGCAACCATGGGACCGGGTCGAGCGTCTTTCCTTCGAACGTGGTCCGGGGGGCGGCACTACAGTTGGGTCCGACTGGGACCGACCGGGTCTGGGACAGTGGGTCCGAACAGCCAGCAAGCAACTAGGAGCGCATGACGTGCGGCCGGTAGGCAGCAAGTACCTCCTCGAGGAGCCCCTCGGCCGCGGTGCCACGGGCACCGTATGGCGTGCCCGCCAGCGGGAGACCGCGGGCGCCGAGGCGGCCGTGGCCGGACAGCCCGGCGAGACCGTCGCGATCAAGGTCCTCAAGGAAGAGCTCGCGAGCGACGCCGACATCGTGATGCGCTTCCTGCGTGAGCGCTCCGTGCTGCTCCGGCTCACCCACCCGAACATCGTCCGGGTCCGCGACCTGGTCGTCGAGGGCGAGCTGCTGGCCCTGGTCATGGACCTCGTCGACGGACCGGACCTGCACCGGTACCTGCGCGAAAACGGGCCGCTCACCCCGGTTGCCGCGGCTCTGCTCACCGCGCAGATCGCCGACGCCCTCGCCGCCAGCCACGCCGACGGCGTCGTCCACCGCGACCTGAAGCCGGCCAACGTCCTGCTGAAGCAGACCGGCGGCGAGATGCACCCGATGCTGACCGACTTCGGCATCGCCCGCCTCGCCGACTCGCCCGGCCTCACCCGCACCCACGAGTTCGTGGGCACGCCCGCGTACGTCGCGCCGGAGTCCGCCGAGGGCCGCCCGCAGACCTCCGCCGTCGACGTCTACGGCGCCGGCATCCTGCTCTACGAGCTGGTCACCGGCCGCCCGCCGTTCGGCGGGGGCTCCGCCCTGGAGGTGCTGCACCAGCACCTGAGCGCCGAACCGCGCCGCCCCTCCACCGTCCCCGACCCACTGTGGACGGTCATCGAGCGCTGCCTGCGCAAGAACCCCGACGACCGTCCCAGCGCCGAGAACCTCGCCCGCGGCCTGCGCGTCGTCGCCGAGGGCATCGGCGTGCACGCGAACAGCGCGCAGATCGGCGCCGCCGAGAACGTGGGCGCGCTCCTCGCCCCCGACCCGGCGCCCGCGCAGGTCCCGGGCGCCCCCGACGCCGCCTACGACCCGAACGGCGCGACCAGCGTCCTGCCGCACACCTCGGGCCCGGCGGGCGCCGCCGACCCCACCGCCGTACTCCCGAACACCGGCGCCCCCGATCCGACCGCCGTCATGCCGCCGGTGCCGCCGGGACAGCCCGGCGCCCCGGGACAGGGCGGACCCGAGGACCCGCACCCCTGGCAGAACCAGCTGCGCGCCGCCCGCGACCGCAACGAACAGACGCAGGTCCAGTACCTCGACCCGAACCAGGACCCGCTGCGCCGCCGCCCCCAGCGGCAGGTCTCCCGGCCGCCGCAGCAGCCGCGTCAGGCCCCGCAGGGCCCGCCGCCCCAGCAGCCCGGCTACGGCTATCCGCAGCAGCACCAGCCGCAGCGGTACGCCACCCCCCAGCCCCCACCCCCGCCCCAGCCCCAGCAGCCGCAGCGGTACGCGCCGCCGCCCGCGCCCGAGCCGCAGCAGCCGCGGCGCGAGCCCAGGCCGCCGCGGCAGCGCAGCGCCAACCCCATGCGCATCCCGGGCCTGGGCTGCCTCAAGGGGTGCCTGGTCACGATCGTCGTCCTGTTCGTGGCGGGCTGGCTCGTCTGGGAGCTGAGCCCGCTGCAGGACTGGATCGGCACCGGCAAGGGCTACTGGGACCAGCTCACCGACTGGTTCACCACCGTGACCGACTGGATCGGGGACCTGGGCGGCTCCAGCGGAGGCTGAGTCTGGAGACTTGTCGACATCCGGAGGGTGATTTCCGCCTCCGCGGTGAAGGCCGGCTCCTCGGACGCGTACTTTTAGGCGCAACACGCGTCGGTAGGAGCAGTCTTGGCACGGAAGATCGGCAGCCGGTACACCGCCCACCAGATCCTCGGGCGGGGCAGCGCCGGCACGGTGTGGCTGGGCGAGGGACCCGACGGTCCCGTCGCGATCAAGCTGCTGCGCGAGGACCTGGCGTCCGACCAGGAACTCGTCTCGCGCTTCGTGCAGGAGCGCACCGCCCTGCTCGGCCTGGACCACCCGCACGTCGTCTCCGTGCGCGACCTGGTGGTCGACGGCAACGACCTCGCGCTGGTCATGGACCTGGTCCGCGGCACGGACCTGCGCACCCGCCTCGACCGGGAGCGGCGCCTGGCGCCCGAGGCCGCGGTGGCCGTCGTCGCCGACGTCGCCGACGGGCTGGCCGCCGCGCACGCCGCCGGGGTCGTGCACCGCGACGTCAAGCCGGAGAACGTGCTGCTCGACATGCAGGGCCCGCTCGGCCCCGGCGGCTCGCACCCGGCGCTGCTGACGGACTTCGGCGTGGCCAAGCTCATCGACACCCCGCGCCGCACCCGCGCCACGAAGATCATCGGCACGCCCGACTACCTGGCCCCGGAGATCGTCGAGGGCCTGCCCCCGCGCGCGGCGGTCGACATCTACGCGCTCGCCACGGTCCTGTACGAGCTGCTGGCCGGCTTCACGCCGTTCGGCGGCGGCCACCCCGGCGCGGTGCTGCGCCGCCACGTGACAGAGACCGTCGTCCCGCTGCCCGGCATCCCCGACGAGCTGTGGCAGCTCCTCGTCCAGTGCCTCGCCAAGGCCCCGGCCTCCCGGCTGCGCGCCTCCGAGCTGAGCGCCCGGCTGCGCGAGCTGCTGCCGATGCTCGCCGGAATGGCCCCGCTGGACGTGGACGAGCCCGACGCCGAGCAGCCGGAGGACGAACCCGACGCGTCCGCGGCGTCCCCGGCCGCCCCCGTGTCCAGCGCGGAACCGGTTCGGCGCCGGGGAGCGGTGCCCCTGGTGCCGGGGGCCAAGCCGGCCGACTCCAACCGCGACACCCACACCTCGATGCGCGTCCCCGCCCCCGACGAGCTGGCCGGCGGTGCCCGCGGCACCGCCCGGGCCCCGCGCGCGTCGGGCGCCCCGCGCCCCGGCTCGGCCCGCAACCGCGCCGCCACGCGGCGCCGCCGGATCGCGGTGGGCGCGGGCGCCGTCGCCCTGGTGGCGGCGATCGGCGTCGGTACGTGGCTGGCCACGGACGGTGACGAGGGCGGCGGCGGACCCCAGGACACCCGGAACTCGGCACCGGCCGCTCCCTGAGGCCCTGCCCCTGCCCCCGCCCCGGCCGACGTCCGCACCCGCGCCCGCACCCGTCCGGCGTGGACCGGTGGACGGAGCCGTTACGCTGGATGCGTGGCAGTCGTCGATGTATCCGAAGAGCTGAAGTCCCTCTCCTCGACCATGGAGTCGATCGAGGCCGTCCTGGACCTCGACAGGCTGAGGGCAGACATCGCCGTGCTCGAGGAGCAGGCGGCCGCGCCCTCCCTGTGGGACGACCCGGAGGCGGCGCAGAAGATCACCAGCAAGCTCTCGCACCTCCAGGCCGAGGTGCGGAAGACCGAGGCCCTGCGCGGCCGGATCGACGATCTCGGCGTGCTCTTCGAGATGGCCGAGGAGGAGGACGACCCGGACACCCGCGCCGAGGCCGAGTCCGAGCTCGCGGCCGTCCGCAAGGCGCTGGACGAGATGGAGGTCCGCACCCTGCTCTCCGGCGAGTACGACGCGCGCGAGGCGCTCGTCAACATCCGCGCCGAGGCGGGTGGCGTGGACGCCGCCGACTTCGCCGAGAAGCTCCAGCGCATGTACCTGCGCTGGGCCGAGCAGCACGGCTACAAGACCGAGGTCTACGAGACGTCGTACGCGGAGGAGGCCGGCATCAAGTCGACCACCTTCGCCGTGCAGTCGCCGTACGCCTACGGCACCCTCTCCGTCGAGCAGGGCACGCACCGGCTGGTGCGCATCTCGCCCTTCGACAACCAGGGGCGCCGCCAGACCTCCTTCGCGGGCGTCGAGATCCTCCCCGTGGTCGAGCAGACCGACCACATCGAGATCGACGAGTCCGAGCTGCGGGTGGACGTGTACCGCTCCTCCGGCCCCGGCGGCCAGGGCGTGAACACCACCGACTCGGCGGTGCGCCTGACCCACATCCCCACCGGCATCGTCGTCTCCTGCCAGAACGAGCGCTCCCAGATCCAGAACAAGGCCACCGCCATGAACGTCCTCCAGGCCAAGCTCCTGGAGCGGCGCCGCCAGGAGGAGCAGGCCAAGATGGACGCCCTCAAGGGCGACGGGGGCAACTCCTGGGGCAACCAGATGCGTTCGTACGTGCTGCACCCATACCAGATGGTCAAGGACCTGCGCACGGAGCACGAAGTGGGCAACCCGGAGGCCGTGTTCAACGGCGAGATCGACGGTTTCCTGGAGGCCGGAATTCGCTGGCGCAAGCAGCGGGAGAAGTAACGCGAGGCGGAACCGCCGCTTTGTCGACAAGGCAACTGCCGCCCCTCCGGCGGCGGTTGCCTTTTCTCTGACCCCCGTTCGCCGGTGATGTCTGGGTTTTGCATCACACTCACACCCATTGTGTCCGGCATACGTCCCGTACCCGGACATCGCGTACGCAATGGCCTTGACGTTGCTTTGAACATTCGGAATGGTGAGGCGCGGCATGCGTATTTCTGGGGCGCATGTGAACCGGGGGGCTTGAGCACACATGCAGCCACCCCCGTCGATCACGGCCCCCGAGTGCGGCCTCGACGACTAAAACGGCTACTGGGGGTAGCAACTACATGACGAAGAAGACGCGCATCCGTGTCGCGCGCATAGCGGCCGGCGCCGTGATCGCGGCCGGCGCCTCCCTGACCGCCGCGGGTGCCGCCTCGGCGCTCGACATCGGCGTGAGCGCCAGCGCCGACGACCAGGGTCTCGGCCTCGGCGTAAGCGTCCAGGGCGGCGAGGAGGACGGCGGCCTGACCGAGGGCTCCAGCGTCGGCGTGAGCGAGGGCACCTCCGAAGGGACGTCCGAGGGCACGTCCGAGGGGACCTCGGAGGGTACTTCTGAGGGCACTTCGGTCGGTACCTCCGAGGGCACCTCGGAAGGGACGTCCGAGGGTACTTCCGAGGGCACCTCCGAGGGGACCTCGGTCGGCACCTCGGAGGGGACTTCTGAGGGCACTTCGGTCGGTACCTCCGAGGGCACCTCGGAAGGGACGTCCGAGGGCACCTCCGAGGGCACCTCCACCGGCACGTCCGAGGGCGGTGACAACGGCGGCACCGGGGACAACGGTGGCAACGGCGACAATGGTGGCGCCGGTGACAACGGCGGCAACGGTGACAACGGCGGTTCCGGCGACAATGGCGGCAACGGCAACGGCAACGGCGGCAACGCCGGCGGTGCCGGTGGCGGTGACAACACCACCCCCGATGGCGGTGGCAACGACAACGTCGCTCAGGAGGAGGGTTCCTCCGCGCTGACCGACACCGGCGAGGAGGCCCCGGCCTCCGACACCGCCGCCCAGGGCAGCGGCGAGGAGCTCGCCGAGACCGGCGCCGCGGAGACCACGTTCCTGCTGGTCGGCGCCGCGACGATGATCGCCGGCGGCATCGGCTTCCGCTTCCTGCCGCGCCTGATGAACGGCCGCGGGGCAGCTGCCTGACGGTAGCCGTCCGCGTACACATCGCACACGCGGAGGAGGGGCCCGGAGCGTCATCGCTCCGGGCCCCTCCCGTGTCCTACGTGTCTTCCGCCACTATTTCGGCGCCCGCGCCCGCGCCCGTCCGTGTCCTGGCGGGCACCCAGGGCCGCTCCAGGGCCGTCAGACGGTCTGGTGGGCCAGCAGGGCCACCGCGGCGACCAGCATCGCCAGCAGCACGATCAGCGTCGTCGGATTCAGCCCCGTGAGGAAGCTGTTCTCCTGCTGCAGCCGCTCGCGGTTGGCCCGGCAGACCGGGCACCTGCCCTCGCTCACGGGCGACGCGCAGTTCGCGCACACCAACCGGTCGTACGTCATGCGCTCACCCTCCTTGCCGCCGGCTCCCTTGGGACAACGCCCGCGACGACGCGAACGTTCCCCCCTCCCACTGTGCCAGGTTCCGAAGGGCCCCGCGCGCCCTCCCGTGGGGACAAAACGCGCAACTGATACGCAACCCCGACCGGTGACTGCGGTCCGCTCCCCGGTTCGCGTATGGTCACGCACATCTACCCCCGGCGACCCGTGGTGCATTCGTGATCCGATTCGACAACGTCTCCAAGGTCTACCCCAAACAGAGCCACCCAGCCCTCAGGGACGTCTCCCTGGAGGTCGAGAAGGGCGAGTTCGTCTTCCTCGTGGGGTCCTCCGGCTCCGGAAAGTCCACCTTCCTGCGACTGATCCTCCGCGAGGAGCGGTGCAGCCACGGACAGGTACACGTCCTCGGGAAGGACCTCGCCCGCCTGTCCAACTGGAAGGTGCCGCAGATGCGGCGCCAGCTGGGGACGGTGTTCCAGGACTTCCGCCTGCTGCCGAACAAGACGGTCGGCGAGAACGTCGCCTTCGCCCAGGAGGTCATCGGCAAGTCCCGCGGCGAGATCCGCAAGTCCGTGCCGCAGGTCCTCGACCTCGTCGGACTCGGCGGCAAGGAGGACCGCAGGCCCGGCGAGCTGTCCGGCGGTGAGCAGCAGCGCGTCGCCATCGCGCGCGCCTTCGTCAACCGGCCCAAGCTGCTGATCGCCGACGAGCCCACGGGCAACCTCGACCCGCAGACCTCGGTCGGCATCATGAAGCTGCTCGACCGGATCAACCGGACGGGCACCACCGTGGTGATGGCCACGCACGACCAGAACATCGTGGACCAGATGCGCAAGCGCGTCATCGAGCTGGAGAAGGGCCGCCTCGTCCGGGACCAGGCACGCGGTGTCTACGGCTACCAGCACTGACGAGCCACTGACGACGAGGAACGAAAGGCTTAACGAGACGCCATGCGCGCCCAGTTCGTAGTCTCGGAGATCGGAGTCGGTCTTCGCCGCAATCTGACGATGACCTTCGCGGTCATCGTCTCGGTCGCCCTGTCCCTGGCCCTGTTCGGCGGTTCGCTGCTGATGAGCGACCAGGTCACCACCATGAAGGGCTACTGGTACGACAAGGTCAACGTCTCGGTCTTCCTCTGCAACAAGAGCGACGCCGAGTCCGACCCCAACTGCGCCAAGGGCGCGGTGACCGAGGACCAGAAGAAGCAGATCATGTCCGACCTCGACGAGATGGCCGTCGTCGAGAAGGTGACGTACGAGTCGCAGGACGAGGCGTACAAGCACTACAAGGAGCAGTTCGGCGACTCGCCGCTGGCCAGCTCCCTCACGCCGGACCAGATGCAGGAGTCGTACCGGATCAAGCTGAAGGACCCGGAGAAGTACCAGGTCATCGCGACCGCGTTCGACGGTCGTGAGGGCGTGCAGTCCGTGCAGGACCAGAAGGGCATCCTGGACAACCTCTTCGGTCTGCTCAACGGCATGAACTGGGCCGCCCGCGCGGTGATGGCGCTCATGCTCGTGGTCGCCCTGATGCTGATCGTCAACACCGTGCGCGTCTCGGCGTTCAGCCGGCGCCGTGAGACCGGCATCATGCGCCTCGTGGGCGCGTCGGGGTTCTACATCCAGGCGCCGTTCATCATGGAGGCGGCGGTCGCCGGTCTCATCGGCGGTGGTGTGGCCTGCGGATTCCTGGTGATCGCCAGGTACTTCATCATCGATCACGGACTCGCCCTGTCCGAGAAGCTGAACCTGATCAACTTCATCGGCTGGGACGCCGTCCTGACGAAGCTGCCGCTCATCCTGGCCACGAGCCTGCTGATGCCCGCGTTGGCCGCGTTCTTCGCGTTGCGCAAGTACCTGAAGGTGTGACACATGCCAAGAGGGCCGCGCGGTCAAGGGACCGTGCGGCCCTTGCCCGTTGTCCTAGACTCACCGGCATGTCAGGTCGTGACCTGCTCTGCCGGCCCCGCCGCGTACGCCACGGGGCTGCCCTGACCTTGGTGTTCGCGAGTGTGCTCGTCGCGGGCGCGGCCACCGGCTCGCTGCCCGGGACGGACCGGAGGTCCGAGCCCGGCACGGCCCGTTCGGCCGCCCCGGCCGGTCAGCAGGCCCGCCACGACGACGTAGCCCGCGCGGCGGCCGAGGCCATGGCCGACGGCAAGTCCCCCGTGGAGGCAGCCGAACGCGCGGTCAGCCGCAGCGGGGACCGCTGGGGGGCCGTCTACTCCCAGGGTGAGTACGAGGAGTTGGAGGACGCCCTCGACGGCCGCTACACCGGCGTCGGGCTCTCCGCGCGCCGCGAACGCGACGGCCGCATCGAGGTGACCCGGGTGCGCTCCGGCTCGCCGGCCGCCGACGCCGGGATCCGCGAGGGCGACCGGCTGCGCAGCGTGGACGGCGAGCGGGTCGACGGACGGCCCGTCACCGAGGTCGTCTCCATACTGCGCGGCGACGGCGAGCAGGAGCCCGCCGGCACCGCCGTCCGGCTGGGCCTGGAGCGCGGCACGCGCGCGTGGACCGAGACCGTACGCCGCGCCCGGCTGTCCACGGACTCCGTGACGGTCCGCACGCTCGCCGACGGCCTCACCGTCGTCAAGGTCACCTCCTTCACCAAGGGCGTCGGCGAGCAGGTGCGCGAGTCCGTGGCCCGGGTGCCGTCCGGCGCCGGGGTCGTCCTCGACCTGCGCGGCAACTCCGGCGGCCTGGTCACCGAGGCCGTCACCGCCGCCTCCGCCTTCCTCGACGGCGGCCTGGTCGCCACGTACGACGTCGACGGGGACCAGCGGGCTCTGCACGCCGAGCCCGGCGGCGACACCACCAGACCCCTGGTCGCGCTCGTCGACGGCGGCACGATGAGCGCGGCCGAGCTGCTCACCGGAGCCCTCCAGGACCGCGGCCGGGCGGTCGTGCTGGGCTCCCGCACCTTCGGCAAGGGCTCGGTGCAGATGCCGAGCCGGCTGCCCGGCGGCTCGGTGGCCGAGCTGACCGTCGGCCACTACCGCACCCCCTCCGGCCGCGGCGTCGACGGCGTGGGCATCACGCCCGACCTGGAGGTCGACCCGACGGACCCGGCCGCCCTCACGCGGGCCCGGACGGTGCTGAGCGGGCTCGGGCCGACCGCGTAATCGGCTTTCCGCCAGGCCCCTCCGTAGTGCCAAAATGGACCGCACTATGGCTAAGGAAAAAGGGCGCAAGCTGATCGCGCAGAACAAGAAGGCGCGGCACGACTACCAGATCCTCGACACCTACGAGGCCGGCCTCGTGCTGTCCGGTACCGAGGTGAAGTCGCTGCGTCAGGGGCGGGCCTCGCTGGTCGACGGCTTCGTGCAGCTGGACGGTCACGAGGCGTGGCTGCACAACGTGCACGTGCCGGAGTACAGCCAGGGCACCTGGACCAACCACAGCGCGCGGCGCAAGCGGAAGCTGCTGCTGCACCGGGTGGAGATCGACAAGCTGGAGTCGAAGTCCCAGGAGACCGGTCACACGATCGTGCCCCTGGCGCTCTACTTCAAGGACGGTCGGGCCAAGGTCGAGATCGCGCTGGCGCGCGGCAAGAAGGAGTACGACAAGCGCCAGACCCTCCGGGAGAAGCAGGACCGGCGCGAGGCGGAGCGGACGATCTCCGCGATCCGGCGCAAGCAGCGGGCCTGACGCCGCCCGCCGCCGGGAATAGGCTGGCACCCGTACGCGTTGGTCACGTACGATGGCACTGCACCCCACAGAGGATGCGCACCCTCCTCGGAGGGACCTCTTCGGAGGACTTGAAAAATCAACATGGGGATGATCGGTTTCGACAGCGGCTGTCGAAGCAGGGGAAGCGTGTCGAGGAAGCGGCCATGATCTCGTAAACCACAGGCCGAAAAAATAATCGCCAACACCAAGCGCGATTCCTCCCAGCAGGCCTTCGCCCTCGCTGCCTGATCTCAGGTAGCGAAGCGAGCCTCCTACTAAGGGAGTGTCAGCCCGGGGCTGTTCCCGACCCGGATCCTGGCATCAGCTAGGGGACTAAACCTTGATCCCGGTCACGGGGTGAAGAGGGAAACCAAACAGTGACTGAGCCCGTCGGAGACTTGTCCGCGTGATCTCCGGGGCTGAGAAAATCGAAGCGGACTGCACACGGAGAAGCCCTGATTCCGCACCGTTGGACGCGGGTTCGATTCCCGCCATCTCCACATTCCCAGGGAACCCCCTGGGTCACCGGCCACGTGTCGGCGACCCAGGGGGTTCCTGCGTTCACAGTGACCGTTTGGCCGGCTTGGCCGGCAGCAGGGTCAGGAGCAGGGCCGTCGCGGCCGCCGTGACCGGGATGCCGTAGGCGGCGGTGGGGGAGACGTGTTCCACCGTCCAGCCGCCCGCCGCGCTGCCGCAGGCGATGCCGCCGAGGAGGCCGGTCACCGCGAGGGTCATGCCCTCGTTCAGGCGGCCCTCCGGGGTGCGGTGCTGGACCAGCGTCATGGTGGTGACCATCGTCGGGGCCGTCGCCATCCCGCCGATCAGCAGGGTGAGCGCCAGCAGGGGCAGGGAGCCGCTGAGGGAGGCCGCGAGCAGCGGTAGGGTGAGCAGGGCCGTCATCGCGGCCACGCACCACGGCAGCCGGTGCTCGGGCGGCCCGGCGGGCTTGACCGCGCCGTAGAGCAGACCCGCCGCGCACGAACCGGCCGCCTGCAACGCGAGGACCAGACCGGCCGCCGCGCGATGACCCTGTGCGTCCGCGAACGCGATGGTGACGACCTCCATGGCGCCGAACACCCCGCCCATCGCCAGGCACACCACCAGCAGCGACGGGATGCCCGGGGCCCGGAAGGGCGCCTTCGCCGTCGGGCGCGGGCGGGCCGGCGGCTCGGTCGAGCGCTGGGCGGTGAACAGCAGCATGCCGGTCACCAGCAGCGCCACGGCCACCAGCGTGCCCGCCTCCGGGAAGAGCGCGGTGCACAGGAACGCCGCGAGGACCGGCCCGAACATGTAGCACAGTTCGTCCGTGGCCTGCTCGAAGGAGTTCGCGGTGTGCAGCGCGTCGGCGTCGCCTTTCAGCAGGTGGGCCCAGCGGGCGCGGGCCATGCCGCCGGTGTTGGGCGTCGTCGCGGTGGCGGCGTACGCGGCGAACAGGGTCCAGGCGGGTGCCCCGTGGCGCACGCACAGCAGCAGGGCGACCGAGCCCAGCGCGGCGAACAGGGTGGCGGGTACGGCCACCCGGGCCTGGCCGTACCGGTCCACGAGCCGCGCGGTCCACGGGGCGACCAGCGCCGTCGCCGCCAGCCCGGTCGCGGTGACCGCGCCGGCGAGCGCGTACGAACCACGGGTGCCGGCGATCATCACGACGGCGCTGACGCTGAACATGCCCATGGGCAGCCGGGCGATGAGATTCCCGAGCGTGAACGCTCGGGCGCCGGGAGTGGACAGGAGCCGCCGGTACGGGCCGGGTGGCCGGCGCCGGGTGCGGGGGCGGGTGCGGGGGCGGAAGTCGGCCGCGACCAGGGTGTCGGCGGTGACGGCCAGGAAGGGGGAGGCCGGTGTGGGACGGGAGGGGTGCGCTGGGGTCGGCTGCGGCATGGGTCCACCGTCGCCCGGCGACGATCAGCGGGTCCAACACCTTCTCCGTGGCCATTCACGCACCGGCGTTGTAAATTCGCCGGATGCCCGCACCCGCCCATCTCGACCCGCGACTCCTGCGCGCCTTCGTCGCGGTCGCCGAGGAACTGCACTTCACCCGCGCCGCCGCCCGCCTCTACGTCGCCCAGCAGGCGCTCAGCAGGGACGTGCGGCGACTGGAGCGGGAGTTGGGCGCCGAGCTGTTCGTCCGGACCACCCGGCAGGTGACGCCGACGGCCGACGGCGAGCGGCTGCTGCCGTACGCCCGCCGGGTCCTCCAGGCGCAGGACGACCTGTTGGCCGCCTTCGGGCAGGCCCGCCCGCTGCTGGTAGACCTCAACTCCCCGGGTCTGGCCACCGGCCGCCTGGTCCTGGAGCGGGCCCGGGCGCTCGCGCCCGAGCAGGAGCTGATGGCGCGTTACGAGAGCGGACTGACCCACGCCGCCGGTGAACTGGTCGCGGGTCGCCTCGACGCCTCCTTCGGCCGGTTCGCGGGGCTGCCCGCGGCGCTGCGGGCGGGGCTCGGCCATCAGCCGGTGCGCTACGAGCCCATGGCGGTCGTGCTGCCCGAGGATCACCCGCTGGCCCGGCTGGAGCGGGTGCCGCTCGCCGCTCTCGCCGGGGAGACCGTGTACGCCGGGGCCGGTAATCCGCGCACGCCGGAGTGGACCGACCTCGCGCACCGCCTGTTCGAGGGACGCGGCATCGACGTGGCGTCCCCCGTACCGCTGGCGGTCGGCGAGGAGGAGTTCCGGCGCATCATGGACAAGACGCGCAATCCCATCCTCGCCGTGGAGGGCTTTCCGGCCATGCCCTCGACCGTGGTGCGCCCGCTCGTCGACCCCGTGCCGCTCTCGCCGGTGTCGCTCGTCTGGCGAAAGGGACTGGTGCATCCCGCGCTCGACGCGCTGCGCCGGGCAGCCGCGCAGGTCGCGACCGAAAACGGTTGGCTCGCGGCTCCCGGTGAGGGATGGATTCCGGCCGCCGACGCGGCTGTGATGTCCGTCCACAAGTGACACGCGGCAACCACACATCCTCCGCGTGCGCTACATTCTTTGCCTGAGCACGGTGTGATACAGGGGGCGCTCGAACCTGGTGGGGGCCGGTTCGGCCGACGAGTGCTCGGAGTCGTATGCGCACCCGGAAGTGTTCCGTGGGGGGAAGTGCGCGCACGTGAAGAATTGGCAAAAAGACGCCCAACCGGAGTGGCCCGAGGTCGAGTCCGGGGCTCGTGATCTCCCGGAGGCCGGACGAGATGCTGACGCCACCGAGGTGCTGCCCCCTACCCGGGCCGTCCCGCCGGCCGGGGGACCCCCGGTGACCGCGTCGGGTCCGGGGTGGTTCGGCGAATCCGGCGAGAGCCCGCGCGGCCGCGGGAGTTCCGACGCCGACCGGACGCAGATCCTGGGTTCCCGAATAGGCGGCCGCGCGCCGGGCCCGGACCCGCTGGCCCAGGGGCGGATAACCTGGGGCAGAACGGACCCGGCCGGAGCCGACCACGACAACGCCGCCCCGGCGACCGGATCCGGCCACACCCGCGGCACCGGCACCGGAACCGGCTCGGACCCCGACCGGACGGACGTCCTCCCGTCGGCCGGTCCCGCCGCCCCGGCTCCGCCGACCCTCGCCTTCCCCGCACCGGCACCGGCTCCCGCACCGGCCCCCGCCCCCGCACCTCTCCCCGTGCCCTCGCCTTCCCCCGGCCCCGCCACCGCCGCACTCCGCGACCCCTGGCAGGAGACGCCGGACACGGACGGCGACGCGGGCACCGGCACCGCCGCCGGGCACACCCACGACCCGCACGAGGTCACCGTCCAGCTCGACGCCGTCCACCTCGGCGACGGCGGCGTGCTCCTGCGGGCCGACAGCGGGCACCGCAAGGGGGCCCCGGAGGCCTCCGACGGGCCCGTCTTCGTCGACGCGTCCGGCCGCCGCAGCCGCCTCTACCGCCGCCTCGGCATCCTGGTCGGCATCGCCTGCGCGGTCTACGCCGTCGTCATCGTCTCCACGCTGCTCTCCGGCAACTCCGACGCGCCCTGGATGCCCGTGCCGGGCCAGGAGGAGGGCGCACCGGCCGGCCAGGTCGACACCACCCCGGCGCCCTCGCAGTCGGCGCAGCCCTCCGGCACCGGCAACGCCACCACCCCGCAGGCCACTCCCTCGGCCGACGCCGGTACCGGCGTGACGACCGAACCGGGCGGCGGGGCACCCGCGTCCGGTACGTCCGGAGTGCCGGGCGGCAGCACGGGGCAGCCCGGTACGAGCGCCGACCCCGAGTCCTCGGCGACCGGCAGCGGCCAGGACCCGGGCGGCTCCGGCACGACCGGCCCCGACCCGACGCAGTCCACCGAGGTGCCGCCGTCCACCGGCACGGACCCCTCGGCCCCGACCGGCGACGGCGACCCCTCCGCCGGCCCGACCCAGCCCACCGGCGGTTCCACCACGGACACCGACCCGGGCGCGGGCGGCACCAACGCCAACGGCGCGGTCGGCCCGGACCCCGTCGCGGCTCCGGCCGGCGCCTCCGCCGTGGCCGCCGAACCGGCCGCCGCAACCTCCACGTCCCCCTCCCTTTCCCTGTCCCCGGAGAACACCCTCTGATGGCATCCAGCACCCGCCGTCACGGGGCCGCGCGCAGCGCCCGTGAGGGCTCCCGCCGTCGCCTGCCCTTGCGCCTGCTGCTTCCGCTGCTCGTCCTGGTCGCCCTGGTGGCGATGCTCATGCTGCGCGGATACGTGCACAGCGAGATCCTCGCCGACCACCGCGTCCAGCCGCCCGCCGCCACCGACAAGGTGCCGCAGAAGATCCTGGAGGGCGGCCCGGTCATCGACGTGCGCGGCGGCCGCACCGAGAGCCTGAGCGTGCCCGACCACCGGCTGGTCCTCACCTTCGACGACGGCCCGGACCCGACCTGGACCCCGCGGGTCCTCGACGTGCTCAAGAAGCACGACGCGCACGCGGTCTTCTTCGTCACCGGCACCATGGCCTCCCGCTACCCGGACCTCGTCGAGCGCATGGTCGACGAGGGCCACGAGGTGGGCCTGCACACCTTCAACCACCCCGACCTCTCCTTCCAGTCCAAGAAGCGCATCGACTGGGAGCTGTCGCAGAACCAGCTGGCGATCACCGGCGCGGCCGGGGTGCGCACCTCGCTGTTCCGGCCGCCGTACTCCTCCTTCGCCGACGCCATGGACAACAAGTCCTGGCCGGTCACCGAGTACATCGGCAGCCGCGGCTACATCACCGTCGTCAACAACACCGACAGCGAGGACTGGAAGAAGCCCGGCGTCGACGAGATCATCCGCCGCGCCACCCCGAAGGGCGGCAAGGGCGCCATCGTCCTGATGCACGACTCCGGCGGCGACCGCCACCAGACCGTGCAGGCCCTGGACCGGTTCCTGCCCGACCTGAAGAAGAAGGGCTACGAGTTCGACAACCTCACCGAGGCCCTGGACGTGCCCAGCGCCATGAGCCCGGTGACCGGCGCCGAACTCTGGAAGGGCAGGGCGTGGGTCTTCCTGGTCCAGGCCTCGGAGAAGCTCACCGACGGCCTGGTGGTGGGCCTGGCGGTGATCGGCACGCTGGTCATCGGACGCTTCGCGCTGATGCTGCTCCTGTCCGGCGTGCACGCCCGCCGGGTGCGCCGCCGCCGCTTCCGCTGGGGACCGGCCGTCACGCAACCGGTCACGGTGCTGGTCCCGGCGTACAACGAGGCCAAGTGCATCGAGAACACGGTGCGTTCCCTGGTGGCCAGCGACCACCCGGTCGAGGTCATCGTCATCGACGACGGCTCCAGCGACGGCACCGCCCGCATCGTGGAGGGGCTCGGCCTGCCGGGAGTCCGGGTGATCCGGCAGCTCAACGCGGGCAAGCCGGCCGCGCTCAACCGGGGCCTGGCCAACGCCCGGTACGACATCGTCGTGATGATGGACGGCGACACCGTCTTCGAGCCGTCCACCGTCCGCGAACTCGTTCAGCCCTTCGGCGACCCCAGGGTGGGCGCCGTGGCGGGCAACGCCAAGGTCGGCAACAAGGACAGCCTCATCGGCGCCTGGCAGCACATCGAGTACGTGATGGGCTTCAACCTGGACCGCCGGATGTACGACGTCCTCGGCTGCATGCCGACCATCCCCGGCGCGGTCGGCGCCTTCCGCCGTTCCGCCCTGGAACCCATCGGCGGCATGAGCGACGACACGCTCGCCGAGGACACCGACGTCACCATGGCGCTGCACCGGGCCGGCTGGCGGGTGGTCTACGCCGAGAACGCCCGCGCCTGGACCGAGGCCCCGGAGTCCGTCGGCCAGCTGTGGTCCCAGCGCTACCGCTGGTCGTACGGCACCATGCAGGCCATCTGGAAGCACCGCCGCGCGGTGATCGAGAAGGGCCCCTCGGGCCGCTTCGGCCGCGTCGGCCTGCCCTTCGTCTCCCTGTTCATGGTGCTGGCCCCGCTGCTCGCCCCGCTGATCGACGTCTTCCTGCTCTACGGCCTGGTCTTCGGCCCGACCGAGAAGACGATCGTGGCGTGGCTGGGCGTGCTGGCCATCCAGGCGGTGTGCGCGGCGTACGCCTTCCGGCTCGACCGGGAGAAGCTGACCCCGCTCATCTCGCTGCCCCTCCAGCAGATCCTGTACCGCCAGATCATGTACGTGGTGCTGCTCCAGTCCTGGATCACGGCGCTCACCGGCGGCCGGCTGCGCTGGCAGAAGCTGCGGCGCAGCGGCGGCGTGTCCGCGCCGCCGCCCGGCGGCGACGGCGTGCCGCCCCAGCGGCGGTCCGGCGCGATGGACGGGAGGCCGGTCGGATGACCACCCCGCCCTACGACCCGACGCGACCGCCCCCCGCACCCGGCCCGGCCACGCCGTTCCCGACCACGCCCTTCCCGGCCACGCCCGCCACGCCCCGGAGCGCCCCGCACATGACCGCACCACCCCTCCAGCCGCCCGTGGGCACCGACACCGACGTGCCGCCGGTGCCCCAGCAGAAGCAGGCCCGGCGCGCTCCCGTGCGCGACCGGTACTTCGACCTGCTGCGGGCGGTGGCGCTCTTCCGGGTGGTCCTCTACCACCTGATGGGCTGGGCCTGGCTGCCGGTGGTGTTCCCGTCCATGGGCGTCATGTTCGCCCTCGCGGGCAACCTGATGGCCCGCAGCCTCAAGCGGCCCGCCGTCCAGGTCGTGCGCAGCCGCATGCGCCGCCTGCTGCCGCCGCTGTGGCTGCTGGGCGTCGTGGGCGTGACCGGCATGGTGCTGCAGGGCTGGGGACCGAACGAGGACGGGCACCCGGGCTGGTGGTGGTTCCACCTCCTCTACTGGATCCTGCCGCTGAGCGACCCGCCCTTCGCCGAGAGCGTGCCGGGCATCCACGCCATCCTGGGCGAGGACTGGGCCGCGGAACTCGGCGGGCCGCTGTGGTACATCCGCGCCTACCTCTGGTACGTCCTGCTCTCCCCGGTGCTGCTGCGCGCGCTGCGCGCCCTGCCGTGGCTGACGATCCTCGCGCCCCTCGCCCTGTCGGCCGCCTTCCAGTTCGGCTATCTGAACCTGCCCGGCGAGCGCTTCCCGTCCGCGCTCACGGACTTCAGCACCTTCGGCGCCTGCTGGATCCTCGGCATGGCCCACCAGGAAGGCGTCCTGAAGCGGCTGCCGCGCTACGTCGTGCCCTCGGTCGCTCCGGTGATCGCCGCACTGGGGCTCTGGTACGCCTTCAGGGAGGGCTTCAAGACCGGGTACGACCTGGACTCCATCCCCTTCGCGCAGGCCGTCTGGTCCTTCGCCACGGTGCTGCTGCTCCTGCACGTCAGCCCGTCGTGGACCGAGTGGCCGCGCCGGCTGCGCCGCTGGGACCGGCTGATCACGCTGCTCAACTCCCGCGCGGTGACGATCTACCTGTGGCACAACGTCTGCATCCTGATCGCGGCCACGCTGTGGGACCAGCTGTGGGGCTTCGACGTCATGTACGAGAACGTCCCGTGGCTGCTGGAGAGCCCCTGGCCGGTCCTGGCCATCGCCTGGCTGCTCATCGGGAGCTGCATCGTCTGGTTCGGCTGGATGGAGGACGTGGCGGCCAAGCGCAGCCCCCAGCTGTGGCCGGACGGCGGGAAGCGCACGGCACCGAAGCAGCCCAGAGCCCGCGCCGCGCACCGGGGCTGACGCGTGTCGGCCCTCCGTGCGAGACTGCCCCGGTTGCGCGAGTGAACAGGGTGGCGTGAGCCGGTCAGGGGGAGCAGCGGGATGAGCAGGCGGCAGACGCAGAAGATGCTGGAGCTGATGGCGAGCGGGGAGCCGGTCCAGCTCACCAGCCGGATGTCCTCGGTGAAGAAGCTCGCCAAGCTCGCCTTCGTCGCCCAGCAGTTCGGGTACGAATACGCCGACGTGCGCCAGAGCGGGGGGAACAACGCCGCGCTCACCATGCTGCTCGTCCCCGACCCGAGCCCGCAGGCCCGCACCCGGGCCGCGCAGAACTGGGCGCAGTACCCGAACGCCGGTGACGGCGCGTCGCTGCCGCCGCTCGTGCCGGACGCCTTCGAACTCCTCAAGGCCCGGATCAACTTCGACCTCACCGGCAAGAACGCCCAGAAGAACATGGGCTACGGCGCGCTCGGCGGCACCGTCGCGTGTGTGGTCATCGCCTTCCGCGAGGGCGGCTCGTCCGACGACTTCCTCATCTCCGGGATCATCTGGCTGGTCCTCATGGCGGCCCTGGGCATCGGCTTCCTCGTCACCCGCAAGCGCAACGAGAAGTTCGCCGCCCGGCTGCAGGCCGCCGGCTTCGTGCCGATGGCCGACGAGACGGGACGGGTGCGGTACCTGCCGCCCGGCGGGCAGCTGCCGGGGCACGGAAACCCGTTCGGCGCCGCGCCCGGCGGCTACGGACAGCCGGCCCCCGGCCAGTACGCCGCCCAGCCGCCGCAGCAGCAGCCGTACGGCGGGCCGCAGCAGGCCCAGCAGCCCTACGCGGCTCCCCAGGCCCAGCAGCCCTACGCGCCCCCGCAGGCCCAGCAGCCCTACGCGCCCCCGCAGGCCCAGCAGCCGTACCCGCCGCAGCAGCCCCATCAGCCCCAGCAGCAGCCGTACGCCCAGCCGCAGCAGCAGCCGTACGCGCCGCCGCAGCCGCAGCAGCCGTACCCGCCGCAGGGCCACCCGCAGCAGAACCCGCACTGGCAGCCCCGGCCCCCGCAGGGCTGACCGCGATCTCTCACCCCGCGCCCGTGCCGGGTGAGAGCGACGTTCCCTCCCGGTCATCCACAGCCCCACCGGCCCGAAACGCGTCCTGCCTAGCGTCGGTGCCACCGAGCTGTGGAGCACCGTGGAGGCGCGATGAAAGCCCGTGGCGGCCGCTGGATCGAGCACTGGGATCCCGAGAACGAGACCTTCTGGAAGGAGACGGGACGGCGAACGGCCCGGCGGAACCTGTTCTTCTCCGTGCTCTCCGAGCACATCGGGTTCTCCGTCTGGACACTGTGGTCCGTGCTGGTGCTCTTCATGGGCCCGGAGTACGGGCTGACCCCGGCCGACAAGTTCCTGCTGACGTCCGTGGTGACCCTCGTCGGGGCCGTCGTACGGGTGCCGTACACCTTCGCCGTGGCCGTCTTCGGCGGGCGGAACTGGACGATCATCTCGGCGAGCATGCTGCTCGTGCCGACGCTCGCGGCCTTCGTCGTGATGGAGCCCGGGACGTCCTTCTCGACGTTCCTGCTGGTCGGGCTGCTGGCCGGGATCGGAGGCGGCAACTTCGCCTCCTCCATGACCAACATCAACGCCTTCTTCCCGCTCAGGGAGAAGGGGTGGGCGCTGGGCCTCAACGCCGGCGGCGGCAATGTCGGTGTGCCCGTCATCCAGCTCGTCGCGCTCGCGATCATCGGGGCGAGCGGCGGGCCCCGGGTGCTGCTCGGCATCTACATCCCGCTGATCCTCGTGGCCGCCGTCCTCGCCGCGCGCTTCATGGACAACCTCACCACGGTGAAGAACGACACCGGAGCGGCCAAGGACGCCGCCAGGGACGCCCACACCTGGATCATGTCGGTGCTGTACGTCGGCACCTTCGGTTCCTTCATCGGCTACAGCTTCGCCTTCGGACAGGTGCTGACGACCCAGTTCGGGCGGACACCGCTGCAGGCGGCCTCTCTCACGTTCATCGGCCCGCTGCTCGGTTCACTCGTCCGCCCGCTGGGCGGCAGGCTCGCCGACCGGTACGGCGGTTCGCGGATCACCCTGTGGAACTTCGTCGCCATGGCCGCGGCCACCGCGGTCCTCGTCGTGGCCGGCATGGAGAAGTCGCTGGCGGTGTTCGTGACTGTGTTCGTGGCGCTGTTCGTGCTCAGCGGGCTCGGCAACGGCTCGACGTTCAAGATGATCCCGCACATCTTCCACGCCAAGGCGCTGGCCCAGGGGCTGACGGGAGAGCAGGCCGTGCTGCACGGGCGGCGGCTGTCGGGTGCGTCGATGGGGCTGATCGGCGCGGTGGGGGGCCTGGGCGGCGTCGGGATCAACCTCGCCTTCCGCCAGTCCTTCCTCTCCTCCGGCTCGGGCACCGGTGCCTTCGTCGCCTTCCTGGCCTGCTACGCCGTGTGCATCGTGGTCACCTGGTCGGTATACCTTCGCCGTCCCGACGTGCGCGGTGGGCCGGGGGCGGGAGCCGCGGAGGCGGAGGCGCGGCGCAGCTTCGCCGAGGTGTGACGTAACACTGGTGACATGAAGCGGAACCGAGCCCGTCACGCACGGTTGACAGGCTCGGTCGCCACGTGACTGTGCACGTGGGTGTGAACGGATCGGAGCGCGGCGAGCGATGGACGACGTGAGCGACGTAAGCGACGTGAGTGGTGCGGGTGGCGTCGGCGGCGTGGGCGACGGACCGGGGCGGTCCGGCCACGGCCCGCTGGCCGGGTTCACCGTGGGCGTGACCGCCGCCCGCCGGGCCGACGAACTGGGCGCGCTGCTCGGGCGGCGCGGGGCCACCGTCCTGCACGCACCGGCGCTGCGGATCGTGCCGCTGGCCGACGACGGCGAGCTGATGGCCGCGACCAAGCGGATCGTCGACCGGGCGCCGGACGTCGTCGTCGCCACCACCGCCATCGGGTTCCGGGGCTGGGTCGAGGCCGCCGACGGCTGGGGGCTCGGCGACGCCCTGCTGGAGCGGCTGCGCACGGTGGAACTGCTGGCGCGCGGGCCCAAGGTCAAGGGTGCGGTACGGGCCGCCGGACTGACCGAGCGGTGGTCACCCGCCTCGGAGTCCATGGCCGAGGTCCTGGACCGGCTCCTGGAACAGGGCGTGGCGGGCCGCCGGATCGCCGTACAACTGCACGGCGAGCCGCTGCCGGGGTTCGTGGAGGCGCTGCGGGAGGGCGGGGCCGAGGTGGTGGGGGTGCCCGTGTACCGGTGGCTGCCGCCCGAGGACCTCGGTCCGGTGGACCGGCTGCTGGACGCCGCCCTCTCGCGGGGCGTGGACGCCGTGACCTTCACCAGCGCACCCGCCGCGGTGTCCCTGCTGGGCCGGGCCGGGGAACGGGGCCTGCTGCCGGAGCTGCTCGCCGCGTTCGGCCACGACGTGCTGCCCGCCTGCGTCGGCCCGGTCACCGCGGTGCCGCTCCAGGCGCACGGTGTGGACACGGTCCAGCCCGAGCGCTTCCGGCTCGGGCCCCTCGTCCAGTTGCTGTGCCAGGAACTGCCGGCCCGCGCCCGTGCCCTGCCCGTCGCCGGGCACCGGCTGGAGATCCGCGGACACGCGGTGCTCGTCGACGGGGAGCTGCGGAGCGTGCCGCCCGCGGGGATGTCGCTGCTGCGGGCCCTTGCCCGCCGGCCCGGTTGGGTGGTCTCCCGCGCGGAGCTGCTGCGCGCCCTGCCGGGCACCGGCCGCGACGAACACGCCGTCGAGACGGCCATGGCCCGCCTGCGCACGTCCCTCGGCACCCCGAAGCTGATCCAGACGGTGGTCAAACGCGGCTACCGCCTCGCCCTGGACCCGGCCACGGACGCCAAGTACACGACCGACTGAGCCCCGCGCGGCACGGTCGTTCCGGGGTCGGACGCGGTGCGGCGGCACGTGCGCCGGGTCCCGGTGACATGGACGTGGGCGCGGGCGGTGACGCGCGGTGCGGACGACGGACGACGGACGACGCGGCCGGCCGCCGTACGCGGACCGGTTACGTACCGGCGAGCCTCCGCCGTGCCCGGTGCTCAGTGGCCGGGCGGGTGCGGTGTGCCGTGGGTCGCCGTGGGCCGCTCCGGGGTCCGGGGCGCGGGCTGCGCCGGTCGTCGGCCCCGTGTCGTCAGGCCCGCGGCCAGGCAGGCCGTCGCCAGCGTCGAGAGCACGGCGCGTACGACGTTCCAGGCCACCCACGGGTCCTCGAACCGCTCGCGCAGCGCCGCCGGGTCGCCGGGGCGGGCCAGGGCGTCGTTGAGGGGGACGTTGCCGACCACGGTGACCAGGAACGCGAGCGCGTACGCCGCCGCGCCCGCCCAGATCCACCGGCTGCCCGGCAGCCCGCGCGACTGCCACCCGGCGAGGCCCGCGAGGGCGAGTGCGCCCATGAAGACCAGCAGGAACACCGGGTTCTGGATCACGTCGTTGATGTCGCGCATCACGTCGACGTACACCCGGTCCTCGCTGCGCGCCAGCGCCGGCATCACGGCGCAGGCGAAGACGTAGAAGGCCCCGGCCATCAGTCCCGCGGCGACCGTGGCCGCGACCAGTACTCCACCGGCGGTGCGGGCCCGCCGTTCCCCGTTGATGTCTGTCATGCGTCCAGTCAACGGACGCCGCGGCGCGCCGGACATGGCCCGGGCGCGCGGGCGCATACGCGAGCGTCCACGAGGGGGCGGTACGAGGGGTTCCGGGCGCGGGTGCGGGCAGGCACTGTAGAAGGGAGCGCTCCGCAAGCGGTCCGCGCGCGGTCTCCCTGCTCCCCTTTCCGGGCCCGTGCCTGAGCGGGCAAGCCCTAGGCGGTGACAGGAACATGGCACTGGGTACGGCCACCGACCCGTACGAGCTGCGGTTCGACACCGGGCGGATCAGTCTGGACCTCATCGCCACCACCCACCCCGCGGAACGCCTGGACTCCGTCGACGCCCTGCGCGCCTGGATCACCGGCTCCGGACTCGTCCCGCCCGGCACCCCGCTGGCCCACGCCGACCCCTCCTGGCTGACCGGCTTCCGCGAACTGCGCGGCGAGACCGCCCGCTTGGTGCGCGGCCGCCCGGTACCCCGCGGCCGCCCCTACGAACTGGCCCTCGCCCGCGTCAACGAACTCGCCCTCGCCGCGCCCCCCGCACCCCGTGCGGTGCCCGGCGAGGACGGCACGCTGGTGCGGGAGCTGACCGGGCCGCCGCGGTGCGCCGCGCTGCTGGGGGCCCTGGCCCGGGACGCCGTGGAACTGCTCACCGACCCCGTCGCGCGGGCGAGCCTTCGGCAGTGCGCGGGCGACAACTGCCCCATCGTGTACGTGGACACCTCCCGAGGCCGCCGCCGGCGCTGGTGCTCCAGCGAGATCTGCGGCAACCGCGAGCGCGTCGCCCGGCACCGCCGCCGCGTCGCGCTGTCCCGGTAAGTCCGCCCGCGCCCCGTTCGTGCGGCGCCTTCGAGAAATCCCTCATCTCGATTTGAACACGCCGCACTTCGCGTCCGTACCGAATGGGCGAGCGACCGACTGGGGGATCCCCCGGACACCGGAGGTGGGCGTGCGCAAGGATTCCGTCGTGGCCAACGAACGTGGTGCGAGGGCCCGACATCGCATGTCGCAGTCGTCCTCGGAGCCCGACGAGGAGCTGATGCGCGCGCTGTACCGCGAGCACGCCGGCCCCTTGCTGGCCTACGTGCTGCGGCTGGTCGCGGGGGACCGCCAGCGCGCCGAGGACGTCGTCCAGGAGACGCTCATCCGTGCCTGGAAGAACGCCGGTCAGCTCAACCGTGCGACCGGATCGGTACGCCCCTGGCTGGTGACGGTCGCACGTCGCATCGTCATCGACGGCCACCGCAGCCGGCAGGCCCGGCCGCAGGAGGTCGATCCGTCGCCGCTGGAGGTCATCCCCGCGGAGGACGAGATCGACAAGGCGCTGTGGCTGATGACGCTGTCGGACGCGCTCGACGACCTGACCCCGGCCCACCGGGAGGTCCTCGTCGAGACGTACTTCAAGGGGCGTACCGTCAATGAGGCGGCGCAGACACTGGGCATACCCAGCGGCACCGTTCGCTCCCGGGTGTTCTACGCCCTGCGTTCGATGAAGCTGGCTCTGGAGGAGCGGGGGGTGACGGCGTGATGAGCGGCTACGGGGGAGTACAGGGATTCGGCCCGGGGGACACGGGTAACTCTGTCCCCATGCAGGGAACACCGGCGCCGAACGAGCACGAGACCGTCGGCGCCTATGCCCTCGGGATCCTCGACGACGCCGAGGCGACGGCCTTCGAGGCCCACCTCGCCACCTGCGAGTGGTGCGCCCAGCAGCTCGACGAGCTGGCCGGCATGGAGCCGATGATGGCGGCCCTCGCGGACCTGCCGGGCACCGGGACGCCCGCTGTCGCCGAGGCGCTCACCGTGAAGCCCAGCGCGCGGCTCTCGGAGAAGCTCGTCGACGAGGTCGCCGAACGCCGCGCGGGCAAACGCCGCCGCAACTTCTACCTGGTGGGCACCGCGGCCGCGCTGATCATCGGCGGCCCGTTCGCCGCCGTGGCGACCACCGGCGGCGGGGGCGGCGGTGACGACGGCGGCGGCCGCAGGGCCGAGGCGACGCAGCAGGCCGCGAGCCCCGCCGAGTCCGCCTTCGCCGCCATGCCGGACCGGGTCACCGCCACCGACCCGGGCACGCAGGTCAGCGCGACCGTGGCCCTGGAGAAGAAGGCCTGGGGGACCGAGACGGTCCTGGAGCTGAAGAACCTCAAGGGCCCCCAGAAGTGCTCCCTGATCGCCGTCGGCAAGAACGGCGAGCGGGAGACGCTCACCTCCTGGACGGTCCCCGACTGGGGCTACGGCATCCCGGGCGCCACCACCGAGAAGGCCAGGAAGCCGCTCTACGTGCACGGCGGCGCCGCCTTCGAACCCAACCAGATCTCCCACTTCGAGGTCATGACCTTCGACGGGAAGCGGCTGGTGGAGGTCGACGCGTGACCGGTGCTCCGGGCGCGCCGTAGCTTCCCGGGCCCCCTTGGCGTATTTTTGACGGCTGCCCAGCACGTCAGAAGGGGGCCCGGTGGCCGCACAGGCTCAACAGGATTCAGCGGTCGACTCGGAGCACGACTCCGTACGGGACCGTGAGATCAGCGTGGAACAGGCACACCTCGACCGGGTGTACCTACGCCTCGAGGAGAAGATCCACGAGGCGGAGTTCCTCATGCACGACGCCGCGCAGCGCGGCCACGTCGGCACGCCCGGCGCCCTCGCCGAGCGCGACGCGCAGGTCTTCCGGGCCGGCATCCACCTCAACCGCCTGAACAACGAGTTCGAGGACTTCCTGTTCGGCCGCATCGACCTGCTCCTCGGCAAGGACGGCAAGAAGGGCCCGGACGGCGCGTACACGGCCGTCGAGCCCGCCGAGGGCGCCCTCGGACCCGACGGCACCGCCGACATCGCCGAGACCCTGCACATCGGCCGCATCGGCGTCCTGGACGAGGACTACGCGCCGCTGGTCATCGACTGGCGGGCACCGGCCGCCGCCCCCTTCTACCGGTCCACGCCGGTCGACCCGGGCCGGGTCGTGCGCCGCCGGGTGATCCGCTCCAAGGGGCGGCGCGTCCTCGGCGTCGAGGACGACCTGATGCGGCCCGAGGTCACGGCCCGGCTGGACGGCGAGGAGCTGGCCGTCGTCGGTGACGGCGCCCTGATGGCCGCCCTCGGCCAGGCCCGTACCCACTCCATGCGGGACATCGTGGCCTCCATCCAGGCCGAGCAGGACCAGGTGATCCGCGCCCCGGCCGCCTCCGTGACCTACGTCGAGGGCGGCCCCGGCACCGGAAAGACCGCCGTCGCGCTGCACCGGGCGGCGTACCTGCTCTACCAGGACCGGCGCCGGTACGCGGGCGGCATCCTGATCGTCTCGCCGACGCCGCTGCTCGTGGCGTACACCGAGGGCGTGCTGCCCTCGCTCGGTGAGGAGGGGCAGGTGGCCATCCGCGCGATCGGTTCGCTGGCCGACGACGCGGCGGGCGCGCAGGCCACGCTGTACGACTCCCCGGCCACCGCCCGCGCCAAGGGCTCCGCCCGGATGCTCCGGGTGCTGCGCAGGGCCGCGCGCGGGGCGCTGGAGCCGGCCGACTCGCCGACGCTGCTCAGGGTCGTCGCCTTCGGCCGCCGCCTGGAGCTGGAGGCCGAGGAGCTGGCCGGCATCCGCCGCACCGTCCTCGGCGGCACCGCGCCCGTCAACCTGCTGCGTCCGCGCGCCCGCCGGCTGCTCCTGGACGCCCTGTGGGAGAAGTCGGGCGCCGGGGCCCGGCACAGCGACCCCGAGCTGGCCGCCGAGCTGCGCTCCTCCTTCGACGAGGACGTCAGCTCCGAGGACTCCTTCACCGGCTTCCTGGACGCCTGGTGGCCCGAGCTGACCCCGGGCGCCGTGCTGGCCGCCATGGCGGACGAGCGCCGCCTGGGCCGCTGGGCCCGGCGCGTGCTGAACCCGGGCGAGGTCCGCAAGGTGGCCCGTTCGCTGCGCCGCGAGGGCCACTCCGTGCACGACATCGCCCTGCTCGACGAACTCCAGGCGATCGTCGGCACCCCGGCCCGCCCCCGCAAGCGGCGCGAGCAGGACCCGCTGGACCAGCTCACCGGCCTGGAGGAGCTGATGCCGCAGCGCGAGGAGACCCAGTGGGAGCGCGCCGAGCGCCTCGCGCAGGAGCGCACCGAGTACGCGCACGTCATCGTCGACGAGGCGCAAGACCTCACCCCCATGCAGTGGCGGATGGTCGGCCGCCGCGGCCGGCACGCCACCTGGACGGTCGTCGGCGACCCGGCCCAGTCCTCCTGGTCCGACCCCGACGAGGCGGCCGCCGCCCGTGACGAGGCCCTGGGCAGCCGCCCGCGCCGCCGCTTCGAGCTGACCGTGAACTACCGCAACCCGGCCGAGATCGCCGAGCTGGCGGCGAAGGTCCTGGCGCTGGCCATGCCCGGCTCGCCGTCCCCGTCGGCCGTACGCTCGACCGGCGTCGAACCGCGCTTCGCGGTGGTCGAGGAGTCCCTCGCCCGGACGGTCCGCGCGGAGGCGGACCGGCTGCTCGGCCTCGTCGACGGCACCGTAGGCGTCGTGGTCGCCATGAACCGGCGCGAGGAGGCCCGGCGCTGGCTGGCCGGGCTCGGCGACCGCGTGGTGGCGCTGGGCAGCCTGGAGGCCAAGGGCCTGGAGTACGACGCCACGGTCGTGGTCTCCCCGGCCGAGATCGCCGACGAGTCGCCCGCCGGACTGCGCGTGCTGTACGTCGCCCTGACCCGGGCCACCCAGCAGCTGACGGTCGTCTCCGGCGAGCGGGACGAGCCGGACGCCTCGGGGGTGCCGGACCTGCTGCGCGACTGAGCGCCGGGCCGGGGGACCGGCCCCGGACGTGCAAAAGGCCCGCGCCGTCGACGGCGCGGGCCTTCCGCTCTCGTTCAAGTGGCACCGACCCGCCATGCTCGCCTCGCGGCAAGTGGTCGCTCGTAGCGACGAAGGTTGGGCCCGGGGGCTTGGATCGAGCCGGTGCCACGTCCAAGGTAACAAACGATCCCCGCAAGACAATTCCCGTCCCGCGGGTTCCTTCCGCGATCGCGCCGCGATGTGCCCGCGATCGTGCCCCGTCCCCGTCCGAGTCTTCCGGCGGGCCTTCCCCCGACGGGCTACTTCTCGTATGGTGGAAGTCGTTTTCCGAAATCGGAGTGAACAAAAAGTTCGCAATCCGGGGCGGCTACCGCGTACCCAGTGGTAGGTGCGACGATCGGACGGCACAACCCAGTTACACGGTGAAAGCAGAGGAAGTCGGCCATGGCAACGGCGCCCAGCGTCTCCTACTCGATGACGGTCCGACTGGAGGTGCCCGCCGGCGGAACCGCCGTCTCGCAGCTCACCACGGCGGTGGAGTCCGCGGGCGGTTCGGTCACCGGCCTCGACGTCACGGCCTCCGGCCACGACAAGCTCCGCATCGACGTCACCATCGCGGCCGGCTCGACCGCCCACGCCGACGAGATCGTCGAGCAGCTGCGCGGCATCGAGGGCGTCAGCCTGGGCAAGGTCTCCGACCGTACCTTCCTCATGCACCTCGGCGGCAAGATCGAGATGCAGTCCAAGCACCCCATCCGCAACCGCGACGACCTGTCCATGGTCTACACGCCCGGCGTGGCGCGGGTCTGCATGGCGATCGCCGAGAACCCCGAGGACGCCCGGCGCCTGACCATCAAGCGCAATTCCGTTGCGGTCGTGACGGACGGCTCCGCCGTCCTCGGCCTCGGCAACATCGGCCCGAAGGCCGCGCTGCCGGTGATGGAGGGCAAGGCGGCCCTGTTCAAGCGGTTCGCCGGCATCGACGCCTGGCCGCTCTGCCTGGACACCCAGGACACCGACGCGATCGTCGAGATCGTCAAGGCCATCGCCCCGGGCTTCGCCGGTATCAATCTGGAGGACATCTCCGCGCCCCGCTGCTTCGAGATCGAGGCCCGGCTGCGCGAGGCCCTCGACATCCCCGTCTTCCACGACGACCAGCACGGCACCGCCATCGTGGTGCTCGCCGCGCTGACCAACGCCCTGCGCGTGGTCGACAAGCCCATCGAGAACGTACGGGTCGTCATGTCCGGCGCCGGCGCGGCCGGTACGGCCATCCTCAAGCTGCTGCTGGCCGCCGGGGTCAAGAACGCCGTCGTCGCCGACATCCACGGCGTCGTGCACTCGGGCCGCGCCGACCTGGTGGACGCCGCGCCCGAGTCCGCCCTGCGCTGGATCGCCGACAACACCAACCCCGAGGGCCTCACCGGCACCCTCAAGGAGGCCGTGCACGGCGCCGACGTCTTCATCGGCGTCTCCGCCCCCAACGTCCTGGACGGCGACGACGTGGCCGCCATGGCCGACGGCGCGATCGTGTTCGCGCTCGCGAACCCCGACCCCGAGGTGGACCCGGCGATCGCCCGGGAGACGGCCGCCGTCGTCGCCACCGGCCGCTCGGACTTCCCGAACCAGATCAACAACGTGCTGGTCTTCCCGGGCGTCTTCCGCGGCCTGCTCGACGCCCAGTCCCGCACCGTCAACACCGAGATGATGCTCGCGGCCGCACACGCCCTCGCGGACGTGGTGACCGAGGACGAGCTGAACCCGAACTACGTCATCCCCAGCGTCTTCAACGACAAGGTCGCCGGTGCCGTCGCGGGCGCCGTGCGGGACGCGGCGAAGGCCGCCGGAGTGGTGGCGTAGTTTCCCCCGGCCGGGGAAGGCGGCCTGTGGCGTGGTGGTGAGGATCACCACGGCGGGCCGCCCCTCCGGCGCGTCGCGGGATGTCGGGCCTCGGATCGCCCTCTAGGGTTGCGCAAGGCTCAGGCCCTCTCGGCGTGTGACTCCCAAGGGTGTTCTCACGACTCCTGGGGGTGCCGGATTGGCTTTACCGCCGCAGGTGGAGGCAGGATGCCTCCCTGGGCGCGAGGGTCTGACGACCGACCCGGGTCCGGGGAATGTCAGAGGGCCCTGGCAGCATCGGCATCGCTGTGCCCAACATGCGGCTCCGCCGCGTGGCACGCCTCAACGGCAAGAAGAACACGGGAGTAACAACTATGAACCGCAGTGAGCTGGTGGCCGCCCTGGCCGACCGCGCCGAGGTGACCCGCAAGGACGCCGACGCCGTGCTGGCCGCCTTCGCCGAGGTTGTCGGCGACATCGTCTCCAAGGGCGACGAGAAGGTCACCATCCCCGGCTTCCTGACCTTCGAGCGCACCCACCGTGCCGCTCGCACCGCCCGCAACCCGCAGACCGGCGAGCCGATCCAGATTCCGGCCGGCTACAGCGTCAAGGTCTCCGCGGGCTCCAAGCTCAAGGAAGCCGCCAAGGGCAAGTAAGCGCTCCGCTTGGAGTGCCGGGGACTGCGCGGATCGTTCGTTCGGGATGCGGTCGTTTCGCGGCTGCGGGCCCGTTGTGGCTGGTCGCGCAGTTCCCCGCGCCCCTTTGGGGCGCTCCTCGATACGCCGGTGGGGCGGTCACCCGAGTTCGGGTGACCGCCCCACCGGCGTTGCGTGCGTGGGTCAGCCCAGGGCCTTGCCCGGGAGTTCCACCTTCGCGCCCAGCTCGACGAGCTTGTCCATGAAGTTCTCGTAGCCGCGGTTGATCAGGTCGATGCCGTGGACCCGGGACGTGCCCTGGGCCGCGAGGGCGGCGATCAGGTACGAGAAGCCGCCGCGCAGGTCGGGGATGACCAGGTCGGCGCCCTCCAGCTTGGTCGGCCCGGAGACGACGGCCGAGTGCAGGAAGTTGCGCTGGCCGAAACGGCAGTGGGAACCGCCCAGGCACTCGCGGTAGAGCTGGATGTGGGCGCCCATCTGGTTGAGCGCCGAGGTGAAGCCCAGCCGGGACTCGTAGACCGTCTCGTGGACGATGGACAGCCCCGTGGCCTGTGTCAGCGCCACCACCAGCGGCTGCTGCCAGTCGGTCTGGAAGCCGGGGTGCACGTCCGTCTCCAGGGCGATGGACTTCAGCCGGCCGCCCGGATGCCAGAAGCGGATGCCCTCGTCGTCGATCTCGAAGGCGCCGCCCACCTTCCGGAAGGTGTTGAGGAACGTCATCATCGAGCGCTGCTGGGCCCCGCGGACGTAGACGTTGCCCTCGGTGGCCAGCGCCGCGGAGGCCCAGGAGGCCGCCTCCAGGCGGTCCGAGAGGGCACGGTGGGTGTAACCGCCCAGCTCGTCCACGCCGGTGACGCGGATGGTGCGGTCGGTGTCCATGGCGATGATCGCGCCCATTTTCTGCAGGACGCAGATCAGGTCCTCGATCTCCGGCTCCACGGCCGCGTTGGACAGCTCCGTGACGCCCTCGGCGAGCACCGCGGTCAGCAGCACCTGCTCGGTCGCGCCGACGGACGGGTACGGCAGGTTGATCTTCGTGCCGCGCAGCCGCTGCGGAGCCTCCAGGTACTGGCCGTCCGCCCGCTTCTCGATCTTCGCGCCGAACTGCCGCAGCACGTCGAAGTGGAAGTCGATGGGCCGGCCGCCGATGTCGCAGCCGCCCAGGCCCGGGATGAAGGCGTGCCCGAGGCGGTGCAGCAGCGGGCCGCAGAACAGGATCGGGATGCGCGACGAGCCCGCGTGGGCATCGATGTCGGCGACGTTCGCGCTCTCCACGTGGGTCGGGTCGAGCACCAGCTCGCCGGGCTCCTCGCCCGGACGGACGGTCACCCCGTGCAGTTGCAGCAGTCCGCGTACGACCCGCACGTCGCGGATGTCCGGCACGTTGCGCAGCCGGCTCGGCGCACTGCCCAGCAGAGCGGCCACCATGGCCTTCGGCACGAGGTTCTTCGCACCGCGGACCCGGATCTCGCCCTCCAGCGGGGTTCCGCCGTGGACAAGCAGTACGTCATCAGCGCCGTTGACGGTCATGAATCTCGCGTTCCGTGGGGTTGGGCAGGGGCCAGAAGGGAAAGGGTAATCGTCTTGTACCCCCCATCCATGCGCCTGCGCACGGTCCGGCAACGTCATGGATTTGTCACAACACGCGGCGTTCACCGGCGCGTACGGGGGGTCACGATCGAGGGACGTGCGCGGGTGCGTGTTCACTCCCGTGCCCCCGATTGCCTCCCCACCGGAGGGGAACATGCGGGATCATGTCTGGCATGACCGAGGTGTCCTCGCTCACGGGGCGACTGCTCGTGGCAACGCCCGCCCTGGCGGACCCGAACTTCGAGCGTGCGGTGGTGCTCCTGCTCGACCACGACGAGGAGGGCTCCCTCGGTGTCGTCCTCAACCGTCCCACGCCCGTCGACGTGGGCGACATCCTGGAGGACTGGGCGGACCTGGCCGGTGAACCGGGCGTCGTCTTCCAGGGCGGCCCGGTGTCCCTGGACTCGGCCCTCGGCGTCGCCGTCGTCCCCGGCGGGGCGTCGGGCGAGCGGGCGCCGCTGGGCTGGCGCCGGGTGCACGGCGCGATCGGGCTGGTGGACCTGGAGGCGCCGCCGGAGCTGCTGGCGTCCGCCGTGGGCGCCCTGCGGATCTTCGCCGGGTACGCGGGCTGGGGGCCCGGCCAGCTGGAGGACGAGCTGACCGAGGGCGCCTGGTACGTGGTCGAGTCCGAGCCCGGTGACGTCTCCTCGCCGTTCCCCGAGAGACTCTGGCGCGAGGTGCTGCGCCGCCAGCGGGGCGACCTGGCGATGGTGGCGACGTATCCGGACGACCCTTCGCTCAACTGAAGCGTGTGAGCTTCAGTACCCTTGGCCGTTATGAGCACTCTCGAGCCCGAGCGCGGGACAGGTACGGGAACCCTCGTCGAGCCGACGCCGCAGACGTCCCACGGCGACGGCGATCACGAGCGCTTCGCGCATTACGTCCAGAAGGACAAGATCATGGCGAGCGCCCTCGACGGCACCCCCGTCGTGGCGCTGTGCGGCAAGGTCTGGGTACCGGGCCGCGATCCGAAGAAGTACCCCGTCTGCCCCATGTGCAAGGAGATCTACGAGTCCATGAGCGGTGGCGGGGACGAGGGCAAGGGCAAGGGCGGCGACAAGAAGTAGGCGCCGCTGCCCGTACAGACCCCTCAGAACTTCCCGAAGGCCCCCGGAGTGTGCCCGCGCGCACTCCGGGGGCCTTCGTGCGTCGGGCTGATTAACAAAGAGGTTTACGAATTGGTTCAGACCTCTTGTGGACAGGTTCATGTCTCCCTACGCTCCTGGGTGTTGTGCAGAGCGAAACCGTCATTGCATATGTTGCAACGCACGCCCGGAGGAAAGACTCCATGAAGCTCGCCCCCCGCCTTGCCGTACTGCTGGCCGCGGCCGTCGTCGCCGCGACGGCCTGCGCACCCCAGGCGTCCGACAACTCCTCCTCCGGCAAGGACGAGAAGAGCGGCACCCTGCGCGTCTGGCTGTTCCAGGAGGTCAACAACAAGCCGAAGGAAAAGGTCGTCGACGCGGCCCTCGCCGACTTCGAGAAGGCACACGCGGACACGAAGGTCACCGTGGAGTACATCCCGGTCGAGACCCGTGCCCAGCGCATCAAGGCCGCCTTCAACGACCCGAAGAGCGCCCCCGACGTCATCGAGTTCGGCAACACCGACACCGCCGGTTACGTGAAGGACGGCGGACTCGCCGACATATCCGAGGAGTTCGCGGCCTGGGACGAGGCCAAGGACGCCGACCCCACCGCCCGCCAGTCGGTCACCGTGGACGGAAAGGTCTACGGCGCCCCCTACTTCGTCGGCGTCCGCGCCCTCTACTACCGCACCGACGTCTTCGACGAACTCGGACTCGAACCCCCCAAGTCGCTGGCGGAACTGGCGTCCACCGCCAAGAAGGTGCACGCCGCGAAGCCCGACCTCTACGGCATCGCGGTCGGCGGCGCCTACACCTACGGCGCGATGCCGTTCATCTGGGCCAACGGCGGCGAACTCGCCACCGGCAAGGGCGGCTCGTACGCCTCCGCGATCGACAGCGCCGCCGCCCAGAAGGGCATCAAGGCGTACACGTCCCTGTTCGGGGACACCAACTGCCCCGCCGCCAAGTGCGCCGGCATGGGCGGCAACGACACCGTCACGGCCTTCGCCTCGGGCAAGGCGGCCATGGCCATCGGCGGCGACTTCAGCCACCAGGCCGTGGAGGCCGGCGCGGCGAAGGGCAAGTACGCGGTGGTGCCGCTGCCCGGCGTCGAGCCCGGCTCCATCGCCCCCGCCTTCGCGGGCGGCAACAACATCGGCGTCCTGAAGAGCACCTCGCACCGCACCCTCGCCGTCGACCTGATGCAGCGGCTCGCGTCCAAGAAGGCGCAGGGCGAACTGTTCGACGCGATGGGCTTCCTGCCGACCTTCACGGACGTACGGCAGCAGGTGGCGGCCAAGGAGCCGTTCGTGAAGCCGTTCGTCGACACGCTCGCCGCGGGCACGAAGTTCGTCCCGGCCTCTCCCGCGTGGGCGACGATCGACTCCTCGCAGGTGCTGCCGACGATGTTCCAGGAGGTGGTCAGCGGCAAGAAGGACGTGGGCGGTGCCGCGGGGGATGCGGCTCGGAAGATGGACGACGCGTTTGGCTCCGCCGGATGAGTGTGGCGCCTTCCAGCTCGGGGGGTGCGGTGCGTTCGCGGGTGCGGGATCGTCGTGGTTTCTCGCGCAGTTCCCCGCGCCCCTATCGGGGCTCCTCCAGTACCCCCTGGATATATCTCGCGCCTGCTCTTGTCGTCCTGGGTGGGCTGCTGGTCTACCCCGTGTACCAGCTTGGGTTGATCTCCTTCCTGGAGTACACGCAGGCTCAGGTGTCCGGTGGGGAGCCGGCGACGTTCCAGGGGTTCGGGAACTATGCCGAGCTGTTCGGGGACGGGGAGTTCTGGCGGGTGCTGCTCGCCACCGTCGTGTTCGCGGCCGCCTGTGTGGTGTCCACGCTGGCCGTCGGGTGTGCGCTCGCCGTGCTGCTGACGCGGGTGCGGGCCGTGCCGCGGCTGGCGTTGATGCTGGCGGGGCTGGGCGCGTGGGCGACCCCGGCGGTCACCGGGTCGACGGTCTGGCTGCTGCTGTTCGACCCGGACTTCGGGCCCGTCAACCGCATGCTGGGCCTGGGTGACCACTCCTGGACGTACGAGCGGTACAGCGCCTTCCTGCTCGTGCTGCTCGAAGTGGTCTGGTGCTCCTTCCCGTTCGTCATGGTGACCGTCTACGCCGGGATCCGGGCCGTACCGTCCGAGGTGCTGGAGGCCGCCGCGCTGGACGGGGCCTCGCAGTGGCGGATCTGGCGCTCGGTGCTCGCGCCGATGCTCCGGCCGATCCTGGTGGTCGTCACCATCCAGTCGGTCATCTGGGACTTCAAGGTCTTCACCCAGATCTACGTCATGACGGGCGGCGGCGGCATCGCCGGCCAGAACATGGTCCTCAACGTCTACGCCTACCAGAAGGCCTTCGCGTCCTCGCAGTACAGCCTCGGCTCCGCGATCGGCGTGGTCATGCTGCTGATCCTGCTCGCCGTGACGCTGGTCTACCTGCGGCTGCTGCGCCGCCAGGGGGAGGAGCTGTGAATCTTCCGCGTGCGCGAGTGCGCCGTCCGTGGCGGCTCGCGGCCGAGGTGTCCGCGCTGCTGATCGCGGTGGTCGTCGCCTTCCCGCTGTACTGGATGGTGCTGAGCGCCTTCAAACCGGCCGGGGAGATCGAGTCGGCCGAGCCCCGTCCCTGGACGCTGACCCCCTCGCTGGACTCCTTCCGGCGGGTGTTCGAACAGCAGGAATTCGGCCGCTACTTTCTCAACAGCCTGATCGTGGCGGGTTCCGTGGTGATCGCCTCGGCGTTGATCGCGTTTCTCGCGGCGACCGCGGTGACGCGTTTCCGGTTCCGTTTCCGGACCACCCTGCTGATCATGTTCCTGGTGGCCCAGATGGTGCCCGTGGAGGCGCTCACGATCCCGCTGTTCTTCCTGATGCGGGACTTCGGCCAGCTGAACACGCTGGGCTCGCTGATCCTGCCCCACATCGCCTTCTCGCTGCCCTTCGCGATCTGGATGCTGCGGGGCTTCGTGAAAGCGGTGCCGGAGGCCCTGGAAGAGGCCGCCTACATCGACGGGGCGAGCCGGAGCCGCTTTCTCTGGCAGATACTTTTCCCGCTGGTCTTCCCGGGGCTGGTGGCCACCAGCGTCTTCTCCTTCATCTCGACCTGGAACGACTTCCTGTTCGCCAAGTCGTTCATCATCAGTGACACCTCCCAGTCGACGCTGCCGATGGCGCTGCTGGTCTTCTACAAGCCGGACGATCCCGACTGGGGCGGCGTCATGGCCGCGTCCACGGTGATGACGATTCCGGTGCTGGTCTTCTTCGTACTGGTACAACGACGACTCGTCTCCGGCCTCGGCGGAGCGGTAAAGGACTGACAACGTGACGGACCTGACGGACGTGACGGACGCGACCGACGTGACCGACGTGATTCCCCGGCCGCGGCACGCGGCGGCCCAGGACGCCTTCTTCGACCTCGGCCCCGACACCCGGCTGGTGGCCGACGAGGGCGCCGGGCACACCGAGCGCTGGCTGCGCGCCACCCTGGGCGCGGCCACCGGCCTGCCGCTGGCGCCCGGCGAGGGGGGAGGCGGCGTCGTCCGGCTGTCCCTCGACGGGGAACTCGCCGACGAGGGCTACCGCCTCGACGTCGCACCCGACGGCGTACGGCTCACCGGCGGCGCTCCCGCCGGACTCTTCTGGGGCGCCCAGACCCTGCGCCAGCTGCTCGGTCCGGACGCCTTCCGGCGCGCCCCGCTGCCCGGCCGCCGGTGGCGGCTGCCGCTGGGCCGCATCGAGGACGCGCCCCGCTTCGGCTGGCGCGGACTGATGCTGGACGTCTCCCGTCACTTCATGCCGAAGGACGGCGTCCTGCGCCAACTGGACCTGATGGCCGCCCACAAACTCAACGTCCTGCACTTCCACCTGACGGACGACCAGGGCTGGCGCATCGAGATCAAACGCCACCCGAAGCTCACCGAGACCGGCTCCTGGCGCTCCCGCACGAAATTCGGTCACCGGGCCTCGCCGCTGTGGGAGGACAAACCCCACGGCGGCTACTACACGCAGGAGGACATCCGGGAGATCGTCGCCTACGCGGCCGCGCGGCACATCACCGTCGTCCCCGAAATCGACGTGCCCGGACACTCGCAGGCGGCCATCGCGGCCTATCCGGAACTCGGCAACACCGATGTGATCGACACCACCGCGCTCTCCGTCTGGGACACCTGGGGCGTATCCCCGAACGTCCTCGCCCCCACCGAGAACACGCTGCGCTTCTACGAGGGCGTGTTCGAGGAACTCCTGGAGCTTTTCCCCTCCGAGTTCGTCCACATCGGCGGCGACGAATGCCCCAAGGACCAGTGGCGGGCCTCGGCCACCGCGCAGGCGCGGATGGCGGAACTCGGCCTCGCCGACGAGGACGAACTCCAGTCCTGGTTCATCCAGCACTTCGACACCTGGCTCGCCGGACGGGGACGCCGGCTCATCGGCTGGGACGAGATCCTGGAGGGCGGACTCGCCAAGGGCGCGGCCGTGTCCTCCTGGCGCGGTTACGCGGGCGGGATCGCCGCCGCGCGCGCGGGGCACGACGTGGTGATGTGCCCCGAGCAGCAGGTCTACCTGAACTTCCGGGAGGACGGCGGTGCGGACGAACCCGTGCCGATCGCCTTCGTGCGCACCCTGGAGGACGTCTACCGGTTCGAGCCGGTTCCGGCGGAACTGACCCCGCAGGAGGCCGGACATGTGATCGGCACCCAGGCGAACCTGTGGACCGAGGTGACGGAGAACCAGGAGCGGGTGGACTACCAGCTCTTCCCGAGGCTCGCCGCCTTCGCCGAGGTCGCCTGGAGTGCCCTGCCCGCCCCGGCCGACCGGGACTACGCCGCCTTCGAGCGGCGGATGGCCACCCACTACCGGCGGCTCGACGCCCTGGGCGTCGCCTACCGCCCGCCGGCCGGTCCGCGGCCCTGGCAGCGGCGGCCCGGTGTGCTCGGCCGCCCGATGGACGGGCCGCCGCCGAACAAGTAAGAGAAACGCCCCTAAACGTCACCGAAGAGTGGCAACTCGCGCGCATCGCGCGTAACTCCGATCGTCGGAGATCCCGTGCGAAAACGGACCATCTGGCCGACGAGGCGGGCGAATGCCTCCTAGCGGACCCGTGCGTCCGGGCCCTGCGAAGATGTGCCAGAGTTGCCACGTCCACCCTGTCAGGTCGTACCGTACGGCCACATGGGCGGGACCAGGTGGGACAGCGGGAAGGGGCAGTCGGTTTGACCACGCACGCACCGCAGGCGGCGCAGGCCGTCACGCTGCCCACGACACTGGACGAGGCCGTGGCGGCGCTCACCGCGATGCCCGCGGCCGTTCCGGTCGCGGGCGGCACCGACCTGATGGCGGCCGTCAACTCCGGGCAGCTCAGGCCCGCCGCGCTGGTGGGTCTCGGCCGGATCAGCGAGATCCGCGGCTGGCAGTACCAGGACGGGCACGCGCTGCTCGGCGCGGGCCTCACCCATGCCCGCATGGGCCGCCCCGACTTCGCCGCGCTCATCCCGGCGCTCGCCGCCGCCGCGCGCGCGGCGGGACCGCCGCAGATCCGCAACGCCGGCACCCTCGGCGGCAACATCGCCTCGGCCGCCCCCACCGGGGACGCGCTGCCGGTGCTGGCCGCGCTGGAGGCGACGCTGATCATCGCGGGCCCGGACGGGGCCCGCCGGGAGATGCCGGTCTCGCACCTGCTGGCCGGCATGGAGATGCTCCGCGCGGGAGAACTCATCGGCTACGTGCGCGTGCCGCTGCTGCACGCGCCGCAGGTCTTCCTGAAGGCGACCGGCCGCACCGGACCCGGCCGCGCCACGGCCTCCGTGGCGCTGGTCCTGGACCCGGCCAGGCGCGGCGTGCGGTGCGCGGTGGGCGCCATCGCGCCGATGCCGCTGCGGCCCCTGGAGGCCGAGCAGTGGGTGGCCTCGCTCATCGACTGGGACAACGGCCGGGCCGTCGTCCCCGAGGCGCTGCACGGCTTCGGCGAGTACGTCGCCGCGGCCTGCATCCCCGACGCGGCCCCGGACGAGGACGGCTCCGTGCCGCAACTGCCGCCCGCCGTACTGCACCTGCGGCGCACCGTCGCCGCGCTGGCCCGACGAGCACTGGGGAGGGCCCTGTCGTGACCGACGACCAGCACGGCGACCCGCACGGCGATCAGCAAGGCCAGGGCACCCCGCCGGGCGGCAGCCGATGGGACCCGCTGCCCCAGGGCGACTACGACGACGGCGCGACCGCCTTCGTGAAGCTCCCCGAGGGTGGCGTGGACGCGCTCCTTGCCTCCGCCGACAGCCCGCTCGCCGCGCCCGGACACGGCTACGTGCCGCCCCAGATCACGGTCGCGCCCGCCACCACCGCCGGCACCGACCCGGCCGCCACCGGCTCCTGGGCGGCGCCGTCGGCACCGTCCGCGCCGTCCGCGCCCGTGGACGGCACCCAGTGGCAGGTCCCGGACGCCGGTCAGGACCCCGCCGCCCACCAGGGGTACGGCGGGTACCCGGCCCAGCAGGACCCGTACGGCGGGGCCGCGCCCTACGACGTGAACGCCGGGCAGGGCGCCCCCGGGCACGACGACCGGTTCGCCTACCAGCCGGGTCCCACCGGGCAGTGGGACTTCTCCCAGGCCGCGCAGGCCGCCCAGGCGTCCCGGGCCGAGGCGGACACCGCGGCGGCCCGGCAGGCGTCCGGCCAGGACGTCACCGGGCAGTGGTCCATCCCCGTCGCCGACGGCGACCTGCCGGACGAGTCGGGCGAGTTCACCACGTCGTCCCTGGCCGAGCAGTGGGGCTCCGGTGCCCCGGCCACCCTCCCCGGCGGCGCTCCGGCGCCCTGGGCGACGCAGCCGGCCGGGCAGCCGTGGGGCGAGGACGCGCCGCGGACCGGTCCGGCCGGACCGGCCGGACCGGCCGACGAGGAGCGACCCGCGGCGAGCGGGCCCGAACGCGAGCACGAGCACGAGTACGAGTACGAGCAGGAGTCCACCGCGGGCGGACCGGGCCACGGGCCGGATTCCGGCACCGACGCGGGTCGGGGTTCCGACGCCACCGGGCCGCACGAGCTGGGCCCGGCCGCGCAGCCGCACGGGCACGGCCCCTCCGTGAGCCCGGAGGGCCCGCGCCCCGCCGACGGTGCGTACGGACACGCGCCCGGTGACGAGACCGCTGCCGCGAACGGCACGGTCACCGGCGGGCCCCGTGGGGCCGAGGAGGCCCCTGAGGGCCCGGCAGGGCGCTTCGCGGGCCCCAGCGAAGAGGTCGGGGCCGGATCCCCTCCGGAGGCCGCTGAAGGCCCCGCGACGGACCGGGCGCCGACCACCGGCCGGGAGCGCGTGCCCGAGCCCGCCCGGGAACACGAGCAGACGCCCGGGGGAGGCCCCCAGGGCGCCCTGGCCGACGCGCCCGACCGGAGCGATCGGACCGGTCACGGCACTGGGGCGACGGACCCGGCCGACACCCGTACCGACCCGGCGGACGCCGGAAGCGACGCGGACGGTTCCGGGACCGCCGCCGACGACCCCGAGACCGCCCTCGACGGCACTCCCGACAACACCCCCGTCGGCGCCCAGGAGCCGTCGGCGCCGCCCGCCGGTCCGCAGGACGAGCACCCCCTCGCCTCCTACGTGCTGCGCGTCAACGGCGCCGACCGCCCCGTCACCGACGCCTGGATCGGCGAGTCGCTGCTGTACGTGCTGCGCGAGCGGCTCGGCCTCGCGGGCGCCAAGGACGGCTGCTCGCAGGGCGAGTGCGGCGCCTGCAACGTGCAGGTCGACGGACGGCTCGTCGCCTCCTGCCTGGTCCCGTCCGTGACCGCGGCCGGCAGCGAGGTGCGCACCGTCGAGGGCCTGGCCACCGACGGACAGCCGTCGGACGTGCAGCGGGCGCTCGCCCGGCGCGGCGCCGTCCAGTGCGGCTTCTGCGTGCCCGGCATGGCGATGACCGTGCACAACCTCCTGGAGGGCAACCCGGCCCCGACCGAGCTGGAGGCCCGCCAGGCCTTGTGCGGCAATCTGTGCCGCTGCTCCGGCTACCGGGGCGTCCTGGAGGCGGTCCAGGAGGTCGTCGCCGAACGCGAGGCGCACGCCGACGCCGAGGCGCAGGCCGGACCGGACCCCGAGGAGCCCCGCATCCCGCACCAGGCCGGTCCCGGCGCGGGCGGCGTCAACCCGGCGGCGTTCGAGGCACAGCCACCGCCGGGGGCGCAGGACGCCACCGGACCGCACGACCGGCCGCCCTACGGCGACCACGGAGACCACGGCACCCACGGCCGGGACGGAGGCCACGCGTGAGCAACGACGCCGCGACTGCGGAGGCCGAGGGGACCGCCGAGGCGGCGACCCCTGCCCCCGACCCGATCCCGCACGGCCTCGGCGCGTCTCTGCCGCCCGCCGACGCCCGCGCCAAGACCGAGGGCACCTTCCCGTACGCCGCCGACCTGTGGGCCGAGGGCCTGCTGTGGGCCGCCGTGCTGCGCTCACCGCACCCGCGCGCCCGCATCGTGTCCATCGACACCACCCACGCGCGCGAGATGCCCGGCGTACGGGCGGTCGTCACGCACGAGGACGTGCCCGGCACCCCGCTGCACGGCCGCGGTGGCCAGGCCGACCGTCCGGTGTTCGCCTCCGAGGCCGTACGCCACCACGGCGAGCCGCTCGCCGCCGTCGCCGCCGACCACCCGGACACCGCGCGGATGGCCGCCGCCGCCGTCATCGTCGAGTACGAGGTGCTCGACCCGGTCACCGACCCGGAGCAGGCCTTCGAGGCCGAGCCGCTGCACCCCGACGGCAACCTGATCCGGCACATCCCGCTGCGCCACGGCGACCCGGACGCGGCCGGCGAGATCGTCGTCGAGGGCCTGTACCGCATCGGCCGCCAGGACCCGGCCCCCATAGGAGCCGAGGCGGGTCTGGCCGTACCGCGCCCGGACGGCGGCGTGGAGCTGTACCTGGCCTCCACCGACCCGCACGGCGACCGCGACATCGCCGCCGCCTGCTACGGCCTGTCGCCCGAACAGGTGAAGATCGTCGTCACCGGGGTGCCGGGCGCCACCGCCGACCGCGAGGACCAGGGCTTCCAGCTGCCGCTCGGACTGCTGGCGCTGAAGACCGGCTGCCCGGTGAAACTGACCGCCACGCGCGAGGAGTCCTTCCTCGGCCACACCCACCGCCACCCCACCCTCCTGCGCTACCGCCACCACGCGGACGCCGAGGGCCGGATCGTGAAGGTCGAGGCGCAGATCCTGCTCGACGCGGGCGCCTACGCCGACACCTCCTCCGAGGCCCTGGCGGCCGCGGTGGCCTTCGCCTGCGGCCCGTACGTCGTCCCCAACGCCTTCATCGAGGGCTGGGCGGTGCGCACCAACAACCCGCCCTCCGGCCATGTGCGCGGCGAGGGCGCGATGCAGGTCTGCGCCGCGTACGAGGCGCAGATGGACAAGGTCGCCAAGAAGCTCGGCCTGGACCCGGCCGAGGTGCGCCTGCGCAACGTCCTGGCCACCGGCGACGTGCTCCCCACCGGCCAGACCGTCACCTGCCCCGCCCCGGTCGCCGAACTCCTCCAGGCGGTCCGCGACTTCCCCCTCCCCGCGCTGCCCAAGGACACGCCCGAGGACGAGTGGCTGCTGCCCGGCGGCCCCGAGGGCGCGGGCGAACCGGGCGCGGTGCGCCGGGGCGTCGGCTACGGCATCGGCATGGTGCACATGCTCGGCGCCGAGGGCGCGGACGAGGTCTCCACGGCCACCGTGAAGGTCCAGGGCGGCGTGGCGACGGTGCTGTGCGCGGCCGTCGAGACCGGCCAGGGCTTCACCACCCTGGCCCGGCAGATCGTGCAGGACACCCTCGGCGTCGACGAGGTGCAGGTGGCGCCCGTCGACACCGACCAGCCCCCGGCGGGCCCGGGCTGCCGCGGCCGGCACACGTGGGTGTCGGGCGGCGCGGTGGAACGGGCGGCCAAGATGGTCCGCACCCAGCTCCTGCAGCCGCTGGCGCACCAGTTCGGGATGTCCACGGAGCTGCTCCAGATCGCCGACGGCAAGATCACCTCCTACGACGGCGTGCTGTCGACGACGGTCACCGAGGCGCTGGACGGCAAGGAGCTGTGGGCCACCGCCCAGTGCCGCCCGCACCCCACGGAGCCGCTCGACGAGGCCGGTCAGGGCGACGCGTTCGTCGGCATGGCCTTCTGCGCGATCCGCGCGGTGGTCGACGTCGACATCGAGATCGGCTCCGTACGCGTGGTGGAACTGGCCGTCGCCCAGGACGTCGGCCGCGTCCTGAACCCGGCCCAGCTGGCCGCCCGCATCGAGGCGGGCGTCACCCAGGGTGTCGGCATCGCGCTCACGGAGAACCTCCGCACCCCCCGCGGCCTGATCCGCCACCCCGACCTGACCGGCTACGCCCTCCCGACGGCACTCGACACCCCCGACATCCGGATCGTGAAGCTCGTCGAGGAGCGTGACGTGGTCGCGCCCTTCGGCGCCAAGGCCGTCAGCGCGGTCCCGGTGGTGGCCTCCCCGGCCGCCGTCGCCTCGGCCGTACGCGCGGCCACGGGACGCCCGGTCAACCGCCTCCCGATCCGCCCCCAGGCCGCGGTGGCCACCGGTCACTGACCGGCGGCCGAACCGCCCGGGCGCGGCCGGTCCCACCGGGCGATGTCAGTGGTGCCCCGTAGTGTGCGAGGTGGTGGGGACGGCAGCAGTCCCCGACCGCGGGACCGCACACTCTCGGGGGAAACGATGCACACAGCCATGGGCGAGAAGACGACCGCGCGTTCGGTGCCGTCGCTGCTGACCCTGGTCCGCCTCGTGACGTCGGCGGACGATCCGTCCTGGACGCGCGGCATCCTCAGACCCGCGCCGGCCGGGTGCGAGACGCCGCCACCGCTGTGGCTGTGGAAGACGTACGTGCTGGTCGGCTGTCTGTTCCTGACAGCGGGCCGCCGAGCGCCCGCGGAAGCCGCTCCGGGACTGCCGGCCCGGTTCCTGGACCGGGTGTTCGGCCGGTCCCGGGTGACGCGCTTCGAGGAAGCCGACTTCCCGGGCACCCTCACCCACGAACCGACCCGGCGCTTCCTGTGCGAGACGGGGCTGCCGGACCACGGCCCCTTCCTCGGGCGCACCGACGAGGGCCTGCCGGTGCTGCCGACGCTCGCGGAGTACGCCTCGGAACGGGCGGACGCCCCGCCGCTCCCGGACCACGCCGACCACCTGCTTCACCTGGGCGGCACGGCCGACGGCATCCACCTGCTCGTCCACGGCACGACGGGCGAGGTCCTGACCTGGTGCCCGCCGGAGGGCGCCCCGCTGCCCCTGGCCCCGGACCTCTCGATCCTGGCGTTCGGACTGTGGCTCAGACACCGGGCGTCGCGCGGAGCCGCGCTCACGTAGCGGGGCGGCCGGCCGGCGCCTGGCTCACCTCCGGCCCCTCTTGCTGCTGCCGCCCGAACCGGCGCCCGATGCACCGCGCTTGGTGCCGCCCGCCTTCGCCGCCCTCGCGTCGTACGCCTGCTGGAGCCCGGTCCTCGCCTCGTTGATCGCTTCGGTGTGCCCGGGGGTGGCGACGGCGGCCCGGTCGAGAGCGGCCAGCGACTTCTCCACGTACGCCTTCCAGTAGGCGAACTGCTGCGCGGTGACGTTCTTTCCGGTGAGGTTGGTGCTCAGAGTGTTCGTGTATTCGACGAGGTAATGCACGGTGCTGCGCAGGTGCGCGTCGTCGATGCCGGTCTCGCCCGTGTGCTCCAACTCCCACACATGAGCCTCGATCTCCTGCATGGGGAGCTGGAGGGTCTTCATGGTCGGTCCCCCGGTCGCGGTGTCCGCCATGGGGTCGTTGAAGATGTGCGCGTCACCGCCGTCCGCGCGGTCCTCGTCGGGAGCCAGGGACCGTTGTGCCACGTGGATGAGTTCGTGACGAAGGGTGCTGTAGAGGGCCGCCGCACCGAGGGTGAAGAGGTTGCGGTGGAAGGTCAGGGTGACCTGCTGCTCACCGGGCGACTCTCCGTCTTTGAGCAGGGCCTCCTGGGTGACGGCCATGGCCTTCCCGGCCCCTGCGTCGGTGTTCTTGTAAACGATCTTGGCGTTCCTGTGCAGGTTCTGCATTCCTTCGATGCCCACCTCGTCCGTCGGAGCGGGCATCCGCTGCATGACATGCGTGAACATGTCCATCAGTAACTGCTGACGCTCGCCCGGCGCCGCCGTGCCGATGCGCCGGACGAGCTCGGCAGGCAGGTCGGGCACTGATTCCGAGGCTTCCTCGGTGGACGGGGTGATGGTGTCGGAAAGGATGCGCTGTACCGGCAGGCCGCCGGCGGCCTGCCGCGGCCGGCCGTGCGGATGGTGACCCTCGCGCAGCATCTGCACCGCGGCCTGGTTTCCGGCGGTGTTCTGGACCTCCGTGACGCTGAGCAGCGGCGTTCTGCCCGCCGTCGCCGTCGCCGTCGCCGTGGGAGAGGGGCCGTGCCGCGGACGGTCGGCTCCGGCGTACGGGGGCCTGGCGGCCTGGCGTCGGGCGTGCACGCGTTTCTCCTCGGAGTAGGTGTGTCGATCACCTCTGCCTACGCGGACGACGACCACGGGACCAGAGGCTGAGGGGCAGACTCCGACGCCCGAACGGGCACGGCCCCTTCTTGCAACGACCCCTTCCTGTACGGCCCCTTGTTCTTCTCGCTCATGGATGCCGCGCAGGCGAGCCCCGTACCCACTCGGGCACACGGCCGTGTCGGACTTCGTGACTCGACGGCAGGCGGAGCCGCAGCGGACACGACTGCCATACCGCGTTCATGAACGGCGGACGGTCGTACGACCAAGGTCCCGGTTCCGTACCGCCTCCCGACAGGGGTAAAGGCAGGCCGCGGCCCTTACTCTGGCGACCATGACCGTCCCTGAGCCCCGCGACACCGATGTCGCCGTCCCCGCCGAGCCCGCCGCCGCTCCCGCCGCCCCCGCCGAGACCGTGCTGAGCCGCGCCTACCGGGCGCTGAGCATCGGCATCGTCTCCGTCATCGTGCTGATCGCCTTCGAGGCGACGGCCGTCGGCACGGCGATGCCGGTGGCGGCGCGGGAGCTGGACGGGGTGTCGCTGTACGCGTTCGCGTTCTCGGGGTACTTCACGACCAGCCTGTTCGGGATGGTGCTCTCCGGTCAGTGGTCGGACCGGCGCGGGCCGCTGGCCCCGCTGACGACCGGCATCGCCGCCTTCGCGGCCGGGCTCGTGCTGTCCGGGACGGCGGGCGCGATGTGGCTGTTCATCCTCGGGCGGGCCGTGCAGGGGTTCGGCGGCGGGCTGGTGATCGTCGCGCTGTACGTCGTCGTCGGCCGGGCCTACCCGGAGCGGCTGCGGCCCGCGATCATGGCGGCGTTCGCGGCGGGCTGGGTGGTCCCGTCCGTCGTCGGACCGCTGGCCGCCGGCGCGGTGACCGAGCACCTCGGCTGGCGCTGGGTGTTCGTCGGCATCCCGGTGCTGGTCGTCGTCCCGCTCGCGCTGGCGCTGCCGCAGATACGCAGCCGCGCGTCCGGCCCCGTCGGGGGAGGGGACACCCCGGCCTCCTTCGACGGCCGCCGGATCCGTCTCGCCCTGGCCATCTCGCTGGGCGCGGGCCTGCTCCAGTACGCCGCCCAGGACCTGCGCCCGGTCTCCCTGCTGCCCGGCGCGGCGGGCGTGGCGCTGCTCGTGCCCGCCGTGCTCGGGCTGCTGCCGCGCGGCACCTACCGGGCGGTGCGCGGGCTGCCGTCCGTGGTGCTGCTGCGCGGGGTGGCGGCGGGGTCGTTCATCGCCGCCGAGTCCTTCGTCCCGCTGATGCTGGTCACGCAGCGGGGGCTCAGCCCGACGCTGGCCGGTCTCTCCCTGGCGGCCGGCGGCGCGACCTGGGCCGGCGGCTCGTGGCTCCAGTCCCGGCCGCGCCTGGAGCCGTACCGGGAGCGTCTGATGGCCCTCGGCATGCTCCTGGTCGCGGCGGCCGTCGCGACGGCGCCGAGCGTGCTGATCGACGCCGTCCCGGCCTGGACGGTGGCCGTCGCCTGGGCCTTCGGCTGCTTCGGCATGGGCCTGGTGATCTCCTCCACCAGTGTGCTCCTGCTCAAGCTCTCCGCCCCCGAGGAGGCCGGTACCAACTCCGCCGCGCTCCAGATCTCCGACGGCCTCTCCAACGTCGTCCTGCTGTCGGCCGGGGGCGCGGCCTTCGCGGCCCTCGGCGGCGGCACGGTCAGCCACGCGGCCACCGAGGCCTCCGGCTCCCACCCGGCGGCCTTCGCGGCGGTGTTCCTGCCGATGGCGGCGGTGGCGCTGGTCGGGGCGTGGGTGGCGACACGGGTGCGGGAGCGGTGAGCGGGTGCGGGAGCGGGGAGCGGGAGCGGTGAGCGGGAGCGGGGAGCGGGAGCGGGGAGCGGGAGCGGTGAGCCTCCCGGACCCTCGTACCGCCGCCGCACGCGGGCTGTGACGTCCGTCCCACCCGGGGGTGACCCGCCCCCGTGCGCGCGGTGATCGCTCCGGACCGCCGGTAGGGTGGCCCGGTTGTCATACGTGGCCGAGCCGCTCTACCCCCTTCGGAGACCGTGACTACCACCGCCAGCTCCAGCACCTCGCACCACCTGTCCCCGGCCTTCCCGGGCCGTGCCCCCTGGGGCACCGCCGGCAAGCTGCGGGCCTGGCAGCAGGGGGCGATGGAGAAGTACCTCCAGGACCAGCCCCGGGACTTCCTGGCCGTCGCCACCCCCGGCGCCGGAAAGACGACCTTCGCGCTGACGCTGGCGTCCTGGCTGCTGCACCACCACGTCGTGCAGCAGGTCACCGTCGTCGCGCCGACCGAGCACCTGAAGAAGCAGTGGGCCGAGGCCGCGGCGCGGATAGGGATCAGGCTGGACCCCGAGTACAGCGCGGGCCCGCTCAGCCGCGAGTACCAGGGCATCGCCATCACCTACGCGGGCGTCGGCGTGCGCCCGATGCTGCACCGCAACCGCGTCGAGCAGCGCAAGACCCTCGTCATCCTCGACGAGATCCACCACGCCGGTGACTCCAAGTCCTGGGGCGAGGCGTGCCTGGAGGCCTTCGAGCCCGCCACCCGCCGCCTCGCGCTCACCGGCACGCCCTTCCGCTCGGACACCAACCCCATCCCCTTCGTGGCGTACGAGGAGGGCAACGACGGCATCCGCCGCTCCGCCGCCGACTACACCTACGGGTACGGCTCCGCGCTCGCCGACGGCGTCGTGCGCCCCGTCATCTTCATGAGCTACAGCGGCAACATGCGCTGGCGCACCAAGGCGGGCGACGAGATCGCCGCGCGCCTGGGCGAGCCCATGACCAAGGACGCCGTCAGTCAGGCCTGGCGCACCGCGCTCGACCCGCGCGGCGAGTGGATGCCCGCCGTGCTGCGCGCCGCCGACCAGCGGCTCACCGAGGTCAGGAAGGCCGTCCCGGACGCCGGGGCGCTCGTCATCGCCGCCGACCAGGACTCCGCCCGCGCCTACGCCAAGCTGATCCGCGAGATCACCGGCGACAAGGCCACCGTCGTACTGTCCGACGACACCGGCGCGTCCAAGAACATCGACGCGTTCAGCGGCAGCACCGACCGCTGGATGGTCGCCGTCCGCATGGTGTCCGAGGGGGTCGACGTCCCCCGCCTCGCGGTCGGCGTCTACGCGACGACCATCTCCACCCCTCTCTTCTTCGCGCAGGCCATCGGCCGTTTCGTCCGGTCCCGGCGCCGCGGCGAGACCGCCTCCGTCTTCCTCCCGACCGTCCCGGACCTGCTCACTTTTGCCAATGAGATGGAGCGCGAGCGGGACCACGTCCTGGACAAGCCCAAGAAGGAGGGCGAGGAGGACCCCTACGCCGAGTCCGAGAAGGAGATGGACGAGGCGAACCGGGAGCAGGACGAGGACACCGGCGAGCAGGAGCAGTTCGCCTTCGAGGCGCTGGAGTCCGAGGCCACCTTCGACCGGGTCATGTACAACGGCGCCGAGTTCGGGATGCAGGCCCACCCGGGCAGCGAGGAGGAGCAGGACTACCTCGGCATCCCGGGACTGCTGGAGCCCGACCAGGTGCAGATGCTGCTCCAGAAGCGGCAGGCCCGGCAGATCGCGCACAGCCGCAAGAAGCCCGACGAAGAGGCCGACCTGCTCGAACTGCCCGCCGACCGCCGCCCGGTGGTCTCCCACAAGGAGCTGATGGAGCTGCGCAAGCAGCTCAACACCATGGTCGGCGCCTACGTCCACCAGAGCGGCAAACCGCACGGCGTGATCCACACCGAGCTGCGCCGCGTGTGCGGCGGCCCGCCCAGCGCCGAGGCGACCGGCGGCCAGCTGCGCCAGCGCATCGCCAAGGTCCAGGAGTGGGCGACGCGGATGAAGTGACGCGCGGGGTGCCGGTGCCGGGGGCGTGCGCGGTACGTACTGGGACAAACACAGGCGGTTGATAACGGTTGGCGCCCGGATTCTGGACGGAGCCTTCCGCTGAGCGAACCGGGTCCTTTACTGTCCCGCTACGCACGCCCCGTGGCAGCGCCGCCGCGGAGCGCAGCCGTGAAGCGACTGGGCCCGGGACAAGGCGCCGGGCCGTCAGCCGATCGGCGGCCTCTGAAGCGCGTCACTGACGGGACTCGGTGACGCATCCGCCGCGATGAGGGCCGCCGACCTCACCACTAAGGAGTGGGCGTCGTGACCGCGGAGACCTCTCAGACGCTCGACCGGGGACTGCGGGTCCTCAAACTGCTGGCCGATACGGACCACGGGCTGACCGTCACCGAGCTGTCCCACAAACTGGGCGTCAACCGGACCGTCGTGTACCGGTTGCTCGCCACGCTGGAGCAGCACGCACTCGTACGCCGCGACCTGGGCGGCCGCGCCCGCGTCGGCCTCGGCGTACTGGGCCTGGGCCGCCAGGTGCACCCGCTCGTCCGCGAGGCCGCCATGCCGGCCCTGCGCGCGCTGGCCGAGGACATCGGGGCGACGGCCCACCTGACCCTGGTGGACGGCGCCGAGGCGCTGGCCGTCGCGGTCGTGGAACCGACCTGGACCGACTACCACGTCGCCTACCGCGCGGGCTTCCGCCACCCCCTGGAACGGGGCGCCGCGGGCAAGGCGATCCTGGCCGCCCGCCAGCCGCCCCGGCCCACCGCCGACGAGGACGTGGACGACCCCGGCTACACCCTCACCCACGGCGAACTGGAGGCCGGCGCTTGCGGGGCGGCGGCCCCCCTGCTCGGCGTCACCGGGGTGGAGGGCAGCGTCGGCGTCGTGATGCTGGCCGACGTGGTCCCCGAACGGGTCGGCGAACGCGTGAAGCACGCCGCCCGGGAGGTGGCGGAGGCGCTGCGCTGAGACGGGGCCGTGCCCGGGCGTCGGAGCCACCGGGATCGCCACGTTAGATTGACTCCGTGCTCTCTCGTCTCACGCGTCCCCAGTTCCTCGCCGTCTGCGGTCTGCCCGTCGTGGCGCTGCTCGCGACCGCCCTGTTCGCTCCCCTGCCGTTCTCCGTGGCGCAGCCGGGGCTGACGGCCGACGTGCTGGGGAAGAACCAGGGCGCCGAGGTGATCACGATCAGCGGCGCGCCGACGCACGACACCAGCGGCCAGCTGCGGATGACGACGATCGAGGCGACCGGGCCGGACGCGAGCATCCACCTCGGGGACGTGCTCGGCAGCTGGTTCGACACCGACCGGGCCGTGATGCCGCGCGACGCCGTCTACCCGAGCGGCGACGACGTGAGCGAGATCGAGCAGTACAACCAGGAGCAGATGAAGGAGTCCCAGGACTCGGCCACCACGGCCGCGCTCGGGTACCTCCGGATGGACAAGGGCGACGTCGATGTCGAGCTCCGGCTGGAGGACGTCGGCGGGCCCAGCGCCGGGCTGCTGTTCTCGCTCGGCATCGTCGACAAGCTCGGCGCCGGGGACCTGACCGGGGGCAGGGTCGTCGCCGGGACCGGGACCATCACCGACGGCGGCAGGGTCGGTGCCGTCGGCGGGGTCCCGCTCAAGACGCAGGCCGCCCGGCGGGACGGGGCCACCGTTTTCCTGGTGCCGAAGGCCGAGTGCTCGGACGCGCGGGCCGAGCTGCCGAAGGGGCTGCGGCTGATCCCGGTCACCACCCTCAAGGGTGCCGTCGACTCGCTGAAGGCGCTGGCGAGCGGCAAGGGCGACGTGCCCGCCTGCTGAGCGGCGGACGCGGCAGCCCTATCCCTCCTTCACGAAGCCCCTCTCCTTCATCCAGTCCAGCGCCACCTGGTGCGGGTCCTCGCCGTCCACGTCGACCTTCGCGTTCAGGGTCTGCGCCACGTCGTTGGTCAGCGCCTTGGTGACCGGGTCCAGGACCGACGCGATCGCCGGCCACTTCTTCAGGGTGGCCGTGCGGACCATGGGCGCCGCGTTGTAGTTCGGGAAGAACTTCTTGTCGTCCTCCATCACCACCAGGTTCATGGACTTGATCCGCCCGTCGGTGGTGTACACCTCGCCGTAGGTGCAGGCGCCCTTCGCGGTCTGGGTGTAGATGATGCCGGTGTCCATCTGCGTGATGTTCCCGGCGGGCAGCGACATGCCGTACGCCTTCTCCAGGCCCGGCAGGCCGTCCGCGCGGTTGGCGAACTCGCCCTCCACGCACAGCGTCACCGCGCCCGGGTCCGACTTGGACAGGGCGGTGACCTCCGAGAGGGTCTTCGTCCGGTACTTCTTGAAGTTGGCCTGGTTCATCGCCAGCGCGTACGTGTTGTTCAGGCGGGCCGGCTCCAGCCACGTCAGGCCCTTCTTCGCGTCGGCCTCCTTCACCGCCTTCCACTGCTGCTCCGGGTCGGGGATCGGCCTGCTGTTGCCCAGGTAGGTGATCCACGCGGTGCCCGTGTACTCGTACGTGGCGTCGGCGTCGCCGTTCTCGACCGCCGCGCGGGTGCCGACCGAGCCCTGGATGCCGGTGCGGTCGAGCACCTCCGCCCCGGCCGCCTCGAAGGCGATGCCCATGATCGCGCCGAGGACCAGCTGCTCGGTGAACTCCTTCGAGGTGACCGTGAGATCGGCCCCGTCCAGCGGCTTGCCCTTGCCGATGGTGCCCGGCTCCACGTCGTCGACCATCGGGGAGCCGCTGGTCAGACCGCAGCCCGCGGGGGCCGCGAGGAGTACGGCGGCCAGGGTCCAGCAGATGCGTCGCCTCACGTGCCCACCTCCAGTCCCCGCGGCCGCAGCAGCAGCTCCGCCAGCGAGGCCAGCCAGTCCACCAGCAGCGCCAGGGCGACGGTGAGGATCGAGCCGAGGACCAGCACCGGCATCCGCTGGCTGGTGATCCCGGTGGTGATCAGTACGCCCAGGCCACCGCCGCCGCCGAAGGTCGCCAGCGTCGCCGTACCGACGTTCAGGACCAGGGCCGTGCGCACGCCGGCCAGGATGAGCGGAACGGCCAGGGGGAGTTCGACCCTGGCGAGCACGCCCAGCGGGGACATCCCGATGCCGCGGGCCGCCTCCAGGAGCGTCGGGTCGTTCGCCTTCAGACCGGCGATGGTGTTGGACAGGACGGGCAGGACGGCGTAGATGATGATGCCGATCAGGGCGGCCCGGCGGCCGATGCCCAGCCAGATCACCAGCAGCGCCAGCAGACCGATCGCCGGGGTCGCCTGGCCCATGTTGGCGAACGCCATCGCGAACGGGGTCGCCTTCCGGAACGCCTTGCGGGTGAGCAGGATGCCCAGCGGGATCGCGATGATCAGCACGAAGAAGGTGGAGATCACCGTCAGCTGGACGTGCTGCCACAGGGCCTTGGTGACCTGGCCGTTGCCCAGGGCGTTCTGGCTGAGCGCGTCCAGGTCCGCCTGCCGGTACCACAGCCAGGTCGCCAGCAGTACGGCGATCAGGACGACCGGCAGGAAGGTCAGCTTGCGCCAGCCGACCCGGGGGCCCGCCACCGGGGACTGCCGGGGAGCCCCGCCCTCCTCCCCGCCGTCGTCCTCCCCCTCGTCCCGGAAGGCGAGCCCCTTGACCTCGTGCTCGCCCGCGGGGCGGCGTCCGGGGGAGGGGCGGGCGGAGCTGCTCACGCGCGGCCTCCGACCTCGCCGAAGCCCTCCTGCTCGGTGTGCGTCTGGGTGGCCCGGGTCTCCTCCAGGTCGTGCTGGTGCTCCAGCGCGTCCAGCCGGTCGGCCTCCAGCAGTTCGTGCACGGAGTTCATCAGCGTCTCCATGTCGACGACGCCCTCGTACGTGCCGCGCCGCCCGGTGACCGCGACCCGCCCCGCGTTGTCGGTGAGCACCGCCTCCAGCGCGTCCCGCAGCGTCGCGTCCCGGGTCACCGTGTCGTGGACCAGCGTCCCGGCCCGCGCCAGCGAGCCCCTGGCCCGCATCAGGTCGCCGCGCCGCAGCCACTTGTAGGGGCGCCCGCGCCGGTCCAGGAGCAGGATCTCGTTGGTGCCCGAGTCCCGCAGCCGGTCGAAGATGTCCTGGAGCGGGTCCTCCACGGTCACCGTCGGGTAGTCCGTGATGCCCACGTCCCGCACCCGGGTCAGGTTCAGGCGCTTGAGGGCCGCGCCCGCGCCCACGAAGCCGGAGACGAAGTCGTCCGCCGGGTTGGTGAGGATCGCCTCCGGGGTGTCGAACTGCGCGATGTGGGAGCGCTCGCGCAGCACGGCGATCCGGTCACCCAGCTTGATCGCCTCGTCGAAGTCGTGGGTGACGAAGACGATCGTCTTGTGCAGTTCGTGCTGGAGGCGGATCAGCTCGTCCTGGAGGTGGTCCCGGGTGATCGGGTCGACCGCGCCGAACGGCTCGTCCATCAGCAGCACGGGCGGATCGGCCGCCAGCGCCCGCGCCACGCCCACCCGCTGCTGCTGGCCGCCGGACAGCTGGCGCGGATAGCGGCCGTGGAACTCCCCGGCGTCCAGGCCGACCAGGTCCAGCATCTCCTCCACCCGGTCCCGGATCCGCGCCTTCGACCAGCCGATCATCTTCGGCACCAGCGCGATGTTCTGGGCGACGGTCATGTGCGGGAAGAGACCGGAGGACTGGATCGCGTAGCCGACCTTGCGGCGCAGCTTCACCGGGTCGATGTCGGTGACGTCCTCGCCATTGATGCGGATGCGGCCGCCGCTGGGCTCGATCAGCCGGTTGATCATCTTCAGGGTGGTGGACTTCCCGCAGCCCGAGGGGCCCACGAAGATGACCGTCTCCCCGGCCTTGATCTCCATCGACACGTTCTCGACGGCGGGCTGCGGATTGCCCGGGTAGCGCTTGGTGAGGGCCTCCAGCTCGATGGTCGCGCCGGTGGCGCTGTCGTGACCGTTCTCAGACACGGATCCCCCTCGGAATGGTCAGCCGTCCCAGCAGCACGTACGCCGCGTCGAACAGCAGGGCCAGGACGATGATCCCGAGCGTGCCCGCGAGGACCTGGTTGAGCGCGTTCTTGCTGCCCAGCGAGGCGATCCCGCGGAAGATCTCGTTGCCGAGGCCCGGCCCCGAGGCGTAGGCGGCGATCGCCGCGATGCCCATCAGCATCTGCGTCGAGACCCGGATGCCGGTCAGGATCGGCGGCCAGGCCAGCGGCAGCTCCACCCGCAGCAGCCGCGCCGGCCGCGACATCCCGATGCCCTTGGCGGCGTCCACCAGCGCCGGGTCCACCCCGCGCAGGCCCACGATCGAGTTGCGCACGATCGGCAGCAGCCCGTACAGGGTCAGCGCCGTCACCGTCGGCGGCACGCCGAGCCCCAGGATCGGGATGAGCAGACCGATCATGGCCAGCGACGGGATGGTGAGGATGGCCGACGTGGACAGGGTCGCCACGTTCCCCGCCCAGTCGCTGCGGTAGGTGAGGACGCCGATCAGCACCCCGAGCAGGGTCGCCACGACCATGCACTGGAAGACGGCGCTGGCGTGCTGGTAGGCGTCGGCGAGCAGCTGCTGGTGGCGGCTGCCCAGGAAGTCCCAGAAGTTCACGTCCGCTCACCTCCGGGATCGGGCCGGCCGGCCTCAGTCGTGTCCGCCGCTGTCCCCGGCCGCCTGCTCCACCAGCGGGATGATCCGCAGCGGAACGGGGTTCTCCATGACGATCGCCGTGGCGGCCCGGACGATGCCATCAAAACCGACAACCCGGTCGATCACCCGCTGGAGATCGGCGTTCGAGCGGGCCACCAGGCGGCACAGCATGTCCCCGGTGCCGGTCGTGGTGTGCAGCTCCAGGACCTCCGGCACCGTCGCCAAGTGCGCCCGTACGTCGGCCCCTTGGCCCTGCCGGATCTCCAGCGTGGCGAACGCGGTGACCGGGTAGCCGAGGGCCGCCGGGTCCACTTCGGGACCGAAGCCGCGGATGACTCCGTTCGACTGAAGCCGGTCGAGCCGCGCCTGCGCGGTGCCGCGCGCCACCCCGAGCCGCCGGGACATCTCCAGCACCCCGATCCGCGGCTCCCGCGCCAGCAGACCAATGATCCGCCCGTCCAGCCGGTCGATCCCCGTACCCGCCATACCCACACCCTCCCCGCTGGTCATCCTGTACAGATCGCCCGCCCGGACCCGCACGCCACTGGTCATGTTGCCCACTGAAAACGCAAACTATTGCGCACCTTGCGAACAGGGGAGAACCTGCGGCTATGACGCAGACCACACACCACACTCCCGACACCGCCCGGCAGGCCGATCCCTTCCCGGTCAAGGGAATGGACGCGGTCGTCTTCGCCGTGGGCAACGCCAAGCAGGCCGCGCACTACTACTCCACCGCCTTCGGCATGAAGCTGGTCGCCTACTCCGGACCGGAGAACGGCAGCCGGGAGACCGCGAGCTACGTCCTGGAGAGCGGCTCCGCCCGCTTCGTGTTCACCTCGGTGATCAAGCCCTCGACCGACTGGGGCACCTTCCTGGCCCAGCACGTCGCCGAGCACGGCGACGGCGTCGTCGACCTCGCCATCGAGGTCCCGGACGCGCGCGCCGCCCACGCCTACGCCGTCGAGCACGGCGCCCGCTCGCTCGCCGAGCCGCACGAGGTCAAGGACGAGCACGGCACCGTCGTCCTCGCCGCCATCGCCACCTACGGCGAGACCCGGCACACCCTCGTCGAGCGCACCGGCTACGACGGCCCCTACCTGCCCGGGTACGTCGCCGCCAGGCCGATGGTCGCGCCGCCCGAGCAGCGCGTCTTCCAGGCCGTGGACCACTGCGTCGGCAACGTCGAACTCGGCCGCATGAACGAGTGGGTCGGCTTCTACAACAAGGTCATGGGCTTCACGAACATGAAGGAGTTCGTGGGCGACGACATCGCCACCGAGTACAGCGCGCTGATGTCGAAGGTCGTGGCCGACGGCACCCTCAAGGTGAAGTTCCCGATCAACGAGCCCGCCGTCGCCAAGAAGAAGTCCCAGATCGACGAGTACCTGGAGTTCTACGGCGGCGCAGGCGTCCAGCACATCGCGCTGAACACCAACGACATCGTGTCGACCGTCCGGGCGATGAAGGCGGCCGGCGTCGAGTTCCTGGACACCCCCGACTCGTACTACGACACGCTCGGCGAGTGGGCCGGCGAGACCCGGGTGCCCGTCGACATCCTGCGCGAGCTGAAGATCCTCGTCGACCGGGACGAGGACGGCTACCTGCTGCAGATCTTCACCAAGCCGGTCCAGGACCGTCCGACCGTCTTCTTCGAGATGATCGAGCGCCACGGCTCCATGGGCTTCGGCAAGGGCAACTTCAAGGCCCTGTTCGAGGCGATCGAGCGCGAGCAGGAGAAGCGCGGCAACCTCTGACCCGCACGGGCGTCAGTCGGGCGGGCCCTCAACCGGGGGCTCGCCCAGCTCCGCCAGCGCCCGCTTCGCCTCCGGCACCCGCAGCGGCGAGAAGTACGGGTTGATCGTCAGCGCCTCCCCGAGGTGCCGCCGCGCCGGACCGGACCGTTCCAGCTCCTTCTCGATCATCCCCCGGTGGAAGACGTACAGCGCGCTGCGCACCCCGCCGCCCTTGTCGCCGTCGGTCGCGATCGTCGCGAACTCCAGCGCCTCGTCGTCCTCGCCGGCGCGGTGCAGCGCCCAGCCCAGCGCGTCGGCGACCGCGATCCCCGGCTGCCGCCCCCACTCCGCCCGCAGCCGCTCCACCGCCGCCGCCGGATCCCCGTGGTCGGCGTCGAGCAGCCCCAGCACCAACTGCTCGTCGGCCCCGGCCGCCTCGGCGTCCCGCGCCCGCTCCCGCAGCAGGTCGTACTCCACCCGCGCCGCCTGGCCGAGGCCCAGCGACTCGTACAGCTCGCCCAGCTCCAGGGCGTACTCGGGGCCGGGCCGCTTGGCCAGCGCCGCCTGGTACGCGGCCAGCGCCTCCGTCGTCCGGCCCAGCGCCGCCAGCGCCCGGCCCTGCCCGGCCTGCGCGGCCCGCTGGTCGGGGTCGGTGCGCAGCGCCTCCTGGAAGAACCGCAGCGCCTCCTCCCGCTCCCCGCGCTCGAACGCCAGCCGCCCGGCCTGCTCCAGGTACGCCGCCCGCTCCGCCGGTGCCCCGGCGGCCGCCGCCGCGTCCGAGATCCGGGCCGCCGCGTCCTCCCGCCAGCCCCGGTCCCGGTAGACGGCCGCCGCCAGCGCCCCCACCGCCGGAGCGTCCGGGCGCAGCTCCATCACCTTCTCCAGGGCCCGGCCCACGCCCTTGTCGTCGCCGAGCCCGGTGTACGCGCCGATCAGCACCGCGTGCGCCGTCCACCGCTTCGGCGCCGCTTTCACCGCGCTCTCGCCCCACTTCTTCGCCGTGGGGAAGTCCCGGCGGGCCACCGCCAGCGCCGCGAGCCCCTCCAGGGCCTGCGGATTGCGCTCGGGCCCCGTCCTCAGCGAGGTGCGCAGCGCCTTCTCGGCCTTCGGCCAGTTCGCGCCGTCGGCCGTCCGGCGGCCCTGCTCCACGTACGCGGCGCCGAGCACCGCCCACGACGCCCCGTCCAGCGGATGCGCCCGCAGATGGGTCTCCCGGTCGCCGATCAGCGCCGCCAGGTCCGGCAGCGCGGCGGGCACGCCCGTGGTGACCGCCCCGCGCGCCAGCGCCGCGGGCCCGGGTGCGGGCGGGGGCGCGTCGCCACCGTCCCAGGGGAGCAGCACCAGGACCCCTCCGAGTACGGCGGCCCCGGCGACCGAGGCGGTCAGCACCCGGCGCCCGCGGCGCGACGGCCGCCCGGGTTCCGGTGTCCCGCCCTGTTCCCGCCGGGTGAGCCTCTCCATGACCTCCATGGCGCTCACTGTGCTCCCATATGACGATCACACCGGGCAGGCGACGGCTGCCGCCCGCGGGGTTCACACCGATGGCCGTGGATGCGAGCCTGTGATCATGAGCCGTATCGAAGCGCCTCGCGACGAAGACGACGCGGCCGCGGCGGTCGACAACGCCCCCGGCAGCACCCCGGGCAGCACCCCTGGCAGCCCCCTCGGCGACCCGAGCACCCTCGTCGACCGGCTGCTGGCCGGTCTGCCCGCCGGGTCCGTCCTCACCGATCCCGACGTCACGGCCTCCTACGCCAACGACATGGCGAGTTTCTGCCCGGCCGGCGCCCCCGCCGCGGTCGTCCTGCCGCGCACCGTGGAGGACGTCCAGCACGTCATGCGCACCGCCACCGAGCTGCGCGTCCCGGTGGTCCCGCAGGGCGCCCGCACCGGCCTGTCCGGCGCGGCCAACGCCACCGACGGCTGCGTGGTCCTCTCCCTGACGAAGATGGACCGCATTTTGGAGATCAACCCGGTCGACCGGGTCGCCGTCGTCGAACCCGGCGTCGTCAACGCCACGCTCTCCCGCGCGGTGAACGAACACGGCCTCTACTACCCGCCGGACCCCTCCAGCTGGGAGATGTGCACCATCGGCGGCAACATCGGCACCGCCTCCGGCGGCCTGTGCTGCGTCAAGTACGGGGTGACCGCCGAGTACGTCCTCGGCCTCGACGTCGTCCTCGCCGACGGCCGCCTGATGTCCACCGGCCGCCGCACCGCCAAGGGCGTCGCCGGGTACGACCTCACCCGGCTCTTCGTGGGCTCCGAAGGCTCACTCGGCATCGTCGTGAAGGCGGTCCTCGGGCTGCGGCCCAAGCCGCCCGAGCAGCTGGTGCTGGCCGCCGAGTTCGCCTCCGCGTCCGCCGCCTGCGACGCGATCTGCCGGATCATGGAAGGGGGCCACGTCCCCTCCCTCCTCGAACTGATGGACCGTACGACCGTCAAGGCGGTCAACGACCTCGCCCACATGGGCCTGCCGGAGACCACCGAGGCGCTCCTGCTGGCCGCCTTCGACACCACCGACCCGGCCGCCGATCTCGCCGCCGTCGGTGCGCTGTGCGAGGCCGCGGGCGCCACGCAGGTGGTCCCGGCCGAGGACGCCGCCGAGTCCGAACTCCTCCTCCAGGCCAGGCGCCTGGCCCTCACCGCCCTCGAAGCCGTCAAGGGCACCACGATGATCGACGACGTGTGCGTGCCCCGCTCCCGGCTCGGCGAGATGCTGGCGGGCATCGACCGGGTCGCCGCCAAGTACGGCCTCACCATCGGGGTCTGCGCCCACGCGGGCGACGGCAACACCCACCCCACCGTCTGCTTCGACGCCCAGGACCCCGACGAGTCCCGGCGGGCCCGCGAGTCCTTCGACGAGATCATGGCGCTCGGTCTGGAACTCGGCGGCACCATCACCGGCGAGCACGGCGTGGGCGTCCTGAAGAAGGAGTGGCTGGCGCGGGAGATCGGCCCGGTCGGCCTGGAGATGCAGCGGGCCGTCAAGGAGGTCTTCGACCCGCTGGGCATCCTCAACCCGGGCAAGCTCTTCTGACCGCCGCCGCTCCTCACCGGGCGAGCAGCTCGGCCAGCCCGTCGTCGATCCCGAGCTGCGCCCCCTCGGTCCCCGGCGGCACCGCCCGCAGGGTCCGCTCCAGCCACGCCGACACCTGGGGCGTGGGCGCCTCCAGGAGGGCGTCGCCGTCCGGGCTGCTCAGCGCCACGAGCACGACGCTGCGGCCCTCCGTCTTCGACGGCCACACCCGCACGTCCCCGTGCCCGGACGGCCGGAAGACGCCCTCCACCAGGAGGTCGCGGGCGAACGTCCAGTGCACCGGGTGGCCGGAGTCGATGTGGAAGGTGATGTGCACGGCGTACGGATCGTCCGTGTGGTAGCCGAGCCTGGCCGGCACCGGGATGCCGCTCTCGGGCGACAGGATGAGCCTCAGCTCCAGTTCGCGTTCCACGACGATCGGGCCGGTGGGGTTGGTGTGCATGGCGGGTTCCTCTCCCGAGTCTCGTACGTCCTTGTGTGGAGAGAGCGGCCCGGGCCCGGAGCATTACGCGGGTTCGGGGAACTTTTTTCCGCACCCCGGACCGGGGCTCGGCCCGGATGTGAAGGTCCCGGCACGAGGTTGCCCGGAAAGGGGCGGGTACGGCGGGACCGGCGGTGCGGATTGCGCCCGTCTGATAGATGTTGAGGCCCCTCTATCAACCCCCGAGCAGATACGGGACGACGGACATGAGCGCCCCAACCCCGGCCCCCGGCGACGACAGGCCCCGCGAGGGGTATTACCCGGACCCCTCCATTCCCGGCTACGTCCGGTACTGGAACGGCGCCTCCTGGGTGGCGGGCACGAGCCGCCCCGCCCCCAAGGACGGCGAGCCGCTCGCGCCCCCGCCCGGCGCGCGGCCCTCCGTCGAGGAGACCGGCCCGCACTTCTTCGACGAGGACCCGGTCGAGGACCCGCCGCCCGCCGCCGCGTCCCAGCACGGCAGCCGTCCGGAGTCCGCCGCGGCCTGGGCCGCCGACCGCTCCGCCCCGTCCGGTTCCGCCGACGCCCCGGAGCGGCGCGGCGCCTGGCCGGGCGCGGCGCGGGGCGCGGACCCGCGGGTTCCGCACGCCCGGCAGGCGGCACCGCCCGCCGACGGCGCGGCGGGTGACCCCCGCGCGGGGGCCGCGGGCTCCGGCACGGCGGGCACGGCGGGCACGGCGGCGGGCTCGGGGGACTCGGCGGGCGGTGAGCATCCCGCGCGGGGCGCCGCGGCAGGCGGGGCGGAGGCCGAGGCCGAGGCGGGCAACACCTTCGTCTTCCGCCGGCCCGCGGCGGGACGGCAGGACGCCCCCGCCCCCGCCGCCGCGCAGGACGAGGGCACCATGACCTTCCGCGCGGTCACCCCGCGCACGGGCCCGCAGCCCGGCGGCCCAGGCACCGACGCCGGTCCCGGTCCCGCGGCCGGCCCCGCCTCCGGTCCCGGGTTCGGTGCCGGCAAGGCGGCCGCCGCCAGGGCCGCCGCCGCGCAGGCGCCCCCGACGCCCGCCGCCCCCGCGGTGCCTCACCAGGCGCCGCCGCAGCAGCAGCCCGCCGCCTCCGCGCCGGTCGCGGCGGGCGGTCCCGGCGGCGGTCAGACCTCCTGGGCGCAGCAGGTGCACCGGCTGGCCGGGGCGGGCGCGGAGGAGCAGCCCGGGCCGGCAGGCGCGCCGTGGAAGCCGCCGGTCGAGGACGTGTTCCAGGCCGCCGCCCGCCGCCAGGCCGCGGCCCGGCCCGCCGGGCTCGGCAAGCGGCTGGCCGCCCGGCTGATCGACACGGTGGTCCTCGGGGGTGTCACCGCCGTCGCCGCCGTACCTCTCGGCGTCAAGGCGGTCGACCACGTCAACGACAAGATCGACGAGGCCAAGCTCTCCGGCGAGACCGTCACGGTCTGGCTGCTGGACGGCACGACGTCCACGTACCTGGGCATCGTGCTCGCGGTCCTGCTGCTCTTCGGCGTCGTCTACGAGGCGCTGCCCACCGCCAAGTGGGGCCGCACCCTGGGCAAGAGGCTGCTCGGGCTGGAGGTCCGGGACATCGAGGCCCACGAGCCGCCGTCCTTCGGCGCGGCCCTGCGCCGCTGGCTGGTCTACAGCGTCCCCGGCCTCCTCGCCGTCGGCGTGGTCGGCGTCGTGTGGTGCCTGTTCGACCGCCCCTGGCACCAGTGCTGGCACGACAAGGCCGCCAACACGTTTGTCGCGGGCTAGCTTGGCGGAGGGGCCGGGGGAGCGGGGGTCTCGTCTTCGGCTGCGGGTGCGTGGGAACTGCGCGAGCAACCACATCGCACCCGCACCCGCCTACTCCGGACGGCCGCTCGCCGGATGCGCCGCGACAGACCCCGAGTTCCACTCGGGACATGAGCAGCGAACCGCCGGAAGACGACCCGCTGAGGAAGAACCCCTACGACGGCCCGCCCCCGCCCCCCGGCGGCGGCGGACCCTACGGTGCGCCTCCCCCCGGTGGCGGCCCCTACGGCGGTGACCCGTACGGCGGTGGCGGCTACCCCGCCGATCCGCTGGCGGGGATGCCCCCGCTCGCCGACAGCGGGCGGCGCACGCTCGCGCGGATCGTCGACATGATCCTCGTGGGCATCGTGGTCTGGTTGCTCAGCTGGGCCTTCAACGTCCAGGAGTACACGGTGGACGGCGACGACGTCTCCGTCGGCAAGTCCTTCGGGCAGTCCGTGATCGCCGCCGTGCTCTACATCGCGTACGACACCTACATGACCACGAGGACGGGCCAGACCCTCGGCAAGAAGTGGCTCGGGATGCGGGTGGCCAACCTGGACAACGGCGCGACGCCCTCGGTGCAGACGTCGCTGATCCGCGCCCTGGTGCTGTGGATCCCGTTCGCGTTCTGCTGCGCCTGCGTGTGGACGATCATCGCGGGTGGCTGGAGCTTCTTCGACAAGCCCTACAAACAGGGCCTGCACGACAAGGCGGCCAAGACGGTCGTGGTCAGCACGCGCTGACGGACCCGGACGCTCAGGCGGCCCGCCCGCGTGTCGCCTCGCCCGCGCCCGCGGAGACCCGGGCCGCCGCGGGCACCCGCACCGGTTCCCGGTTCGCGTCGGGGCGGTGGGACGGCACGGCGGTCATCGGGCGCGTCCTGGGCACGGGGACCGTCATGGCGACCAACAGGCCGAGGGCGAGGGCCGCGACGGCGATGAGGGCGACTCCGGGGCCCGAACTCGTCTGCGACAGCAGCAGCATGGCGAGTGTCGAGAAGATCACGGTGCACGAACCGTAGGCGAACTGGGCGGCAGTCGGACGGGGCATGGCCATCGTGTCCTCGGAAGACAATCATGGGGTGAGACGGGCTGTCGGCCTGGCATTCCGCCGGCTTCCGGGCGTTCCGCCAAGCGACTCTAACCCGCTGTGTGCCCGAGTGGAACCAGCAGTAAGCACGACCTAACCGACACGGCGGATGCACGGGGGGCGCACGGATTCATGACGTCCGGGAAGTGGACGGTCCCGCGCGCCCGTCGGGGCCGTCCGGTGGCCGTCGTACCCGGCGAAGGTCACGATCCGGTGTCCGCAAAGCGAACGGCGACTCCGCATAGTGCACTTGTTCTGCTCAAGTCAAGGTCTGTCTTTTCCGGTGAACCTCTAGTCAAATGTCGTCACTTGACTACACGCGTTGAGCACGTGTGCGCGGACTATGCACTGTCCTTGGTCCCCCATCCGCGCGCGTGGACGCGGGGGAGGAACTCAAGTGACCAGAAGATCCTGGACGTTCAGAACGGCGGCGACCACCGTCGCGTTCGCCGCGGCGGCCGCCACGTTCTCGGCGGCCGGCGTGGCGCAGGCGGACTCGCCGTCCCGGCCGGAGGCCGTGGACCGCAACGACCCCGGCCCGGACAAAACGACGCGCTCCCACGACCTCAAGGGCCCCCTGAGCGACACTCAGGCCGCCCAGCGTGAGGAGGCCCTCAAGCAGGTCATATCCGGCAACGCGTCGGTGAAGAAGAAGGACGGCTCCAACGTCGTCCAGCTGAAGAGCAAGAAGGGCGACGCCAAGTACGTCGAGCTGGGCCGGGAGAAGACCGACAAGATCTTCACCATCCTGGTCGAGTTCGGCGACAAGGTCGACAGCCGCTACGGCGGCACGCCCGGCCCGCTGCACAACGAGATAGCCAAGCCGAACCGGCGGACGGACAACTCCACGGCCTGGCAGGAGGACTACGACCAGGAGCACTTCCAGGACCTGTACTTCGGTTCCGGCAAGGGCGTCAACTCGGTCAAGACCTACTACGAGAAGCAGTCCTCCGGCCGCTACTCGGTCGACGGCGAGGTCTCCGACTGGGTCAAGGTCCCCTACAACGAGGCCCGTTACGGCTCCAACAAGTGCGACCCGGACAACTGCGCCTGGTACGCGGTGCAGGACGGCGTCACCGCCTGGGTCGCGGACCAGAAGGCGGCCGGCCGCACCGACGCCCAGATCAAGTCCCAGCTGACCCAGTACGACCAGTGGGACCGCTACGACTTCGACGGCGACGGCGACTTCAACGAGCCCGACGGCTACATCGACCACTTCCAGATCGTGCACGCCGGTGAGGACGAGTCCGCGGGCGGCGGCGCGCAGGGCGAGGACGCCATCTGGGCCCACCGCTGGTACGCCTTCGGCACCGACGCCGGCGCCACCGGCCCCGCCGACAACAAGCTCGGCGGCACCCAGATCGGCGACACCGGCATCTGGGTCGGCGACTACACCATCCAGCCGGAGAACGGCGGACTCGGCGTCTACGCGCACGAGTACGGCCACGACCTCGGCCTGCCGGACCACTACGACACGGTCGGCGGCGACAACTCCACCGGCTTCTGGACGCTGATGTCGTCCGGCTCGTGGCTGGGCACCGGCCGCAACGAGATCGGCGACCTGCCCGGCGACATGAACGCCTGGGACAAGCTCCAGCTGGGCTGGCTGAACTACGACACCGCCAAGGCGGGCGTCAACTCCTGGCACAAGCTGGGCCTGGCCGAGTACAACACCAAGCACAAGCAGGGCCTGGTCGTCGAGCTGCCGAAGGAGGAGGTCACCACCGAGATCGTGCCCCCCGCCGAGGGCGAGACCCAGTGGTGGAGCGGGAGCGGCAACGACCTCAAGAACACCCTGAGCCGCAGCGTCGACCTCACCGGCAAGTCGGCCGCCTCCCTCACCCTGGACGGCTGGTACGACATCGAGGCCGACTACGACTTCCTCTACACCGAGGTGTCCACCGACGGCGGCGCCAACTGGACCGCGATCGACGGCACCTTCGACGGGCAGCCGATCCAGCGCGACGGCAGTGACAAGCCCGCCCTGAGCGCCACCGTGGACGCCTACGGCAAGCTGGTCTACCCGCTGGACGCCTACGCCGGCAAGAAGATCGACCTGCGCTTCCGCTACCAGACCGACGGCGGCCTGGCCATGAAGGGCTTCACCGCCGACGAGATCGCGGTGACGGCCGACGGCGAGACGCTCTTCTCGGACAACGCGGAGACCGCGGACGACGCCTGGACGGCGGTCGGCTTCACCCGCAAGGGCGCCTCCTTCACCAAGGAGTACGCGCAGTACTACATCGCCGAGAACCGGCAGTACGTGTCGTACGACAAGACGCTGAAGACCGGCCCGTACAACTTCGGCTTCTCGGAGCGCCCGAACTGGGTCGAGCACTACGCGTACCAGAACGGCCTGCTGATCTGGAAGTGGGACACCTCCCAGGCGGACAACAACACCAGCCAGCACCCGGGCAAGGGCCTGGTCCTGCCGATCGACTCGCACCCGACCGCGCTGAAGTGGAAGGACGGGACGCTGATGCGCAACCGCTTCCAGGCGTACGACTCGCCGTTCAGCCTCTACCGCACGGACGGCATGACGCTGCACAAGGCGGACGTCGCGAAGTACGTCCCGGGCTCGAAGGGCGTCTCGGTCTTCAACGACCGCAAGAACGACTACTACGACCCGGCGAACCCGACCGGCGGTGTCCAGATCACTGACACCAACACGAAGATCAAGATCCTCAAGGAGGCCAAGAACGGCTCGACGATCGAGCTCGAGGTTGGCCCCGCGGGCAGGTAAATAGCATCTGCCCAGGTCAGAGCATGATCGGCGGTGACCCCCTGGCGGGTCGCCGCCGATCCGTGTTTAGGTGCGTCCTGTGGTTCTCTTATTGACACCGGGTCCGGCAACCGGACCGGCACAGGCTGACTCGGGGGTATGACCGCATGGCCGCAGGAGGCTTCTGCAAGCTGCCGAACGGCACGGTGGTGGTGGCACTGAACCTGCCCAGCCCCGCCCCGGCGAGCGCCGGCAGCGTGCGTTTTCTCGTCCACGCCCAGAACCGGGCGCGCGCCCTGACCAGGCTGCGCAACCTGGGGCTGCGCAGCGTCTACCTGCGGGGCAACGCGGCCCCGCCCACCCCGGACGAGATCACCGCGGTCCTGCACCACCCGGACGGCCTGATATGGCGCACGGCACCGGCGGCGGGCGCCGTGGGCGGCCCGGACCTGGTCCAGGAGCTGTGGCACCCGATCCGCGCCCTGCTCAGACGCCCGACCGCCCAGACGTAGCGGATCCGCCGCCCGGGGGCCCACTGCCCCGGGGGGATCTACTGCACGACCGGCTTGCCGGACAGCTCCACGCCCGCCTCCCGCAGCTCCTCCAGCGCCCGCTCGGTGGTCTGGGCGGCCACCCCGGCGGTCAGGTCGAGCAGCACCTGGGTGCGGAAGCCCTCGCGGGCGGCGTCCAGGGCGGTGGCCCGCACGCAGTGGTCGGTGGCGATGCCCACGACGTCGACCTCGTCGATCTCGCGGGAGCGCAGCCACTCGGCGAGGCCCGTGCCGTTCTCGTCGGCGCCCTCGAAGCCGCTGTAGGCGGCCGCGTACGCGCCCTTGTCGAAGACGGCGTCTATCGCGCCGGAGGCGACGGCGGGGGCGAAGTTCGGGTGGAAGCCGACCCCCTCGGTGCCCGCGACGCAGTGCGCCGGCCAGGAGTGGACGTAGTCCGGGTTGTCGGCGAAGTGGCCGCCCGGAGCCACGTGGTGGTCGCGGGTGGCCACGACGTGGCGGTAGCCGGCGGGCGCCTGCCCGATCAGCTCGGTGATGGCGGCGGCCACGTCGGCACCGCCGGACACCGCGAGGCTGCCTCCCTCGCAGAAGTCGTTCTGCACGTCTACGACGATCAAGGCGCGGCGCATGGTCGGTGTCCTTCGACTGGGTCGACTGTGGGATGGGGGATGGGGGATGAGGGACGGGTGGAGCGGGTGGGGCGGGGGACGCGGGGCTGATTCGGCCCTTGTGGGGCCGCACAGCTTTAGCTACCCGAGCCCCCGTGCGCGTACTCCGTCGGAATGACGGGTTCCCCTCGGGAGAGCTGGGTGGCGGACAGCGGGAGGTTGGCGCGGGCGGCCGCGTGCCGGTCCCGGGCGGCGTCCAGCGGCTCGCGGGCGACGACCTCGCCGCCCTTGACCAGCTCGACCAGGAGCTGCCGGTCGGCCAGCGCGTCGGGCACCGGTCCGGTGCCGACCACCTCGGCCTCCGCGTACCCCTCCGCGTCCAGGCGCCGCGCGGCCCACTTGCGGCCGCCGACGGAGGTCTTGCCGCCGGTGGACTTCTTGGCCACCGGCACCAGCGGCGCGCCCTCCTCGCCGGACTCGGCGCGGGCGACCAGCTTGTAGACCATCGAGGCCGTGGGGTGGCCGGAGCCGGTAACCAGCTGGGTGCCGACGCCGTAGGCGTCCACGGGCGCCGCCGCCAGCGAGGCGATGGCGTACTCGTCCAGGTCCGAGGTCACGACGATCTTCGTCTCGGTGGCGCCCAGCTCGTCCAGCTGCTGGCGCACCCGGTGCGCGACCAGCAGCAGGTCGCCGGAGTCGATGCGCACCGCGCCCAGCTCGGGCCCGGCCACCTCCACGGCCGTCCGGACCGCCTCGGCGACGTCGTAGGTGTCCACCAGGAGCGTGGTGTCCCGGCCCAGCGAGTCCACCTGGGCGCGGAAGGCATCCCGCTCGTTGTCGTGCAGCAGGGTGAAGGCGTGCGCGGAGGTGCCGACGGTGGGGATGTTGTAGCGGAAGCCCGCGGCCAGGTCGGAGGTGGTCGCGAAACCGCCGACGTAGGCCGAGCGGGCGGCGGCGACGGCGGCCAGCTCGTGGGTGCGGCGGGCGCCCATCTCGATCAGCGGGCGCTGTCCGGCGGCCGACGACATGCGGGAGGCGGCGGCCGCGATCGCCGAGTCGTGGTTGAGGATGGAGAGGATCACCGTCTCCAGCAGCACGCACTCGCCGAAGGTGCCCTCCACCCGCATGATCGGCGAGCCCGGGAAGTACACCTCGCCCTCGGGGTAGCCCCAGATGTCGCCGCCGAACCGGTACTGGGCGAGCCAGTCCAGGGTCTCCTCGTCGACGATGTCCCGCTCGCGCAGGAAGCGCAGCACGTCGGCGTCGAAGCGGAAGTTCTCCACCGCGTCCAGCACCCGCCCGGTGCCCGCCACGACGCCGTAGCGGCGGCCGTCCGGCAGCCGCCGGGTGAAGACCTCGAACACGCTCCGCCGCCCGGCCGTACCGGCCTTCAGGGCTGCCCGCAGCATGGTCAGCTCGTACTGGTCCGTGAAGAGCGCCGTAGAGGGGACGTCCACCGGCAGCCCAAGGTCCGCTGTGTTCATAGGACGGATCGTACCCCCATTTCGTCACTCTGACGATTTCCGGGCCCGCCCGGTGCGCGTGGCGCCCGCCACAGGCCCGTTTGTGCGGGTGCCCCCCTGTGGTGGCAGCATGGGCTGTGTGACGGCAGCCGCACCCATGGAGATCGAGAAGACCGAGCCGGCGGAGGAGGTCTTCGCCGTACCCGAGCCCGACGTGCCCTGGGTGACGATCGTCCACAACGATCCCGTCAACCTCATGAGCTACGTGACGTACGTCTTCCAGTCGTACTTCGGCTACTCCAAGGACAAGGCCACCAAGCTCATGATGGACGTCCACCACAAGGGCCGGGCGGTCGTCTCCAGCGGCAGCCGGGAGGAGATGGAGCGCGACGTACAGGCCATGCACGGCTACGGCCTGTGGGCCACCCTCCAGCAGGACCGGAAATGAGCCCGGAAACGACCCACGCCCGCCCGCAGGACGGAAGCAGCTGAATCGCCTTCATGCCCGGACAATTCGAACCGCTCCCCGGCGGCGGCGCGGCCGTCGCCCTCGACGACGTCGAGATCTCCATCATCCGCTCGCTGGCCGTGCAGCTCCTGGAGCTGATCGGGCCCGGACCCGCCGAGGACGCCTCCGACGACCCGCTCGCCGAGCTGTTCGCCGAGGGCCCGAGCGAGCCGCCCTCCGACCCGGTGCTGCGCAGGCTGTTCCCGGACGCCTACGGCGACCCCGAGGGCACCCCGCAGGCCCAGGAGGCCGAGGAGCAGCGGGCGCACTCCGCGGAGTTCCGCCGCTACACCGAGAACGACCTGCGGGCCGGCAAGCGGGACAACGCGCTGGCGGTGGTCCGCACCCTGGACGCCCTCTCCTCGGCGTCCGCGGGCGAAGAGGGCGCGGTGCTGAAACTGTCGGCCCAGGAGTCCCAGCAGTGGCTGCGCGCCCTGAACGACCTGCGCCTGGCGATCGGCTCCCGCCTGGAGATCGCCGACGAGGACGACACCGACCTGCTCTACCGGCTCCCGGACGAGGACCCGCGCAAGCCGATGGTGATGGCCTACCTGTGGCTCGGCGGGCTCCAGGAGTCGCTCGTCGCGACGCTCATGCCCTGAGTGCGGTTATGCCCTGAAGCGGTTATGCCCTGACCGAGACCGTTTCGTCACCCTCCGTGTCCGCTCAGCGGGGCCTCAAATCCGGATAACGATCCCGTCAAAGCCGTGCCTCCTTTGTCCCGGAGGTGCGGCTTTCGTCCGCTTCTCCCTGTGTGACACGTCACAGTCCGCCCCTGTGATCGGTGCCGCCGTCGTGGTAAATCTTCACGACCGCCCGGCGAACACCACCCGAATGTTCGGCCGGGTGCGCCACCGAGCCGGCCGACCGCCGGCCAGGCACCGAGCGGGATGTGAGGCCCGCTCAGCTCCATCATCCGGGGGGATCGAGACCCGATCCGCGGCCGAGTCAAGGCCCGGGTCGGCATGGAGAAAGGCGCACCACACATGACCTCTGCGCAGGTCGACACGGACAAGGCCCCCGAAGAGGGCTACGAGCGCGGTCTCAACAGCCGCCAGGTCCAGATGATCGCGATCGGCGGCGCCATCGGCGTCGGTCTCTTCCTGGGCGCCGGGGCCAACATCGCCAAGGCCGGCCCCAGCATCATCCTCATGTACGCCCTCGCGGGCGTGATCATCTTCTTCATCATGCGGGCGCTCGGCGAGCTGCTCCTGTACCGACCCGTCTCCGGCTCCTTCGCCGAGTACTCGCGCGAGTTCCTCGGCCCCTTCTTCGGCTACTTCACCGGCTGGACGTACTGGCTGATGTGGGTGGTCACCGGCATGGCGGAACTCACCGCCGCCGCCATCTACATCCACTACTGGTTCCCGGACATCCCGCAATGGGTCTCGGCCCTGGTCTTCCTGGTCCTGCTGTTCGTGGCCAACCTGATCTCGGTGAAGCTGTTCGGCGAGATCGAGTTCTGGTTCTCGATGGTCAAGGTCACCGCCATCATCGGCATGATCGTGATCGGCGTCGGCGTGCTCACCCTCGGCTTCAGCCAGGCCGGTGACACCGCCGCCGTCTCCAACCTGTGGGAGTTCGACGGCTTCTTCCCCAAGGGCATCGGCTCGTCCCTGATGACCCTCCAGGGCGTCATGTTCGCCTACCTCGCCGTCGAGCTGGTCGGCGTCACCGCCGGTGAGTCGGAGAACCCGGAGAAGACCCTCCCCAAGGCGATCAACACCCTGCCCTGGCGCATCGCCCTCTTCTACGTCGGCGCCCTCACCGTCATCCTGGCGGTGGTCAAGTGGACCGAGTTCGCCGAGGGCGTCAGCCCCTTCGTGGAGGCCTTCGCCGTCATCGGCATCCCGGCCGGCGCCGGCATCGTCAACTTCGTCGTGCTCACCGCCGCGCTGTCGTCCTGCAACTCCGGCATGTACTCCACCGGCCGGATGCTGCGCACCCTCGCGGACAACGGCGAGGCGCCCAGGATCTTCAACAAGCTGTCCTCGACCAAGACCCCGGCCATCGGCATCGCCGTCTCGGTCGTCTTCATGGCCATCGGCGTGGTCCTGAACTACCTCGTCCCGGAGAAGGCCTTCGGCTACGTCACCTCCGTCGCCACCGCCGCCGGCATCTGGACCTGGCTGATGATCCTGATCAGCCACGTGCTGTACCGCCGCAAGGTCGTCGCGGGCCGCCTGCCCGCCTCCTCCTTCCCGGCGCCGGGCGGGTCGGTGTGCTCCTACATCGCCATCGCCTTCCTCCTCTTCGTCACCTGCCTCATCGCCTACGACGCCGACGCCCGCGTCTGCCTGTACGTGATGGCCGGCTGGGCCGCCGCCCTCGGCATCGGCTGGGCGGTGCTCAAGAGCCGCAACCCGCGGATCACCGAGCGGCCCGGCGAGCCGGAGTTCGAGAAGATCGGCTGACGGACCCGCCGAACGCCGCTGACCAGCGCCTTCACGCGCACACCAGGACCTCCGGCCACCAGGGACGCTCGTGGCGTCCCCACGGCCAACGCTCAGGATGTCCGGCATACGGGCTCCTCCGTACCACCCACCGGTACGGAGGAGCCCGTCTGCTTATCCTGGCCGCATGCTGACCATCACACAGGCCCTGTACGACCAGATCGTCGCCCACGCGCGCGAGGACCACCCCGACGAGGCGTGCGGCGTGGTGGCCGGTCCCGTCGGCGAGGGCCGGCCCGAGCGGTTCATCCCCATGCTCAACGCCGCCCGCTCGCCCACGTTCTACGAGTTCGACTCGCAGGACCTCCTCAAGCTCTACCGCGAGATGGACGACCGCGACGAGGAACCGGTGGTCATCTACCACTCCCACACCGCCACCGAGGCCCACCCCTCCCGCACCGACATCACCTACGCCAACGAGCCCGGCGCCCACTACGTCCTCGTCTCCACCGCGGACACCGACGGCGCCGGCGAGTTCCAGTTCCGCTCGTTCCGCATCGTGGAGGGCGAGGTCACGGAGGAGGAGGTCAAGGTCGTCCAGGCGTACTGATCTCGCACTTCGGACGGAATGAGTCCATCAGGTGAGATAACACTCCGGAAGCCGGACCGGGAATCGATACGATGAGCCCATGGTTCTTCTCGACGTGAGCGACAAGGCGCCGGGCGCGATGCTCGTGGCGCGGCTGCACGTCGACCTGTGCAGGCTGAAAAGCGCCATCTGTTGATCTTCGTTGCCGCCGTACGGCCGTGAGCCGCGGCGTGCTGACGTGTGCCGCCGCGCGCCCTCAGAACCCACGACAAACTTCCGACAGGAGCCCTCAGCCATGGCCATCGAGGTCCGCATCCCGACCATCCTCCGCCAGTACACCGACGGCCAGAAGGCGGTGGAGGGCACCGGGGACACCCTCGCCAAGCTCTTCGCCGACCTCGAGACCCGGCACACGGGCATCCAGGCCCGCATCGTCGACGGCGAGCAGCTGCGCCGCTTCGTCAACGTCTACCTCAACGACGAGGACGTCCGCTTCCTGGACGGCATCGACACCAAGCTGTCCGACGGCGACAGCATCACGATCCTGCCGGCCGTCGCCGGCGGCATGGCCTGATCGCCGATGCGCTACGACTCCCCGCTGGCCGCGGTGGGCAACACCCCTCTGGTGCGCCTGCCGCGGCTGTCGCCGTCCGACGACGTCCGCATCTGGGCCAAGCTGGAGGACCGCAACCCGACCGGCTCGATCAAGGACCGCCCCGCGCTCCACATGATCGAGCAGGCCGAGAAGGACGGCCGTCTCACCAAGGGCTGCACCATCCTGGAGCCGACCAGCGGAAACACCGGCATCTCCCTGGCCATGGCCGCCCGGCTCAAGGGCTACCGCATCGTCTGCGTCATGCCCGAGAACACCTCCCAGGAACGCCGGGACCTGCTCACCATGTGGGGCGCGGAGATCATCTCCTCCCCGGCCGCGGGCGGCTCCAACACCGCCGTACGCGTCGCCAAGGAACTCTCCGCCGAACACCCGGACTGGGTGATGCTCTACCAGTACGGCAACCCGGACAACGCCGGCGCCCACTACGCCGGCACCGGCCCCGAGATCCTCACCGACCTGCCCTCGGTCACGCACTTCGTCGCGGGCCTCGGGACGACGGGGACGCTGATGGGCGTCGGCCGCTACCTGCGCGAGCACAAGCCGGACGTGAAGATCGTCGCCGCCGAACCGCGCTACGACGACCTGGTCTACGGCCTGCGCAACCTCGACGAGGGCTTCGTCCCCGAGCTGTACGACGCCTCCGTCCTCACCACCCGCTTCTCGGTGGGCTCCGCCGACGCGGTCACCCGCACCCGCGAGCTGCTCCAGCAGGAGGGCATCTTCGCGGGCGTCTCCACGGGCGCCGCCCTGCACGCCGCGATCGGCGTCGGGAAGAAGGCGGTCAAGGCGGGGGAGAGCGCCGACATCGTGTTCGTCGTCGCCGACGGCGGCTGGAAGTACCTGTCGACCGGCGTCTACACCGCCGAGACGACCGAGGCGGCCATCGCGACCCTCCACGGCCAGCTCTGGGCCTGACGGCTCCTCCCGGAAACCGCCCCGCGACGTACGCGTCGCGGGGCGCTTCAGTTTTCGGGCCCCCGCCCGCCGGGCCCGCCGGGCCCGTCCCGCCCGTCCGGGGGACGCCGCCCCCGGCGACGGGGCCGCCGGCCCCGGCCCCAGCCGTCGACGAGCGTCGCCACGAGCGCGAGCAGCACCACCGCCGCGAAGACGAGCCACCAGGACGTGTCCATACCGACGACGGTACCGGCGCACGCCGCAGCCGCGCGCCCCTTCTGCGGCCCCGCACTCCCCGCTTCCAGCCGAACCGGTGATCCCACAGGTGAGTTCGCCCACAACGGCCCCTGGTGGAGGAGCGACCGCAGGTTTTGCGCCTTACGCTCGACGGACCGCACGACCCCCCGTCTCTCCACACGCGCCAGCGGAGGTTTCTGCTTCATGAAGCTCACCGTCGTCGGCTGCTCGGGGTCGTTCCCGTCCGCGGAATCGGCCTGCTCGAGCTACCTCGTCGAGGCCGACGGCTTCCGGCTGCTCCTCGACATGGGCAACGGCGCCCTCGGCGAGCTGCAGCGCCACTGCGGTCTCTACGACCTCGACGCGATCTTCCTCAGCCATCTGCACGCCGACCACTGCATCGACATGTGCGGCTACTTCGTGGCCCGCTACTACCGGCACGACGGCGGCCGCTGCGCCCCGCTCCCGGTCTACGGACCCGAGGGCACCGAGCACCGGCTGACCACCGCCTACGCCGACACCCCGTCCGCCTCCTCCATGAGCGAGGTGTTCGACTTCCACACGGTCAAGCCGTCCACCTTCGAGGTCGGACCGTTCACCGTGCACACCGAGCGCGTCGCCCACCCCGTGGAGGCCTACGGCATCCGCGTCGAACACGGCGGCCGTTCACTGACGTACTCCGGGGACACGGGTGCCACCCCCGTGCTGGACGAACTCGCCCGCGACACCGACCTGTTCCTGTGCGAGGCCGCCTTCACGCACGGCAAGGAGAACATCCCCGACCTGCACCTCAACGGACGCGAGGCGGGACAGAGCGCCGCCCGGGCCGGCGCCCGGCGCCTGGTGCTCACCCACATCCCCCCGTGGACCGACCCCGCGGTCAACCTGGCCGACGCGCGCGAGGTGTACGACGGGAGGGTGGACGTCGCCGCCACGGGCGCGGTGTACCAGATCTGAGCCCGCGACGGCGCCGACGCGGCAGGAAGGCCCCGGAACCTTCGCGGTTCCGGGGCCTTCGTCACGCCGTACGGCCGGGGCTCACGCCTTGGTGAGGTCCTCGACCTCCTCCTCGGGCTCGCGGCCCGGGGTCTTCAGGTTGAACTTGACGATCGCGAAGCGGAACGTCACGTAGTAGATCGCCGCGAACACCAGACCGATCGGGATGATCAGCCATGGCTTGGTGGCGAGGTGCCAGTTCAGGGCGTAGTCGATGGCACCGGCCGAGAAGTTGAACCCGGCGTGCACACCCAGCCCCCACGTCACGGCCATCGACACGGCGGTCAGCACCGCGTGCAGCACGTACAGGACCGGCGCGATGAACATGAAGGAGAACTCGATCGGCTCGGTCACACCCGTGACGAACGAGGTCGCGGCCAGCGAGAGCATCATGCCGAGGACGGCCTTGCGGCGCTCCGGGCGGGCGGTGTGCGCCATGGCCAGGGCGGCGGCCGGCAGGCCGAACATCATGATCGGGAAGAAGCCCGACTGGAAGATGCCGGCGGACGGGTCGCCGGCCAGGAAGCGGGTGATGTCGCCGTGCACGACGTCACCGGCGGAGTTGGTGAAGTCGCCGAGCTGGAACCAGGCCACCGTGTTCACGAACTGGTGCATGCCGACCGGGATCAGCGCGCGGTTCACACCGCCGAAGAGGGCCGCGCCACCGGAGCCGAGGCCGGTCATCCACTCACCGAAGTTCGAGATGCCGTCGCCGATGGGCTCCCAGACCAGACCGAAGAAGACACCCACGATGATGCCGACGAAGGCCATGATGATCGGCACCAGCCGGCGGCCGTTGAAGAAGCCGAGCCAGTCCACCAGCTTCTTGCGGTGGTACCGCTGCCACAGCACGGCGGCGAGCAGACCCATGATGATGCCGCCGAGCACACCCGGGTCGTTGTAGGTCGCGGCGACGTCCTCGCCGTTCTGGACCACCGCCTCGGTGACCGGGAAGGCCTCGAGCACCTTGCTGTAGACGAGGAAGCCGACCACCGCGGCCAGCGCGGTCGAGCCGTCGGCCTTCTTGGCGAAGCCGATGGCCACGCCTATGCAGAACAGGATCGGCAGCGAGCCGGTGAGGGCACCGCCCGCGTTGTTGAAGACGGCGGCGACCTTGTCCCAGCCGAGGCCGTCCGCGCCGAAGATGTCCGGCTGACCGAGGCGGACCATGATGCCCGCCGCCGGAAGAACGGCGATCGGGAGCTGGAGGCTGCGTCCTACCTTCTGCAGCCCCTGGAAAAGACCGGATCCCCGCTTCTTTGCGGGGGCCGCCGTGTCGGTGGCGGTGCTCATGCTTCCTCCATCGGGTGGTGGTCTACACCACTCAGTGGTGTAGACCTGTTGTAGCACGATGAAGGCGGCGTAAGGAACCCGTGATTCCGCGACCGGACCGCTACGCGCAGTACCCGGTCAAGTCCCCTGCCGGCACACGTGCGAGGGCGTGGCGAAGGCCCCCGGACCGACGGTCCGGGGGCCTTCGCGAGACCACCCTCAAAGGGTACGTGAGGACGAAAGAGGTCTACACCGCTACACCTTGGTGACGTCCTCCACCTCTTCGTCGGGCTCCCGCCCCGGCGTCTTCAGGTCGAACTTCGTGATCGCGAACCGGAAGACCACGTAGTACACCACCGCGAAACACAGCCCGATCGGAATGATCAGCCACGGCTTGGTCGCCAGGTTCCAGTTGATGACGTAGTCGATCAGCCCCGCCGAGAAGCTGAACCCGTCCTTCACTCCCAGCGCCCACGTCACCGCCATCGACACACCCGTCAGCACCGCGTGCGCCGCGTACAGCAGCGGCGCGATGAACAGGAACGAGTACTCAAGCGGCTCGGTGATCCCCGTCACGAACGACGTCAGCCCCACCGACAGCATCAGGCCGCCGACCTCCTTGCGCCGGTTCGGCTTCGCACAGTGCGTGATCGCCAGCGCCGCCGCCGGCAGCGCGAACATCATGATCGGGAAGAAGCCGGTCGTGAACTGCCCCGCGTCCGGGTCGCCCGCCAGGAACATGTTGATGTCGCCGTGCACCACCGTGCCGTCCGGCTTCGTGTACGAACCGAACTGGAACCACATCGGCACGTTCAGGAACTGATGCAGACCGATCACCAGCAACGCCCGGTTCGCCAGCCCGAACACACCCGCGCCCCACGCGCCGATCCCGGTCATCCAGTCACTGAAACTCTCCAGCGCGTCACCGATCGGCGGCCACACCCACAGGCACAGCGCCGCGAACACGATCGCCACGAACGCCATGATGATCGGCACCAGCCGGCGGCCGTTGAAGAAGCCCAGCCAGTCCACCAGCCTCGTCCGGTGGAAACGCTGCCAGAAGTACGCCGTCAGCAACCCCATCACGATGCCGCCGAACACCCCCGGATTCTGGAAGACGAACGCGGTCACCTCGCCCGAACCGTCGGTCACCTGGCAACCGACCTGCGGGACCACCTTCGACCCCTCCGGACAGTCCTCCGGAAACTGCCGCAGCACGTTGTAGTAGACGAGGAACCCCGCCACCGCCGCGAGCGCCGTCGAACCGTCCGCCTTCTTCGCCATCCCGATGGCCACGCCCACACAGAACAGCAGCGGCAGCCCCAGCGAACCGTCGAGCAGCGCGCCGCCCGCGCCCGTCATCACCTTCGAGACGTTCGTCCAGCCCAGACCGTCGTCCCCGAACACGTCCGGCTGCCCCAGCCGGTTGAGAATGCCGGCGGCGGGCAGGACCGCGATGGGCAACTGAAGGGAGCGACCCATCTTCTGCAACCCTTGGAACGCGGTGTTCCAGCGGGCGCGAGCGGGGCTGACCGCGTTGTCGGCACTCATCCGGTCTCCATCCGGTCGCCGGTACACTGGTGTAGACCAGTTGACAGACGGCACCGCCGTCGTGACGCCATCATTCGCGAAAGACCGCACGATGGCTCGCGAAGATGGGCCAACTGTGGGTTACTGCGACAAAGCGGTACGGATCAGGGAGAACGAACATGGCGAGCAAGGCTGAGAAGATCGTCGCCGGTCTCGGCGGCATCGACAACATCGACGAGGTCGAAGGCTGCATCACCCGCCTCCGCACCGAGGTCCACGACGCTTCCAAGGTCGACGAAGCCGCCCTCAAGGCCGCCGGAGCCCACGGCGTCGTCAAGATGGGCAACGCCATCCAGGTCGTCATCGGCACCGACGCCGACCCGATCGCCGCGGACATCGAAGACATGATGTGAGCCACCGGCTCACCGGCAAGGGGCCTTTCCCACTCCGGGACAGGCCCCTTCCCCATGGGCCGCTAGGCTCACCCGCATGTCACGAATCGACGGCCGCACCCCCCAGCAGCTCCGCCCCGTCACCATCGAACGCGGCTGGAGCAAGCACGCCGAAGGCTCCGTCCTCGTCTCCTTCGGCGACACCAAGGTCCTCTGCAACGCCTCGGTCACCGAAGGCGTCCCGCGCTGGCGCAAGGGCAGCGGCGAAGGCTGGGTCACCGCCGAGTACGCCATGCTCCCCCGCGCCACCAACACCCGCGGCGACCGCGAGTCCGTCAAGGGCCGCATCGGCGGCCGCACCCACGAGATCAGCCGCCTCATCGGCCGGTCCCTGCGCGCCGTCATCGACTACAAGGCACTCGGCGAGAACACCGTCGTCCTGGACTGCGACGTCCTCCAGGCCGACGGCGGCACCCGCACCGCCGCCATCACCGGCGCCTACGTCGCCCTCGCCGACGCCATCGGCTGGGCCCAGGGCCGGAAGCTGATCAAGGCCAACCGCAAGCCCCTCACCGGCACCGTCTCCGCCGTCTCCGTCGGCATCGTCGACGGCACCCCGCTCCTCGACCTGCGCTACGAGGAAGACGTCCGCGCCGACACCGACATGAACGTCGTCTGCACCGGCGACGGCCGCTTCGTCGAGGTCCAGGGCACCGCCGAGGCCGAGCCCTTCGCCCGCGAGGAACTCAACACCCTGCTCGACCTCGCCACCGCCGGCTGCACGGAACTCGCCGAACTCCAGCGCAAGGCACTCGACGCGGTCCTCGAAAGGTAAAGCGAGTAAAGGGAACGCCAATCGCAGGCAACTGGGCCGCCCGCGGGCGCGTCCCTAGCAGTACAGCACCACGGGCGTACGGCAGACCCTGCCGTACGCCCGACGCCGCACCGCACACGGGCCGCCCGGCCCTGTCCCAAGGGGAGGACCGAGACCCATGGCCGCGAGCCGCCACCGCCGCCTTCGCCGCACCGCCACCGCCGTCGCCACCGTGGCGACCATCGCCCTGACGGCCGGCCTCACCACCGGCTGCGACGCCGTCGACAAGGCGCTCGACTGCGTACGCACCGCCGACGCGATAGCCGACAGCGTCACCGAACTCCAGCAGGCCGTGGAGAACGCGGACGACCCCACCCAGTGGGAGGAGTCCCTCAACTCCATCGACAAGAACCTGGACAAGATCGGCGACCAGACCGACAACACCGACGTCAACAAGGCCGTCGACGACCTCGGCAAGGCCGTCGACAACGTCCGCACCTCGGTCGAGAACGGCGACGAGACCCCCGACCTCAGCCCCGTCACCGACGCGGCGGGTGAACTCACCAAGGTCTGCACACCGTAGGGAGGGCTCGGCGGGGCCGGGCGGGGGGTCCGGAATACTGACCCCCATGACCCGCCTCATCCTCGCCACCCGCAACGCCGGCAAGATCACCGAACTGAGGGCCATCCTCGCCGACGCGGGCCTGCCCCACGACCTCGTCGGCGCGGACGCCTACCCGGAGATCCCCGACGTCAAGGAAACCGGCGTCACCTTCGCCGAGAACGCCCTCCTCAAGGCCCACGCCCTCGCCCGGGCCACCGGCCTGCCCGCCGTCGCCGACGACTCCGGCCTCTGCGTCGACGTCCTGAACGGCGCCCCGGGCATCTTCTCCGCCCGCTGGGCCGGCCGCCACGGCGACGACAAGGCCAACCTCGACCTGCTCCTGGCCCAGATCGCCGACATCACCGACGCCCACCGGGGCGCCCACTTCGCCTGCGCGGCGGCTCTCGCCCTCCCCGACGGCACGGAACGAGTCGTCGAGGGCCAACTCCGAGGCACCCTCCGCCACGCCCCCGCCGGCACGAACGGCTTCGGCTACGACCCGATCCTCCAGCCGGACGGCGACACCCGCACCTGCGCGGAACTGACGGCGGCCGAGAAGAACGCGATCAGCCACCGCGGCAAGGCGTTCCGGGCCCTGGTGCCGGTGGTGCGGGAGCTGTTGGACTGACTCAAGAATGAGGGCCCTGTACCTACGAATCGTAGGTACAGGGCCCTGTGCGCCCGGTCGGATTCGAACCGACAAACACAACCACCTAAAGATTGCCGCTCGGCCAGTTGGCGTACGGGCGCTCGACCGGGCCTACTTTACTGGGCAGAGTATGCCGCCGTCGGCCGCCTCGGCACCAGGTGGCAGTGGCGGCGTGGCAGTTGGGGCACAGTAACCGCAGGTTCTCCTGTCGATCGTCGCTCCAGTCCCCGTTGACGTGGTCCACTTCCAGAGTCATGGGCTTGCCGAGCCATTCGGGGTCTGTACCGCACTCGTCGCATTTGTTGGGTACGCCAACTGCGCGTAGCGCCCGACGCAGCAATGCGGTCTTCGTTCGGCGTTCGCCGATGTGCTTGACCAAGATGTCCTCAGGCTGTCTGAGCGGTGTGGCCGTGCTGGGCCTGCCCCGTTGGTGCGCCTGCCCCAAGAAGTGCGCTGTCGAAAGATGGTCGTCAGCGATCCATCGACGCAACAGGGCGCGTTGCGCACCGCTGTCGGGACGCCCCAGTCGACGGAGCACACTCGCGATCGAAACGGATTCGGCGACTGCGGCACGCAGCTCCTCACCAGAAGGCCGGACCTGGCTAGTGGCAGGGGCCAAATGCGAGATGTCGATTCCGTAGTGGGTGAACCTCTTCGCGAGGTACCCCCGCAGCCTGCCCGACGGCTGAGCGCCGAAGAAGTTGATCACTTCATCGAGATCGGAGCACTGCTCGGCTGCCTCTGCGAGTCGCTCACGCGTGTAGCGCACGCCACTGCTCATCGGTGTGCACGCCCCTTGCCACGTCCTCGGTAAGTGTCCGTGATCGAGTGACAGTTCGGGCACAGGAGTCGAAGGTTCTCGATGCGGTTGTTGCGCCAGTCGCCGTCTACGTGGTCGACCTCCAAGGGGATCGGGTGTCCGTGCCACATGCCGTCGTTACCGCAGAGCGCGCACCTCTCGGATGCGCCCACGGCCGCCATCGCCCACTTGATGCGATCACTGGGGATTCGCCTCGCTTCGCCGGGCGTCTGCTCGACGAGCAAGCCTTCAGGCGTCCGGGGGCGCCAGGGCTTCCCCTTCCGGGTCGGCATCTGGAAGTGCGAGATGTCGATGTCGTAGGCCTTGATACGTCGGCTGATGTGCGTGTGGTGTCCACCGACCACTTCCAGTCCGAGATGTCGGAGTACCTCGCACATGTTCGTCGAAGCTGTGGCTGCCTCTTGGAGAACCTCCCGGGTCCACTTCACTCCCTCACGCTGGAAGTGGGAGGTGTCGACCTCCAGCCTCTTCATCCGCCCCAGGACGTACCGCCGAGTCGAACTCTTCGGATCCACCCCCAACCGCACCAACGCCTCCGACAACGTCCGCGCGCCCCGAGCCGCCTCCTCCAGCCGCTCCCGGCTGTACGCGCTTGCCCCCATCGAACCCCTCCGTCCCCGGCCGCGTGTTCGCGGCTTCGTACGGAATAACGAACCGGTTATCGGACAGTCACGCACGGCATGCGGAAGGGCCCGTACCGGGTCTTGCCGATGCCGGTACGGGCCCCGCGGGGGGCCTCAGATGCCGAGGTCCTTGATGATCTTGGCCACGTGGCCCGTGGCGCGGACGTTGTACAGGGCGCGTTCGACCTTGCCCTGTTCGTCGACGACGATCGTGGAGCGGATGACGCCCATGTAGGTGCGGCCGTAGTTCTTCTTCTCGCCGAAGGCGCCGTACGCGTCGAGGACCTTCTTGTCCGGGTCGGCGAGGAGGGTGACCTTCAGGGACTCGGCCTCGCGGAACTTGGCCAGCTTCTCCGGCTTGTCGGGGGAGATGCCGATCACGTCGTACCCGGCGCCGGTCAGCAGCTCCAGGTTGTCCGTGAAGTCGCAGGCCTGCTTCGTGCAGCCGGGGGTAAGCGCGGCAGGGTAGAAGTACACGATGACCTTGCGGCCCTTGTGGTCGGACAGGGACACCTCGTTGCCGTCGGCGTCCGGGAGGGTGAAGGCGGGGGCCGGGTCCCCGGGCTGGAGTCGCTCGCTCATCGATCCAGCGTAACGGGGGGTCCTGACAGTGCGGAGAGGCGCCGAGCTGACAGACTGTCCGGGACAGCGTCAGAGCGGACTTCGGAGGCGTACGGTGGCGGACACGTCGGACATCAGGACCCCGGCGCAGATCGAGGCGGACATCAAGCGCCGCCGCGAGGTGCTGGCCGAGACGCTCGACGAGCTCGGGATGCGGGTGCACCCGAAGACGATCGTCGACGATGCGAAGGCCAAGGTCGCCTCCAGCGTCGATCACACGCTGGGCCGGGCCTACGTCCAGGTCAATCGGGTGGTCAGTGATGTGAAGGCGCAGTTCGTGGACGAGGAGGGCGCCCCGCGGATGGAGCGGGTCGTGCCCGTCGCGCTGGTGGTGGTCGGGGTCGTGGGGCTGCTCGCGTTCGGCGGCACCCGGCGGCGCGGGCGCTGAGCGGGGGCAGGTAGGTTCGGGGCGTGAGCGCCAAGAGAAACGAGCACGGTCCCCAGGACGACAAGCTGCCCATCCGGATGCTGCACGACCGCGTGCTCGTGCGGCAGGACACCGGTGAGGGCGAGCGGCGTTCCGGGGGCGGCATCCTGATCCCCGCGACGGCGGCCGTCGGCAAGCGGCTGGCCTGGGCCGAGGTGGTCGCGGTCGGGCAGAACGTACGGACCGTGGAGCCGGGCGACCGGGTGCTGTACGACCCGGAGGACCGTGCCGAGGTCGAGGTGCGGGGTGTGGGCTACGTGCTCATGCGCGAGCGTGATCTGCACGCCGTGGCGGCGGACCGGTTCGAGGGGTCGGAGGACTCCACCGGGCTGTATCTGTAAGCAGCGGGGCTGCAAGGAGGAAAGGGCCTGGTGACCGGTGTCACCAGGCCCTTTTCCCCGTTTTTGCTATCGTGGGAAGCACCCCGACGAGACGCGCCGTACCGGGCTGAAGGCAAAGACGACGCACCACCGTTCAGTTCGTTCACGGAGGTGTCGGTCGTGGCGTGGGTTCTGTTGTTCGTCGCCGGTCTGCTCGAGGTCGGCTGGTCGATCGGGATGAAGTACACCGACGGTTTCACCCGGCTGTGGCCCAGTGTGTTCACGGGTGCCGGGATCGTCGCGAGCATGATGCTGCTGTCGTACGCGGCGCGGACGCTGCCCATCGGTACCGCCTACGGCGTGTGGGTGGGCATCGGCGCGGCCGGGGCGGCGGTGCTCGGCATGGTGGTGCTGGGGGAGCCCGCGACCGCCGCCCGGATCTTCTTCATCTGTCTGCTGCTGGTCGCCGTCGTGGGCCTGAAGGCGACCTCCGGTCACTGACGCCTGGGTGTGACGGGGATGCCGGGGAAACCGGTGTTCGAGTCCCCGCCGCCCGCGCCCTCGGTGTCTCCGTCGCCCGGCCCCGTGCCGCCGTTCGAGGAGTCGTCGCCCCCGCCGTCGCCGCCGCCCGTGGGGCCGGGCTCGGTGCTGGGGCCACCGGTGGTGGGAGTGCCGCCGCCGGTGGACGGGGGGTCGGACTCGGTGCCGCCGTCGTCACCGGGCGCGGTGCTGCCGCCCGCGGAGTCGCCGGGGGTCTCGGAGCCGGAGCCGTCCTCGTCGGCGTCGCCCGGTCCCTCGGAGGCGTCGCTGCTGCCGCTCTCGTCACCGTCGCCCGGTTCGTCCGAGGCGTCGCTGCTCGGGGGCGCGGTGACGTCGGCGCCGTCCTGGAGCTGGAGGTCGAAGTCGGTGACCGGTTCGCCCTTGAGGGCGTTGCGGGTGTACTGGCTCCAGATCTCGGCGGGGGCGCCGCCGCCGTTGATACGGGCGAGGCCCATGGCGCCGTACAGGGGCTTGTGGGCGGCGGTCTTCGGGTCCTGGCCCATGACGGCGACGACGGTGGCCAGGTCGGGGGTGTAGCCGGCGAACCAGGCGGCGGTGTCCTCCTCGGCGGTGCCGGTCTTGGCCGCGGCGGGGCGCCCGGCGGCCTGGGCGGCGGTGGCGGTGCCGTTCTGGACGACGCTGCGCAGGACGGACGTGGTGGTGTCGGCGGACTCGCGGCTGACGGCCTGGTGCTCGCGCCGCTCGGGCAGCTCGACCTGCTGCTTGCCGTCCTTCATGACCTTCTCGACCAGCGTGTAGGTGCTGTGCCTGCCGTGGTTGGCGAGGGTCGCGTAGGCCTCGGCCATGTCGAGGGGGCTGGCGGTGGCGACGCCGAGGGCGATGGAGGGGGAGGGGGTCAGCTCGGGGGTGTCGGGGGAGAGCCCGAGGTCGATCGCGGTCTGCTTGACCTTGTCGGAGCCGACGTCGACGGCCATCTGGGCGTACACGGCGTTGATGGACTTGTCGGTGGCCTCGCGGACGGTGACGTGGCCGTAGTCGCGGTGGTCCTCGTTCTCCGGGGCGTAGCGGCCGCCGCTCCAGCCCTGGACGGGGCGTTCGCTGGTGCCGTCGTAGCGGGTGTTGGGGTTGATGACCTGGCCGCTCTGCGTCTCGGAGTGGTTCTCGACGGCGGACGTGAACACGAAGGGCTTGAAGGTGGAGCCGACCTGGAAGTCGCGGCGGACGGCGTTGGGCGTGTACTGCTTGACGTAGTCGATGCCGTTGTACATCGCGACGACCTTGCCGGTCTTCGGGTCGACGGAGGCGCCGCCGGCGCGGACGTAGCTGTCGACCTTGCGTTCCTTCTTGTCCAGCTGGGACATCAGCTTGTCGTCGACGGCCTTGACGAAGGCGTCCTGCTTGTCCTTCTGGAGGGTGGTGGTGATGCGGTAGCCGCCGCGGCCGAGTTCCTCCTCGTCGACGATGTCGTTCTCGATCAGGTACTTCTTGACGATGTTGACGACGTAGCCGCGCTGTCCGGACATGTTGGTGGAGATGGTGGACTGCTTGGGCTTGGGGAACTTCGCGGCGGCGCGGTCGGCGGCGCTGAGCCAGCCCTTGTCGACCATGCCGTTCATGACGTAGTTCCAGCGGGCCTCGGCGGCGGGCCTGTTCTCGGGGTGGGCGACGACGTCGTACTGGCTGGGGGCGTTGAGCAGGGAGGCGAGGTAGGCGCCCTGGGCGGCGGTGAGGTCCTTGGCGTCGACGCCGAAGTAGGCCTGGGCGGCGGACTGGATGCCGTAGGCGCCGCGGCCGAAGAAGCTGGTGTTGAGGTAGCCCTCGAGGATCTCGCTCTTGCTCTTCTCCCGGTCGAGCTTGATCGCGATGAAGAACTCCTTCACCTTGCGGGTGACGGTCTGGTCCTGGGCCAGGTAGTAGTTCTTGACGTACTGCTGGGTGATGGTGGAGCCGGACTGCTTGCCCTTGCCGGTGGCGGTGTTCCAGCCGGCCCGGACCATCGCCATCGGGTCGATGGCGGACTCGCTGTAGAAGTCGCGGTCCTCGGCGGCGAGGACGGCGTGCTGGGCGTCCTTGGAGATCCGGGCGAGGCCGACGCTCTCGCGGTTGACCTCGCCGTCGCGGGCGAGGACGCTGCCGTCGGCGTACAGGTAGACGTTGGACTGCTTGGTGGCGAGCGCGTTGGCGGCGGGGATCTGCACGAGGTGGTAGCCGAGGAAGAAGCCGCCGACGATCAGCAGCAGGCCGATGACGACGGTGCTCAGCACGATGCGCCAGGTCGGGATCAGCCGGCGCCATCCGGTGCGCCCCGGCCGCTTGGGCTTCTTCGCCTTCCCGGGTTCTGCGGGGGCTCCGGGCGCCGCCTGTGCCCCCGTCCGCCCCTCGCCGGCCGCCTGGGGCTCTCTCGGGGCCCAGCCCTGGTTCGGCGGCTGCGGCTGCGGCTCGTCGCTCATCTCGTGCACGGACTCCTGTTTCGGCTTCTGCTTCGCTTCGTACGGTTTTCGGAACGTCTGAGTTTCTTCTGGTGAAGACTCTCGCACCGCGGGTTCCGTTCCCACTCGACGGCACACCCGTGAAATTCCGTGGCAGGGGCCCCCGGGGGCGCATTAGGCTCCTGCGCTTTGGTGCCGGTCGGAAGGGGAGGGCTGTGAGTGCGGGCTCGGGGCGGTTGTACCTGGCCGTCGCGGCGGGAGGATTCCGACGGTACGCGACGTATCGGGCGGCCACCGCCGCCGGGGTGTTCACCAACACGGTCTTCGGTTTGATCCTGGTTTACACCTATCTGGCCCTGTGGGACGAGAAACCGCAGCTCGGAGGATACGACCAGGCGCAGGCCGTGACGTTCGTGTGGCTGGGGCAGGCGCTGCTGGCGGCGCTGGCGATCGGGGGCGGCGGGTTCGAGGACGAGTTGATGGAGCGCATCCGTACGGGTGATGTCGCCGTCGATCTGTACCGTCCGGCGGATCTTCAGCTGTGGTGGCTGGCGGCGGACGTGGGGCGGGCGGTGTTCCAGTTGCTGGGCCGCGGGGTGGTGCCGTTCGTGTTCGGGTCGCTGTTCTTCCCGGTGGCGCTGCCGCGGGAGGTGTCCGTGTGGGCGGCGTTCCTGGTGACGGTGGTGCTGGCGATGGTGGTGGGTTTCGCGCTGCGCTATCTGGTGGCGCTGTCGGCGTTCTGGCTGCTCGACGGCACCGGCGTGACGCAGATGGCGTGGCTGGCGGGGCTGTTCTGCTCGGGGATGCTGCTGCCGCTGAACGTGTTCCCGGGCGCGCTCGGCGACGTGGTGCGGGCGCTGCCGTGGTCGTCGCTGCTCCAGGGCCCGGCGGACGTGCTGCTGGGGGAGGCGGATCCGCTGGGGACGTATCTGTTCCAGGCGTCCTGGGCGGTGGCGCTGCTGGCGCTGGGGCGGCTGGTGCAGTCGGCGGCGACGCGACGGGTGGTGGTCCAGGGTGGCTGAGACGGCCGAGGCGGCCGAGGCGGCCGAGGCGGCCGAGGCGACCGAGGTGGCCGAGGTGGCGGGGACGGGGGTACGGCGCGGGCGCGTCGTCGAGGGGGTGCGCGTGTACGGGCTGATCGCCGGGATGTGGATCAGGTCGACGATGGCGTACCGGACGTCCTTCGTGCTGACGGCGTTCGGGAACTTCGCGATGACCGCGCTGGACTTCGTGGCGATCCTGCTGATGTTCTCCCGGGTGGACGCGCTGGGCGGCTACTCGCTGCCCGAGGTGGCGTTCCTGTACGGGCTGTCGGGGGTGTCGTTCGGGCTGGCCGACCTGGCGATCGGCTCCATGGAGCGGCTGGGCCGCCGGGTGCGCGACGGCACGCTGGACACGCTGCTGGTGCGTCCGGCGCCGGTGCTGGCGCAGGTGGCGGCGGACCGGTTCGCGCTGCGCCGTCTGGGCCGGGTGGTGCAGGGACTGCTGGTGCTCGGGTACGCGCTGGTGGTCGTCGACATCGACTGGACGGCGGCGAAGGTGCTGCTGCTGCCGGTGGCGCTGATCAGCGGGGCGGGGATCTTCTGCGCGGTGTTCGTGGCGGCGGGGGCGTTCCAGTTCGCGGCGCAGGACGCCTCGGAGGTGGCCAACGCCTTCACCTACGGCGGTACGACGATGCTGCAGTACCCGCCGACCGTGTTCGCGCTCGACCTGGTGCGCGGGGCGACGTTCGTGCTGCCGCTGGCGTTCGTGAACTGGCTGCCGGCGAGCTATGTGCTGGGGCGGCCGTATCCGCTGGACCTGCCCGGGTGGGTGGCGTTCACGCCGCCGCTCGCGGCCGCGGCCTGCTGTGCGCTGGCGGGGCTGGCCTGGCGGGCGGGCCTGCGTTCTTACCGGAGTACGGGGAGCTGAGGGAGCTGAGGGACCCGATGGAGACGGCGGAGACGACGGAGACGGAGACGGAGACCGTGACGGAGCCGGAGGCAGGCGTCGCGGCCTTCATCGAGCTGGACGGCGTCGAGAAGGTCTTCGACGTGCGCAAGAAGACCGGTTTCATGAAGCGGGAGCGGCGGCAGGTGCGGGCGGTGGACGGGCTGTCGTTCACGGTGTCGCGCGGCGAGATGGTCGGCTACATCGGCCCGAACGGGGCGGGGAAGTCGACGACGATCAAGATGCTCACCGGCATCCTGACGCCGAGCGGCGGCCGGCTGCGGGTGGCGGGCATCGACCCGTCCCGGGAGCGGATCCGGCTGGCGCACCGCATCGGGGTGGTGTTCGGGCAGCGGACGACGCTGTGGTGGGACCTGCCGCTGATCGACTCCTACCGGCTGATGCACCGCATGTACCGCATCCCGGACGCCCGTTACCGCGAGAACCTGGACCGCTGTGTCGAACTCCTCCAGCTCCAGGAGCTGCTCGACGTGCCGGTGCGGCAACTCTCCCTGGGCCAGCGGATGCGCGGCGACATCGCGGCGGCGCTGCTGCACGACCCGGAGGTGCTGTACCTGGACGAGCCGACGATCGGCCTGGACGTGGTGTCCAAGGCCAAGGTGCGGGGTTTCCTGCGGGACTTGAACGCCGAGCGCGGCACGACGGTGCTGCTGACCACGCACGATCTCCAGGACATCGAGCAGCTCTGCTCGCGCGTGATGGTCATCGACCACGGGCGGCTGATGTACGACGGCCCGCTGGAGGGGCTGCACGAGGCGGGGGAGAGCGAACGCACCCTGGTGGTGGACCTGGAGCGGGAGTTGCCGCCGATCGAGGCGCCGGAGCCGGCCCGGGTGGTGCGGGTGGAGGGGCCGCGGCAGTGGCTGGCGTTCCCGGCGTCGGCGTCGGCGGCCGGGCTGGTGGCGGGGATCGCGGCCCGGTATCCGCTGGTGGACCTGTCGGTGCGGGAGCCGGACATCGAGTCGGTGATCGCGAAGATGTACGCGGAACGCGCGGGCGCGTAGTGTCCCGCGCGGTGACCTCGTAGGCTGCTGTACATGACCGACGACGCCCCGGAACTCCGCGCCTCCGACGCCGACCGTGAACGAGTCGCCGAGGTCCTGCGCGACGCCCTCGCCGAGGGGCGCCTGGACATGGCCGAGTTCGAGGAGCGGCTGGACGCCACCTACAGCGCGCGGACGTACGGGGACCTGGCGCCGATCACCCGGGACCTGCCGGTCGGCGAGGTGGCCGCGGCGCCGCGGGTGTCGATGACCAAGGAGCCCGAGCGGGACGGGGGCTGGGCGGGGCGGATCACCGGCGGCGAGGGCTCGTCGACCTGGGCGGTCGCCGTGATGTCCGGCTTCCAGCGCAAGGGGCGCTGGACGGTGCCGAGGCGGTTCAATTCGTTCGCGTTCTGGGGCGGCGGGGAGATCGACCTGCGCGAGGCGGACTTCGCGGCGGGCGAGATCGTGCTCAACTGCGTCGCGATCATGGGCGGGGTGAACGTGGTGGTGCCGCCGGGCGTCGAGGTGGTCGTGCGCGGCATCGGCATCATGGGCGGCTTCGACCACAGCGAGGAGGGTGTCCCCGGGGACCGGGGCGCCCCGCGCGTGATCGTGACGGGCTTCGCCTTCTGGGGCGGAGTCGGCGTCGAGCGCAAGGTGACGCGGGCCGAGCGGCAGCGGCTGAAGGAGGAGCGCCGCCAGGAGAAGCTGGAGCGCCGCCAGGAGAAGGAGCGGCAGCGGCTGGAGCGCGGCTCGGGCCGGCCGGAGCTGGACGCCTCCCGCCACGACGGCCACGACAGCCACGGCCTGGACGGTCTGCACGACCTGCACGGCGGCAGCCGCGAGCGGGAGCTGGAACGCGAGCGCGAGCGGCGCCGGGACACCTGAGCGCCGCCCCCCGCGCCCCGGCCGGTCCGCTACGCCTTGACCGGTGCCGCGCCCTTCAGCGTGGCCAGGTCGATGACCTGGCCCATGCGCGCGTACCCCTTGTCGCCGGGGTGCAGGTGGTCGCCGCTGTCGTAGTCGGAGCGCATCCGGCGCGGGTCGTAGGGGTCGCGCAGGGCCTTGTCGAAGTCGACGACGGCGTCGAAGATTCGGCCGGAGCGGATCTCCTCGTTGATCTCCTGCCGCATCGCCTCGCGGGCCTCGGTGTAGCCGCCGTAGCCGCCGAACGGCGTGATCGTGGCACCGACGACCCGCAGCCCCCGGGCGTGCGCCTGGTCGACGAGGGTGCGCAGGCCGGTGAGGACGGCGTCGCGGTCGGCGAGTTCCGGGCTGTGCAGGATGTCGTTGACGCCGAGGACGACGACGACGGCCTTGACGTTGGTGCGTTCCAGCACGTCCCGCTGGAACCGGCTCAGTCCGCTCGGGTTGTCGGCCGGCCGCCCCGGCCTGCTGGTCAGGAGCCGGTTGCCGCTGATGCCCTCGTTGACGACGCTGTAGCGGGGCGTGTTCCGGCCGTCGGCCGCCGCCTCGTGCAGGCGTGCGGCGAGGACGTCGGTCCAGCGGTGGTTGGCGTCGCTCTCGGAGCGGGCGCCGTCGGTGATGGAGTCGCCGAACGCCACGACCGTGCCGTCGGCCTCGTGGCTCAGCACGTCGAGGGCGGTCAGGTAGCGCCAGTACGGCGTGGGGGTGGTGTACGCGACGGCGGTGACGTCCGCCGTGCGGTCGCCGTCGGCCAGGTAGCTGGTCTGCTGGGCCTGCGGGTGGTAGGTCACCGGCCCGGACGGGATGGGCGAGTACGTGGTGACCAGGACGTTCGCCCCGTAGGGGATGGCGATGCGGGCGGTGTCGCTCATCACCTGGCCGCCCGCCGGGATGATCACCCGGGCGCTGCCGCCGAAGGTGAGCCGGCGCATGGTGTCGGCGATCGCGGCCGCCGTGTCGGGCCCCGCCGCCAGCGCGATCGAGGCGTGGGTGACGGTCAGCGGCGACTGCCCGTACAGGTTCGACAGGGTGATCCGCGCGCTGGTGCCGCCGACCGAGGTGTGCACGACGTTGCGCACGGAGCGGCCCGCCATGCCGGTCGTCTCGGTGCCCGGCTCGGCCGCGGCCGGTGCGGTGGCCCAGGCGCCCACCCAGGCACCCGTGGACGCGGGGGCGGCGTCACCTCGCGGGAGACGGCCTCCGGCCTGCAGCGCGTGGTCCCTGGTGCCGTCGTCCGCGGACGCTCCGGCGTATATGGCCGCGGAGATCGCCACTATCAGGGTGACGATCGCCGCGAGCAGGGCACGGTGCTTGGTGGGGGGCGCCCCCGCACCCCCGTCACGACCCCGGGTCATGCTGTGCTGTTCTCCTCGGGCGAGGGGAGCCCCGAGGCTCCGGTCCGATGAACCCATGATGCGTCATGGGCGGAGGAAAGGCCGCAGAAGCCGCGGGCGTTCCCCCTCCCGGACAGACGCCGGGAACTTGTGTTCCGTTCCGGGAGTCGGTCAGGAAGGGACAATGTGTGAGGGACGTATCAGCGAACGGTGGAGCGGATGGAACGCACGAAGGCGGAACTTCCCGAAGGCGCGGGGGCTACGGGTGGTTCCGGGGGCGGGGGCGGGGGTGCGGTGCGCGACCGCGCGATGACGTCCTTCAGCCCCGCCGACGAGGTCAAGCGCCGCGGCGTGCGGCGGATGAAGCTCACCGCCACCGGCCTGCTGCTCTTCGTCGCCCTGGTCTACGTCCTGGCCGAGTGGGCCTCGCACCGGGGCGCGGGCGCCTGGGCGGGCTATGTGTCGGCCGCCGCCGAGGCCGGCATGGTCGGCGCGCTCGCCGACTGGTTCGCGGTCACCGCCCTCTTCCGCCACCCGCTCGGCATCCCCATCCCGCACACCGCGATCATCCCGAAGAAGAAGGACCAGCTGGGCGTCTCGCTGGGCGAGTTCGTCGGGGAGAACTTCCTCTCCGAGGCCGTCGTGCGCCAGCGGCTGCGCGCCGCCGGCATCGGCAGCCGCCTCGGCGCCTGGCTCGCCGTGCCCGAACACGCCGACCGGGTGACGGCCGAGCTGTCCGCGGCCCTGCGCGGGGCCCTGACCGTGCTGCGCGACTCCGACGTCCAGGCCGTGGTCGGCGAGGCGATCACGCGCCGGGCCGACGCCCAGGAGATCGCCCCCGGCATCGGCAAGATGCTGGACCGGGTCGTCTCCGACGGCGGTCACAAGCGCGCCGTCGACCTGATCGTCTCCCGCGCCCACGACTGGCTGATCCTGCACGGCGACTCCGTGATGGACGCCGTACAGGGCGGGGCGCCCGGCTGGACCCCCCGGTTCGTCGACCGGAAGATCGGCGACCGGGTCTACAAGGAGCTGCTGCGCTTCGTCACCGAGATGCGCGACATGCCCGCCCACCCGGCGCGCGGCGCCCTCGACCGCTTCCTCACCGACTTCGCCGCCGACCTCCAGTCCGACACGGAGACCCGCGCGCGGGTGGAGCGGCTGAAGACCGAGGTGCTGGGCCGCGGCGAGGTCCAGGACCTGATCGCGTCCGCCTGGACGGCCGTCCGGTCCATGATCGTCTCGGCGGCGGAGGACGAGCGCAGCGAGCTGCGGCTCAGGGTGCGCGCCTCGCTGCTCTCCCTGGGTGCCCGGATGGCCTCCGACGCCAAGGTGCAGGCCAAGGTCGACGGCTGGGTGGAGGGCGCCGCGGTGTACGTGGTGACCACCTACCGCAAGGAGATCACCTCGCTGATCACCGACACCGTGGCGGGCTGGGACGCCGAGCACACCACGAAGAAGATCGAGGCGAACATCGGCCGCGACCTCCAGTTCATCCGCATCAACGGCACGGTGGTCGGCTCACTGGCCGGGCTGCTGATCTACACGGTCTCCCGCATTCTGGGGGCGTAGCCCCGGCCCCCGCGGGCACCCCTCACGCCATGACAGGAGACTCGCCGGACTCGCCGGACCCGCCGGACTCGCCGGACCCGCCGGACCCGCCGGACCCGCCGGAGCGGCCGGACCCGTCGGGCCCGGTGCCCGCCTCCACGGGGACCGTCACCACGGCCGTCCCGGCCCGCCTGGACCGGCTGCCCTGGTCGCGCTGGCACTGGATGATCGTGATCGGCCTGGGCACCGTCTGGATCCTCGACGGCCTGGAAGTCACGATCGTCGGCAACGTCGCCGGACGCATCGCCGAGGACGGCAGCGGCCTGGACATCGGCTCCGCCCAGATCACCGGCCTGGCCGCCGCCCTGTACGTGGCCGGGGCCTGCTCCGGCGCCCTGTTCTTCGGCTGGCTGACCGACCGGCACGGCCGCAAGAAGCTGTTCATGATCACGCTGGTGGTCTATCTGGCGGCCACCGCGCTGACCGCGGTCTCCTTCGAGTCCTGGTGGTTCTTCCTCTTCCGCTTCCTCACCGGCTTCGGCATCGGCGGCGAGTACGCGGCGATCAACTCCGCGATCGACGAGCTGATCCCCTCCCACTACCGGGGCCGGGTCGACCTCATCATCAACGGCAGCTACTGGCTCGGCGCGATCGGCGGCGCCCTGCTGTCCATCGTCATGCTGGACACCGACATCTTCGCCAAGGACGTCGGCTGGCGGCTCAGCTTCGCCCTCGGTGTGGTCCTGGGCCTGGTGGTGCTGCTGGTGCGGCGGCACGTCCCGGAGAGCCCGCGCTGGCAGTTCATCCACGGCCAGGGCGAGAAGGCGGACGCCCTCGTCTCCTCGGTCGAACGGGAGATCGAGCGGGAGAAGGGCGAGAAGCTGCCGCCGCCGGCCGGTGAGATCACCATCCACCAGCGCAAGTCCATCGGCTTCGGCCTGATCGCCAAGACCGTCTTCGGCCGCTACCCGCGCCGCGCGGTCCTCGGCCTGTCCCTCTTCATCGGCCAGGCCTTCCTGTACAACGCGATCACCTTCGGCTTCGGCACCATCCTCATCACCTTCTTCGACGTGCCGACCGGCAGCACCGGCTACTACTTCGCCGTCATCGCCGCGGGCAACTTCTGCGGCCCCCTGGTGCTCGGCCACCTCTTCGACACCGTCGGCCGCCGGATCATGATCTCCAGCACCTATCTGCTCTCCGGCGTCCTGCTCTTCGGCACCGCCTGGCTCTTCGACCGGGGCTCGCTCACGGCGACGACCATGACGGCCTGCTGGTGCGTGGTGCTGTTCTTCGCCTCGGCCGGAGCCTCCAGCGCCTACCTGACGGTCTCCGAGATCTTCCCGATGGAGACCCGCGCCATGGCCATCGCCTTCTTCTACGCCCTCGGCACCGCCGCCGGCGGCATCAGCGGCCCGCTGCTCTTCGCCGACCTGACCGAGTCCGGCGTGGTCGGCGACACGGTCCTGGCCTTCCAGATCGGCGCCGGGCTGATGTGCGCGGCCGGTCTGGTCGCGGCGTTCCTGGCGGTGAAGGCGGAGCGCCGCTCGCTGGAGGACATCGCGGAGCCGCTGTCGACGGCGGCACCGGACGCGCCGGGAACGCCGGACCCCGGCGCGAAGACCGCGTAGCGTCACGCACGCCGGCCCGATGGGGCACCGACGTCGAGGAGACCCGATGAGCATCCGCAGAATCGTCCCCAACATCCATGTCGAGGCCGAGGGCCAGTGGAACACGAGCCGCGAGTTCTACGGCCTGCTCGGATTCGAGGAGGTCATGGACATGGGCTGGGTGACGACCCTGGCCTCCCCGTCCAACCCCACCGCCCAGATCAGCCTCTTCACCGAGGAGCGCACGGCGCCCGTCGTCCCCGACCTGAGCGTGGAGGTCGAGGACGTCGACGCGGTCTACGCCCAGGTGGTCGCGTCGGGCGCGGAGATCGTCCGGGAGCCGCAGGACGAGGAGTGGGGCGTACGGCGCTTCTTCGTACGGGACCCGAACGGCCGGGTGATCAACGTACTCACCCACCACGCCTGACCGGTGCCACCGGGCTCAGGAGCGCCGGTCGGCGACCGCCCACGAGGCCAGCGCCACGGCGCCCGCGACCCCGAACACGGCGGGCCAGGCGCCCACCTTCTTGGCCAGCGGGTGCGACCCCGCGAAACCGGCGACGTAGGCCGCCGTCAGCGCACCCGCGGCCTTCCCGCCGGCCCGGGTCCGCCACTGCTGCGCGGCGGCGGCCCCGGCGACGGCGAGCACGGCCCCGCCGAGCTGCCGCTTCTTCGTCCAGCGGGCCACGCCGTACCCGCCCACCAGGCCACCCGCGGCGACCACCGCGCTGGGAACCCTCGCCATCTCTGCCTCCTGCCCCGCCGGACCCGTTCCGGCGCACCGACTTGTCGAAACCGAGGCTAATCCCCGCCCCTTTCGGCCGAACACCGAGCCCTGACCGCGACACTTTCCGGGTATCCGCTCCGTTGGGGGGACGAGCACCCGGAGGAGAACGATGACCGCGCAGCGCCCCCGCACCTACGACCCGCCCCGCCCCCGGACGGTCACCGTGGACGGCGCCCGCGTCGCCTGCTGGGAGTCGGGGCCACCCGACGCCGAACCGGTGGTCCTCCTGCACGGCTACCCCGCCGACCACCGGTGCTGGCGCCACCAGGTCCCGCCCCTGTCGGCCCGGCACCGGGTCATCACCCCGGACCTCCTCGGCTGGGGCGCCTCCGACCGCCCCCTGCACCTGTCCTTCGACTACGACACGGAGGTCGCCCGGGTCGGCCGGCTCCTCGACGCACTGGACCTGGACTCGGTGAACCTGGTCGGCCACGACTACGGCGGCTTCCTCTCGCTCGGCTTCACCCAGCACTATCCGGGCCGGGTGCGCAGGCTGGCGCTCCTCAACACGCGCGCGCACGGCACCTTCACCCGCCGCTGGTACGCCGTGTTCAGCCTGACCGGCCTCGTCGGACGCAGCCCCCTGCTCAGCCGCCCGGCACGGCACCTGCCGTACGCCGCCCTGCACCGCCGTTTCCTCGCGCCGCTCGTGCGCGCCGGCCATCTCGACGCCCACGTCCTGGACGGCTACCTCGACTGGATGGCCGCGCCCGAGGGCCGCCGCTGGCTGCTCCACTACTTCGGCCAGTACCGCACCCCGGCCCGCCCCGGGCTGCGCCGGGGGCTGTCCGGCATCACCTGCCCGACGGCCGTCGTCTGGGGCCGCGCGGACCCGTACCTGAGCCCGGCGATCGCGACCGAGCTGGCCGGGTCGGTGCCCCGCGCCGAGCTGACGATGCTGGACGACGCGGGCCACTGGGTGATGGACGAACGCCCGGCCGCCGTGACCCGGGCACTGGGCCGACTGCTGGAACGCACGACTGCGAACGGGTGAGACGCAGGTCACAAGTGGACCGTGACCCGGCCTGTCACATCGCCCCGCCGGCGTCCGTCGTAGCTGTGTACGACCGACGGAACAACGATGAGGGAGTCCACCATGGAAGCGCGTCTCAACCTGTTCACCAACCCGCTCGCCGGCAAGCTGCTGCGGCACATCAACTCCGCCGGCAAGGCCGTCACCGACTCGGCGCTGCCGGCCGCGACCCAGGAACTGGTCAAGATCCGCGCCAGCCAGATCAACGGCTGCGGCGCCTGTCTCGACATGCACACCAAGGACGCCGCGAAGGCGGGGGAGACCTCGCTGCGCCTCAACCTGATCGCCGCCTGGCGGGAAGCCAAGGTGTTCACCGACGCGGAGCGCGCCGCCCTCGAACTGACCGAGCAGGGCACCCGCCTCGCCGACGCCTCCGGCGGCGTCACCGACGAGGCCTGGGCGAACGCGGCGAAGCACTACGACGAGGAGCAGCTCACCGCCCTGGTCGGGCTGATCGCCGTCATCAACACCTACAACCGCCTGAACGTCATCATCCAGCAGCCGGCCGGCGACTACGAGCCGGGGATGTTCGGCTGAAGCCGGCACCCCTCGGCCGTCGTCCCGGCGCCTGCGCGGCCGTCGTCCCGCCTGCCCGCCCGGTCCCGTCGCCCGCCGCTCAGCCGGCGTGCAGCAGGACCGGGAGCCGCTGGTGGCCGTTGCTGATCAGGGAGGGCACGGGCGGCAGCTCCTCGGCCGGAGCGGCGAGGCGGACGTCCGGGAAGCGGCCGAAGAGACTCTCCAGCGCGAGGGTCACCTCCATGCGGGCCAGCGGTGCGCCCAGGCAGAAGTGGACGCCGTGGCCGAAGGCCAGGTGCTCCTTGACGGTGCGGGTCGCGTCGAAGGTGTCGGCGTCCTCGTGCCAGTCCGGATGGCGGTTGGCGGCGGCGTACGAGGCGAGGATCGGCTCCCCGCGGGCGATGGTCCGCCCGTCCGGCAGGGCGATGTCGGTGACCGCGTACCGCAGCGGCAGATGCTTGACCGCCGGTTCGTGGCGCAGCGTCTCCTCCACCACGTCCGCCCAGGTGACCTCGCCCTTGCGGACCAGCGCGAGCTGGTCGGGGCGGGTCAGCAGGGTGTGCACCGCCTGGTCGATGACGTTGACGGTGGTCTCGTACCCGGCACTGATCATCAGCAGCAGGGTGTCGCGCAGCTCGTCGGGGGAGAGGCGGGCGCCGTCCTCGTCGTCGCGTGCGGCGATGAGCAGGGACGTCGTGTCGTCGCCCGGGTCGGCGGACTTGGTCGCGATGAGCTGGTCCAGGACCTCGTACAGGCGCGCGGTGTTGGCGTGTGCCTCGGCCTGGTCCAGGGTGGTGTCGAAGACGCCGTCCACGACGGCCCGGAAGTCCGGCCGCTGCTCCTCGGGCACGCCCATGAGGTGCCCGATCACCGCTATGGGCAGCGGGTAGGCCAGCTCCTGCCGCAGGTCCACCGGCTCACCGGCGGGCAGTTGCGCGAGCCGGTCGACGAGACCGGTCACCATCGCCTCGACGGCCGGCCGCATCGCGTCGACGCGACGGGCGCTGAAGGCGGGCGCCACCAGCCGGCGCAGCTTGCGGTGATCGGGCCCGTACGCGGTGAACATGTTCTCCACCGCCACCCACAGGGCCAGCGGCCAGGTGCCGACGACCTCGCCGAAGGCGGGCCAGTGCGCCCGGGCGTCCTTGGAGACGTCGGGGCTGGTGAGCAGTCGCTTGAGGAGGGCGGGGTCGCTGACCGACCAGGCCTGCACCCCGAGGACGTCCACCCAGGTGGCCGGGCCGCCCTCCCGCAGGGTGCGGTGCTCGGCGTGGTGGTCGGCGCCGGTGGGGTCGAGGACGAGGGCGGGCTGCTGGGTCGCCATGGCCTGGCTCCTTACTGTGGGGCTCACTGCGCGGCGGGCTGCGCGGCGGGGAAGGTGACGGGCAGGGATTCGAGGGCGCGGTGGAACGGGCCGGGCCGCCAGGTCAGTTCGGTCGCGGGGCGGGCGAGGTCCGTCTCGGGGAGCGCGTCCAGGAGGTGGGTGACCGCGGTCTCGGCGATGAGGTAGGCGTGCGAGCGGGCGGGGCAGGTGTGCGGACCGGTGCTCCAGGCCAGGTGGGCGCGGTTGCCGCCGTGCTGTCCCGGGGGCACGCCCTCCGTGAGGGCCGGGTCGTTGTTCGCGGCCGACATCGAGATCACCACCGGCTGGTCGGCCGGCAGCAGCACGCCCTCCACGTCGACGGGATACGGGGGATAGGAGATGCAGTAGTTCGCCATCGGCGGGTCGGTGTAGAGGACGGCGTCGAGCGCGTCGCGCACCGTGGAGAGCCCGGCGTGCAGGTCCGCGGAGAACTCCTCGTCGGTGAGGATCTTCAGGATCGTGTTGCTGATCAGGTTGGTCATGGGTTCGATCCCGGCGCCGTAGAGCGTGACGAGCTGATGGCTCATCTCCTCGTCGGTCAGCCCGACCGGGTGGAGGGTCAGCCGGGAGGTGATGTCGTCACCGGGGTGGGTCCGGCGCAGGGTCACGAGGTCGGACACGGCCTGCGCGAGGATCAGGTTGCCCTGCTCGGCGTTGGTGGTGTCGAAGATCTTCGCCATGCCGTCGGCGATGCGCTGCCCGATCTCGTCCGGGCAGCCGAGCAGTGCGCTGAGCACGCGGAAGGCGATGGGGAAGGAGTACTGGGTGAGCAGGTCCGCCGAGCCGGCGGCGCGGAACCCGTCGACGGCGTCGGAGGCGACCTGCTCGACGAGGGCGCGCAGCCCGTGCTGGTCCACCTGGTCGATGGCGTGGGTGTTCGCGGACCGGTAGCGGGCGTGCTCGGCGCCGCCCGAGCGCAGCGCGTTGGGCCGCCACTCCATCATCGGCCGCACCGGGCAGGTCGCCGGGATCAGCTTCTCCCAGGCGCGGGGGTCGGCCGGGAAGTGCAGCGGGTCGTTCAGGATGCGGCGGGCCTGGTAGTAGCCGATCACCAGGGTCGCGGGGACGCCGGGCGCCAGGTCGACGGGGACGAGCGGACCGTGGGTGCGGCGCATGCTCCGGTAGGCGGCGTGCGGGTCGGCGGCGAACTCCGGTGCGTACAGGGCGATCCGGCCCGGCCCGTTCGCCGGCGCGGTCTCGGTGGAGGGCAACGTCATCGGCGGGACTCCAGGAGGGCGGCTGAACGGTGCTCGGAGAGGTACTCCGTGAGCGTGATCAGGGCGTGCAGGGAGGAGGTGCGGTCGCGGGCGTCGCAGTACGTCAGCGGCGTGGCCGGTTCCAGGGCCAGCGCCTCGCGCAGCTCCGCCTCGGGGTAACCCGGGGACCCGGGAAAGGTGTTGATGGCGACGGCGTACGGGATGCCCGCGCCGTCCAGCAGACCGAGGGCGTCGTGGGAGGCGTCGAGGTCGCGGGTGTCGGCCAGGACGAGGCAGCCCAGGGCGCCCTCGGCCAGGTCCTCCCACAGCGGCTGGAAGCGGGACTGCCCCGGCAGCCCGAACAGGTACAGCGCGAGCCGTCCGCCGGCCAGGTGGATGCGGCCGAAGTCCATCGCGACGGTGGTCGTCGTCTTGTGCGGGGTGCCGCGCAGATCGTCCACTCCGGCGCTGGCCTGCGTGATCGGCTCCTCCATGCGCAGCGGCCGTACCTCCGAGACGCTGCCGATCAGCGTCGTCTTGCCGACGCCGAAGCCGCCCGCGACCACGATCTTGGCGGACCGGGTCACCGTGGCCGGGACGTAGGTGACGGACCGGTCGGTCCCGTCGGGCCGGTCGGTCCCGTCGGTCCGGTCGGGCCGGTGGGCCCGGTCAGACGAGGGAGCGAAGTCCACGGAGTACCTCCTGCAGCAGGTCGAAGTCGGGCTGGTCGTCGATCGCGGCGACCGGGCTGGAGAGGTGGCCGGAGTCCATCAGCGAGGAGACGAGGATGCGCACCGTGGAGGGCGGCAGCTCCAGCGCGGCGGCGATGTCGGCGACGGCCAGGCCGCCGTCCGCGCCGGCGAACAGCCGCATCACCCGGCGGGCGTCCGGGCCGAGGGTGTCCGTGGGGCCGGTCGCGGCGATGACCACGCTCTCCAGGCGCACATCCTCGCGCGCGCGGATCCGGCCCTGGGTGCGGACGTAGGGCCGGACCATGTCGGGATCGCGCCGCGGCCCGCTCATACCGGTTGGCCGCCGTCCGCGACCGGCACGCGCTCCTCCGTGGCCAGCTCGTGTCCCACCCGGGTGGCGAGCCGCACCATGTGGTGCGAGATCAGCCCGACGTCGGCGTCGGGGCCGGTCGTGCACACCGACAGCATGGTGTTCTTCGCGGCGGTCGTCGTCAGACCGATGCAGCCGACCGACTCGATCAGCAGCTGCCGCATCCCCGCGCCGCCGGTGAACTCGTCCCAGGCCTTGCCCGCCGCGCGCAGCGCCGCCGTCAGCGCGGCGAACTTCTCCCCGTCGTCCTGGCCGATCGTCTGCGTGCGGGCCTTCAGCAGTCCGTCGCTGCTCATCAGCACGGCGTACCGGACGCCTTCGACGCTGCCGAGTTCCTGGTCCAGCAGCCAGCCCAGGCTGTTGGTGTGTGTGTCTTGCACGATCAGTGTCCTTCGTCGTCAGCGGCGTCGTGGGGGGTGGTGGTGCGGGCGGCGGTGTGGGTGGCGCCGGCCTCCGTCGAGGAGGGCTGCTCGCCCTCCCGTCCGCGACGGCTGCCCGCCGCCCACGCGGCGGCGACGGTGGGACGGCCGGGCTCGGTGTCCTCGGGGGCCGCCGGGCGCCGGGCGGGGGCGGGCGCGGTGGAGCGCCTGCGGACGGTCAGACCGCTGGCGGTGGTGGTCGAGGGGGTGCCCGCGGCGGCGGCCGGCTCGGGCGCGATCCCGGCGGCGGGCGCGGTCATCGGCGGAGCGACGGGCTCGCCGGGCTCGCCGGGCGCGACGGGCGCGACGGCGGCGCCGGGAGCGGCAGCCGCAACGGGAGACGCCGCGGGCACGGCCGGGGCCGCCGGGGTCACCGGGGCGGCCTGGTCCGATGAGGCCATCGGAGCCGCCGGGGCCGCCTGAGCCGCCGGGGCCGCCGGTGGCGTCTGAGCCGCCTGGGCGGCAGGCCTCGGTACCGGCTGGGCCAGCGCGGGGTCGACGATCAGGTTCTTCGGCAGGACCACCATGGCCCGGGTCCCCTGGTAGATGTTGGGCGCGGTCAGCTCGACGCGGAAGCCGTAGTTCTCCGCCAGCAGGGAGGCGACGCGCAGCCCGGTCTGGGGGTGGGCGCCCAGGCGCGTGATGTCGTCGCGCTGTTCGCCGGACATCACGTCGCTGGCCCACAGCAGCCGCTCGTCGTCCATGCGCAGTCCCGCGTCGTCCACGATCAGGAAGCACGCGTGGTGCCCCTGTTCCAGCGAGACGTGGACACTGGCGGCGGGCGGCGAGTAGCGCAGCGCGTTGTCCAGCAGTACGGCGAGCGCGTGCACGACCGCCTCCACGGCGCGGCCCTCGACCACCACCGAACCCATCTCGGGGTGCTTGATCCGCTCGTACCCCTCGATCCGGCCCATGGCCGCCCGCACGATGTCGGTCAGCGTGGTGGCGGGCCAGCGCCGGGACAGCTTGTCCCCGGCGAGCACGGAGTACCCCGACGCGGTGAGCAGCATCTGCTGCGTGAGGTGGTCGATCTCCACGAGCGTCGCGTACGCCTCGTCCGAGATGTGCCGCCGTACGCCCTGGCTGACGGCACGGCCGAGCCGCGCGGAGCGGGCCACGACGTTGTTGGCGAAGCCGCGCACGGCGGCCCGGGCCACGCCGACGGACTCGCGGCGGGCCTGGGCGATCTGCCGCTCGGTGTCCTGCCGCACCCGCTCGGCGGCGTGCACCGCGGCCCGTTCGGCGGCCGCCCGCTCCTCGGCCCGTACGTCGCCCACCGCCGAGGCCACCGCGCCGGGCACGGCACGCAGCCGCTCGGCGAGCGGGGTCCCGTCCAACTGCGCCGGCACGAGCAGACCGCCCTCGGCGCCCGCGCCGCCGGGACCGCCCTTCGCCGCCGCCGGGATCACGGTGGCCGCGAGGTGGCCCACGCACTGCTCCGCCGCGACGAGTTGCAGGGTCAGCCGGTCGGCGTGCTCGCGCAGCTGCTCGCCACGGCGCCGGGCCTGCCCGGCCTGGCGCCGGAAGTACCACGCGGCCCCGGCTCCGGCCACCGCCAGCACGGCGGTGGCGGTCACTATCAGTTCAGTCATCAGGTCCTCACGGATCGGAAGCCGTCGGTGTGGGCGAGGTGGCCGAGGCGGGCCGGCGCGCAGGGCGGGGCGCCGGCCGGCCCGATGACGACCGGGCTCTCAACAGGCCGGAGCGGACCGGTGTCTGTCACGGTCGTCCCGTGCCGCGGAGTCGGCAGCGACGCGGTCGACGGCGAAGGCGCACGACATGGATCTCCCGGGAACACGCGAGGGCCGGTACGAGGGCCGGTACGAGCAGGGGGCACCGATGACGCGGACTCGAGACGGAGCGGGACCGCGCGTCCCGAGGCGCCTCGAACTCCCGTATCCGCGACCGGCGTTCGGCATATGGAAGGGGACCATACCGCTTGTGCTCACGTTGTGCTCATGCACGGTGCCGGACTCGTGATCACGGCCTGGAAGCGTCGGGGCTTTGGCGCGAAAAATGCGTCGATGAGGGCCGAACCGCTGTGGCTGAAAAGGGAGTTGGCCCGACGGGCGAGGTCCTGGTAGTGGCTCAGTCGGTGTCGGAGAGGCGCTTCAGCCACTCGCCGAGCAGCCGCTGCTCCGCCTCGCTCAGCACCGTCTGCTCGGGGAGCGTGGCGCGCAGCGCGCGGGCGGCACCCTCCGGACCGGCCTCCCGCACGGCCGGGCGCTCGTGGGTGACGGCGGCGACCATGGACTCGCGCAGGGTGGTGAACAGGGCCGGATCGCGCCGGTCCTCGGGCAGGGACAGCCAGGTGAGCACCGCGCCGCGCGCCGTGGCGTGGATGATCTGGGCCGCCAGCTCCTGGTCCACGCGGAGCCATCCGCCGGCGGCCAGCCGCCGCATGCGGGCCATCAGGATCTCCATACCGGCCTTGAAGGCGGCCGAACCCGTCCGCGCCGGTTCGGTGTACATCAGCGTGTACAGCGCGGGATTGGCCAGACCGAACTCCACCGCCAGATCCCAGCCGTCCCGGAGGTCCTCGATGGGGTCCGGTGGATCGGGGTCGACGTGCTTGGTGGCGAGAAAGCTCGCGAAGCCGTGCTCGGCGACCGCGTCGAGCAGCCCGTCCTTGTCGCCGAACAGCCGGTAGATGGCCGGTGGCTGCAGCCCCGCCGCCTCGGCGACCGCCCGCGTGGTGACGGCGTCGCGGCCGCCGCGGGTCAGCAGGCCGATGGCGGCCTCGATGACCCGCTGCCGGGTCCGGTCGGAGCGAGAGGGCATGCGGCCAACGATACCGCTTCGGTGTTGCCATCGTGATTATCGCTGTTACTGTTGAAATGATTCCACTGGAAACAGCCACTGGACACAGTCGCTGGAGACAGTCGCTGGAAACGGCTGCTGGAAACAGCGCAACAGCCTGAACACGGGAGCGCGTCATGATCATCGTTACCGGAGCCACCGGCCAGCTGGGCCGTCGGATCGTCGAGCACCTGCTCGCCCGCGTGCCGGCGGAACAGGTCGGCGTCAGCGTCCGCGACCCCGGCCATCCGCAGGCGCGGACCTTCGCCGACCAGGGGGTGCGGGTCCGCAGGGGCGACTTCACGGACGCCGAGAGCCTCGCCCACGCCTTCGAGGGTGCCGCCCAGGTCCTCGTCGTCTCCGTGGACAAACTGGGCGAGGAGTGCGTCAAGCAGCACCGCACCGCGATCGAGGCGGCTGTCACGGCGGGCGCCCGCCGCATCCTCTACACCAGCCAGATGGGCGCCGGTGCGGCGTCCCACTTCCAGGCCTGCCGCGACCACGCCGCCACCGAGGAGATCCTGCGCGGCTGCGGAGTCCCCTTCACCTCACTGCGCAACGGCTTCTACGCGGCCAGCGCGACACGCTTCCTCGGTCACGCCCTGGAGACCGGCGAGATCCTGCTCCCCGCGGACGGCCCGGTCGCCTGGACCACGCACGCCGACCTCGCCGAGGGGACCGCCGCCGTCCTGGCCGACGAGGGCCGCATCGACGGCCCCACGCCACCCCTCACCGCCTCGCGGGCGCTGACCTTCGACGACATCGCGGCCCTCGCCACCGAGGTGACGGGGCGGGAGTTCACGCGGAGCACCGCACCCGAGGCCGCCTTCCACGACCAGCTGGTGGCCCAGGGCGTCCCCGTGCACTACGCCGACCAGCTCCTCGGCATCTTCGCCGCCGCCCGCGCCGGCGAGTTCGCCACGACCGACCCGACGCTGGCCGCGCTGCTGGGCCGGGAGCCCGTCGGGATGCGGGAGGTGCTGGAGGAGGCACTGCGGGAGGCACCGGGCGAGCAGCCGGCCGACGGCTGAGCGGGCCGCCCCGGCTGTCCGGGCCGGCCGCGCGGGGCGGGAGCGGGGGCCTGTGTCACCTGCTTCCCCCTGCTCCCGGCCCGCCGCGTCATCAACTGGAGGCGAGCTGGTCCGTGATCTCCTTGATCACGTCGGCCTTCTCGGCCGGGTTCGTGAGCCGCGCCTCCCACTCGGGCCGTTCCAGGTTGTGGTCCGTGGGACCGGCCTTGATCAGGATCAGCAACTGCAGGGCGGAGGCGCGCAGGGTGGGATCGGTGCCCTCGCGCGAGACCATGTTGTAGATCTTGTGCGCCGCCAGCTGGCGCTTGTACCGCGTGATCTTCTTCCAGAACTTCATGGCGTGCAGCAGCGAATCGCCGGTGTCCTTGGCCGCGGGTATCGGCTCGCCCTCCGGCGTGTAGAGCTCGGGGTGGTGGGCCTCCTGGAATCGTCCGTAGGCCGCACTGCCTCCCTTGTAGGTGGCGGTGGTGAGGACGAGGCCCGCCCCCACCGCGGCGGTGATCCAGCCCGCGGGGTTGGACGCCAGGCCCACGGTGGCGGCGATGGCCACGGTCGCGAAGCCGCCCGCTCCCTTGAGGCCCTCGCCCATGACGCCGCCCCCCATTTCCTTGACCGCCTTGCTGACCTGCCTGCTCTTCGCGAGATTCGTGGCGAAGGTCAGGTCCTCCAGGTCCCGCGCGTTGCTGAGGAAGTCGGCCTTGGCCCGGGCCTCGATCAGCGCCGTCGCCTCGTACGCGGCCCCGGCGGTCCTGAGGTCCGCCGCCCACTCCTCCTCCGTACGGCCTTCGCGGTCGTTCCTCGCCCGCTCTACGGCCTCGCGGGCGAAACTGGCGTTGAGCTCGGCGGTGTTGGCCTCGGCCTCCAGCCGGAGCAGCCGTTGGGACTGGGCGGCGTTGTGCTTCTGGAGCTGCCTCAGACCGTGGATCTTCCCGATCGCGCCCTTGGACTTGAAAGCGGCCCGGACGGCCTTGGCCACACCGGCGACGCCGCTGAGCACACCGCTCGCCTCGGCGGAGGCCACGGTGCTTCCCACACCCTGCAGCTTGACCCCTTCCTTGGCCATGGTGCCGGCGTTGGCGCCCGTACTGAAGACACTCATGCCCGCGTCGGTCGCCTTGGTTTTGCCCTTTTTGTGAGCGTTGTGGTACCCGGCTCCGCTCCCCTTGCTCAGGGCCGTCCTCAGGTTCCTGAACGCGTCCGCGACGCTGGCCGCGCCGGAGAAGAGCTCGGTGAGGCCGCTCAGGGATGCGCCGGAGACGCCCGCGGCGGAGGCGTCGTGGGTCTGGGCGGCAGCCTGCGCGGCGGCGGTGGTGTCGGTCTTCGGGGCGGAGGCCGCCGCTGCGGTGGCGTCCTGGCCGAGGCCCGCGGCGGTGGGGGCCTGAACACCCTTGCCCAGGGCGTCCGTGGGGTCGAGGAGCCTCTTGCCGTGGTCCGCGTTCTCGGCGACTGCCTTCAGGCGTTCGGCCCTGGCCTCCGAGCGGGCGTCGGCGGCGGCGCGTTCGTCGTCGCCGGTCGTGTCGGTGCGTTCCCGGGAACCGGTGTCGACCTCCACGTGCCGGATGCCGGGTTCGGAGCCGCGCCGGGTGAGGTCGGCGAGGCCGGGGTCGGGGCGGGTGCCGGCGTCGGAGGCGCGCCGGGTGCGGCCCGAGGGGGTGAAGCGGGCCTCGAGTTCGGCGATGCGCCTGTCTCTGGCCGCGCGTTCCTCGGGCGTGAGCGTGACCTCCTCCACGGCGACGCGTGCTTCTTCTTCCTCCTCCTCGACGGCGGTGTGTGCCGCCGCTTCTTCGACGACGTTGTGTGCTTCCACCACGACGGGCGGTCGCGCTTCTTCCGCGCGGCGTGCTTCTCCTGCGAGGAGGCGGCGTCGAAACGCTTCGGCGGCCGCTTCCGCTCCGCGGCGGCGCCGGTCTTCTTCCGCTGCCGCTGCCTTGGCTGCTGCGATGCGCTCCCGGGCCTCGGCCTCCGCCGCTTCCGCCTCCGCCTCCGTACGACGTCGCTCCTCCCTTTCCGCTTCGGCTGCGGCTGCGGCTGCCGCTGCTTCTTCGAGGAGGCGTGCTGCTCTGGCGGCTGCTTCTTCGGCCTCTCGTCTGGCGTTGGTGGCCTGTTCCCGGAGGGCGGGGTCGATGTCCATGCCCTGGGTGCCGGACTGGGAGCCGCGTCGGGTGAGGCCTGCGGGGGCGGGCCGGGTGTCGGCGTCGGAGGCGCGTCGGGTGCGGCCGGAGGGGGTGAAGCCGGCGGCGAGGGCTTCTCGTCTGGCGTTGGTGGCCTGTTCCTGGAGGGCGGGGTCGGCCTCCATGCCGTGGGTGCCGGATTCGGAGCCGCGTCGGGTGAGGCCTGCGGGGGCGGGCCGGGTGTCGGCGTCGGAGGCGCGTCGGGTGCGGCCGGAGGGGGTGAAGCCGGCGGCGAGGGCTTCTCGTCTGGCGTTGGTGGCCTGTTCCCGGAGGGCGGGGTCGGCCTCCATGCCGTGGGTGCCGGATTCGGAGCCGCGTCGGGTGAGGCCTGCGGGGGCGGGCCGGGTGTCGGCGTCGGAGGCGCGTCGGGTGCGGCCGGAGGGGGTGAAGCCGGCGGCGAGGGCTTCTCGTCTGGCGTTGGTGGCCTGTTCCCGGAGGGCGGGGTCGGCCTCCATGCCGTGGGTGCCGGATTCGGAGCCGCGTCGGGTGAGGCCTGCGGGGGCGGGCCGGGTGTCGGCGTCGGAGGCGCGTCGGGTGCGGCCCGAGGGGGTGAAGCCGGCGGCGAGGGTTTCTCGTCTGGCGTTGGTGGCCTGTTCCCGGAGGGCGGGGTCGGCCTCCATGCCCTGGGTGCCGGACTCGGACCCGCGCCGGGTGGGACCGACGGGGGCGCGCCGGGCGCCGGGCGCGGACCCGGGACGGGCGGCGCCGGTCCCCGGGGTCCGCTCCAGGGTCCTGCCCCTGGCGCGTTGCACCGTGGCGGCCGCCGCCTGGTTGCCGGCGCTGGCCTGGAGCCCGAGTAAGGCCTGCTCCGCCGAGGTCCCGGACCCGGAGGAACTCCCGGCCCGCCCTTCCTCCCGACGCTGCCGGGCCGCTGCCAGGGCGGCTGCGGAAGGCCGTTCGGAGGTGCGGTGGACAGGGGCGCTCATGGACATACCTCTCCTGCTGCCGGACCGGGCCACGCGAAGGTAGCCAGGGGCGGCGAACGGCAGGGGAGCGGCAGGCGAACACCGCAGGGACGCGTGCGGAACGTGCCAAGATCGCGCAGCGCCCCTCCGCGCACCCGCGCACTGGCGTACCCGCGCGCCCGCGCCTCGGGAGCCGGCCGATGACACGTCCCGAGGTGACCTGACCGGGCCGGCGGCCGCGCTCAGGTCCTGCTGTCGTACGCCCGCCGGCAGTCCTGGATCTCCGCGCCGTGCTCGACGGTCCAGCTGTAGAGGTGCCCGAAGGGCTCGCGCAGGGACTCACCGAGCGCCGTGAGCGAGTACTCGACGCCGACCGGCGAGGTCGGCAGTACCTTTCGCTCGATCATTCCGTTCCGCTCCAGGCGGCGCAGGGTCTGGGTGAGGACGCGCTGCGTCACGCCCTCCAGGCGGCGTTTCAGCTCGTTGAACCGCATGGGCCGCTCCAGGAGCGCCATGACCATCATCGACCACTTGTCCGCGATCTGGTCGAGGATCGGCCGGCTGGGGCAGTCCGCCCGGAAGACGACGGGTGCGCCCGCGGCAACGCCGTAGGGGTCGGTATCACTCATGATCCCTGGTTCTCCCAAAGTGCGTTCTTGACCGTCCCGAACACGTCCGCGACGGTAGGTATGCATCGCAAACCTACATGTCTCTCGGTTACCAGTGGAGATTCCCATGAACACCCATGACTATGCGACCCTGCGCGTGGACGTCGAAGGCGGCATCGCCCGGATCGTGCTCGACAACCCGCCGGTCAACGTCCTCGACGCGACGATGATGCGCGAACTGCGCACGGTGCTGGACGCCTTCAGGGACGACCCGTCGATTCGGGTCGTCGTCTTCTCCAGCGCCGACCCGGAGTTCTTCCTCGCTCACGTGGACATGCGCATCGGGGAGCGGATGGACGTACTGGAGGAACTCGCCGCGTCCAGTCCGGTGGACGACGTCAACGTCTTCCAGGCGGTGGGCGAGCTCCTGCGCCGCCAGCCCCAGGTGACCATCGTGAAGCTCGCCGGGAAGGCCCGGGGAGGCGGGGCGGAGTTCGTGGCCGCGGCGGACATGGCGTTCGCCGCCGCCGAGACCGCCGGCATCGGCCAGATCGAGGCGCTGATGGGCATCGTCCCCGGCGGCGGGGGAACGCAGTACCTGCGTGAGCGCGTGGGCCGCAACCGTGCGCTGGAGGCGGTGCTCACCGGGGACCTCTTCGACGCCGAGACCGCGGCGGCCTACGGCTGGATCAACCGGGCACTGCCGGCCGACCGGCTCGACGCGTACGTCGACCGCGTCGCCCGCGACATCGCCGCCCTGCCCGAAGGCGTCGTCGCGGCGGCCAAGCACGCGCTGCCCGCCGAAGACCTCACGGACGGACTCTCCCGCGAGAACGAGGCCTGGGCCGCGCAGATCGCCCTGCCCTCCGTCCAGCAACTGATGGGACGCGGCCTGCGCGACGGCGCGCAGACCCCCGCCGGTGAACGCGACCTCGAGGCCCTGATGCGCGGAGCACAGCGCCAGTGAGGCGCCCGCTGTCCGCTGTCCGCTGCCCGCTGCCCGCGGCCCGTCGGCGTCGCCCGTCGCCGTCGCCGTCGCCCGCAGAGCGGCCCGAGGCAGGCTCAACGCACGGCGGCGCCCGGGACGGCCGACGGCTGCCACTCCCGCCTGATCAGCCCGTACACCCAGGAGTCGGACACCTCGCCGTCGACGACGCAGTCCTCCCGCAACGTCCCCTCGCGCACGAACCCGACCTTCTCCAGCACCCGGGCGGACGCCGCGTTGCGCGTGTCGGCGTCGGCCTGGACCCGGTTCAGGTCCAGCGTGTCGAAGGCCCACCGCAGCAGGGCGTGCGCGGCCTCCGTCGCGTAGCCGTGGCCCCACATCGCCTCGTCGAGGCAGTAGCCCAGTGACGCGCTGCGGTAGACCGGGTTCCACTCGACCAGGCAGCACCAGCCGACGAAGGCCCCGTCGGAGGCGCGGTCGACGGCCACCCGCACGCCGGTGCCTTCGTCCGCCATCTTCCGGCACATCTCGACGAACCGCCCGGCGCGGGCCCGCTCGGTCCACGGCGGTGAGTCCCAGTAGCGCATCACGTGCTTGCTGCTGTGCATGGCGTAGAGGAAGCCCGCGTCGCCCTCGGTGAAGGGCCGCAGCCGCAGGCGTTCGGTGTCCAGGGTGGGGGTGGCCAGAGTCATGCCCGTCATCCTGCGCCCTCGTGGGGCGGGCGCGACAGCGAATTTCCGGCGAGGGCCCGGTCACCGGGGACACCTGGGGACACCTGGGGAAAACCCCCATGCCCCTTGGAGGTTGACCGGATGGCCGACCCTGCGGGCGGATACCTACGGTCACGGCATGAAGCGAACGAGCAGCATGCTGATGATCTCGGCGATGGCGGTCGCGCTGACGGCGAGCGGTACGACGGCCATGGCCGCGAAGTCGACGGGCACTCCCCAACCCGCCGCCGTCGCGCCGGTCGCGCCGGGCACGTCGGACTCACCGCGGGGCACGCTCGTCTCCGCCGAGCGCCTGCGCACCCTCACCGCCCGCGAGGCCGCGGCCGAACTGGCGGGAGACAAGGCCGGTGCTTGGGACACCGGCGCCGTACGCTACGGCCTGACCACCTACCGGATCGTGTACCGCACCGTCGACCCGCACGGCCGCCCCATCAGGGCCAGCGGCCTGCTGGCCCTGCCGCACAACGGTGAACGGCGCCTGCGAACCGTCTCCTTCACCCACGGCACCGAGCTGTCCAAGACCGACGTCGCCTCCGTGTCGACCAGCGTCTGGGACCAGGCCCCCGCCCTGACCCACGCCTCCGCCGGATTCGCCACGGTGCTCCCCGACTACCTCGGACTGGGCTCGGGCCCCGGCCCGCACCCCTGGATGGACGTTCTCTCGGAGACGACGGCCGCCCTCGACATGCTGCGCGCCTCCCGCGCCGTCGCGAGGGCGCAGGGCCGCGAGCTGCGGCGCGACGTCCTGGTCACCGGCTTCTCGCAGGGCGCCTCGGCGGCACTGGGCCTGGCCAGGTCGCTTCAGGAGGGCGCCGACGGATGGTTCCGGCTGCGAGCCGTGGCGCCCATCAGCGGCGCGTACGCCTTCCGCGACGCGGAACTGCCCGCCCTCCTGTCCGGCCGGACCGAGCCGAAGGCAAGCGTGATCTACGCGGCCCTGACCCTGGTCGCCTTCAACCGCCTGCACCACCTGTACGACACCCCGGCCCAGGTCTTCCGCGCGCCGTACGACCGGACGATCGAAGGCCTGCTGGACGGCACCCACACCGGCCGGGAGGTCGAGGCGGGCACCCCGGACACCGTCGACGCACTCCTCACCCCCCGGGGCCGGGCGATGCTGGCCCACCCGACCGGACGCCTGGCGGCAGCCCTGCGCACCGCGGACAGCGTGTGCACCGACTGGACACCGCGCGCCCCGATCCGGCTCTACTACGCCGACGCCGACGAACAGGCCGTCACCGCGAACACCGCCCACTGCCAGGCCGCCCTGCGCGCCCGCGGCGTCCACGTCCCGGCGGTCAACCTCGGCACCCCCGACTACGGCGGCTCCCGCCACCTGGGCTCCCAGCAGGCGGGAACGGCGGCCGTGGTGCGGTGGTTCCTGGCGCTGCGACAGGGGGCCGTGTTCCCGTCCCGGCCAGAAAGCGCCGGGAGAATTCCGTTGTCGCACCATCTCCCAGGTCGCATGCTTCGCGGCATGACCTCTGAAGACCACGCCCCCTACGCCACCGTCACCACCCGTGTCACCGTGCGCGATCTGCTGCACCAGGACTTGCCGGCGTGCACCTGGTCCGGCTCGCCCACCCATCTGCGCCACGTGGAGCGCGAGCTGACCCGCGCTGCGGCAGGCGAGGTGGACTACCTGGCCGTCTGCACTCCCGTGGACCTGCCGGTGGCGATCGGCGGCATCGACTACCAGGTCTCTGAGGAAGCCGGAACCATATGGCAGCTCGCCGTACTACCGGCGCTGCAGTCCTGCGGCCTGGGAACGCTGCTCCTCCGCACTGCCGAACAACGAATCCGGGACCGCGGCCTGCGTAGGGCCGAACTCGCCGTGGAGGAGGACAACCCCCGCGCCCGCGCCCTGTACGAGCGCCTGGGCTACGTCGCCTACGGCCGCGAACCGGACGCCTGGGACGAGGAGGGCCCCGACGGCACGGTCCGCCGCCACGAGACGATAGGCATTCTCATGCGCAAGAACCTCTGAGCGCCGTCCAGCGGCACTTGCGACGGCCCGCCGGACTCGACGCAAGCAACCTCCATGTTGCGGGCTGAACGCGACCCGCCAGGGTCACCTCACAGACCGCTTCGGCCGGGCGGTCGACCAACTCGGCAGGGAGAGGCCCCCGAGCGGTGTGATCGGGACGTCGGACATCTCGATACACGGCTCGGGGGCCTCGCTCACGTCCACGTCGCTTCGCGGACCGTCACCTGTTCGGTGACCGGCTTGAAGCAGCGGACTTCCGCGTGCTCTGTCGTACGGGAGAGCGGCGCGTGCCTACTCGCAGAACTGCTCCACGGTCGCCTGACCGAACTTGGCGAACGCCGCACGCGTTCCCGAGCCGGCGATCCCGTCGATCTTGCCGGTGTATCCCCAGCCGCCGTGCTTGAGGAAGTACTGGAGTCCCTTGATCGTCGCCGGACCGACGATGCCGTCGACCTTGAGATTCTGGTCCCAGCTCCTGTTGAGGAAGCCCTGCATGGCCTTCCAGCTTGCCGGGCCGAGGTATCCGTCCACGTCGATGTCGACGTAGACCGAGGTGTTGAGGAAGCACTGGACGCCGTAGGCCTGGATCTTGGTGAGGCCGAGGTTGTTGTACGCGGCCACCGCGGCGGACGAGGCCGCGACCGCGGACCTCGGGGCGGGTGAGGTGTCCGCCACGGCCGTGCCCGCGGAGGCGAGGCCGCCGGCGGCGATACCGACCGCCGCGGTGACACTGACAAGTGTCTTCGTGAGAGCTCGCATGCTGTGCCCCTCGATATGACGTGCGCTTGGAGAAGCCGACCACAGCGGCCGACTCCGCACCGAGACTGCGGGTTCGCCGGGACGCTCGGCCACCGGTGACGCGGAAGTGACCCCGTCCCGGGACGTCCCGCACGATGACCTGCGCGGATGCCGACCGCCGGGTCCCTGCGGCGGGACCGCGACGACAGGGGGCACGGCTGGTTTCGCCCCCGGGGCCGGGTCGGTGGCAGGACGGTGCCTCTGACGGCTGGTGCAGAATGAGGCCGGGACACAGGGGCCGGGGCCGCGGTCCGAACGCGAGTGGGGGAAGCGTGTCGCGCTGGAAGGAACTGCCCGCAGAACTGCATCCGCAGGTTCACCAGCTGATCGTGCGCCTGCGCAGGCTGAAGGACCACAGCGAACTGAGCACGCGGCGACTGGCCGTGAAGACCGGATACAGCGCGAAGTCGTGGCAGCGCTATCTGAACGGCAGGTCCCTGCCGCCCCTGGAAGCCGTCGAGGCGATGGCCCGCATCGGCGGTGACGATCCGGCCCGGCTGCTGGTGATGCACGAGATCGCCGCCCAACGCTGGGCGGAGGGACGGACGGCCGGCGCGGGCGCCCCCGAGGACTCCTCCGCGACACCCGAACACACTCCCGCCCAGCGGCAGCCGTACGGGCGCCTCCTGCGTGCCGCGGTCGCGGCGGGAGCCGTGGTCACGGTGCTGTCCGTCTCCGTGGCCCTCCTGCTGGCCGTTCGGCTCACCGAGGCCCGCGCCCAACTCGCGCACGACCGCCGTGACGCCGACGTGACGACCCCGGCCACCTGGACGGCGACCCTGGTGCCGGTCATCTACACCTGCCGGCTGGAGCAGCGTGACGCTCGCTGGTACGCGGGCCTGAGTCGCACCACGGACCTCCTCCTGTCCAACTCCCAGGTGGGGCTCGAAGTGGCCGAGGCCCAGTGCCTGCTGCGCCGGGCGGGTACCGCGCCGGGCGACATCGACGGCGTATTCGGCCCGAAGACCCGGCGAGCAGTCGAGAGGTTTCAGAAGCGGAACGGACTGATCGTGAACGGAGTCATCGATCCGCCCACCTGGCAGGCCCTGCGGGAGGCGGCGCCCAAGTGACCACGGAACACACGCGGTTGGTAGTGGCGCTGCGGGATCTGCGGACCCGCGCGGGCCTGAGCCTGGTGGCGCTGGCGGAGCGTACGCCGTACAGCAAGTCCTCCTGGGAGCGTTACCTCAACGGCAAGAGCCTGCCTCCCCGCCAGGCCGTACGGGAGCTGTGCAGGCTCGCGGACGAACCGGACGGGCGACTGCTCGTGCTGTGGGAGATCGCCGAGTCGGACTGGAGTGGGCGCGCGGCGGCCCCCGCATCCGCCCCTCCCACGAACGAGCCGCCCCGGCCGCACCCCCAGGAGCCGCCACCGCCCGACGGGACCCGGCGGCGACTCGGACGAAGCAGGCTCCTGGTGGTGCTGGCGACGGCGTACACCGTGGTCGTCGGCGGTGTCGCGGCCGTGCTGTTCCTCCTGTTGCCGGACTCGGAGGAGCGGGAGGCCGAGCCGCAGCCGGCCTCCGTGCCGTTCTCCTTCGCTCCCCTGTGCCACGGAGCCGCCTGCGAGGGCCGGGACCCGATGCGCCTCATCTGCGGCGTCGGCCCCGACACACTCGCCTCGCACCGCACGGCCACCGGCGCCCACGTCGAACTGCGCCACAGCGAGAAGTGCGGTGCGAGCTGGGCCCGGACCTGGGGGACCGAGATCGGCGACCGGGTGGACGTCACGGCGGGGGGCCCGACCCACGGCGTGCGCATCAGGAACAAGGACGACGCGGCAACCTTCGTCTACACCGAGATGACCGAGGTCCACCCCGGTAGCACCGTACGGGCCTGCTTCCGGCCCGCGTCGGCCGACGGCGAACCGGAGTGCTTCGAGGCCCGCGTGGGCGAGGCCCCCACCCCGGCCGGCTCGTCCTCGCCTCCGTAGCCGCCGGGCGGCGACCCACCAACTACTAAGGTGGTCCCTCATGGAGCGCCCCACCGATGTCCTGCCGTTGCTGGAGTTGCTGTGTGTCGCCGACGAAGTGCGGGCCCCCGGCGCACTCGACTCGTCGGACCCTCATGAGAAGGCTTCCGACGCGGTCGTGCACACATACCTGATCGACGGCGGCCGACTGCTGCTCACCCACTGGCGCGGCCGGCTGCACGAGGTGATCTACCAGACCCCGGCGGAGTCCGAAGAAGACGCGTCGCGGCGCAATGAACGGCTGTTCGCACACTACGGACAAGGCGACGGCTGGACCGAGATCGTCGACAACGGTTTCGGCAAGACCTATCGCCGTACCGACCAGCGGCGGTACGCCTTGTGGAGCTACGCGATGGACATCACGACCTTCGGCACCATGGAGTTCCACCAGGTCATGTGGTAGCCACCCCACTCCAATTCGGCAAACAGGAGGCGGCACGGGCACCCGGTCGGTCACCGAGCCCGGATTCACCGGCTGATGTTTCCGAGGTTCGGTTTCTGGCTGGGGGTGATGGTGGTGTGGGGCGCGGGTTCGAGGGCGTGCAGTGCCCGATGCGTTCGCGTCGTGGCCTGTCCGAGGGGTCTTTCGAGTCGGGGCTGGGGCGGTGGCGGTGTCACCCGTGGCCGGTGCGGCCGTCAGGGTGCGGTGTGGGTGGAGGCCGTCAGGGTGTCGAGGGTGAGTGGTGGACGGCGTTGAACAAGTCCTGGTAGGCGTCCTGCCACGGCCAGTTGGCGGGCGGGTGGGCGGTCAGTTTGATCCTCGCGGTGCGAGCGAGTCGGGCGGGACATGGAACAGGTGGCCCACAGGGTCAGCCAGGCGGCGTTCGCCTGGAAGTTTCCCGAGGGCGGATGGGCGAGCGCGGAGGGCTTCCCGCCCGCGATTTCCTGTTCTACGACGGCGTGTTGGCGGTGGTGCAGTTCGGCCTGAAGCAGGGCGAAGGGGCTGTTGGTGAAGACGGGGTGGCAGCGCGAGGTGTCGAACAGTTCGCCCTGTCCGGCGGCTGCTTGCGGGTTCAGGCGTCGCACCCGGCGCACGATCAGGCGGGCGGTGACCTGCTCGGTCTTCTTGCGTCCGGTGAACGCGGGCCTCCCGCTTCAGTCGCATCGTGAGGTCGACGCCCTCCTGGACGGAGGTCCCGAAGTCGGGGTCCTGGCACAGTCGGATCCGTCCCCGGTAGTCGACGACGACTGCGGCCACGGGCGCGAGATCGGCCCCCGATGAACCTTCCAGAGGGCGCTGCAAATCACCCTCGAAGTTCTTCTTGTCACCGGGGAACCCGAGACCTGCCGTCAGAGCCGCCCTTACGTCCCCGACGCCCCGCAAGGGCAATAGTGAGTACGCGTCGATCTCCACGGCTGCCCTTCGAGTGAGGTGAACAGGCCGTAGCCGCCTCGGTCGGTCAGGAGGACGGCTGCGAGGTGTGGCGTACTGAGTCGATGAACAGGCGCCAGCTGCTCAGCCGCACGTCCAGTGTGGGGCCATCGGCGCACTTGGAGTCGCGTATCAACGCGCCGTATGGGCCGTACGCGCACTCAACGCATTCAGTGCCGCTGCCCCCGCTGTACGAGGACTTGAACCAGCGGGGCTCAGGGCTGGCTGCTATCAAGACTCACTCCTTGCTGACCCGGTCGATGAGTTCGACCGAGGACTCGAGGTCGAGCGCCTGGGCGCTGAGGTAGTCGAAGGCCAACCTATATCGCTCCAGTTCCTCCGGCTTCTCCATGAACACTCCGCCACCGAGGAGGTCCACATAGACGACGTCAAGCTCACGGGCTTGGCCGCGAAGTGTGACGAAGCTTCCCACTGCGGCGGCATGTGCTCCCAGGGAGAACGGTAGGACTTGAATGGTGATGTGCGGTCGCTCCGCACAGGCCAACAGGTGGGTGAGTTGCTCGCGCATGACGTCAGGGCCTCCGACCCGGCGTCGGATAGCGGCTTCGTCGATCACACACCAGATACGCGGAGGCTCTTCGCGCTCCAGCAACTCCTGGCGCTTCATGCGGATGTCGACCATGTGCTGCACTTCGCGTTCGTCGCACTGCACCTCTGAAGCGCGATGGACCGCTTCCGCGTAGGTGCGCGTCTGGAGGAGTCCCGGAATGTACATGCACGCGTAGTGGTCCTCGCGTACGACCTCGTCCTCCAAGGTCAGCATCAGGTTCATGGAGTCGGGGATGGGGTCGGCGAGTGATCGCCACCATCCTTGGATCTTGGCGCCCTTCGCCAACTCGACGAGGGCGAGCCGCTCTTCGTCCGATGCAGAGTACTCACGGCACAGGGCGTCCACGGCCGGCCACTTGACCGTGCCCTCCTTCGTCTCGTAGCGGCTCAACGTCGCCTTCGAGATGCCGACGCGGGAGCCTGCCTCTTCGAGCGTCAATCCCTTGCGTTCCCGGAGCCGTCGCAGATCGGCGCCGAGTTGGCGCCTACGAGTGGTGGGTCCGACTGCCATGTCTCAGTCCTTCGCGTTGGTCCAGTAGATCGTGGTGCTCCGCTGGTGGCGGCGGCAAGACGGTGTGCGCCGGGGGCGTGTGACTACGTTGCGTGCCCCTGCCAGTGGCTAGTGAGAGTTCCATTTCGAGAGTTTCAATGCAACTCTGAGTCGCGACAGCATCACGGTGAGGCATCGACGCTGGGGAGTGGACAGGACATGGATGACGCCTTCTGGAGGCCGACGCAGCCGTGGAGGCTGTCGTTTCTGGCGGAGGCCGATCAGGTGTGGGCTCTTCGACGCGCTCTGCGGATCCACCTGGAGTATTGGGGACTGCGTGAGCTGGCGGATGCCGCCGAGCTCTGTGTAAGTGAACTCGTCGCCAACGTGATCAAGCACGTCGGGCCGGGGACGCCGACCACACTGGTCGCTTCACTCGGGGGTTCCCACCTGCGCATCGAGGTTCACGATCCCGATGCGCGCGCCCTCCCGACGCTCGCCTGCGCGACTCTCGATGCGGAGGCGGGTCGGGGGATGGCGCTGGTCGACGCCATGAGTGATCGTTGGGGCGTGGAGCTCACCGGTGATCGCAAAATCACCTGGTGCGAGTTCCGCATGGACGCGACCCGGGTCGAACGGCAGTACATGCCAATGCCGCGGCTGGCGCGAGTCGCGGACGTGCTGAGCCTTTACCGCGATTCGAGGGCGCCCCGGGATCCGATCGTCCCTGGCCGGTTGGCGACGGCTACGGCGGAAGATGCCGCGATCAACGCCATCGCCGACCTGCTGCACTGGTTCCGCACGCAAGGATGGGACGTGGACGATGCGCTCGACCGGGCCCAGTCGCACTTCGAGGCGGAGTGCGAAGCGCGACTGCCCTGAGCCGTTCTGGCCACGGTCGATGTACCTGGATCAACTCGCCTGGATTGCCGCCGAGTAGGACCACACATCGGCCGGGAGCGGGTGATCGAGGTGCCAGGTGATCGCCATTGGCTTGCTGCCGGTGTGCTCCACGTACGTTGCCGGGCCCAGAAGCATCCACGGCTGGGACTTGCCCGTGTCCGTGGTCGAGTAGCGGCGCATGAACAGTAGGACGTGGGAGCCGCGACCTGCGTGCTGCTGGTAGCGCTTGCCCGTGGCGGAATCGGGGGAAATCGCGTTCTGGGACTCCCAGTGGAAGAGATCCGGGCTGATCGCGTAGTCCTTGTACCGGACGGTGGGCGAGAAGTCCTTCTCGTCCTTCTCAAGCGTGATCAGCAGCGCGTCCGTCCGGAACTCTTCCGCCCACTGCACGCCCTGGGCGAAGGATCTCGGCATCTGCCCACCGAACCGGGCGACGCCGAGCGCGGCCAGTATCTCCGACCGGTTGTACGAGCTGTGGACCTTCAGCGGCACGGAGCCGAGGCCATCGGACAGCGGGATCGGGACATGGTCGGCTCGGTCGATGACGTACGACAGCACCTGCCGGAGTTCATCCCTCAGGGCTCGCTGCGGACGGAGCGTGGCAAGCCCCTCCGGGTAGCTGGTGAACCCGCCCGCGTTGTCCCACAGGTTGAAGAACAGCATGCGGGCGTAGGCCTGGCCGGTCTGGTCGAGTTCCTCGTATGGAGGGGCGTCGTCCCCCAGAAGGCGCAGATACGCCTGCGCCCGCTCGGGATCGTCCACGTGCAGGAACGCGTGGACTCGCTTGAGCAGGGATTCCTCACCCGGCGTAGCCGGTTCGGTGACCAGGCCGGCACGACGCAGCACGAGAGTCCAGGAGTTGCCGTTCTTGTACAGCTCCTTGATCTCTCTGCGGCTCTCCCGGAGGTAGTCGGCGAGGAGAGGAGTGCTGTACTCCTTGACCTCCTTCACCAGCGTCTTCACCGTGGCGGCCAATTGCGTCCTGATGTTGTCGAGGACCAGATTCTTGGCCTTGCCCTCCAGGATGATCTGGCAGCCCGACGGCAACTGCGGAAACCCGCGCTCGATGTGCTCGACCAGCCGATTGCGCGACAGATTGGTCATGGCCCGGAACTGCTCCTCGAAGCGGAACTCCGCTCGGTGCTGCCCGATGAAGTCCAGGACCGTGAGGACCGGCTTCGTGTCGGTACGCCGTAGCCCCCGGCCCAGCTGCTGGAGGAAGACGGTGGCGCTGTTGGTGGGCCGCAGCAAGAGGAGGGTGTCCACGTCCGGGATGTCGAGACCCTCGTTGAACAGGTCCACCGAGAAGATGACCTGGAGCTTGCCGTCCTGGAGGGCACGCAGAGCTTGAGCGCGCACCTCGGAGGACGAGTCGCTGTCGAGGGCGGCAGCCTGGAAACCGACTTTGCGGAAGTAGTCGGCCATGAAGTGGGCGTGCGCCTTGGTGACGCAGAAGCCGAGCGCACGCATGGCACCGGGGTCGGAGATCTTGTCCCGGACCTGCTTGACGATGATGCGGGCTCGCGCGTCGTTGGCCGTCAGGAGATTGCCCAGCTCCTGATCGGCGTACGAACCCTTCTGCCAGGTGAGGTTCGTGAGGTCGGTCCCGTCCGGGATGCCGAAGTAGTGGAAGGGAGACAGCAGGTCGTTCTCCAGGGCTTCCCAAAGCCTCATTTCGGCGGTGATGCGACCATCGAAGAACTCGTCCTGGACATTGAGTCCGTCCATCCGCTCCGGGGTGGCGGTGAGTCCCAGCAACTCCTTCGGTGTGAAGTGTTCGATCACCCGGCGGTACGTACCGGCCGTGGCGTGGTGGAACTCGTCGATGACGATGACGTCGAAATGGTCTGGAGCCAGCTGCTCCAGCCTCTGGACGTTGAGTGACTGGACGCTGGCGAAGACGTGGGTCCACTCCTGCGGATCGGCCCCGCCGTACAGCAACTCGCCGAACGAGGCGTCGTCCAGCACTTCGCGATACGTACGCAGGGATTGCTTGAGGATCTCCTTGCGATGCGCCACGAAGAGCAGCCTCGGCCGACCTGAGGTCGCTTGATTGCTCAGATCGCGGTAGTCGAGGGCGGCCATCACGGTCTTCCCGGTGCCGGTCGCCGCGACCAGCAGATTTCGGTGCCGTCCGCGGATCTCGCGCTCCGCGCTCAGGCGCTCCAGCATGTCCCGCTGGTGTGGGAAGGGATGTACCTGAAGGCCGGAAAGGTTGATCTTGAAGTCGGTGGTCGACGCCGTCCCACCCGCCTGCGCCAGCGCCGCGTCGAGGCGCTCGCCGTCATCATCCGGGTCGTACGTCTCGAACGCCGCGTCGTTCCAGTACGCCTCGAAGGTGGCCTCGAACTTCTCCACCACCGCCGGTGTGGCCACCGACGACAGTCGTACGTTCCACTCCAGGCCGTCGAGCAGAGCCGCACGGGAGAGATTCGAGCTGCCGACGTAGGCCGTATCGAATCCAGTCCCGCGTCGGAAGAGCCAGGCCTTGGCGTGCAGCCGTGTCGAGCGGGTCTCGTAGTTCACCTTCACGGTGGCGCCGAATTCGCGCACGAGCCGGTCGAGCGCACGCCGGTCCGTGGCACCCATGTAGGTCGTGGTGATGATCCGGATAGGGACGCCCCGCTCCTTGGCCGCCAGGAGTGAATCCTCCAGCACGCGGATGCCGTACCACTTCACGAAGGCACAGAGCAGGTCGATCCGATCCGCAGTGGCCAACTCGGCCCGCAACTCCGAGCCCAGGTTCAGGTCCTCGGGGGAGTTGGTGAGAAGCGAGGTCTCGGAAAGGGGCGTGAGCGGACGGATCGCATAGGCGCCCGGTGCCTCCTGCTCCGCCAGAGCCAGCAACTGCCTGGGGCCCTCGACGATGGCGCTGACGGGCTCGGCGCCGCCTTGCCCGCCGACCTCTGCCGCCAGCGACTCGAGGACGCGGTTGGCGAAGGGAACTCGGTGTTCGGGCCGGAGCTGGTTGAGGTGGTGAGCCACTATGTCGCCGACGTGGCGGGCCAGCACATGAGGTGACGATTCTGCGCCGACCTCGGCGTCGATGGCCTTCCAGCCCGCGGCCTCAAGACGCTCCAGTTCACCGCGCACGCGATCCGTGACCAGTTGCTCGTAGACCCCCGCGACCGGCTGCTCCACCCCGACCCCTTTCCCCACCATGTTGTTGTGGATGCAGTTCTAGCAGGAGCCACTGACACGAGGGGTGAGCCGACCGATCGGAAGGGGGATCTTTCAAAGCCCGCCCGGTGTGAATCCTGGGACGGGAACGGCGGCGTCGGTCAGGGATTTGCTGACCCGGTTCGCCACGTCCTCCGGCGCCTCGTGCTTCCAAAATCGAAGTACCGTCCACCCCTGGTCCTGCAAGTGGCGGCTCATGCGGGCGGACACGGAGACGGAGGAGGGGACCGGCTGGGGCACGCTGCCATTGTGCCGGCCATCCTTGTACGAGGAGTACATCGAGCATTGCCCGCGGTAGCCAGGAGCACCAGGAAGTCGAACGTCGACGCATGGCCTCGTTGGTGACGGCGATCAGGATGCGCGCTGCGTCCGAGTTGTCCCGGGGGCTCGGCGGTCCGGGTTGGTAATCTGCCGCAATGGACGAGGTGTTGGACGAGGGGCCGTTCTTCCACGGTACGAAGGCCGACCTGCGGGTCGGAGATCACCTCACCGCCGGTTTCCCGTCGAATTACCGGCCCGAGATCCTGATGAACCACATCTACTTCACCGCGCTGCGTGACGGTGCGGGGCTCGCCGCCGAGCTTGCCGCCGGGGACGGGGAGCCGCGGGTGTACGCCGTCGAGCCGACCGGGGAGTTCGAGAACGACCCGAACGTGACCGACAAGAAGTTCCCCGGCAATCCCACCCGCTCCTACCGGAGTACGGAGCCGCTCCGGGTCGTCGGCGAAGTCGTCGACTGGACGCGGCAGACGCCCGAAGCCCTCCGGATGTGGCGAGAGCGGCTGGATGCGATGCGTCTGGAAGGGCGCGCCGAGATCATCAACTGAGCTGGGCCCGGCGTTCCAGCGTCCCAGCGTCCCAGCGTCCCCGGGGCCCGTGGTCCACGGCTTGTTCTGCCTGGTATCTTGCTTTGCATGGAACCAGGTGATCCGGCCAAGCAGGCCCGCGCAGCCGCCCAGCTGCGCAAGGGTGTGCTGGAGTACTGCGTGCTCGCCCTGATGCGGGACCGTCCCCGGTACGGCGTGGAGCTTCTGCACGCGCTGGAGGAGTCCGGGGCGCTGGCCACCAGTCAGGGCACCGTCTACCCGCTGCTCTCCCGGCTCCGCCGCGAGGACCTGGTCACCACCACCTGGCAGGAGTCCGCCTCCGGCCCGCCCCGCCGCTACTACGCGCTCACCGCCACCGGCCGGGCCGCGCTGGACGAGTTCACCCACGTCTGGCCCGGCTTCCGCGACGCCGTCGACGGGTTCCTGACCACCCCGCACACCTCTGCCGGAGACCTCGCATGAAGACCCCCACGTCCCCCGCCGACCTCGTGCGCGACTACCTCGGTGCCGTCGAGCGCGAGGCCGCCGCGCTCCCCGCCGACCGGCGGCAGGAGCTCCTCGCCGACCTCGCCGAGCACATCGACGTGACCCGCGCCGATCGTCCCGACGCCGCGCCCGGCGAGATCCTGGCGGAGCTGGGGGACCCCCGTACGATCGCGGCGACGGCGCTGGCCGAGGCGGGGAGCGGTGGTGCCGGGGCGGCCCCGGCCCTCGGCGGTGCGGTCCCGCCCGTGCGGCGCGGCAGGGTGCACCCGCTGGTGCCGCTGCTGATGCTGACGCTGCCGTACCTCGTCACGACGCTCCTCCCCGACGTTCCCGGGCTGGCGCTGTGCAGCGGTCTGATCCGCATCGCCGGCGGGGTGCTGCTGTGCACCTCGGTGCACTGGACCCCGGTCCGGAAGGTCGTCGGCGTGGTGCTGGCCCTCGTCGCCCCGACCGTGGCCGGGATCGTCTGGCGGGAGACCACCGTCGCCCCGGCGGGCGACACCCCGGCCCTCGTGGCCAACCTGGTGGTGCTCGCCGTCGTGGCCGGTACGTCGGCCTGGCTCTGGCGGGCCCGCCGCGGCTGACCGCGGCCGGGTTGCCGGGTTGTCGCGGTCCCGGGCGGGGACGTGGTCAGTCCCGTGCCCCGGCCGCCAGGAACCCCGTCAAACCGTCCAGCAGCATCCCGCTGCCCTGCTCCGCGCCGTCCCGCTCCTCCGCCGTGTCGCAGGTCTGGCGCAGGGTGATCACGGTGTTGCGGGGGCCCTCCTCCGCGAGTTCCATGGTCATCCTCGCCGGGTCCGGGCGGCCCGGGACGTCCATGCCGATGGTCAGGGCGCGGTGCTCGGCGACCTCGATGTAGGAGCCGGTCAGGGGGAATTCCGCACCGTCCGGCGTGCGCATCGTGGCCTTCCAGGTGCCGCCGGGGCGGACGTCCATCTCCACGGAGCCGGGGACGGCGTAGGCCCACTGGGCGTACTGGTCGGGGGTGGTCCACGCCTGCCAGACCTGTGCCGCGGGGGCGTCCAGGGTGCGGGTGAGGGTGTAGGAGAAGCCGTTGCCCGCCGCGGTGGGCGTCTGGTCGGTGCTCATGTCGTCTTGTCTCCTCGGTGGCGGCGCCTCGCCCGCTGTCGGTGAGGCTCTCGCATCTGTAGACGGACGACGGCGCCGGAACTCATCGGCCCCGGCGCCGGTTTCCTACCGGCCGTGGCACTCCCCGTACGACCGCCCCGACCCGCACCAGCAATCCGCCCCGCGCTGCGGCGGCCACGCCACCGCGAGTCCCCGGGCCGCCAGCGTCGTCGCGTACTGCGGGAGCAGGACCGGGTCGGCCGGGGACGTGCCCTCCGACGCCGCGAAGGCCTCGTAGGAGGGGACCGTGCCCGGGACCACGCCCAGGTTCGGGGTGCCCGAGGAGGCCAGTTCGCGCAGGGCCGCCTCTATCGACGCCAGGTGGTCCTCGTAGGTCGGGTACTCGGAGGCGAGGGCCGGGTACGCCTCGATCAGTTCCGTCAGTTCGGCGGCCGGCCAGTGGAGCATGGCCACCGGGAAGGGGCGGGACAGCGCCTCGCGGTAGGCGCCCAGCTCGGCGCGCAGCCGGAGGAGCTCCGCCTCCAGGTCCGCCGGATTGTCCGAGCCCAGGGACCAGACGCGCTTCGGGTCGTGCAGCTCGTCCAGCGAGACCGGCATCGAGTGCAGGGTGTCGGCCAGGGTGTCCCACTCGTCGTGGGCCAGGCCCAGCATGCGGCGGACGCGGTGGCGGCCGTAGAGGAGGGGGTGTGTGGCGTACGGGGGCTCCGGTACGTCCGTCAGGAGGAGGCGGGCGCCCTCCGTGAACGTCTCGTGCGCCGCCTCCAGCTCGTCGTGGGACTCCAGGGCCTCGGCCGCGATCACCCAGGGGGCCGGGTCGCGCGGCGCCGCCGCCCGCACGCCGTCGATGATCGCCCTGGCCTCCGCCTCGTGGTCGTACTCCCAGAGGTTCGACGCCTTCAGGGCGCGGACCAGGGACGGGTTGTCCAGAGGGACGGACGTCTCGGAGGACAGCAGGTGGTCGTAGAGCTTCGTCGCGGCGGGGCGGTCGCCGGACAGTTCCAGGTGGGCGGCGGCGCGCAGGAGCAGGGCCTCGGCGTCCTCGGGATAGAGGCCGGCGGTGCGTTCCAGGCGGGCCGCCTCGGCGGCGTGGTCGACGTTTTCGGCGGGCGTGTCGGGGCGCATGGGGGACACCGTACTGCCGTGAGGTGACAAGGGTCAGCCGCGCGGGGGGCCGGAGGACGGGGGGAACGGCGCCGCCGAGGCCCGCCGGGCGCTGCCGTCCCCTGCCGCCCCCCTGCCGCCCCCTGCCGGGCGACGCCGGTGCCCGCCCGGGTTCGCGCCGTGGCCTGCTCCGCGGCCTGCACCGTGGCCTGCGCCGCAGCCCGTGTCGCCGGTCAGTGGCGTTCCCGCAGCGTCCCCACCAGCACTGCCGCCGCCACCGCCAGCCCCGCCGACACCCACAGCGCCACGTCCGTGCCCGCCCCCGGGCTGCCCGCCGATGTCGCGATCGCGATGGTCAGGGCGACCCCGGCGCACGAGCCGATGTAGCGGAACGTCTGCTGCGCGCCCGAGCCCATCGCCGCGCGGGCCGCCGGTACCGACTCCACCGCGAGCAGCGGCAGCGCGGCGTTCAGCAGGCCGCTGCCCACGCCCGCCACCACCAGGCCGGGCAGCAGCCGGGCCCAGGAGCCCGCGCCGATCGCGCCGAGCATGGTCAGGACGCCGACCGCGTGCAGGGCGAAGCCGACGACCAGTTGGTGGCGGGGCGGGACGCGGTGGGCGATGCGGCGGGCCTGGAGGGCCACCGCGAAGGCGAGACCGGCCCAGACCAGGGAGAGCAGGGCCGTGTCCATCGGGGACAGGCCGAGCGCCCGCTGGAGCACCGTCGGCAGGAAGCTGAACAGGCCGATCACCGACAGGCCCGTGAACAGTCCGCCCGCGGAGGACGCCAGGAAGAGCGGGCGGCGCAGCAGCGACAGGTCGATCATGGGGGTGGCCGCGCGGCGCTCCAGTACGACGAACAGGGCGCCGAGGAGCACGGTCGCCGCCAGCAGCAGACCCACCGGCGCCCGCAGCCACCCGTCCCGGCCCAGCGTCAGCGCGGCCACCAGCGCGACCAGCGCCGGTCCGAACGTCAGCGCCCCGGCGAAGTCCGGCCGGCCCTCGCGCGGCGATCGCGACTCCGACAGGGCCCGCGTGCCGAGCCCCGCCACCACCAGCGCGGCGGCGCCGAGGACGCCGTATGCCAGCCGCCAGTCGGGGATCGCGCCGACGAGTACGGGACCCACGGCTATCCCGCCGCTCACGAAGGCGCCCCACACTCCGGTGGCGCGCAGCCGCCCGGCCGGGGTGGGGAAGGCGTGCACGAGCAGGCCGAGGCTGCTGGCCAGGAGCGCCGCGCTCGCCGCGCCCTGTGCGATGCGGGTGAGCGTGAACAGCCAGGTCGTGGACGCGAACGCGCCCAGGACGGTGGTGATGCCGAGGGCCAGCGTGCCGGAGACGAAGAGCCGGCGGCGCCCGTAGTCGTCGGCCAGGCTGCCGGCCACCAGGAGGAGGGCGGCCAGGCCGAGCGGGGTGCCGTTGATCAGCCAGGCCTGGGCGGACAGCGGGGTGTGCAGGGCGGCGGCCGTCTCGGGGAGCGTGACGAGCGGCGCGGTGTACGTCATCAGTGCCACGGCGGTCGCGGCGCTGGTCAGCGCGAGGGTGCGGCCCGGGTGCGGGGGCGGCGAGGCCCGTTCCGGTGGGGGAGCGGCGGCGGCCGTGTTCGCCGGGGTCCCGGTGGCCGCGGTGGTCTCGGTGCTCGGGGTCGTCGGGGTCGTCGGGGAGTCCGTGCCGGTCTCGGTCATGGCTGGCCGTCCGCTCCAGGTTGGTTCGGTCAATGAACTGAGTCGGGACGGCCCAACCTAGCATCGCTGGTTCGGTGAATGAACCTAGTGGCGAAAAGTGGCTACAGTGGACGGCATGGCACTGGGCAAGGACTACGCGACGCAGGAGTGCTCGATCGCCCGCGCACTGGAGGTCGTCGGCGAGCGGTGGACGCTGCTGGTGATCCGCGACGCGCTCTACGGCGTCCGGCGCTACAACGACTTCCTCGTCCACCTCGGCATCCCGCGCGCCGTCCTGGCCAACCGCCTCCAGGCGCTCACCGCCGAGGGAATCCTGGAGAAGCGCAGGTACCAGGAGTCGCCGCCCCGGGACGAGTACGTCCTCACCGACCGCGGCATCGCGCTGTGGCCCGCCCTGCGCGCGCTCGGCATCTGGGGGCGCGAGCAGCTCGGCGGCGAGCCGATGCGCACCTTCTGGCACGCCGACTGCGGCACCGAACTCAGTCCCTACGGCGCCTGCCCCACCTGCGGGGCCCTGGTCGCCGTGCGCGACATCGACATGCGGCCGGGCCCCGGACTCGCCCCCGACCCGGCGGACCCGGTCAGCCGGGCACTGCTCGGTCCCCGGCGGCTGCTCCAGCCGATCGAGACCGAGCCGGGGCCCGCACAGCAGCGTCCTGTATAACTGGGACAAACACGCGCGCGGGAGGAGGAGTTGCCGATGCCGCCGACGAACCGGAACCGCCGGGCCGTCGCCCCGGTGCTCCGCCCGGTGCTCCGCCCCCTCTTCGTCCTGCTGCTGGTCCTCCTGCCCGTCGCGCTCGTCGACGTCGGCAGCCTCTCCGTCACCGTCGCGCTCGCCGCGACCGCCGCGGCCGGTTCCGCGCTCGCCGTGTGCGCCGTCATCGCCGCCCGCTGCGCGCCCGCCGTGCCACCCACGCGGGTGCGCACGGCCATCAGGGACCGGGACCTGCGTACGGCCTTCCTGCCCCAACGCGATCCCGACGCCCCCGGCCGCCGCCGGCCCCGAGCGCCCGGACACGCCCTCTAGGCGACCACCGCGTAGGGCAGGCTGCCCGCTTCACGCTTCACACTTCCGGCTTCACACTTCCGGCTTCACACTTCCGGCTTCACCCGAAGTCCCCGCAGTTCCCGAAGTCCCCGAAGCCTCCCGGAAGCCACCCCCGCGCGGGGCGTGTCGTCATGCCGCAATCCCCTTGCCCGGCACGACGAGACCCTCGGAGGGCTCACCCACCCATGTCCGTTTTCGCCAGCCTGGTCGAGCACCTCGCCGACCTGCTCCAGCCGCTGTTCGGCGCCTCCGCCGCGGCCGCCGCCATCGTCCTGTTCACCGCCCTCGTACGGCTCCTCGTACACCCGCTGTCCCGGGCCGCCGCCCGCGGGCAGAAGGCGCGCACCCGACTCCAGCCGCGCATCGCCGAACTGCGCCGCAAGCACGCGAAGAACCCCGAGAAGCTCCAGCGGGCCGTGCTCGAACTGCACGCCGAGGAGAAGGTGTCCCCGCTGTCGGGGTGCCTGCCCAGCCTGTGCCAGATCCCCGCCTTCTTCCTGCTCTACCACCTCTTCTCCAGCTCGACGATCGGCGGCGAGGCCAACGGACTCCTCTCCCACCGGCTGCTGGCCGCCCCGCTCGGCGGGCGGTGGGCCGACGCGTTCGGGGACGGCGGGCTCCTCGGCGGGGCCGGACTCGTGTACGTGGCGCTGTTCGCGGTCGTCGCCGGGGTCGCCACCTTCAGCTACCGGCTCACCCGGCGGACGATGGCCGACCGGCCGGTGCTGCCCGCCGGTGACGCCGAGGCCGTGCCGGGGGTCGGCGCGATCACCAGGGTCATGCCCTTCATGTCCTTCTTCACCCTGGTCACCGTGGCCGTGGTGCCGCTGGCCGCCGCGCTGTACGTCGTCACCAGCACGACGTGGAGCGCCGTCGAGCGGGCCGTGCTCTACCGCTGAACACGGGCAGGTCCGGTGCCTGCCTACGGTCCAGTACGTGAACGGGGTATTGCGGAGTGGAACCCGGCCTTGGAGGATCGACCAGTCCTCCGACGGCTGTCGCGTCGCTGCCGCACCCGGGTCGCGCGGCGTCGGGCGGGCTGCCCGCGATCGAGGAGTTGGGGATCATGAAGCTGTTGCGAGTCGGTACGGCGGGGTCGGAGCGGCCCGCGCTGCTCGACGCCGACGGGACCCTGCGAGACCTGTCGGGCGTCGTGACGGACATCGACGGCGAGCTGCTGGCCGACGAGGGCGCGCTCGGCCGGATCCGGTCCGCCGCCGAGGCCGGTGAGCTGCCCGCCCTGGACGGCACCGGGCTGCGCGTCGGGCCGCCGGTGGGACGCATCGGCAAGATCGTGTGCATCGGGCTGAACTACCACGACCACGCCCGCGAGACCGGGGCCGAGCCGCCCGCCGAGCCGGTCGTCTTCTTCAAGGCGCCGGACACGGTGGTCGGACCGCACGACACGGTGCTCGTGCCGCGCGGTTCCACCAAGACCGACTGGGAGGTCGAGCTGGCGGTCGTCATCGGACGCACCGCCCGCTACCTGGAGTCGGCGGAGGAGGGGCTCGCGTGTGTCGCGGGGTACGCGGTCGCGCACGACGTGTCGGAGCGGGAGTTCCAGATCGAGCGCGGCGGCACCTGGGACAAGGGCAAGAACTGCGAGACGTTCAACCCGCTGGGCCCGTGGCTGGTGACCGCCGACGAGGTGGCCGACCCGCAGCGGCTGTCGCTGCGGCTGTGGGTGAACGGCGAGTTGAGGCAGGACGGGACGACCGCGGAGCAGATCTTCCCCGTGGGGGAGGTCGTGCGGTACGTCAGCCGGTTCATGGTGCTGCGCCCCGGCGACGTCATCAACACCGGGACGCCGGCCGGGGTGGCGATGGGGCAGCCCGAACCGAAGCCCTACCTGCGGGCCGGGGACGTGGTCGAGCTGGAGGTCGAGGGGCTGGGGCGGCAGCGGCAGGAACTCAAGGGGGCCTGAGCGCGGGTCCGTCGGCGCGGGTGGCCCGCCCGCTCCGGCGGCGAGGGCGGGTGGCCCGCCCGCCCGTGCCGACGGCGAGCCAGGTGGGTGCCCGTGCCGGGCCCGTTCGTGTGACGGTCGTCCGGCACGCGAATGTTGTCCGGGGGACACGGGCCACCCACGTGAAGCCTGTGGGCCATGCACTCCATCAGACAACGCGTGGCCGCCCTCCGGCCCCGCCTGGGCCGGACCGGGCTGGCCTGCGCCCTCGTGGCGGGCCTCGCACCCGTCCTGGTCGTCGGGGCGGGGGCCTCGCAGGCGCAGGCCGCCCCGCTGCCCGGCGGACTCGGGCCGTGTGCCGGGCCGCTGTGCCCGGACGAGTTCCCCGAGATCAACAACGGCCCGTTCGCCGGGCGGGACAACGCCATCAACGTCTTCGCCGGTGACGACTTCCGCGTCCGCGGACGGGCCGCCGAGGCCGAGGGCCGGGTCGTCGTCCTCGACGACTTCGACATGAACAAGAGCGAGGGCGGCAGCGCCGTCTACGACATCGGCATCGCGGGCGTCGGCTCACGCGTGCCGCCGCCGGACGGCGCGGACTTCCTGACCACCGGCAACAACATCACGGTCGCCCCGGGGCAGCGGCTGCTCGCCGACGGCGGTGTCGTCCGCTACGGCGGGACGGTGACCGGGACCGTGACCGGCGACCTCGAACACGACCCGGACGCCGCCGACCCCTATCTCGCGCTGCGCGACCAGCTCACCGTGGCCAGCCAGTGCTACGCCCGGGTGGACGGCGAGCTCCGGACCGCCACCGGCACGGCCGTCAACCAGGGCTACCAGACCGTGTTCACCGGCGACGGCACGTCCGCGATCCAGGTGTTCAACGTGGACTTCGACCTCGCCAGTGCCTCCGGCGGGCAGCAGGGGATCGTCTTCGAGAACATCCCGGACGACGCGACCGTCCTGGTGAACATGCTCGGCTCCGAGCGCACCATCAACACCTACAGCGGGGGCATCGCCGACGACACCGACCCGCTCAACGCCTACCGCGAGCGTCTGTTGTGGAACTTCCCCGACGCCACCACGGCGAACTTCGTCGGCACCGGCCAGTTCCAGGGCAGCGTGCTGGTCGGACCGCAGAACTCCATGTCCACGGTGTCGCTGCCCGGCATCAACGGGCGCTTCTTCAGCAGCGGTTCCATCACCCACACCAGCGAGCAGACGGGCGTCGAGTTCCACGCCTACCCGTTCAACGGCGACCTGCCGGACTGCGGTGACGAACCTCCCGGCCCCGGCCCGGGCCCCGTGACGGGTGAGGTACGGGTCGAGAAGACCGACGCGGAGAGCGGGGACGCGCTGGCCGGGGCGGAGTTCGAGCTGTGGGAGGAGACCAACGGGGTCGACGGCCTCCAGACCGACGGCGCCAACCCCGACACGCAGGTGGGTGACGTCTGCACGACGGACACCGACGGCATCTGCGCGCAGACCGTGGCGACCGGTACGTACTACTGGCGTGAGACGGCCGTGCCCGACGGCTACGAGCTGCCCGACCCGAACGTCTTCGGCCCGCTGGAGCTGACCGAGGACAACGCCGAGGGCGGGGTGCAGGTCGAGGCGCAGAACACCCCCGAGGACGAGCCCGGTCCGGTGACGGGGCAGGTGCAGGTCGTCAAGACCGACGCGGAGAGCGGGGACGCGCTGGCCGGGGCGGAGTTCGAGCTGTGGGAGGAGACCAACGGGGTCGACGGCCTGCAGACCGACGGGGCCGACCCGGACACGCAGGTGGGTGACGTCTGCACGACGGACACCGACGGCGAGTGCACCCGGACGGTGGCGACCGGCACGTACTACTGGCGTGAGACGGCCGCACCCGACGGCTACGAACTGCCCGACCCGAACGTCTTCGGCCCGCTGGTCCTGACGGACGACAACGCCGAGGGCGGCGTGCGGGTCGAGGCCGAGAACACCGCCGGCGGCGAGACCGGCCCTGAGACCGGACAGGTGCGGATCAGGAAGATCGACGCCGAGTCGGGCGCCGTGCTGCCGGGAGCGGTCTTCGAGCTGTGGGAGGAGACCAACGGCGTCGACGGTCTCCAGACCGACGGCGCCGGCCCGGACACGCAGGTGGGCGGCGACTGCGTGACCGGCGCCCTGGGGCGGTGCGCGCGGACGGTGGAGGCCGGTACGTACTACTGGCGTGAGACGGCCGCGCCGGACGGCTACGAGCTGCCCGACCCGAACGTCTTCGGCCCGCTGGTGCTGACCGAGGGGAACCTCGACGAAGGCGTGCAGGTCGAGGCGGAGAACACCGCCGAGGACGAGCCCGGTCCGCCCGGACCCGACGACGAGGGCTCCATCGAGGTGGAGAAGACCGACGCGGGGAACGGCGAGCCGCTGGCCGGCGCGGAGTTCGAGCTGTGGGAGGAGACCAACGGGCTGGCCGGTCTCCAGACCTCCGGCGACAACGCCGACACCCTGACCGGGGACTGCACCACCGGCGCTGACGGCGGCTGTGTCTTCGAGGACCTCGAACCCGGGTCGTACTACCTGCGGGAGACCGCCGTGCCCGAGGGGTACGAGCTGCCCGCCGACCCGGTGACCGGCCCGATCAGGGTGACCGAGGCGAACGCCGAGGACGGCGTCACCGTGCGGATCGACAACGAGCGCGAGGGCGACGACGGCGGCGGCGACGGTGGCGACGACGGCCACGGCGGCTACGGCGGCTACGGCGACGGCGGCGACCACGAGGGCGACGGCGGGCACGACGGCGGGTACGGCTCGGGCTCCGGCTACGGCTCCGATTACGGAACCAAGTAGCGGCGGCGCGACCCGGACGCACACCACGCCGGTCGCGGGGATCTCACCCCGCGGCCGGCGTTCGCGCGTTCACCTCACCCGCGCCCGCCGTCACGCCAGCAGCGCGGCGAGCCGGCGCCAGCCCTCCCTCGGGAGGCGGGACATGTCGTCCTGCACCAGCTGGAGGGCCACGTGATCGGCGCCCGCGGCGTGGAAGGCGTCGATGCGGGCGCGGATCGTGGCCTCGTCGCCCCAGGCGAACACGGCGTCGACGAGGCGGTCGCTGCCGCCGCCGGTCACGTCGTCGTCCGTGAAGCCGAGGTTCAGGAAGTTCTTCGTGTAGTTCGGCAGCCTCAGGTACGCGGCGAGGTAGGCGCGGGCCGTCGCACGGGCGCGGGACGGGTCGGAGTCGAGGACGACCTTGAACTCGGGGGCCAGCAGCGGGCCCTCGCCGAGCCGCTCGCGGGCCTGCGCGGTGTGCTCCGGGGTGACCAGGTACGGGATCGCGCCCGCCGCCCGGTCCCGGGACAGGTCCAGCATCTTCGGGCCGAGCGCTGCCAGCACCCGGTGCCCGGAGCGCATCCCGGCCCGGTCCAGCTCGTCCAGGTAGCCGACCATCGTCGAGTACGGGCGGCGGTACCCCTCCACACGCGGGCCGTGGCTCACGCCGAGGCCGAGCACGAAGCGGCCCGGGTGGGACACCTCCAGCTCGGCGAAGCCCGCCGCCGCCTCGGACGCCTTGTGCTCCCAGATGCTCTGGATGCTGGTGCCGACCACGATCCGCTCGGTCGCCCCGATCAGCGGGGCGGCGTGCCGGGCGGCGCTGTTGCCGCCGAGCCACAGGGCGCCGTAGCCGAGCCGCTCCAGCTCGGCGGCGGCCTCGGCGCGTTCCGCCGCGCCCTCCGGATCCTCCGCGCGCAACGCGCCGCTCCAGACGCCGTACCGTCCGACCGATTCCTTCAGGGGAGCCGTCGCCTCGTTCATCGCTTGCGATCCCTCCGGTGGGCACCGTGATCAACCTGCGTGTCTGCCTGCCAACCACGGGTACCCACCGCTGATTCCCCGACCACGCCGCCCGGCGCGCCGCCCGGGGCCGGTCGGGCTACTCGCCCAGGAACCGCTCCAGCGCCTCGACGACCAGCCGGTGGTCCTCCACCTGCGGCAGCCCGGAGACCGTCACCGCGCCCACGACGCCGACGTCGGCGACGGTGAGGGGGAAGGAGCCGCCGTGTGCCGCGTACACGTCGGGGTCGAGCCGCGAGGACTCCTCGAAGCTCGTGCCCTTGGCCCGGAAACGCGAGCCGACCAGGTACGAGGCCGCGCCGTACCGCTCCACGACGCGGCGCTTGCGGGCGATCCAGGCGTCGTTGTCGGGGGCCGAGCCGGGCAGTGCGGCGTGGAAGAGCTGCTGTCCGGCACGGTGGATGTCGATGGCGACCGGGGCCTCGCGCTCCCGGGCCAGCTCGACGAGCAGGGAGCCCAGCGCCCACGCGTCGTCGTTCGTGAACCGGCGGAAGACCAGGCGGCGTTCCTGCTCCTCCAGCTCCGCGACGGTGGGCGGCGTCGGTGCGGTGCTCACAGGGACACCACCACTGAGTCGCGGGCGGACCGGCGGGCCGCCTCCAGCACGTCCAGGGCGGCGGCCGCCTCCAGCGCGTCCACCGGGTTCGGGCCGCCCTCACGCAGGGCCTTCGCCACCGCCGCGTAGTACGCGGGGTAGTCGCCCGCGACGGTCGCCGCCACCTGTCCGCCGCCGGTCAGCGGGGACTCCCCGGCACCGATGCGGCCCCACAGCGACTCGTCCTCCTCGCCCCAGCCGGGACCCGGCCGCTTGCCCTCGCGCAGCGCCGCCTCCTGCGGGTCGAGGCCGTGCTTGACGTAGCCCGCCTTCGAGCCGAGCACCCGGAAGCGGGGGCCGAGCTGGGCGGCGGTGGAGGAGACGTAGAGGTGGGAGCGGACGCCGTTCGCGTGCGTGAGCGCGAGGAACGTGTCGTCGTCCGCCGCCGCGCCCGCCCGCCGGACCACGGACTCGGCGTACACCTGCGTGACCGGGCCGAAGAGGACCAGGGCCTGGTCGACGACGTGGCTGCCGAGGTCGTACAGGAGACCGCCGATTTCCGACGGGTCGCCGGACTCACGCCAGCCGCCCTTCGGCTTCGGCCGCCAGCGCTCGAAGCGGGACTCGAAGCGCCACACGTCGCCCAGCGCGTCCTCGGCGAGCAGCTCGCGCAGGGTGAGGAAGTCGTTGTCCCAGCGGCGGTTCTGGAAGACGGAGAGCAGCAGGCCGCGCTCCTCGGCCAGGGCGGCCAGCGCACGTGCCTCGGCCGCCGTGCCCGCCACCGGCTTGTCCACCACGACCGGCAGACCGGCCTCCAGGGCCCGGGTCGCGAGCGGTACGTGCGTCTTGTTCGGGGACGCGACGACGACCAGGTCCAGCTCGGCGGCCCGGTCGAACAGCTCGTCCGGGCCCGCGACGGTGCGCACGTCCGGGAACTCGGCGCGGGCCTGCTGCTGCCGCTCCGGGTTCGAGGTGACGACCGTGTCCAGGGTCAGGCCCTCGGTGGCGGCGATCAGCGGGGCGTGGAAGACGGAGCCCGCGAGGCCGTAGCCGACGAGGCCGACGCGCAGCGGGGGAGTGCCGGGAGGGGTAGCAGTCATGCGTCCACTTTCGCAACGGTGTTGCCAAAGTGCAAGCGCCGGAGACAATGGGGGTGTGAACAGGACGATCGGCGGCGACACGCGGGGCTCGGCGGGCGGCGGCATGCGGGGCTCGGCGGGCGGCGCCAATCTGCTCGCCCTGCGCAGCCACAACACCGCCCTGGTGCTCGGCCTGCTGCGCGGCGCCGGTGCCGAGGGGATCAGCCGGCTGGAGCTCGCCGAGCGCACCGGGCTCACCCCGCAGGCGGTCAGCAAGATCACCGCCCGGCTCCGGGGCGAGGGCCTGGCCGCCGAGGCCGGACGCCGCGCGTCCACCGGCGGCAAGCCGCGCACGGTGCTGCGCCTGGTGCCCGGGGCGGGCCACGCCGTCGGCGTCCACCTGGACCGCGACGAGCTGCGTGCGGTGCTGGTCGACCTCGACGGCGCCGTGGTGGCGGAGCGGCGCGCCCCGCTGGACCTGGGCGCGGGCGCGGAGACCGTGCTGGCGGGGGTGGCGCGGGCGGCGGAGGAACTCGCGGCGGAGGGGCTGGCGGCGGAGGGGCCGACGCCTGCCGTCCCGCGGGGCGCGGGCGCTCGGCCGCCGGGCGGTGCTCTCGCCGCCGCTCCCACCCTCCTCGGGCTCGGGGCCGCCCTCCCGGGACCGCTCGACCATGTGCGCGGCGTGCTGCACCGGGTCACCGGCTTCCCGGAGTGGGACGGCTACCCGCTGCGGGACGCGCTGGAGCGGCGGCTGGGCGTGCCGGTCGTCGTCGACAAGGACACCAACGCGGCGGCGCTCGGCCTCGCGGTCGGCGGCGCGGGACACGAGGGGGGCGGCGGGGCCGGCGCGGGCGCCGAGGCCGGCTCCTTCGCGTATCTGCACCTCGGTACGGGACTCGGCGCCGGGCTCGTCTTCGGCGGCGGCGTGCACCGGGGCGCCCGGACCGGCGCCGGGGAGTTCGGGCACCAGGTCGTCCAGCTCGACGGGCCGCCCTGCACCTGCGGCGCCCGGGGCTGCATAGAGGCCCTGTGCCTCGCCGCCGTCGCCCGCGGGGACCTCGCGGAGGCGGCGAGGGTGCTCGGCGCGGGCGCCGCGAACCTCGCCGGGCTGCTGGACATCGACCAGGTGCTGCTGGGCGGCCGTACCGTCGCCGCCGCGCCCGAGGCCTTCGTCCACGGTGTCGGCGCGGTCCTCGACGCCCGCGCCCGGCGCGAGGGCGGTCACGACGGCGCCGTACCGGTGCGGCTCGCGCCGGGCGGGCCGCGCGGCGTCGCGGAGGGCGCGGCCCAACTGCTGCTCGCCCCCCTCTTCCACGGCAACGGCGGCTGACCGCCCCCGCCCGCACCGTCGCCGCCCGGACCGCCGGACCGCGCGTCCCCGGGGCCCGTGAACTCGCCGGGGCGGGAGGCGCGTCACCCGGGTCTGCGAACATCCCTCCGTGGACTATCCGAACGACCAGGCCCCCGGGGCCCCCGTCCGCTCCGGGATCCCCGAGCACGGGCGCGTGCCGAAGTACTACGCCGTCAAGGCGCGGATCGACCGTCTCGTCGGAGAGCTGGGGGAGGGCAGCGCCATCCCCACCGAGCGGGACCTGTCCGAGCGCTACGGGGTCGCCCGCGAGACCGTGCGGCAGGCCCTGCGGGAACTCCTCCTGGAGGGCAAGCTGCGCCGCCGGGGACGCGGCACCGTCGTGGCCGGACCCAAGCTGGCGCAGCCGTTGTCCCTGGCCAGCTACACCGAGGGCGTCCGGCGCCAGGGGCGTACCCCCGGCCGTGCGCTCGTCACCCTCGACCGCTTCCCCTGCCCGGACGCGCTCGCCGCCGAGACCGGCCTCACGCGCGGGGAGCCCGTCTGGCACCTGGAGCGCGTCCTGCTCGCGGACGACGAACGGGTCGGGCTGGAGAGCACGTACGTCGCCGTGGCCCGCGTCCCCGGCCTCGACACCGCCTTCGACCCCGACTCGTCCTTCTACGCCCACCTCGCCGCCCAGGACATCGCCTTCGGGGACGCCGACGAACGCATCGAGACCGTCCTCGCGACCCCGCGCGAGGCCCTGCTCATCGGCACCCCGCCGGCCCTCCCGATGCTGCTCATCCACCGCGTCTCCCGGGACACGGAGGGCCGCCCGCTGGAGCGGGTGCGCACGCTCTACCGCGGCGACCGCTTCTCCTTCACCACCCACCTGCGCGGCTGAAAGACACCACCTGCCGAGCACCCGTGCGCATAACGAAAAGATAACGGGTCTAGCCCAAACGTGATGACCAGTTCACGCTCTCGTCGTCGGCCGGATTCCTCCGGTTCCCCGATGCCAAGGAGCGTGGCGGTCGTGAGAGTGATAGTCGTCGGAGCCGGCGTGGTGGGAACCATGCACGCCTGGCACGCAGTGAACCGCGGCCACGAGGTCGTACAGATCGAGCGCGAGACCGAGGCCCGGGGCGCCTCGCTGCGCAACTTCGGCCAGATCTGGGTCAGTGGCCGCGCGGGCGGTGCGGAGCTGGAGACCGCGCTGCGGGCCCGGGAACTGTGGGAGGAGATCGGCGGCCGGATCCCGGCCCTCGGCTTCCGCCCGAACGGCTCCCTGACCCCGCTGCGCGGTGACCTGGAGCTGGCCGTCGCCGAGGCGGCCGTCGCCCGCCCGGACGCCGCCGCCCGCGGCCACAAGCTGCTCACCGCCGGTGAGGCCCGCACCCTGAACCCGGCCCTGCGCGGCGCGTTCGACGCCGCGCTGTACTGCGAGCGCGACGCCGCCGTGGAACCGCGCACCGCACAGCTCGCGCTGCGCGCGGAACTCCGCAGGTCCCCGCGCTACACCTTCCTGCCCGGCCGCGAGGTCCGCGACGTCGTCGGCGAACACGCCGTCCGCGACGACCACGGCGACACCCACCGCGGCGACGTCGTCGTCCTCGCCACCGGCGCCTGGCTCGGCGGCCTCGTGCGCGAACTGGCCGGGCCCGAACTGCCCGTGCGCCGGGTGCGGCTCCAGATGATGCAGACCGACCCGCTCGGCGAACCGCTCACCACCTCGGTCGCCGACGCCGACAGCTTCCGCTACTACCCCGCGTACGGCTCGCCCGCCCTGGACGAGCTGAACGCCCGGCAGCCGCAGCCCGCCACGGCCGCCGAGCACCGGATGCAGCTGCTGATGGTCCAGCGCGCCGACGGCGGCCTGACCATCGGCGACACCCACGAGTACGAGCACCCCTTCGCCTTCGACACCGTCGAGGACCCCTACGAGCACCTCACCGGCGTCGTCGAGTCCCTCCTCGGCCGCCCGCTGCCCCGGATCCGCCGCCGCTGGGCCGGGGTGTACGCGCAGTGCACCGACCCGGGCCGCGTCGTGCACCGGCAGCGGGTGCGCGAGGGCGTGTGGCTGGTCACCGGGCCCGGCGGGCGCGGCATGACCTGCTCACCCGCGATAGCCGAGACCACCGCGAACGAACTGGGCTGGTAGCACCCTGATGACCTCGACGACCTCGACGACCACGACGACCACGACCTCCCCCGACATCCGCCTCGTCGTCCTCGACATGGCCGGCACCACCGTCGCCGACGGCGGCCTGGTCGAGCGCGCCTTCGACACCGCCGCCCGCGCACTGGGCGTCGAGCCCGGCACCCCGGACCACGCCGAGAAACTCGCCTACGTCCGCGCCACCATGGGCGAGTCCAAGATCTCCGTCTTCCGGCACCTGTTCGGCGACGAGGACCGCGCCCGGCGCGCCAACACCGCCTTCGAGCAGGCGTACGGCGAACTCGTCGACGGCGGCCTCATCGCCCCGGTCCCCGGCGCCCGCGAGGCCGTCGAGGAGCTGGCCGCCGACGGCCGCACCGTCGTCCTCAGCACCGGCTTCGCCCGCGTCACCCAGGACGCCATCCTCGCTGCCCTCGGTTGGCAGGACCTGGTGCCGCTCACGCTGTGCCCCGCCGACGCCGGCGGACGCGGACGCCCGTACCCGGACATGGTGCTCACCGCCTTCCTGAGCACCGGCGCCGCCGACGACGTACGCCAGGTCGCCGTCGTCGGCGACACCTCGTACGACGTGCTCAGCGGCGTGCGCGCCGGAGCGGGACTGGTCGCCGGGGTGCGCACCGGGGCGCACGGCGACGACGCCTTCCGCGAGGCGGGCGCCAGTCACGTGCTGGACTCCGTCGCCGCTCTGCCCGCCCTCCTGCGGGGAGCAGCCGGCTGATGAGCACCACAAGCAGCGGCATCCGCTTCGACTCGGTCACCGTCGCCTACGACGGCAACGTCGTCCTCGACGCCCTCGACCTCACCGTCGAACCCGGCGAGGTCATGGCGCTGCTCGGGCCGTCCGGCTCCGGCAAGACCACCGCGCTGCGGGCGGTCGCCGGGTTCGTCCGGCCCGCCTCCGGGCGGGTGTTCCTCGGCGACCGCGACGTCACCGGCCTGCCCCCGCACCGGCGCGGCATCGGCATGGTCGTCCAGCAGTACGCCCTGTTCCCGCACATGCGGGTGGCGGACAACGTCGCCTTCGGGCTGAAGGCCCGCAAGGTCCCCAAGGCCCAGATCCGCACCCGGGTCGCCGAGGCACTGGACATGACCGGCATGGGCGCCTACGCCCGCCGCCACCCGCGCGAGCTGTCCGGCGGCCAGCAGCAGCGCGTCGCGATCGCCCGCGCGCTCGCCGTCCGGCCCGACGTACTGCTGCTCGACGAGCCGCTGTCCGCCCTCGACGCCCAGCTGCGCTCCGGCATGCTCGCCGAACTGGCCCGCCTGCACCGCGAACTGCCCGACGTGTCGATCCTGTACGTCACCCACGACCAGGTCGAGGCCCTCACCCTCGCCGACCGGATCGCCGTGATGGACCGGGCCCGCCTCCAGGCCTGCGGCACCCCGCGCGAGCTGTACCGGGCACCGGCCAACGCGTTCACGGCGTCCTTCGTCGGCAACGCGAACCTGCTGCCGGTGACGGTGGGCGCCGGCGGGGTCTCCTTCGCCGACGCCGAGATCGAGGTGGACACGGGGGGTGCCGCGCGTGGCGCGTCGGCCACCCTGTGCGTACGGCCGCATCTGGTCGGGCTCGGCGACGGGCCCAACCGGCTCACCGGCACGCTGCGGGACATCCAGTGGCGGGGCGCGACGCACCGCCTGTACGTCGAAGTGGACGGCCACCGGATCATGGCCGACCTGCGCGAGCTGAAGGCTCCGCCGGTGCACGGGGAGCCGGTGAGCCTGCACTTCGCGCCCGAGGACGCGGTGCTGCTGCCCGCGGGGGTGAGCACCGATGCGGAGTAGAACGGCGTACCTGTGGGCCCTGCCGCCCGTGGCCCTGCTCGCCCTCTTCTTCCTCTACCCCCTCGCACTCGTCGTCCAGCAGTCCTTCCAGCCGGACACCGGCGGCACCTCCCTGGAGCCGTACGCCGACGTCCTCGCCTCCACCGCCTTCCGGGACGCCCTGTGGACCACCGTGTGGCTGGCCGCCGCCGCCACCGCCGGATGCCTGGTGCTCGGGTTCGTCCTCGCGCTGGTCATCGCCTTCGTGCCGTTCCCCGGGGCGAAGGCGGTGGCCCGCTTCGTCGACGTCTTCCTGTCCTTCCCGTCCTTCCTGATCACGCTCGCCCTGCTGTTCGTCTACGGCACGGTCGGCATGGCCAACGGCGCGTGGACCGACGTCACGGGGGCGGCCCAGGGGCCGTTCCGGTTCCTCACCACGCCCTGGGGCGTGCTCCTCGCGGAGATCACGTACTTCACGCCCTTCGTGATGCGCCCGCTGCTCGCCGCCTTCTCGCAACTCGACACCGGGCAGCTGGAGGCCGCCGGTTCGCTGGGCGCCCGCGCCCCGCGCATCGTCCGGCACATCATCCTGCCCGAGGCGCTGCCCGCCCTCGCGGCCGGCGGCAGCCTGGTCCTCGTCCTGTGCCTGAACGAGTTCGGCATCGTCCTGTTCACCGGAGCCAAGGGCGTCACGACCCTGCCGACGCTCGTCTACGGCAAGGCGATCCTGGAGTCCGACTACCCGGGCGCCTGCGTGGTCGCCGTCGTCAACGTCCTGATCTCCGTGGGCCTCTACGGCCTCTACCGGGTGGTGAGCCGCCGTGCTGGTGCATAGCCGCGGAGCGAGGTGGGCCGTGTGGGCGCTCTTCCTCGTCCTCTTCCTGCCGCTGTTCGCCCTCCCGCTCCTCGTGGTCCTCGGCGCCTCCTTCGCCACCAACTGGTCCGGCGTACTGCCCTCCGGCCCCACCACCGCCCACTACGCGGCCGCCACCCGCGGCGAAGCCCTCCAGGCGCTCACCACCAGCCTGGTCACCGCCATCGCCGCCAGCCTCCTCGCCCTCGCCACCGGCACCTGGGCCGCCCTCGCCGCGGCGGCGCTGAAGCAGCGCCACCGCAAGGTGCTCGACGCCCTCTTCGTGCTGCCGCTCGCGGTGCCCTCCGTCGTCGTGGGACTCGCGACCCTGGTCGCCTTCTCCCAGCCGCCGATGCTGCTCAACGGCACCCGCTGGATCGTGATCATCGCCCACACCGTGCTGGTCACCGCCTTCGCCCACCAGTCCGTGTCCGCCGCCCTCACCCGCCTCGATCCGGCCTACGAGCAGGCAGCCGCGTCACTGGGCGCCTCACCGGCGTACGTCCTGTGGCGGGTGAGGCTGCCCCTGCTGCTGCCGTCCCTGACCGCCGCCGCCGGGCTCTGCTTCGCCCTGTCCATGGGCGAGCTGAGCGCCACGATGATGCTCTACCCGCCCGACTGGACCCCGCTGCCCGTCCTCGTCTACGCGGCCACCGACCGCGGCGCCCTGTTCACCGGCTCCGCCGTCGCCGTGGTCCTCATGGCGGCCACCCTGCTGGTGCTGCTCGCCGTCTCCCGGATCCGCACCAGAGCCTCCTACCGCTGAACCAGCCCCTCCCGTCCCTCCCGTCCCGTCACGCAAGGAGTCCACCTCGCCATGCCCAGGAACGCCCTCAAGCCGCTCACCGCGCTCACCGCCGTCACCGCCCTCGCCGTCCCGCTGACCGCCTGCTCCGGCACCTCCGCCGCCTCCGACGAGAACGTCGTCACCGTCTACAGCGCCGACGGCCTCAAGGGCGAGAACGGCGACGGCTGGTACGACCAGGTGTTCAAGGACTTCGAGAAGGAGACCGGCATCAAGGTCGAGTACGTCGAAGGCGGCTCCGGCGAGATGGTGCAGCGCACCGTCCGCGAGAAGCGCAACCCGCAGGCCGACGTCCTCGTCACCCTCCCGCCCTTCATCCAGCAGGCCGACACCAAGGGCCTGCTCCAGAAGTACGCCCCGAAGGGCGCCGAGCGGGTCAGCAGCGCCGACAAGGCCGCGAACGGCACCTGGACCGCCGTCGTCAACAACTACTTCGGCTTCGTCCACAACAGGAAGGAGCTGAAGCAGGCCCCCGCCACCTGGGAGGACCTGCTCGATGCGAAGTACAAGAACAAGCTCCAGTACTCCACCCCCGGCGTCGCCGGCGACGGCACCGCCGTCCTCATCAAGGCCATGCACGACTTCGGCGGCGAGCAGCCCGCCATGGAGTACCTGAAGAAGCTCCAGGCCAACAACGTCGGCCCGTCCGCCTCCACCGGCAAACTCGCCCCCAAGGTCGACAAGGGCGAACTGCTCGTCGCCAACGGCGACGTGCAGATGAACTACGCCCAGTCCAAGTCCATGCCCAACCTCGGCATCTGGTTCCCGGCCCCCGAGGGCGGCAGGCCCACCACCTTCGCCCTGCCCTACGCGGCCGGCCTGGTCACCGACGCCCCGCACACCGAGAACGGGAAGAAGCTCCTCGACCACCTGCTGAGCCAGAAGGCACAGCGGCAGGTCAGCGAGATCGGCGGCGGCTTCGCGGCCCGCCAGGACGTCAAGGCCACCGACGCCAACGCCATCGCCCTCACCAGGCTGATGGACGGCGTGGAGGTCTTCGAACCCGACTGGAACGACATCGAGGAGAACCTCACCTCCTACATCGACGCCTGGAAGGAAGCCACCGGAAGCTGAGACGGCCGTTCCCACAAGATCCCGCACTGTCTAGGCTGGGGCGCACGCAGGACCGCGCAGGCAGGAGACCCGCACATGGCAGACCGCAAGCCCATCGAGTCGTGGCTCACCGACATGGACGGGGTCCTCATCCACGAAGGCGTGCCGATCCCCGGCGCCGACGCCTTCATCAAGAGGCTCCGCGAATCCGGCAAGCCCTTCCTGGTCCTCACCAACAACTCGATCTACACCCCGCGCGACCTGCACGCCCGGCTGCGCCGCATGGGGCTGGAAGTGCCGATCGAGGCCATCTGGACCTCGGCGCTGGCCACCGCCCAGTTCCTGGAGGACCAGCGGCCCGGCGGCTCGGCGTACGTCATCGGCGAGGCGGGACTGACCACGGCCCTGCACGACATCGGCTACATCCTCACCGACCACGACCCCGACTACGTGGTCCTCGGCGAGACCCGCACCTACTCCTTCGAGGCCATGACGAAGGCGGTACGGCTGATCAACGCCGGCGCCCGCTTCATCTGCACCAACCCCGACGAGACCGGCCCCTCCGCCGAGGGGCCGCTCCCGGCGACCGGCGCGGTGGCCGCCCTGATCACCAAGGCGACCGGCAAGCAGCCGTACTTCGCGGGCAAGCCCAACCCGCTGATGATGCGCACCGGGCTCAACGCGATCGGCGCCCACTCCGAGACCAGCGCGATGATCGGCGACCGCATGGACACCGACGTGCTGGCCGGCATGGAGGCCGGGATGCAGACCTTCCTCGTCCTGACCGGCCTCACCCGGCCCGAGCAGGTGGAGAACTTCCCGTACCGCCCGTCCCAGGTGGTCGACTCCATCGCGGACCTCGTGGAACGGGTCTGAAACGCGGACCTCCTCCGCATGACCCGATCGGAGTAGCCCCGACCCCGCGCGGGATGCGGTGCCGGGGCTCGCGGGGCAGCCTCCAGGTAACTGGAGGTACACGATGGGCTCACTGAAAGTAACCCTCTGTGCGGGTGCCGCGCTGGCCACCGCGTTGTGCGCACCGGCGGCCTACACCTACGCGGCGGACGGCGGCGGCATCTCCGTGTCGCCGTCCTCGCCCGCCCCCGGCACCGACGTCACGCTCCGCGTGCCCGACTGCACCGAGAAGACGGCGGTCGCCGTGTCCGCGGCCTTCGAGTCGGACGTACGGCTCAGCCTGGCCGCGGGAGACGGCGTCCTCGTCGGCTCCAGCCAGGTCCGCACCAGCGTCCGGGCCGGTGCGTACGCCGTGCAGGTCAAGTGCGGCGAGCAGGCGCGCAAGGGCACCATCACCGTCCACGACGAGCGGCGCCCGACCGCACCCGCCTCGCCCGTCGCCCCCGTCGACGCGGGCGGCGGCGGCACCGCGGAGCTGGCCGCGTCGGGGACCGGGGACGGGGCGCGCGTCGATCCCCCCGGCACCGCGCACACCGTGACCGGCCTGGTGCTCGCGGGCATCGCCGCCGTCGCCGTGGCCCTGCGCGGCGTCCGCAGCCGGAGCCGCAGGACGGACTGACCATGTCCGAACAGGACGAGCAGGACACCGGACGGACGCCCGCGCCGGGAACCACGCCGGAGGCCGCCTCGGAGGCCGCGCCGCCGCCCGCCGCCCCCGGCGGGCGCCTGGTCACCGGCATCGCCTGGGCGGTGCTGCTGCTCGGGCTGTGGCTCTGGGGCCGCGAGGCCACCGACGTGCGGGAGGGCATATCGCGGCCGGCCACCGGGGACATGGCGGCGGCCGGGCGGCCCCCCGACGTCCCGCTGCCCCCGGCCCACGCGCCCCTCGACGACGCCCGGCCGCAGCGGCTCGACGTCCCCGGACTCGACATCGACGCCCCCGTCGTGGCCCGCGGCCTCGACGCCAAGGGCGCCATCGAACCACCGCCCTTCGACCAGCCCGGCACCGTCGGCTGGTACGCGGCCGGGGCCACCCCCGGAGCCGCCGGGACCGCCCTGCTGGTCGGCCACGTCGACACCGAGACCCGGCCCGCCGTGTTCTACCGGCTCAGCACCCTCGAACCCGGCCAGACGATCCGGGTGGCCCGCGACGACGCGGAGGTCGCCGAGTTCACCGTCGACGACGTCCAGGTCCTCACCCGCGACGGCTTCGACGCCCAGCAGGCCTACGGACCCCGCGACACGGACCGCTCGGAGCTCCGCCTCATCACCTGCGGCGGCACCTTCGACCAGGCCACCGACAGCTACACGGCCAACGTGGTCGTCTCCGCCTACCTGACCGGAACCGGCTCCTAGGGCCTGTCTGACAATTCCCGTCTGCCGCGCGACGCCATGCACGCACTCTCGCCGCACCGGCCCCAGACCCGAGTACGGCCAGTACGCGGGTCTGGGGCCGGCACGCCGAGAGCACGCACCTGACGCCGCGCGGCCGCCCTTCGGGCGACGACGCGAATTGTCAGACAGGCCCTAGCACAGACCCGGAGCCCCCGCCCGGGAACCGCGTGGGCGCGGGAGGCGTATGTCAGGATTGAGCCTCGGAACAGTGCACCCAGGGGGGTTGGATGTACGGCAGCAAGGCGGCCGGAAGCATGTCCAGGAGGGGGGCCGCGTCGGCGGCGGCACTCGGGGCGGCGGCCCTGCTGCTCGCGGGCTGCTCCTCGTCCGGCGACGGGGACGACAAGGGCGCGGGCGCCGGGATCACGCAACAGCCCAAGGAGACCGACCCGTTCTGGGTCAACCCCGACGGCAACGCGGCCCAGCAGGTCGCGTCGCTGACCGAGTCGGGCAAGAAGGACCAGGCCGAAGAGATCCGCAAGATCGCCCAGCAGCCGACCGGCGAGTGGATCAGCCCGGAGAACCCCGAGGAGCAGGCCCGCGGCTTCACCGAGGCCGCCGACGAGGCCGGCCGCACCGCGCTGCTCGTCCTCTACAACATCCCGCACCGGGACTGCGGCCAGTACTCCGAGGGCGGCGCCGCGGACGGCAACGCCTACCGCTCCTTCGTCGACGGCGTCGCCAAGGGCATCGGCGACCGCGCCGCCACCGTCGTCCTGGAACCGGACGCCGTGCTCCACCTCGTCGACGGCTGCACCCCGCAGGAGTTCCACGAGGAGCGCTACGACCTCCTCAAGGGCGCGATCGCCAAGCTCGGCGCCCTGAAGAACACCAAGGTGTACCTGGACGCGGGCAACGCCGGCTGGGGCCACCCCGACCAGATCTTCGACCCGCTGAAGCGGGCCGGCATCGACCAGGCCGACGGCTTCGCGGTCAACGTGTCGAACTTCTACACCACCGAGGACTCCATCGCCTACGGCAAGCAGCTCTCCGCCAAGGTGGGCGGCAAGCCCTTCGTCATCGACACCAGCCGCAACGGCAACGGCCCCTACACCGAGGGCGCCCCGGACGAACGCTGGTGCAACCCTCCGGGCCGGGCCCTCGGCGAAACCCCGACGACGAAGACCGCCGACCCCCTGGTCGACGCCTACCTGTGGGTCAAGCGCCCCGGGGAGTCGGACGGCGAGTGCAAGGGCGGTCCGAAGGCGGGGGAGTGGTATCCGCAGTACGCCTTGAGTCTGGCCGAGGGCACCGGGTGACGCCGGGTCCCCGCGCTTCAAAGGGCGCGGGGACCTGACATGTGCGGCTACCGCCGCAGCGCTACGGCACCCGCACCCACTCCGCCTTGCTCGGCGTCCCCTCCCCGTCCGTCACGAACATCATGTACCACCCCGACTGAACCAGGTTCTTGCCCTCCGGCACCGTCACCGTCAGCTTGTCCCCGTCCGCCTTGAAGTCCAGCGCGATGGACCGCTGATCCACGTCCGTGACGTGGGTCGACGCGCTCGGCCGGATCAGCCGCACCTTCTTGACCGTCGACGCCGCACGCGAGGTGAACGTCCCCGACTCACCGCGCGCGATGGTCTGCGGGCCGCCGGACAGGTCGGGCCGCGAGTCGCGGTACAGGTACGGCGGCGTGTAGATCTCGATCCGCTGCTCGAACTTGCCCGGCTTGGTGTTGGCCTTGTCGGCGTAGAGCGAGTCCGAGCCGAAGAACATCAGCCGTCCGTCGGGCAGCAGGATGGACCCGGAGTGGTAGTTGCGTCCCACCAGCGGGTCGGCGACCCGTTCGAACTCGTTCGTGTCCGGGTGGTAGAGCCGCGCCTGGAGGATGTTGGAGTCGCCGCGGCCCCGGTAGTCCTCCGAGCCGCCCGAGACCAGCACGCTGTCGTCGGGCAGGACCGAGGCCTGCGGGTAGCGCGTGCCCTTCTCCAGTGACGGTCCGTCGACGAACTTCGGGTCGTCCGCCTTGAGGTCGGCGATCCGGGTCTTCTCGCTGGACAGCTTGGACTCGCCGACCCCGCCGCCGCCGATCACCATGTACTTCTCGTCCTGCGCCGGGGGCAGCAGCACCGTGTTCGCCGTCTCCAGCATGTTCTTGTCGCTCATGCCGGGGACCTTGGTGAACTTGTTGGTCTCCACGTCCCAGATGCCCGGGGTGCGGCCCACGTCGTCGGGTCCGTACCCCGCGTTCGCGCCCGAGTAGAAGATCTTGCCGTTCTGCATCAGGAACAGCGCCGGGTACGTCGGGAACTGGCGGACCTTGTCGGTGTAGGTCCACTCCTTGGTCTTCGGGTCGTAGATCTCGTTCTTGCCGGGGACCAGCTGGCCGATGTCGTCGAGGCCGGAGACGCTGAGGATCTTGCCGTCGCCCAGGGTGGTGAGCGTCGGGTACCAGCGGGCCTCGTGCATCGGGTCGACCTTGATGTACTTCTCGGCGACCGGGTCGAACTCGAAGGCGTCCCGGATGCCCTGGAAGTCCTTCTTGTCGAGGGCGAGCTTCTGTGCGATGCCGTACGTGTTGCGGGCGTCGGCACCCGACAGGCCCTGGATGCGGTAGTTGTCCTCCGTGCCCGTCTCGTACTTGTGGCCGCTCTTCTGCGCCTCGACGTAGATCCGGCCGAGGCCCGGGTCGTTGCGCACGAACGCGCCGGTCTCCGGGTCGAAGACCTTCTTGGCGCGGGGCACCAGGACCGGGTCCTTGGAGACGAAGGTCTTGCCGTTCTCCTTGCCGGTGAACTTGGTGCCCGCCGGGAGGGTGATCGGCTTGTCCGGGTTCTCGTTGTGGACGACCATCAGGCCGCCGGCCTTGGTGACGTCGCCCTTGAGCTTCTCGTACCGCTTGGTGCCGCCCGCGATCAGCAGGTTGCCGTTGGCGAGCTGCGTGTGTCCGGTGCAGAACAGGTCGGTGGGCGTCGGCACCTTCTTGATGGTGCCCTTGACGGGGTCCCAGATCCGGGTGTCGTACTGCTTGTCGTCGGAGTTGTCCTGGTTGTTGCCGGACCCGGCGACCATCAGCACCTTGCCGGTGCGCAGCAGTGCCGCGTGGATGGTGTTCTGCCGGTACTTCTCGGGAAACTCGATGATCTCCCACTTGCCGTTGGCGGCCTTGTACTCCGGCTGATTGATCTTGTACTGGTGGTATTTCTCGGTCCCGAAGCGGTAGAGCCACGGCCCGTTCATCCCGGCCAGCGCGACTACCACCGCCGTACCTATCGCGAAGCGACGGGCGCGGCGGCGGCCGGCACGGTCTTTCATTCCTTACGTCCCCCAAGTCCACCAAGGGCGATCTGCATGGTCTGGTCGTCTCCCCCGTCGGCGGGGGCGGCCCAGTCGGGCCTCTGCTGCGGCGCGTGCTGTCCGTACGGCGCCTGCTGCGGCGGGACCCGCGGTGCGGGCTCCGCCGCAGCGACCGGCGGTTGCTTCTTCGCCTTCCTCAGCTCGTGGCGCCAGGCGAACATCGGCGACGCGGTGATCAGCAGCGCGAACGTCGCCCAGATGATCATCGCGGGGTGCGAGTGGCCGTAGACGAAGCCGGCGGCGATCGAGCCGCCGAAGATCACGATGAAGTACCAGTGGTAGCGGAAGGTGCCGAACAGGGTGTCCGGGCTCGCCGAGTCGCCCTTCGGGGTCACCACGAACTTGCTCTTGCGGCGCAGCACGGAGTCGATGAGCGCCTTCGCGTACAGCGGCGCCGACAGCGCGGACATGATCATGCCGGCCACGCCGCCGGAGCCCTCCGGCTCGTGCGGGGAGACGTTGTGGCGGCGGTTCCAGACGTACAGGCCGATCTGGAGCGCGGAGGCGTTGCCGTAGAGCATCAGCCAGACCGCCGGGTCGATGTTGACGCCGGAGGCGCCCAGGCCCAGGAACAGGCAGCAGCTCAGCGCCGCCAGGATCCAGTTCAGGGCCGACATCGGATAGAAGATGATCATCATCGTGTAGTTGAAGAGCTTGCTCGGCGGCAGCGAGTACCAGCCCTTCCAGTACTGCTTGAGGATCGTCTCGTACGTCCCCCGCGACCAGCGCATCTGCTGGGTGAAGAAGTCCGTCCAGGCGTTCGGGCCCTCGCCGACCGCGAGCACGTCCGGGGTGTAGACCGAGCGCCACTTGCGGCCGGTGACCGGGTTCTTGTGGCGGTGCATCTCGAAGCCGGTCGCCATGTCCTCGGTGATCGAGTCGTACAGGCCGCCGATCTGCTTGAGCGCCCTGATGCGCACCGCGTTGGAGGTGCCCACGAACATCGGCCCGCCGTAGCGGTTGCCGGCGCGCTGGATGAGCGCGTGGAAGAGGAACTGCTGCGACTCGGCGGCTTTGGTGATCGGGTTGTCGTAGTTGCCGTAGACCTGCGGGCCGATGACGAAGCCGACGTCCGGGTCGCGGAAGAAGCCGAGCATCCGCTCCAGGTAGTTCGGCAGCGGCACGTGGTCGGTGTCGACGGAGGCGAAGAAGTCGTAGTCGTCGCCGTGCGCGTCGAGCCAGGCGTTGTAGTTGCCGTGCTTGGTCTTGGCGCGGTGCGGGCCCTTCTTCCGGTTCCACTTCGCGACGCCCTTGCGGGAGAAGTGGTGCACGCCCAGGCGCGCGCACACCTCCTTCACCTCCGGGTCGTCGCCCTCGTCGAGGAGCCAGACGTGCATCAGGCCGCGGTGGCGGATCTTCACGGCCGCCTCCAGGGTCTTCGTCACCATCTCCAGCGGCTCCTTGCCGGGCACGAAGGAGGTGAGGAAGGCGACCCTGGTGCCGGTCTCGGGCACCACCGGGACCGGGTCGCGGGCGACCAGGGTGGCGTGCGCGTTCGACAGCACGTTCAGGCAGCGGAACAGCTCGATCAGGCCGATCGCGACCAGCATCACGATGTCGAGCGCGGGCAGCCAGGAGAAGGCCACGTAGTCGCGCTCCGTCCAGTGCTCCGGCTGGAGCAGCCAGACCAGCAGCACCACCGACAGCAGCGGGGCGGCGGCCAGCATCAGGGCGACCCGGAGGCGGTGCGGCTCCTGAGAGATCAGCGAGCGGTACTGCACCCGGTACGGCTTGTTCGGGTCGGGCTGGGTGAGGGGGCCCGCGAGGCGGCTGTAGTGCTCGTAGTCGTACTTCGGCAGCGTCTTCTTTATCCGGCGGAACGAACCGGTGTTCCAGTTCCGGTGCCCGGGCACCCTGAGCTGGGTGGTCTGGGACGGGTCGTGGTCCTGCCCGGCGCCCGTCGGCGTCGACGTCATGTGTCATCCCCCCACACGCGGGTCATGCGTGTTTCGTCGCTTGCTTCGCCCGCTCCGGCCCCCCTCGGCCGTCACGGACGTATCAGTGGTGGTGGGTCACTGATCACCACGGCATCCACACCTTATATAGACATGGAACGGCGACCCCCGGTTGCATGATGCCCCCCTCGGCATCGCCTCGGCACCCGGCCCCCCAACCGGACCAGGGTTCTACGGCGTTCGCCATGATCGCAAGACGTCCCGGTACCGGATACGCCGAAGGCCCCCCGTGTGATACGGAGGGCCTTCGGCCGTCGGTGCGCCGCCAGGGACTCGAACCCCGGACCCGCTGATTAAGAGTCAGCTGCTCTAACCAACTGAGCTAGCGGCGCCTGCTGACCTGCACAACTCTACCCGACGCCGACCGGTGCTCCGGACCACCGCCCGCGGCACCCGCGGGGCCGCCCCTCGCCGGGTACATCATTCGGACCGTCAACATGCGCGTGGTGAAGACAGTTGCGAAACTGACCGAGATGTACCGAACCGTACCGCCGCGGACCTGCCCACCGGGAGTGTGAGGGGAATCGCATGGAGACTCCCGTATTCGAGGAGATCGAGCCCGCGAGCGACTGCGACTGCGCCGGCTGCCGCCACTGGCGGCGGGTGCTGCCGCATGCCCCGGCGGGCCGCGCGCTCGCCCATCCGGCGGCGTACCGCACGCTGGTCGCGGCCACCGCGGCCGCTTCCGCCACCGCCGTGTCCGTCCTCGGCGCGGGCGCGGCGGCGGCGCTTCCGGCGGCCGCCCACGCCGTCCATCGGCCGGGCGTTCCGGCAGGTGACGAGCCCGGCACTCCCCAGGGGCCGCGAGCCCCGCTGCACGGCCCGGTGGGCCGGCCCGCGGCGCCCCCGGCCGGTGCGGAACTGGCCGGCGTCACCCGTACGGAGATCATCGAGCGGGCCAGGAGCTGGGTGGCCGCGAAGGTCCCGTACAGCACGACCGCCTACTGGTCCGACGGTTACCGGCAGGACTGCTCGGGCTTCGTGTCGATGGCCTGGAAGCTGCCCGCCAACGAGTGGACCGGAAGCCTCGGCACCGTCGCCGACCGCATCACCAAGGAGGAGCTGCGGCCCGGCGACATCCTGCTCTTCCACAACGCGTCCGACCCCCAGGCGGGCTCCCACGTGGTGATCTTCGGCGGCTGGACGGACGGCACGCGCACCGCCTACACGGCGTACGAGCAGACCCCGCCGCACACCCGCGAGCGCGACACGCCCTACGCCTACTGGAGCGACTCCGCCCAGTACCTGCCGTACCGCTACCAGGGGGTCGCGGCGGCCGGGGCCGCGGGTCCCGCCTCGCACGGGGTGGCCGGATACCCCGGCCGGGGGATGTTCCGGCCGGGCGCGGACAACCCGTACGTCACCCGGCTCGGCGGGCAGCTGGTGAGGAAGGGATTCGGCACGTACTACACGAGGGGGCCGGGTCCGCGCTGGGGCGAGGCGGACCGGCGGGGCGTCCAGGCCTTCCAGCGCGCCCAGGGCTGGCGCGGCGGAGCGGCGGACGGCCACCCGGGCCCGGAGACCTGGCGGCGGCTCTTCTCCTGAGCGCCCCGGGGTGATCATCCGTTCATGACGCGTCTGGCGCGGAGGCTGGAGGACGCATGAGTACGACATCGTCAACGAACCCGGAGACCGCGCCGGCGGCACCGGCGGAGTCCGCGGCGGCGACCGGTCAACGGCCCGCCCGGCTCATCCACAACGAGGCCACCACCGAGATCCCCGTCCACCTGCTGTTCCGCGACGACCCCGATCCGGCACCGGTACCGCTGCCGCCCGCGGTCGTCGCGCGCCGGCCGGGCCCGGGGGAGCGGACCGGGGCGCGGCCGGGCGCGCGGCGCCCCGTCGCGGCGCGCCCGCGCCCGGCACCCCGGGTCGACCCGGAGCTGACGGAGCGTCCGGCCCGGGTGCTGCCCGGCGCCGCGGGCGTGGCCGCCGGTCTGTGCGGGGCGGCCGGGTGCGCGGCCACCTCCTGGTGGGCGGGTCTGGTGCCGCCGCTCGCGGCCCAGGCGCTGGGGCTGCCGGCGTACGCGGGGGCCGGGCTCGGGCCCGCGCAGTGGGCGGCGTACGCGGCGGCGGGGGCGCTGGGGATGTTCGGGTTCGGGGGACTGGCCCGGGGCCGGACCGGACGGGCCTGGGTGCTCGGCCTGTTCGGCCGCTACCGGGGTACGGTGCGGCGCACCGGCCTGATGTGGGTGAACCCGCTGCTGCTGCGCCGACGGGTGGACGTGCGGCTGCGGCACTGGCGCAGCGAGCCGATGCCCGCGGCCGACGGCAACGGGGTGGCGCTCAGGGCGGTGACGCTGGTGGTGTGGCGGGTGCGGGACACCGCGAAGGCCACGCTGGGGGTCGAGGACCACGAGACGTATCTGCGCGAGTGCGTCGAGGCGGCGCTGGCCCGGGTCCCGGTGGAGCCGCTCGGCACGGTGCGCAGTTCGGCGGACGTGGCCGGGGACACGCTGACCCGGCTGGTGGCGGCGGACGCGGCGCCGGTCGGCCTGGAGGTGTTCTCGGTGCGGCCGGTCCGGGTGGAGTACGCCCCCGAGGTCGCCGCCGCGATGCACCGGCGCCGGATCGCGGCGCTGGACGCGGCGCAGCGGGCGAGCGTGCTCACCTCGGTCGTGGACTCGGTGGAGGACACGGTGACCCGGCTGACCATGCGCGGGCTGGTGGAGCTGGACGACTACGAGCGCAAGGTGCTCGTGAAGGACCTGACGGTGGCGTTCTGCGCGGGGCGGGGGGACGCGGGGCGCTGACCTGTTCCGCGTTTGGTATGGACATGTTCAATTGTCAGCAATAATCTGAGACTTGGTCTAGACCTGCACGGTTCAACTGCACGGTTCAACTGCACGGCTCACTGAACTTCCCCTGAACTTCCCCACACGTCACAGGGAGCAGCAGTATGCGCACCAGGACCAAGTTGTACGCGGCCGCGCTGGGCATGGCGACCACCGGAGCCCTCGTGCTCTCGTCCGGCGGCGCCAGCGGTCACGGCTACACCGACCTGCCCGTCAGCCGGCAGAAGGTGTGCCAGAACGGCACGGTCGGCGGATGCGGCGCCATCCAGTGGGAGCCGCAGAGCGTGGAGGGGCCCAAGGGCTTCCCGGCCTCCGGGCCGGCCGACGGCAGGATCTGTTCCGCGGGACACGGGTCGTTCGCCGCGCTCGACAGCCCCAAGCAGCCGAACGGCCAGGCGTGGCCGACCACCAGGGTGAACGGCGGACAGAGCTACACCTTCCGCTGGCAGTTCACCGCCCGGCACGCCACGACCGACTTCAAGTACTACGTCACCAAGCCGGGCTGGAACCAGAACCACAACCTGGCCCGGTCCGACCTCAACCTCACCCCGTTCTTCACGGTGCCCTACGGCGGCAAGCAGCCCCCGGCCACCCTCTCCCACAGCGGCACCCTGCCGTCCGGGCTGAGCGGACACCACGTGATCCTCGCGGTGTGGACGGTCCACGACACGGGCAACGCGTTCTACGCCTGCTCGGACGTCACCTTCTGAACGGCGGAAGGGCCCCCTCGCCGAGCGAGGGGGCCCTTCCTTGTGTGCGCCGCCAGGGACTCGAACCCCGGACCCGCTGATTAAGAGTCAGCTGCTCTAACCAACTGAGCTAGCGGCGCATGACTCCCGCCGTCCGCTTCCCGCGGTCGGCGACGACGAAAATACTACCCGGTCCCGGGCAGTGCTCGTGACCGACTCCGGCCCGGCCCGCCCGAGCGGAGCTAGATCGCCAGCGACAGCAGCACCGGTGCCGCGCTCCGGTTCAGCTCGTCCGCGGCCCGGCGCAGCCGGTGCGCGTGCTCGACCGGCAGCGACAGGGCCAGGCAGCCCACGGCGGAACCGGCGGTGATCGGGACGGCCGCGCAGACCGTGCCGACCGCGTACTCCTGGAGGTCCAGGACGGGCACGGTGGCCGGCTGGGACTCCAGCCGGGACAGCAGCAGCTTGTCGCTGGTGATGGTGCGCGAGGTCAGGCGGGCCATCCGGTGCCGGGCCAGGTGGTCGCGGCGGCCCGCGTGGTCCAGCTGGGTCAGCAGGGACTTGCCCACCGCGGTGGCGTGCGCCGAGACGCGGAAGTCCACCCACTCGTTCACCCTGGGCGCGGCCGGGCTGTCGGCGTACTGGGTGACGCTGACCTCGCCGTCGACGTACCGGCTGATGTAGACGGCGGCGCCCACCGAGTCGCGCAGCCCCTCCAGGGTGCGCTGGAGCTTCTCGCGCAGCGCCTGCTCGCGGCCCTGGGCCGAGCCGAGGCGGGCCAGTGCCTCCCCGGTGACGTACGCGCCGTCGGCGGTCTGCTCGACGTATGCCTCGCGGCGCAGCATGCGCAGGAGCGTGGTCAGGCGCTCCGTGCCGATGCCGCTCTCGCGGGCGATCTCGGTGTCGGTGACACCGGAGGTGTGCCGCGCCACCGTCTCCAGGACGCGCAGGGCGTCCTCGGTCGGGTGGGGCGGCGCGGTCGGCTTGTGCTGCAGCGCCACGGTGGTCTCCCCCTGCGCTCGCTGGTGCATCCCTGCGTTCACGATAGCCGCCAAGGGGCTTCTCGTGAGGGGGTGTTGACCGGATTTCGGGGCCCTCATCTGCGACGCAGGCCCTCTGGCATATGCCGATGGCCTGCCCCAACGTCCCGACCTCGGACGTTGGGGCGGCGGCACCGCGCAATTACAGGACGGCGCTGAGAAACTCCCGCGTCCGGTCGTGCTCCGGCTCGCTGAAGATCTTCTCCGGCGCGCCGGCCTCGATGACCCGGCCCGAGTCGAACATCAGGACCTGGTCCGAGATGTCCCGGGCGAAGTTCATCTCGTGGGTCACGCAGAGCATGGTGATGTCCGTGGTGCGGGCGATGTCCCGCAGCAGGTCCAGGACGCCCGCGACCAGCTCCGGGTCGAGCGCCGAGGTCACCTCGTCGAGCAGCAGCACCTTCGGGCGCATCGCCAGTGCCCGGGCTATCGCCACCCGCTGCTGCTGGCCGCCGGAGAGCTGGGCCGGCCGGGCGTCGCACTTGTCGGCCAGGCCCACCATGTCCAGCAGGCCCTTGGCCCGCTCCACGGCCTCGTCCTTGGACATCCCGAGGACCGTGACCGGCGCCTCGGTGATGTTGCGCAGGACGCTCATGTTCGGGAACAGGTTGAACTGCTGGAACACCATCCCGATCTGCTTGCGGACCTCGCGCCGCTCCTTCTCGGTCGCCGGGAAGAGCTTCTGCCCGTCCACGGTGATCGTGCCCTCGTCGGGCTTCAGGAGCGTCATCAGCAGCCGCAGGATCGTCGTCTTGCCCGAACCGGACGGGCCGATCAGGGTGACGTGCTTGCCGGCGTCGACGGAGAAGTCCAGGTGGTCGAGGACGGTGTTGTCCCCGAACCGCTTGGTGACCTGCTCCAGGCGGATCAGCTCGCCGGAGCTGCGCTCGGGGCTTTTCTCGGGGTTGGGAAGAGTGTCAGTGGGCAAGGCGTCGCTCCAGGGCTCGCAGGGCAAGGGAGGCCAGGTAGGAGATGATGATGAAGGCCACACCGATCACCGTCAGGGGCTCGGTGAACTGGAAGTTCTGCTGCGAGAACAGCCGCGCCTCGCCGAGCATCTCAAGGACCGTGATCGCCATCAGCAGCGGCGTGTCCTTCAGCATGGAGATCACGTAGTTGCCGAGGGCGGGGGCCACCCGGCGGATCGCCTGCGGCAGGATGACCGCCGTCCAGGTCCGCCGCATCGGCAGGTTCAGCGCCGTCGCGGCCTCCCACTGGCCGACCGGCACCCCCTCGATGCCGGCCCGGTAGACCTGCATCGTGTACGTCGAGTAGTGCAGGCCGATGGCGACCACACCGGTGGTGAGCGCCGAGAACGTGATGTCCCACTCGGGCAGCACGTAGAACAGGAAGAACAGCTGCACCAGCAGCGGGGTGTTGCGGACGAACTCGGTGACCACACCGACCGGCCAGGTCACCCAGCGGCTCGGCACCCGCATCAGCAGCGCCCACACCAGGCCGAGGCCGAAGGAGACCAGCGAGCCGAGGACCAGGATCTGCAGGGTGACCAGCAGGCCGTCCCAGAAGTGCGGCATGAAGTCGGAGACCGCGCTCCAGTCCCATTTCACGACACACCACTTCCCTCAGGCACGCGCACGGCCGCCGTCTTCTTCTTCGGCGCCTTTCCGACGCCCGCCTTCAGCTTCTTCTCCAGGCCGCGCATCACCCGCGTGAGCAGGAACGCGATCACGAAGTAGATCAGCAGGACGTACGTGTAGATCTCCGCGCTCTCCTGCAGCGCCAGGCGCACCAGGTTGGCGCTGAAGGCCAGGTCCCCCATGCCCATGATCGACACCAGGGCGGTGCCCTTGAGCAGCTCGATCAGCAGGTTGGAGAACGGCGGGATCATCTCCGGCACCGCCTGCGGCAGCAGGATCAGCTTCATCCGCTGCCAGGGCGTGAAGCTGAGCGCGATACCGCCCTCCTTCTGCGCCGGGTCGACCGCGGCCAGCGCGCCGCGCACGATCTCGGAGCCGTACGCCCCGTAGGTCAGACCGAGCGCCAGCGTGCCCGCCCACATCGGCACCAGCTGCCAGCCGAAGGCGGGCGGCAGCACGAAGAAGACCCAGAAGATCATCACCAGCGCGGAGGTCCCGCGGAACACCTCGGTGTAGAAGCCCGCGAGGAAGCGGACGATCCACAGCCGGTGGGTGCGCGCGATACCGACCACGAAGGACACGCCCGTCGCCAGCAACGAGCTGAAGAAGAGCAGCTGGACGGTGACCCAGACGCCCTGGAGTACGAGTTCCCACAGTCCCGAGGTCATCCGCCGCAGAGCTCCTTCGCGGTCAGATCCGTCATCTCTTCCTCGGTGAAACCGAAGGGCTTGAGGATCCGCAGCAGTTCGCCGCTCTTCTTCAGCTTCTGCAGCTCGACGTTGAAGGCGTCCCGCAGGTTGGTCTCGTCCGGGCGGAAGGCGAAGGCGCCGCCGTCGACGTGGGGCTTGCCGCCGACCAGCGGTGCGAAGGGCTCGGTCGCCTCCGCCTTGTTCGACTTCTTCACCACCTCGCGGACGGTCAGGGCCGTGCCCGCGAAGACGTCCACGCGCCCGGACTCGACGGCGTTGAGTCCGGCCACCTGGTCGGGGACGATCACGATGTCGTCCTCCTTGTACCCGTGCTCCACCGCGTAGGCGATCTCGGCGTAGCCGGTGCCGGTCGCGAACTTGGCCTTCTTCTTGACGACGTCCCGGTAGTTGTGCAGCCCGAGCGGGTTGCCCTTGCGCACGATGTACGCGTCGAGCATCTGGTAGTCGGGGTCGGAGAAGATGACCTGCTCGCAGCGGTCGGCGTTGATGTACATCCCGGCCGCCACGATGTCGAACTGCTGGGACGCGAGCCCCGGGATGAGGGAGCCGAACTCCGTCGGCACGGGCTGCACCCGGTCCACTCCGAGCCGCTTGAAGATGACCTTCGCCAGCTCCGGGGCCTCACCGGTCAGCTCGCCGTTCTTGTCGATGTACCCGAAGGGGATCTCGCCGGCGATGCCGAGCCGGGCGACGCCCTGTGCCCTCAGCCGCCCGAGCAGGTCTCCCCCCTTGACGTCGGAAGCGGTGGCCACCCGCGAGCAGCCGGCCGCCCCCAGCGCGCCGAGCGCCGCGACCCCCGCGAGCAGCGACCGGCGGGTGGGCCCGGCTGTCCTGGACCTTAGGTCGGATATACCCCTTGGTGGGGTTCTGTGTGGTGGAGCCATGGGCGCGCAGCTACCCGAAGGTGGGCAGGTTATGCCGATCTTTTTCAGTCCGATACATCGGCCCGGCGCCCTTGACCGCGGGGCCGCGGGGCACTGCCATGGAGGGCATGGCTGATCGCTACATCGAAGTCTCGCTGGTCAAGCGCGGAATCACCTGCACGGCCCAACTGCTCGACGACCGGGCCCCGATCACCTGCGCGGCCGTGTGGGACGCGCTCCCCCTCGGCGGCGACGTGTACCATGCCAAATACGCCCGCAACGAGATCTACGCCCTTTTCCCGCCCTTCGCGACATCCGAACCCCCGCTGGAGAACCCGACGGTAACGCCCATTCCGGGCGACCTGTGCTATTTCGCCTTCGCGGGTGCCGAGCTGGGCACGAAGGCGTACGGCTACGACCGCGAGGTCCGCCCCGGCACCACCCTCGTCGACCTCGCGCTCTTTTACGAGCGCAACAACCTGCTCCTCAACGGCGACGTCGGCTGGGTCCCCGGCACCGTCTGGGGCCGCATCACCGAGGGCCTGGAGGCGATGGCAGAGGCCTGCAACGACCTGTGGCGCACGGGCGCCGCGGGGGAGACCCTGAGCTTCCGGAGGGCCTAGCCGCAGGCAGTGGTGCCGCCCCGGCCCGAGCCTGCGGGCAGTCGTGCCGCTGGGGCGGCACGGGTGGGCGCTGGGGGTACCTCCCAGGCCGTTCAGGCACTGGGGGAGGCACCCGGCCAGCGCCGGTCAGCGTCCCCCACCCCACGCTCACACCGACGCCGGTCAACTACTGGGCCGACGTACCCGTACCCCCCTCGTACAGCGCGTGCGCGGCCCGCAGGACCAGGTCGTCGCGGTGGCGGGCCGCGACGATCTGCACGCCGATCGGCAGCCCGTCCCCGTCCACCCCCACCGGCACGGTGGCAGCAGGCTGCTGCGTGAGATTGAACGGATACGTGAACGGCGTCCACCCCGTCCACCGCCGCTGCCCCGACCCCTTCGGCACCTCCACCCCCGCCTCGAACGCCGTGATCGGCAGCGTCGGCGTCACCAGCAGGTCGTACGCCTCGTGGAAGCCGCCCATCCGCCGCCCCAACTCCATCCGCACGTCCACCGCCGCCAGATAGTCCAGCGCCGAGTACCGCGCCCCCGCCCCGACGATCTCCCGCAGCCCCGGGTCCAGCAGCTCCCGCTGCCCCGCCCGCAGGTGCTGCACCACCCGCGCGGCCCCGCTGAACCACAGCGTGTGGAAGGCGTCCACCGGGTCCGTGAAGTCGGGGTCGGCCTCCGTCACGTACGCGCCCAGCTCCGCCAGCCGCTCCACCGCCCGCCGCACCGCCCCGGCCACCGCCGGACGCACCGCCACCTGACCGCCGAGCGAGGGCGAGTACGCCACCCGCAGCCCCCGCACCCCGCCCGGCAGGGCCTCGGTGTACGACCCGGGCGCCGGGCCCAGCGCCGACCAGTCCCGGGCGTCCGGGGAGCCGACGACGTCCAGCATCAGCGCCGCGTCCGCCGCGTCCCGCGTCATCGGACCGACGTGCGCGAGGGTGCCGAACGCGCTCGCCGGGTACAGCGGCACCCGGCCGTACGTCGGTTTCAGGCCGAAGACGCCGCAGAAGGACGCCGGGATGCGCACACTGCCGCCGCCGTCCGTGCCCAGCGCCAGCGGGCCCGCCCCGAGCGCCACGGCCGCCGCCGCACCCCCGCTGGAGCCGCCCGCGGTACGGGAGGGATCGTGCGGGTTCCGCGTCACGCCGGACAGGGGCGAGTCCGTCACGCCCTTCCAGCCGTACTCGGGCGTGGTGGTCTTGCCGACGAACACCGCGCCGTGCTCGCGCAGCCGCGCCACGGACGGCGCGTCCTCCTCCCAGGGGCCGTCCGGCGAGACGGCCCGCGATCCGCGCAGGGTCGGCTGACCGCGCGTCAGCAGGATGTCCTTCACCGTGACCGGCACCCCGTCCAGACGCCCGCACGGCTCCCCGCGGCGCCACCGCTCCTCGGCCCGCCGGGCCTGGTCCAGCGCCTCCTCGCCGGTCAGCCGGACGAACGCGTTCACCTCCGGCTGGATCCGCTCGGCCCGCGCCAGCACGGCCCGGGTCGCCTCCACGGGGCTGAACGCGCCCTTGCGGTAGCCGTCGACGAGCTGTACGGCGGTCAGCTCGGTGAGGTCGGTCATGCGGCACCCTCCGCGGGTCGGTGACGTCGGCGACGTCAGTGTCCGGGCACGTATCCACGCTTCTTGTCGACCACGTTGGCCAGCGGTCCGCCCGCCGCCCAGCTCTCGAACAACTCCACGAACTGGGCGCCCAGTTCGTCCCGCCAGCCGATCGTGTCCCCGCTCATGTGCGGCGAGACGATCAGCCCCGGCACCTCCCACAGGGCACTGTCCGGCGTCAGGGGCTCGTGGTTCAGCACGTCCAGGGCGGCGCCCGCGATCCGGCGCGCGGTCAGCGCCTCGACCAGGTCGTCCTCGACGACCAGCGGGCCCCGCCCCACGTTCACGAACCGGGCGGAGGGCCGCATCAGGGCGAACCGCCGGGCGTCGAACATGCCGCGCGTGTCGTCGGTGAGCGGCGCCGCCGCCACCACCCAGTCGGCCCCGGCCAGCAGCCGGTCCAGGTCCTCCGGGCCGTGCACCTCGGGGCGTGCGGTGCGGCCGGCCAGCGCGGTGGTGATGCCGAGCGCCCCCAGTGTGCTCGCGATCGCCCGGCCGATCGGGCCGGAGCCCACCACGCAGGCGCGGGTTCCGGCCACCCGCATCGACTCGCGGTGCCGCCAGGTGCGCTCGCCCTGGAGGCGCAGCGTGGTGGGCAGGTCCTTGGCCATCGCCAGGACGAGCGCGGCGACGTACTCGGCGATCGGCAGGTCGAAGACCCCGCGCGCGTTGGTCACCACCGTGTCCGACTCGGCCAGCTCCGGGCACATCAGATGGTCCACGCCGGCGCTCGCCGTGTGCACCCAGCGCGGACGCGGGCCGCCGCCCGGCCACGCCTCGCGCACCGCGTGCGAGGTGAAGTCCCACACCAGCAGCACGTCGGCGTGCGGCAGCCGCTCCGCCAGCGTCGCCGCGTCGGCGTGCTCGACGCGGGCCCGGCCGGTCAGCCGGCCCAGCCGGGGCGGCGGTTCGGCGTCCAGCACGAGGAGGGTCGGCGCGGGAGTCGGCGCGGGCGCGGGTGTGCGCGGGGACGTGGTCATCGGCGGTCTGTCTCCGGTCGGTGGAAACGGGGGGCGGTTCAGGTGTTGACGCGGAAGTTAACCGGCTGTTGACCTGGGAGTGATGCGGGCGGATTGACCACGCTCGCACCGGAACCTACCTTCGTCAACACGGCCGTGCGTAACGGTGCGTTGCCCTCCCCTTTCTCAGTGTGAGGCCGGTGCGTGCCATGGACATCTCCTTTCTCGGCGGACCAGCTCCGCAACGCGGGGTCGGCGTGGTCGCCCCGTTCGACTTCGCACTCGATCGCGAGCTGTGGCGATGGGTGCCCGACGACGTGTCACTGCACATGACACGGACCCCCTTCGTGCCCGTCGAGGTCAGTCTGGACCTCGCCCGGATGGTCAGCGAGCACGAAACCCTCGGCGAGGCGGTGCGCACCCTCAACGCCATCGCCCCCGAGGTCGTCGCCTACGCCTGCACCTCGGGCAGTTTCGTCGGCGGCATCGCCGGGGAACGCGCCATGTGCGAGGCGATGACCTGGGCGGGCGCGGTCCCGTCCGTCACCACCTCCGGCGCCCTGCTCGACGCGCTGGCCGAGCTGGGCGTGCGCCGGGTCGCGCTGGTGACGCCGTACACCGTGTCCGTGACCCGGGCGCTGGAGGCGTACGTCGCCGAGGCGGGCGTCACCATCACGGGCTGCGCCTTCATGGGGCTCACCCGGCACATCTGGCGGGTGCCGTACCGCGACGTGGCCGACATGGCCCGCCGGGCCGTACCCGCACCGGGGGCGGCGGACGCCCTGTTCATCTCCTGCACCAACCTCCCCACCTACGACGTGATCCCCCAGCTGGAGGCCGAGCTGCGGATCCCGGTGATCTCGGCCAACCAAGTGACGATGTGGGCGGCGCTGCGCCGACTGGGTACCCCTGCGGTGGGGCCGTACCAGGCGCTGACCGATCCGGCCGCGCGCCTCGGCCCCGCGGCGACGGGCGCGGCGGGTCCCGCGGTGGTGGGGCCCGTGGGCCCCGTCGACCCCGCGGTGGCGGGCCCGGTCGGACCCGCCGCGGTGGACATGCCGGGCGTCGGTGACGTCCCGGACACGGAACAGCAGCAGGAAGGGTGGACATGACAGCACTGGGATTCCTGTACCCGGGCCACTCCGGCGAGGACGACTACCCACGCATCGAGCAGCTCCTGGGCAGCGACATCCGGGTGGACCTGGTGCACACGGACATCGGCGAGGACGCCCACCGGGTGGACGCGCTGCTCGAGATGGGCTCGCCGCGACGCCTTGAGGCGGGCGTGGCCGAGCTGCGGCTGTCCGGCGCCGACGCCGTGGTGTGGGCCTGCACCAGCGGCAGCTTCGTGCACGGCTGGGACGGCGCCCACGAACAGGTGCGCGCCCTGGCCCAGGCGGCGGGCCTGCCGGCCTCGTCCACCTCCTTCGCCTTCGTGCACGCGGCGAAGGAGCTCGGGGTGCGGCGGGTCTCGATCGGCGCGACCTATCCGGACGACGTGGCTCGGCTGTTCGCGGACTTCCTCGGCGCCGCCGGCATCGAGGTGGCCGACGTCGTCAGCTCGGGCATCGTCACGGCGGCCGAGGTCGGCACCTGGACCGAGGCGGAGGTGCTGGCGCTGGCCCGCGCGGCCGACCGCCCGGAGGTCCAGGCGGTGCTCCTCCCGGACACGGCCCTGCACACGGCGGCGTACATCCCGGCCCTGGAGAAGGAGCTGGGCAAGCCGGTCCTCACCGCCAACCAGGTCACGATCTGGGAGGGGCTGCGCCTGGCCGACCGGCGGGTCAACGCGCCGGAACTGGGCGCGCTGTTCACCCGGGAGCCGGTGGTGCAGGCCTGAGGCGGTCCGCGGCGGGTTCACGACGGGCCCGCCGCACGGAAGAACCCCGGTCCCGCGTGAGCGGAACCGGGGTTCTCGTCGAGCGCTGGGCAGGCCTTGCACCTGCATTTCCCCACGGGAAGTGGGGCGTCTTTCCTTGGACGACCAACGCACTGCCTGCTGCGGGGAGTTGGCCCCCGTGATCAGGCAAGATGATCGTACCGCAGCTCCGGCCGGGGTGCACATCGAGCGGCGTCGGTTCAGGTAGATAGACGCAGATCGCGGATCTGAACCATAAGTTACGCACCTGAACCCTTGTCAGCTCTCGAAGCTCCCCCTATTCTCACGCCGAGAAAGCGCTTTCCGCCCTGGTTTGATTGACATGATCACGCCAGGGCTTCCGTTCCGGCATGTGAAGGCGAATGGGGAGACCGAGGATGAGACGACCAGTCGCGCTGCGACTCCAAGCGGCACTGGGCACGCTGGCCCTCGCGGCCGCGGCCGGTGTGGTGCTGACGATGCCCGAGGCGGCGGCAGCGGCCGGCGGCGCCACCGGCTACGCGACCCAGAACGGCGGCACGACCGGCGGCGCGGGCGGACAGACCGTCCGGGCCACCACCGGCACCGCGATCCACCAGGCCCTGTGCGGCCGGGCCAGCAGCAGCACCCCGATCACCATCGAGGTCGAGGGCACCATCAACCACGGCAACACCAGCAAGGTGTCGGGCGACAGCTGCAACACCGCGGATGACAAGATCGAGCTGAAGCAGGTCAGCAACATCACGATCGTCGGAGTCGGAAACGGCGCCGTCTTCGACCAGCTGGGCATTCACATCCGGGAGTCCAGCAACATCGTCATCCAGAACGTGACCGTCCGGAACGTCAAGAAGTCCGGCTCGCCCACCTCCAACGGCGGCGACGCCATCGGCATGGAGAGCGACGTCCGCAACGTCTGGGTCGACCACTCCACCCTGGAGGCCTCCGGCGGGGAGTCGGAGGGCTACGACGGCCTCTTCGACATGAAGGACAACACCCAGTACGTCACCCTGTCCTACAGCGTCCTGCGCAACTCCGGCCGGGGCGGGCTGATCGGGTCCAGCGAGAGCGACACCTCGAACGGGTACGTCACCTTCCACCACAACCTGTACGAGAACATCGACTCCCGCGCCCCCCTGCTGCGCGGCGGCACGGCCCACATGTACAACAACCACTACGTGAGCCTGAACAAGTCGGGGATCAACTCCCGCGCCGGCGCCAAGGCCAAGGTCGACAACAACTACTTCGAGGACTCCAAGGACGTCCTCGGCACCTTCTACACCGACGCGGCCGGCTCCTGGCAGGTCAGCGGCAACATCTTCGACAACGTGACCTGGTCCGAGCCCGGCGAGGACAACAACCCGGCGGGCCCCGACCCGCAGTCCAACACCACGGTGTCCATCCCGTACTCCTACAGCCTCGACGACGCCTCCTGCGTGCCGTCCGTCGTGAGCGGCACGGCCGGCGCGAACAAGGGCCTGAAGGTCTCGGACGGCAGCTGCACCCCGCAGAGCCCGGACCCGACCGACCCGACCGACCCGGACCCGACCGACCCGGACCCGACGGATCCGACCGACCCGGACCCGACCGATCCGCCGAGCGGGACCAACCTGAGCATCGGGGCGGGCTCCGACGGCTCGTCCAAGGCGAGCGGCACCAGCTACGGCAATGTGCGCGACGGCGACCTCGGCACGTACTGGTCCCCGGCCGGCCCGACCGGCTCCATCTCCGTGAAGTGGTCCTCCGCCACCACCGTCGGCAAGATCAACATCCGTGAGGCGGCGGGATCCGAGGGCACCGTCGGCGCCTACCGCGTGGTGAACCACGACACCGGCGCCGTCCTGGCCTCCGGCAGCGGGGCGGGCGTGATCGGCTTCTCCCCGGTCTCGCTGGAGAAGATCACCTTCGAGATCACCGGCGCCTCCGGCACCCCGCGGATCGCCGAGTTCGAGACGTACGCGGGCTGACCCGGCCGCAGGGGGCGGGGCGGGTCCGGATCGCGGCTCCGGGCACGCCCCGCCCTCTTGCGCGGGCGCGGGACAATGGACGGTGGCCCACTCCACCGGAGTGACCCCGCACCCGGGGACGGGCCGTCGTCACGCACGAGGAGGAGAAGACATGGCGGAGCCCACGCCGCGTCGGCACGAACCGCGGCTACGCCCCGCGCCCCTGCTCTTCGAGCCGGCGGAGGCGGCCGCCGATCCCGAGCACTTCTTCGACCTCGAGTCGATCGACGACCCCCGGGCCCTGCTCGAACGGGCCACCGAGCTGACCCACGCGTTCCGCGCGGCGGCGGACCGGGCGATGGAGTTCCAGGCGATCGCGGCGGCGCAGCTGGCCGATCCGAGGCGGTTCGACCGGCTGACGACCGCGGACATCGGCGAACGCGCGGAGTGGACCGAGGACTACGCCAAGAAGATGGTGGAGTTCGGCCGGGACCTGATGCGCGGCGAGCCGGCCGACTGAGCGGACCGAGCCGCAGGAGGGGGAGAGCGGCGGGCGGGTGGCCGGAGCGCATATGCCAGAAGGGTGGGCAAGATACTCCCCTCCCGGCCGCCGCGTACCGGTTTCTGGCAACCCAGCGGAGCGGGACCCTCACGCCCGGTAGATATTTGCGGTATGAGCAGCACACGCAACGCCACGCCCCATGCCTCGGACGTCACCTCGGACGGCGCCGCCTGGCTGGCCTCGGCGGGCGCGTACCCGCGCAGCACGCTCGCACTCTGGGAGGAGCGGCCCGAGGCTGCGGTCGTCCTGCCGTGCGGTTCCGCCTTCGACGTGGTGAGCGCTCCCGCGATCTTCGGCCGCCGGATGCTGGACCGGCTGTGGGACGACGGCCCGGGCTCGGGCCCGGTGGCGGAGTTCCGCGGCCGGATGCTGCTGTTCGCCGCCCCGGGCACCGCCCAGCGGCTGCCGTCGCTGCTCGACTGGGAGGAGTGGAGCGCCCGCGGCCGGGAGGGCGGCCGTACGGGAGCGGTGCCGCCGCTGCTGTGCCACGGCGCCGGGGACGCGGTGACCGTACCGGCACCCGCGGGCCCCGCCGCCCCCGCGGAGGCGCCGCCGCGCTCCGGATCCCGCTGGCTGGTGGCCCCGGACACCCGCCAGCCGTGGCTGCCCGGCCCGGAGATCATGCTCTGGGCGGCCGTGCGGGCGGCCCGCGCGGCGGTGCGGATTTCGATTTTTCCTCCCGCCGACCAGGATGCTAAGGTCTACGACGTCAGCAGGCGCCGCTAGCTCAGTTGGTTAGAGCAGCTGACTCTTAATCAGCGGGTCCGGGGTTCGAGTCCCTGGCGGCGCACGATGGCGATGGCGAGGCGTGTTCGCGGAAAGCGCGAACCGGCCTCGCCATCGTTGTTTTTGCGCGGCTTCGCCGCGCGTTGTGGGGGCTTCGCCACCCACGCCCCCCGCTCGGTGGTCCGGGGGTGGGGGCTTGCCCAAGAGTTTGCGTGGGCCGGGGGGATGACGGGGTGGTGGGTCACCCGGGGGTGATCTGTACGGTCCAGGTGCCCGATTCCGTGCGGTCCTCGACCTCCACCCGTACGCCGTCGCCGGGGACCGTGAAGCTTTCGCCGAGGGACACGGGGGCGTCGGCGAGCGGGGGGTAGACCGAGTCGGCCCAGCAGGCCTCGGTGTCCGGGTGGGCGTCGACCACCTCGATCGGCCCGCCGCCGGACTCCGCCCCGCTGTGCACCCGGTACACCAGCACCCCCGCGCGGCAGGACGCCGCGTCGTTGCCGACCGGTGTGCGCACCTCGAAGGCGAGCGCGCTGCCCGCCCCCGTGCGCACCACCGCCAGCTTCGTGCCCCGCCCGAGGCCGAAGGCCGGCGCGCCCGCGGCGCCGGGCACCACCACCCCGGGGCCCGCGCCCAGCGGCTCCAGTGTCAGCCGGGTCGGTTCGCCGCCCCGCACGCAGGCCACCTGCCGGGGCCGCAGCCAGCCCAGCTTCCACTTGTGCCAGCCGAACAGGTCCGGGGAGAGTCCGAACTGGCTGCCCATCAGGTCCCAGTCGCCGACGTGCGTGTCCCAGTCGCCCTCGCCGTCCGCCGGGCGGTGGTACAGGTCCGGCAGGTCGAAGACGTGCCCCGTCTCGTGGGCCAGCACCAGCCGGTCCGGCGGGTGGTTCTCGAAGACCGTGACCACCCGCCGGATGTCCGTGCCGTCCGCCCGCAGCGGGGTCTCCAGGTTGACGACCTTCGTGGCGTCGGAGTCCACCCCGGGCGCGTCCGGGTCCGCGACGAAGTAGACGACGTCGTACCGGGAGAAGTCGACGTGCCGGTCGGCCGCGGTCAGCGCGTCGCGCAGGTAGGCGGCCCGGTGCTCCGGGCTCCAGTCGCGCCGTATGGCGTACGACGTCGACGGGCTCGGCATCCGGATCCAGTCCCGCAGCGGGTGCGGGCGGAGCGTGAAGGCGCCGTAGGAGGCGCGCCGGAAGAAGTCGCCGGTGGCGGGGAAGTGGTCGGCGGCGAGTTCGGCCGGTGCCGTCAGCGGCTGGGAGTCGGGGAAGGACAGGAACACCATCACCGCGTCCAGGGCGCGGGCGGGCCGCGGATAGGCGGCGTTCCAGGTGTCCAGGCCCTCGGAGTGGTGCACGGCGGTGCGCTGCAGCGCGCAGGGCTCCGGGGAGAAGGGCTCGGCGACCGAGGGCGCGGTGATCAGGGAGGTCGCGGCGAGCGCCGACATCGTGGTGCACACCGCGGCGGTGCTGCGCAGCCTGGTCCGGGGGAGCTGGCGCGGCACATGAACCTCCGGACGCGGTTGACGGGACACCGCACCCAGCTTGTGCATGATTGTCGCATTACGCCCTGTTCGCGTGCACCGGATGGGTGAGCCGTCCGGGATTTCGCAGGTGTTCTCCCGGGCAACACCACGAAGACACTCACGGAACGTCACAACTGGTCGGAGGGGTGACGGACCCGTCCAGGTGTGAGCAGAAACGATCTGCCGGAGGGAGTACTCGGTCCCGAACGCGGAACGGCGGCTGGAAGGGCCCGGTGTCAGCCTCTATGATCGGCACACTTTCCTGCACGAACAGAGCACGAACAGAGATCGAGGCACTGCGGGAGCGAGCGGTGAACGGAACCTCAGAAGGGCCGGCGCCCGCAGCGGATCTCGGCCCGGCCATTACGGACAGTGATGAAGGTCTGGCTCCTCGTGCCGTGCGTACGGAGCCCCCGGCCTACCGCTCGGTGTTCACCACGGCCCCGCTCGCCATGGCCGTCGTCGACGCCGAGGGCCTGGTCGTCAGCGCCAACGACACCCTGGGCACCCTGCTCGGCACCGACCCGGACGCGCTGGCCGGGTCCGTGGCGGCCGACCTCGTCGACCTCGCCTCCGACGCCGGCACCTGGCACGCGTACCGCGAGGTGCTGCGCGGCCACCGGTCCCGGCTGCGCTGCACCAGGCGGCTGAAGCGGGCCGACGGGCACTCCCTGTGGGCGCAGGTGACGGTCGAGCCACTGGCCGATTCCGAGGGCTCCGGGGGCACAGGCGGCTCTGGGGAATCCGGGGACTCCGGGGACTCCGGGGACGGGGACGCCCCGGGCGGCCTGCTGCTCTCCGTCGCCGACGTGAGTGCCCGGCGCGAACTCCAGGCCCGGCTGCGCCACCTCCAGATGCACGACCCGGTGACCCGGCTGCCCAACCGCGCCCTGTTCTTCGAACGCCTGACCGCCGCGTTGGAGGCCGAGTCGTACGAGCACGGCGGCACCGGCCGGATCGGCGTGTGCTACCTGGACCTGGACGGCTTCAAGGCCGTCAACGACACCCACGGCCACCGCGTCGGCGACCGGCTCCTGGCCGCCGTGGCCGAACGGCTCACCAGGTGCGCGGAGGAGGCCGCCCACGCCCGGTCCGGCGCCCCGCTGGTGGCCCGGCTGGGCGGCGACGAGTTCGCCCTGCTGGTGGAGGACTCCACCGGCACCGACCAGCTCGCCGACCTGGCCGGGGCGGTCCTCACGGCCCTCCAGCCGCCCTTCGAACTCTCCGACCGGCGCCTGTCGGTCACCGCCTCGGTCGGCGTCGTCGAACGCCACACCGCCGGCACCACTCCCACCGCCCTGATGCAGGCCGCCGACACCACCCTGTACTGGGCCAAGGCGGACGGCCGGGCCCGCTGGACCCTGTTCGACCCCGAGCGCAACGCCAACCGCATGACCCGCCAGGCGCTGGCCGCCACGCTCCGCCCCGCCATCGAACGCGGCGAGTTCGCCCTCGAATACCAGCCGCTGGTCGGCATGGAGGACGGCCGGGTGCGGGGCGTCGAGGCGCTCATCCGCTGGAATCATCCTCAGTTCGGCGTACTGGCGCCGAATCGGTTCATCGCACTGGCGGAGGAGGATGGCTCGATCGTTCCCCTCGGCCGCTGGATCCTGCGCACCGCCTGCCACCAGGCCCGCCGCTGGCAGCTGGCCCACCCGGACGAGCCGCCGATCTTCGTCAGCGTCAACGTGGCGGTCCGCCAGGTCTGGGACTCCGACCTGGTGGCGGACGTGGCCCGCACCCTGGAGGAGACGGGCCTGGCGCCCCACCTCCTCCAGCTGGAGCTGACCGAGTCGGCGGTGATGGGCTCGGCGGGGCGCCCGCTCCAGGTCCTCAAGGCGCTCAGCGACATGGGCGTCCACATCGCCATCGACGACTTCGGCACCGGCTACTCGAACCTGGCCTACCTCAGCCGGCTGCCGGTCTCGGTGCTCAAGCTGGACGGCGCGTTCGTCCGGGGCTTCCAGTACGAGGCCGTGCCCGACGCCGTGCCCGACGCCCCGGCCGCCGGCACGGCCGGGGTCGCCAATCCGGCCGACGAGGTCATCGTCGAGGCGATGGTCCAGCTCGCCCACCGCCTCGGCCTGACCGTCACCGCCGAGTGCGTGGAGACCTCGGACCAGGCGACCCGGCTGCGCCGCATCGGCTGCGACACCGGCCAGGGCTGGCTGTACTCCCGGCCGGTGGCACCGGACCGCATCTCCGCGCTGCTGGGCCACGCGGAACCCGGCGGCCCGGCCGGGGTTCAGGCCGGCGTCGGCAACCCGTAGGCGTCGGCGATCAGCTCGTAGGAGCGCAGGCGTACGTCGCCGCCGTGGGCGTTGGCGGTGAGCATCAGCTCGTCGGCGCCGGTGCGCTTCTGCAGGTCGTCGAGGCCGGCCCGCACCTCGTCGGCGGTGCCGTGGATGACGTTGGCGTTCCAGGACTGGATGAACTCCTGCTCCATCGGGCTGAAGTCGTACGCCTCGGCCTCCTCCGGCGTCGGCACCAGCCCCGGGCGCCCGGTGCGCAGCCGGACCATGTTCAGCGCGGCCGCCAGCACCTGCCTGCGCGCCTCCCGCTCCTCGTCGGTGGCGAGCGCGGAGACGCCGATGAGGGCGTACGGGGCGTCCAGGACGGCGGACGGCCGGAAGGACTCGCGGTACAGGTCGAGGGCGGGGATCGTGTTCTGCGCCGAGAAGTGGTGCGCGAAGGCGAACGGCAGCCCGAGGGTGCCGGCCAGCCGCGCGCTGAACCCGGAGGAGCCGAGCAGCCACACCGGCGGCCGGTGCGCCGACTGCACGCCCCCGGGCGAGGTGGCCTGCACGGGCCCGGGCACGGCGTGGATACGGGCGTAGGGGTGCCCGTCCGGGAAGTCGTCGTCCAGGAACCGGATCAGCTCCGCGAGCTGCTGCGGGAAGTCGTCGGCGCCCTCGTTCAGCCGTTCGGTGCGGCGCAGCGCGGCGGCGGTGGCCCCGTCCGTGCCGGGGGCGCGGCCGAGCCCCAGGTCCACCCGCCCCGGCGCCATCGCCTCCAGCGTCCCGAACTGCTCCGCGATGACGAGCGGCGCGTGGTTGGGCAGCATGACGCCGCCCGACCCGAGCCGGATGCGGTCGGTGTGGGCCGCCAGGTGGGCGAGGATCACCGCGGGGGAGGAGGAGGCGACGCCGGGCATGGAGTGGTGCTCGGCGACCCAGTAGCGCTCGAAGCCGCGGGCCTCGGCGAGCCGCACGATGTCCGCACTGGTCCGCAGCGCGTCGGTGGCGGTCCGACCGGCCCCGACGGTCACCAGGTCCAGTACGGAGAGGGGGACGGGAGCGGTGCCGTGGGCGGTGCCCCGGATCTCCGCTGCGGCGTCTGCGGGCATGGTGGGGTGCCTCCTGTGCTTGGCGTGGTCGTACACGTCGTCGTACTCGCGGTCGCACGTGGATCGCTCTCGCGGTCCTGCGTGGGTCGCTTCGCGACGTAACAGGAGGCGGCCTCCGGTTATTCCCGGCGGCTCACGAGGCCGGGGCGTTCACCAGCGTGGCGATCAGGCGGGTCACCAGCGGGCGCGGATCGGCCGCGCCCGGCCGGCCGGTCATCAGGAGATGGTGGACGGTGCCGACGACGGCGAGGGCCACCGAGGGCGGGTCGACGGTCCGCGCCACGCGGCCGAGGTCCCGCTCGGCCTCCAGGTAGTCGGCAATGGCCTCCTCGATCGCGGTGAAGCCCGGCGCGCCCCGCTCCAGCGCCTCGCGGATGGCCAGCGTGGCCGCCGGGCGGGTCATGGCGAGGCCGGACAGGGCGAGGCCGCCGGAGTCGAACAGGGCGAGCGCGACGGTGTTCAGGTTCCGCTCCACCGTGCCCTGCCCGGCGATCCCGGACAGGGCCCGCGCCTTCGTCGCCGTCTTCGCGAACCGGTCCAGGCACAGCTCGGCCACGAATCCGTCGAACCCGGCGAAGTGCGCGTGCAGCAGTCCCTTGGCGCAGCCCGCCTCGGTGGTGACCGCCCGGCTGGTGAGCGCGCCCGGGCCGTCCCGCTCCACGATGCGCTCGGCCGCCGCGAAGAGCCGCTCGCGTACGTCCGGTGTCGCCACTCCGCGCGGTGCCATGGGCCTCTCATTCGTCCCGGATCGGTCGCCCCGGCTGGGCTCGACCCCGTGGATGGTAACGGGGATTGCGGGGTTTGGGCACTTGCCCATACTGTTTGGGCGCACGCCCATTCTCCGTCGTCCACCCGGGAGGCACCCGTGCCGGACATCGTCAACACCGAGCAGGCTCAAGCGTGGAACGGCCCGGAAGGAACCCACTGGGCCCGCAACCAGGACCGCTGGAACGCCGTGAACGAGGGCTTCAACGAGCCCCTCCTCGACGCGGCCGGCATCACCGCAGAGGCCCGGGTCCTCGACCTCGGCTGCGGCTCGGGCCAGACCACGCGGCGCGCCGCGCTGCGGGCACCCCGGGGACACGCGCTGGGTCTCGACCTGTCCGGCCCGATGCTGGCCGAGGCCAGGAGCCGCGCCGAGCGGGAAGGCGTCGCGAACGTCTCCTTCGCGCAGGGCGACGCGCAGGTGCACCCCTTCGACGCGGGTGCCTTCGACGCGGCGGTCAGCCGCTACGGGGTGATGTTCTTCGCCGACCCCGTGGCCGCCTTCGGCAACGTCGGCAGGGCGCTGCGGCCCGGCGGGCGGCTGGCGTTCGTCTGCCCGGCCGACGCGACGCTGAACGGCTGGGTCACGGCGATGGCGTCACTGCGCGAGGTCCTGCCGGTGGGCGACTTCGGACAGCCCGGGCTGCCCGGCATGTTCTCCCTGGCCGCCCCGGACCGCATCGGCGACGTCCTCACCGCGGCGGGCTTCGCCGACATCGACGTCAACCAGGTCCAGGCCTACGGGACGTGGGGGCGGGACGCCGAGGACGCGGCGGACTTCCTCCTGGGCACGGGCCCCGGCCGCCACCTCATGGACCTGGCCGACCCGGCCGCGCGGACCCGCGCCCGCGGCATCCTGACGGACCATCTGCGCGCGCACGAGGCGGCCGACGGCACGGTCCGGCTCCTCAGCACGTCCTGGCTGACCACGGCAACCCGCCCGACGCCCGCCGCATGACCGGGTGACGGCGACCGCGCCGGAAACGCGTCCGGTCGGGCAGGGCAGTTCGGCGTTCGCCCGATTCGGGGAGCAGGTCACCACGGCGAGGGACAGGTACGAGGGATGTTCCAAGTAGAAGCCGTACGACACGTCGGCGCCCACGTGGAGCTGCCCGCTGGCACCGTCGACGAGTCGGCCAAGGCGGGTGCTGTCCCGGTCCCTGTCTGCCGAGAAGTGGGGCGCGTACTCGGCCAGCCGTTCACCGAGCCATGTCGCCGCCTCTTTCGGCTCCTCCCACGTGCCCTGGACCAGTGACCGAGGCTTGAGCAGCCAGTATGCGGTCTCCAGCGGCGGCAGGTCCGCCGTGGGGAACGCTGCGGCCACCTCCCGGTACCGCTGAATCGCTTCCGGTCTGCTCCCGGCAGGGGGCGGCTCACCCCGACACGGACCGGGACCACTGCCCCACGGTGTGGGCGGACGCCGACGCTCAGGAGATCCTGCTGCAGGGTTGGAAGCCGGACACCGACACTCGGACGGGGTGCGAGGCGAGCAGCCCCGCGAACGGCTCAGTGCCCGACAGTGAAGCCATCGTCAGGATGCCTGCCCGGATGATCCCGATGATCAGGGAGGCGTGCGATGCCGTCGAGCGTGCCCAGCTTCGCTGAGTTGCTCGGCCGGTGTGAGCGGTCCGCCGTCCACCTGGAACTGCGCGACTCCTACGCCCCGACGGACCGGTTCGAGGCGTGGAAGCGCGGTGAGCGGATCGACTGGGAGGACCGCGCGTCCTGGTGGCACCCCTACGATCAGCTGATCAAGGACACCGTGTCCCGGGGCGTGGCGATCCGTCGCGCCCGTGTGGTCTCCGAGCCTGTGTCGGACTACATCCGTTGGGAGCACTACGTGACCCGCGCGAACGTCACGGCGGGTGAGGAAGTGCGGTGGCTGCCACGGCGCCGGGCTACGAGCATCGCTCTGCCGGGCAATGACTTCTGGCTCTTCGACGGCACCCTGCTCCGGGTGCACCACTTCTCGGGTGACAGGGCGGTGGTCGAGGATGAGATAACGGCTGACCCGGAAGCCGTGAAGCTGTGTTCCGCCGCCTTCGAAGCGGTCTGGGAGCGAGCGATCCCGCACGGCCTGTACGAGATCTGACGAAAGCCGGCTCCATGCCCCTGCATCCCTCCTCACGCGTTCAGAAGGCCCGCGAACAGTTGGCCGGTCGGCTGCGCGAGATCCGTCACGACGCGGGGATCAGCGGGCGGGAGCTGGCCGTCAGATGCGGCTGGTCGGAGTCGAAGTCCTCCCGCATCGAGAATGCCAGGACTCCTCCCTCCGACGCGGACATCAAAGCGTGGTGCCGGGCCTGCGCCGCCGATGATCAGACGGCCGACCTCATCGCCGCCAACAGACAGTCCGCAGACGCTCATGTGCAGTGGAGGCGACTGCAACGAAGCGGCCTTCGACAGTTGCAGGAGTCGACCGGGGATCTGTACCGGCAAACGAAGATGTTCAGGACCTACGTCTCCGACGTGATCCCCGGATTCCTCCAGACGTCCGGATACGCCACCGCCCTTCTGTCGTCGATCGCGGGCTTCCGGGGGACCCCGGACGACGTGGGCGATGCCGTCGCGGCCCGTATGAGGCGCAACCAGGTGCTGGGCAACGGCGCACACCGGTTCTCGTTCGTGCTGGAGGAGTCAGTGCTGCGGTACCGGTTGTGCAGTGCAGCGACCATGGCAGCGCAACTCGGACACCTGCTCCGGGTCATGGATCACCAGAACGTGGCCGTGGCACTCATCCCGCTCTCCGCCCAACGAACCGTCTGGCCCATGCCCACCTTCACGATTTTCGATGACACCAGGGTGCACGCGGACACCCTGGTGTCACTGCCACTCTTACGCAGCCTGGCCAGGTCAAGCTGTACGCCCGTGCCTTTGACCGGCTGTCGCAGGAGGCTGTGAGGGGAGCGGCAGCACGTTCGCTCATCACGGATGCGTTGGCATCCCTGGACTGACTACTTCTTCGCCCCGGGTGGGTTTCGGAGGGCGGTGAGGAAGGCGGTGAACGCGGGGGCGGGAAAGGTGAGCACGGCCCGGGCGGGGGCCTTGGAGTCGCGGACGGCTATGTGGGGGTGGTCGAGGGCGACCTCCACGCAGGCGTTGCCTTCACCGCCGCCGGAGTAGGACGACTTCTTCCATGCGCCGCGCGTCATCGGGTCACAGCTCCTTTGCCAGCCGGTGAATGAACTCACGGGAAGGTTTTGGCTCGAAGGCTACTTCTTCCACCCTGCGGAACAACGTGCGGAAGTGGCTCAGTTGAGCGGCTGCGTCAACAAAGACAGTGCCATGCGGTGTGTCGCGGACGACTGTGTCCAGTTGGGGGACGGGTCCGCCCGCGTACACCATCGCGCTACCCGCGCCCGCGAAGCCGTTCACGGCGAAGGGGATGACGCGTACGGTCACGTGGTCGGATTCGGAGAGGCCCAGGATGTGGGCGAGCTGAGTGCTCATTCCAGCCTCGTCGACCACCTTGATGCGCAAGGCCGCTTCATGGATGACGGCTTCGTACGGGATCGGCTGCGGGTGCTCGAAAATGACCCTGCGCTTCATGCGGTGATCCACCCAGCGCTGGATCTCTTCGCCTGAGAACTGAGGGTTGACGTAGGAGAACAGGGCGCGAGCGTACTCCGCCGTCTGCAAAAGCCCCGGCACGTGCAGAAAGTCCACGTCCCATCGAAGAGACGCGTGATGCTCCAACTCCGAAAGGTCCAGGAAGGGGTGGGGAAGTGTTCCCCGGTACTCCTCCCACCATCCGTGAGTTCGACCGGTGGCCATCGTCACCAGTGCTGCGATCAGGTCCTCGTCCGCACAGGCGTAGTGCGCGGCAAGGCGCCGCAGGCGCTCCTCGCTCACACCTGCGATGCCGGATTCGATCTGACTGATCTGAACGGAGTTCACGCCGAGGAGGCTCGCTGCCTCAGTCGCCTTGAGGCCTGCGGCTTCCCGCATCTTGCGCAGTTCGATCCCAAGACGTTCCTGGCGTGCCGTGGGCGTACGTCTGGGCGGCACGTCTCGTCTCCTCCGTGTTCAACGGCCGCTCGCAAGCAGCCCGTTCGAGGCAATGTTACGTGACCTCCTTGCTGTGTCATAAATATATGCCCTACTGTCGGTGATGAAAGACGCACCCAGTGCAACTGATCGACGTCGGAAGTGCACCGCTTTGCCCTGTCATGGCAGCGCGGCATAGACACCGGCGCTGCGTCCATCCGCCCCGTCCCCGAAGGGAACCGGCATGCCTGAAAACGATACGTGGGAGTACTCCCTCTACATCCCGAACGACCTTAGAGCCGTGACCGTCTGTCGTCGGACCCTCCGGCTGATCCTGACGATGCACGGGCTGATCCGGATGGTCGATCTCGCCGAACTGCTCGCGACGGAGCTGGTGTCCAACGCCGTGCGGCACACCAAGGGGCCGGCCGCGCTGCGGGTCCGCTGGTCCGGGGGCGGAGTGCTTCGGCTGGGCGCCTGGGACGCGGATCCCTCGCCGCCCCAGCCGCCGCAGCCCTTCGACCGGGCGGCCGACCGGGAGGACGGGCGAGGGCTGGCGCTGGTCCGGGCGTGTGCGGACGTGTGGGGGTGGCAGCCGCTCGCACGGGAGGGGAACCGGGGCAAGTACGTGTGGTGCGAACTGGGTGTGGCTTGACGGGGTGGGTCAGCGGGTCACGTGGTGGCGGAGGAGGATGACGTTCCGGCCGAAGGCGCGGGACTCGGCGAGTTCGAGGTTCACCCTGCGTCCGTGGGGCGGGAAGAACGGGGTGCCGCCGCCGACCAGCACCGGGTGGACCATGGTCCGGTACTCGTCGATCAGGTCGGCGTCGGCGGCCTCGGCGGCGAGGGTCGCGCCGCCGATGGAGATGTCGCCCGCGCCGGGTTCCGCCCGCCAGTGCTCGATCTCCTCCGCCAGGGTGCCGGACGCCAGCCGGGTGTTGGTGCCCCGCACCGCCGTCAGCGTCCTGGAGAACACCACCTTTGGCAGCGCCTTCCACAGCGCGGCCCACTCCAGCTCCGCGGCGCCGAGCGACTCGTCCTGCTCGGCGGTCTCCCAGTACAGCATCGTCTCGTACAGCCGCCGCCCCAGCAGGTGGACGCCGGTCTCGCGGATCTCGTCCGTCCAGTACCGGAAGACCGCCTCGTCCGGGTCGCTCCAGTCGATGTCACCGCTCGCGTCGACGATGTAGCCGTCCAGGGACACGTTCATCGAATAGACCACTCTGCGCATCGGAAGCCCTCCTCGGTAGCCGTTCGGGTTCGACGGTACGGCCGCCGGGCGGGCGCCGCAGCGGGTGCCGGAAGTGCGGCGCGCACCGCACGGCCGCCAGGGGCATGCAGGGCCGGGTGGATCGGCGGTCAGGCGGCCGGACGGGCCGCGAGCCGGTCCGTGACGGTGCGGGGCTCGCGGCCGAGGAGTTCGGCCAGCAGGGGGCCGGGCTCGGCGAAGTAGCCGGCGCGGGCCGCCTGGTAGTAGGTGAGCATCAGCCGGGCCGTCTGCTCCGGTACGCCGGTCGCGATCTGGTCGGCGATCCACTGGTCGTCGTCCAGGACCACGCGCTCGACGGTGCGACCGGTGAGGTCGGAGGCGGTCCTGGCGAGGTCGTCGAAGGTGACGGCGGTCGGCGCGGTGAGGTTCACCGGGCCGTCGAGCCGGCGGTCACCGGCGAGGACGGCCGCGGTGGCCTCGGCGATGTCGTCACGGTCGGTGTACGGGACGGGACCGTCCTGCGGCTTGGCGATCACGCCGGTCCGCTGCCACGGGCCGAGGACCTGGTCGAGCGGGCCGTAGGCGCCGTTGCGCAGTGCGGTCCAGGCGACTTCGGAGTCGCCGAGGATCGCCTCGGTGGCGATGTGGAGGTCCGACGGCCGGTACGGGTTGCCGGGGACGGCGCCCTGCTGGCTCGTGTAGACGACCCGCCGGACGCCGGCCGCGACCGCGGCTTCGACGGCATTGCGGTGCAGGCCGACGAGGTCGGCGGCCGGGTCGTTGCCGGAGACCAGAAGGACCTGGTCGGCCCCGGCGAAGGAGTCGCGCAGCGCGGCCGGGTCCTCGTAGGAGCCCTGCCGCACGCGCACGCCGCGGTCGGCGAGGTGCCGCGCCCTGCCGGTGTCGCGGACGCTGACGCCGATCTCGTCGGCGGGTACGCGCCTGAGGAGGTGCTCGACGGTGGCGCCGCCCAGCCCACCGGTGGCGCCGGTGACAACGATCATGGTCTTGGCCTTCCCGCATAAGTTGACCACATGGGTCACTTTCTCTTCTGTCGACGACCGTAGGTAAGCTGACTCGACGAGTCAAGTTGTGATGGTGAGGACAGGAAGGGACGGTGAGGGCCATGACCGGTGCGGTGTCTTCGGAACCCCGGCTGCGCGCCGACGCGCGGCGCAATTCCGAGCAGATCCGCGCCGCCGCGATCGGCGCCTTCCAGGGGCGGGGCCTGACCGTGCCGCTGGAGGAGGTCGCCAAGGCGGCGGGGGTGAGCAAGGCCACGATCTTCAACCGGTTCGGCGGGCGGGTCGGGCTCATCGAGGCCGTCATCGAGGAGGTCGTCGCCCGCGAGCTGTTCGCCCTCATCGACCGCACGCGGACCGTCGACGACGGCGGCGAGCGGATCGCGTACTACCTCACCGCGATCCGCGACCTCCAGTACCGCCAGCCCGCCTTCAACGACGTCCTGTTGCAGACGTATCCGAACTCGGAGCAGCTCATGGAGATCTGCCGGGTCGGAAGCGGGGCCAACGAGGAGATCGTCGCGGCGGCGCGGGCCCGCGGTGCGCTGCGGCCGGAGTTCACGGCGGGCGACCTCCACGCCCTCGTCCTCGACAACGCGCTCGCCCTCAAGCACGGCGAGCGGCCCGCCCGGGAGGACTACGACCGCCGCACCAGGTACCTCCTGGACGGCATCAGGCCAGCGTCTGGGTGAGTTCGCTCCGCGTCGACGTGTGGGTCAGGCGGCCGTGCGCGCCGTTGACGATCGGCAGGTAGGGCGGCACGTGGCCGCACTCCACGTCGGCGACGATCGGCACCCGCAGCGGGCCGAGCGCGTCCAGCACGGCCTGGTGCTGGGAGAGCGAGGGGACACCGGGGGCCGAGGTCCGGCCGACCAGTACCGCGTTCGCGGCGTCGAAGAAGCCGGCCAGCCGCATGCCGTGCAGGTTGCGGCAGATGGTCAGGGCGTCGTCGCCGCAGGCCTCCACGTACACCAGGAGTCCCTCCGGGGCCGCGGTCCGGGCGAAGGCGGACGTGTCCAGGCACCCGGATCCGGTGAGGTTGCAGAGCGTCTCGATACAGCCGCCGATCAGACGGCCCTCGACCTCGACGTCTCCGCCGCCGTCCAGCCGGGTCCAGCCGCCGGGGGTGTCGAGCTGGTACTCCCGTACGTCCGGGTGGAGCGCGTAGTCGTCCCAGCCGGTGGTCCGGTGGCGGCCCGGCGGCGTCTGGGTGAACCGGTGGCCCCGGGGCGCGCTGACGATGTCGAGCCAGGAGACCAGCCCGTCGGGGGTCCGGTACGGGGTGTCCTGGAAGGCGGACCCGCGGCAACCCGGGCTCGCCGGATCGAGGAGGCAGGGCCTAGTCGACGGGTGAGACCCGGATCAGGTTGCCGTCCGGGTCCGTCACCACGAAGGTGCGGCCGAAGACCTCGTCGTGGGGTTCCTCCACCACGGTGACGCCCTTGGCGACCCACTCGGTGTGGAGCGTGTCGATGGCCGCGGAGGAGCCCGGCACCATGAGGCCGACCTCCGAGGTGCGCGGGGTCTCGGGCGCGACCTGGTCCGCGCGGCCGCTCCAGAGGGCGAACAGCACTCCCGGGGCGACCTCGAACGGAACGTAGCGCGGCGTGGTGACCACGGGCTCGATGCCGAAGAGGTCGGAGTAGAAGGCGGTCGCGCGCTCGACGTCGGTGACGTAGACGAGGAAGAGGTTGGGTGCGGACATGGGGATCGGCTCCTTCCGGGCGGGCCGGTCGGTTCCGGCCCTCGGTGTCAGCCTCGCCTGAGAACATGACAGGAGTTGTCCTGTTCGGAGCGGGGAGGTGTCCGGTGAGCCGGCCGCAGCGGTTGATCGAGCTTCTCGCGGCCCTGCAGGCGCGCCCGCGGACCACCGCCGACGCGCTGGCCGAGGAGCTGGGGGTGTCGACGCGGACCGTCCTGCGGGATGTGCGGGCGCTGGTCGACGCCGGGATTCCCGTCTTCACCGAGCGGGGCAAGTACGGCGGCATCAGTCTGCTCCCCGGTGACCAGGCCGACCTGTCGAAGCTGACGACCGGCGAGGCGGACCTGCTGCGGGCCGTCGGGCTCGACCTCGACCGGGCCCGTCAGCTCGGCGGTGAGGCGGCCGCCCGGTCGGCGCTGCGCAAGCTCGCCTCGCGCAGGCGGCCGCCGCCCGTCCGGGACGACCTGCCGCTCGCGCTGACGGACGTGATCGCGATCGACAACCGGCCCTGGTTCGAGGACGCCGCGCCCCTGCCCGACGTCGCGGGGCTGGTACGGGACGTGCGTACGGCGAGGCGGCTGCGGATCGTCTACCGCAGGAGCGGGGACGCCGCCGCGCGGGAACTCGTGGTCGACCCCTACGGGCTGGTCCAGCGGGGCGGCCGCTGGTATCTCGTGGCCGACCGGGACGGGCGTCCCCGCATGTTCGCGCTCTCCCGGCTGCTGCGCTGGGCCGTGCTCGACGACGCGCGCCGGCTGCGTGCCGGTGCCGATCTCGCCGGTACGGCACGGGAGTTGGGCGAGGCGTTGGAGCGCGGGGAGCATGTGATGGTCACGGCGCGTGTGGACGCGGCCAGCCTCGACATCGCCCGCCGGATCCTGGGCGCCAGGCTCAGGGCGGTGAGTGACCGGGGGGACGACGGGCGGGTCGGGATCACCGTGGCGTACGACCGGGTCGACGGCGTACGGCAGCTGCTGCAGTTCGGCGAGCACATCGAGGTCGTCGCGCCGGAGGCCGCACGGCGACTGGTCGGGCGGCTCGCGACCGCGCTCGCCCGCACGCACACCGGCTAGCACCGGACCCGTGGCCGGCCGGGTCCGGAGCCGGTGCCGCACCGGGGCCCGCACCGGGGCCCGTGCCGGACCGGGGCCCGTGCCGCACCGGCCCTACGGCGCCACGTCCTCCAGGGCGCGGCCGCTGGTCTCCTCCGCCCAGGCCGCCGCCGACAGGGAGCCCGCGACGGCGACGACCGCCAGGGTCACGAAGACCGTGCCGATCGCGCCCCCGGCGTAGATGGCGCCCACGACGATCGGGCCGAGGATGACGCCCAGGCGGTTCATCGCGCCGCCCACACTGGAGCCCAGCGCCCTGATCCGGGTCGGGAACAGCTCCGGTGTGTACAGGTAGAGGCAGATGTTGGAGCCGAAGAGGAAGACCGCGGCCAGGGACGTCCAGGCCAGGACGCCGCCGGCCGAGTCGCCCCCGGTCAGGCCCAGCAGGAGCAGGCACAGGGCGGCCGCCGCCATGCACCGGATCACCGTGTCGCGGCGGCCGACCCGGTCGACGGTGAGGGCCACCAGCAGGCAGCCGGCCAGGCCCGCGCAGCTCGTCACCGTGGAGTAGAGCAGCGCCGTGGACAGGTCGAGGCCGAAGTGGTCCTTGTAGATGGTCGGCAGCCAGGACGTGATGCCGTAGTTCGCGAAGTAGCCCGTGAACCACAGGGAGCCGATGACGAGGGTGCGCCTGCCGTACCGGCCGGTCAGCAGTTCGCGCAGGCCGCCGGTTCCGCCGCCGTCCGGCGGCGGAGAGGCGGGGCGGGCCGGTGCGGGGTCCGGCAGCGGGGCTCCGGTGGCCCTCTCGACCTTCCGCTCGATCGACGCCATCGTCGCCAGTGCCTCGTCGTGCCTGCCGTGGTCGGCGAGCCAGCGCGGCGACTCCGGGACCCAGCGGGCGAGGGCGAAGCACAGCAGGCCGGGGACGGCCGCCAGGCCGAACATCCAGCGCCAGCCGAGCAGCGGCACCAGCCAGGCGGCCAGCAGCGCGCCCGCGGTCAGACCGGCCGGGAAGACCAGCTCGTACAGGAGGACGAAGCGGCCCCGCTGGTGGGCGCGGGTGATCTCCGCGATGAAGGTGGCCGCGATCGGCACCTCGCCGCCGATGGCCATGCCCTGGACGAAGCGGAGCGCCATGAACGGCTCGGGGGAGGTGCACAGGGTCAGGGCCAGGTTGCAGACGCCGGACAGCGCGATACAGGCGGCGATGACCTTCACGCGGCCGATCCGGTCGGCGAGCCGGCCCGAGACCAGGGCGCCGACCAGCATGCCGATCGAGCCGACGGTCATCAGGGCGGTGACCTGTGCCGTGCCGAGGTGCCACTCGTCGCGCAGTTCGGGCAGCGCGTACGCGATCAGGAGCTGGTCGAACGCCTCGAAGAACGTGACGGCGCCGACGACCAGCCGGACCATCACCTGCCAGCGGCACAGCGGCAGGCGTTCGAAGCGGGCGCCGATGGCGGCCGCGAGGGCGGCGGAGTCGCTCTCGCTCTCGTCGTCGCCCGGTCGGCCCGGGGTGTCACGGGCTGCGTCGATCGTCATGGATGGGTCTCCGGTGTCCGTGTCCCGTACGTCGGGGAGTGCGCGAGAGCGCACGGGAGGGTTCGGGCCGCACGGCACCACGGGACGGCCGCGGGCCGGCGGCGAGATGAGGGTTGGAGAGGTGCGGCGACGCCCCACTTATGTAGGCGCTGAATGTCTCAGTGCTTAAGTTCTACCGGTAGCCCGCCGATGTTAGGCAAGCCTTACTCCTGACGTCGCAAAAAATTCTCGACCGCGGGCCCTTGCGGGGAAATTATTTAAGCCCTTAGATTTCTAGCGCTTAGACACGTTCCCCACCGGAGGTCCCCATGCCGCGCATCCCGGCCGACGAGATCCTCATCGCGGGCCAGTGGCGACCGGGCGGCGGCCTGCCGATCCACACCGTCGACCCGGCCGACGGCACCGTCCTCGCCACCGTCCACGCCGCCTCACCGGACGACGTGGACGAGGCCGCGCACGCCGCCGCCGCGGCCGCCGCCGCCCCCGAGTGGCGCGACCTGCCGCCCCACCGGCGGGCCCGCGTCCTGTACCGGATCGGCGACCTGATCGAGGAACACGCCGACGACCTGGCCGCGCTCCAGACCGCCGACACCGGCAAGACCCTCGCCGAGACCCGCGCGCTCGCACTGAGCGCCGCCGGCACCTTCCGCTACACGGCCGCCGCCCTGGAGACCGCCGAGGACGCCCTCACGCCCCCGCGCGGCCCGTACCTCACCATGAGCACCTACGAGGCGATCGGCGTCGTCGGCGCGGTCAACCCCTGGAACTCGCCCATCGCCTCCGACGCGCAGAAGGTCGCGCCCGCCCTGGGCGGCGGCAACGCCGTGCTGCTCAAGCCCGCCGAGTGGACCCCGCTGGTCTCCCTCGCCTTCGGGCGCCTCGTCCACCGGATCCTGGCCGAGGAGAAGCTGCCGACCGCGCTGCTGGCCGTACTGCCGGGCAAGGGCCGCGTCGTCGGCGACGCGATCGTCCGGCACCCGCTGGTCGGCCGGATCGGCTTCACCGGCGGCACCGCCACCGGACGCGCCATCGCCCGCGCCGCCGCCGACAAGCTGGTCCCCGCCTCGCTCGAACTGGGCGGCAAGTCCCCGACGATCGTGCGCGAGGACGCCGACACCGAACAGGCTCTCGCGGGCGTCATGTACGGGATCTTCTCCTCCAGCGGCCAGTCCTGCATCGCCGGATCGCGCCTGTTCGTGCACGCCTCGCGGTACGACGCCTTCGTCGGTGAACTGGTCGAACGGGTACGGAAACTGCGCGTCGGACCGGGCACCTCCCCCGACACCCAGGTCGCGCCGCTCGTGCACCACGCGCACCGCGACGCCGTCGCCGCGGCCGTCGACCGCGCCCGCGAGGAGGGCGGCCGGGTGCTGTGCGGCGGAGCCGCGCCGGAGGGGGAGCGCTACGCGCGGGGCGCCTACTACCTGCCGACCGTCATCGACTCCCTGCCGCACTCCGCCCGCGCCTGCCGGGAGGAGATCTTCGGCCCGGTCCTCATCGCCCTGCCCTACGACGACGAGGACCAACTGGTCGACCTGGCCAACGACTCCGTCTACGGGCTCGCCTGCGGCATCTGGACCCGCGACGCACGCGCCGCCTGGCGGCTCGGGCGGCGCATCGAGGCCGGAACCGTCTGGATCAACACCTACAAGCAGTTCTCCGTCTCCACCCCCTTCGGAGGGATGAAGGACTCCGGGCTCGGCACCGAGAAGGGCCGCGACCTGATCCGCGCCTACCAGCGGCAGAAGTCCCTGTACTGGGGCACCGACGCCGCGCCCCTGCCCTGGGCCAACTGACCACCCCACGGGAGATCCCGCCATGAACCAGCCCCTGCCCCCGATCGGCCGCCTGCGCGCCCTGCGCTCGGTCGAGCTGCTCACCCCGGACTTCGCCGACGCCGTCGACTTCTACGAGGAGGTCTGGGGCCTGGAGGTCGTCGAGGCCGAGCACAGCGCGAGCTGGCTGCGCGGCACCGGCGAGGAACACCACGTGCTCAGGCTGACCCGCTCCGAGACGATCGGCCTGGGCCGCCTGGTCTTCGCGCTCGGCACCCCGGCCGAGGTCGACCGGGCCGCGCACCGGCTGCGGGCCCGCGGCATCCTGCTCGTCACCGAACCCGGCCCCCTCGACCAGGTCGGCGGCGGCTACGGGCTGCGCTTCCACGACCTCGACGGACGGCTCATCGAACTGTCCGCCGAGACCTGGGCGGTCACCGCACGCGGCCGGGACGTGTCCCTGCCGGTGGGCGTCACCCACGCCGTCCTCAACACCCCCGACATCGACGCCTCCGTCGCCTTCTACCGCGACGTGCTCGGCATGCGCGTCTCGGACTGGTCCGAGCACCAGATGGCGTTCCTGCGCTGCGGCTCCGACCACCACTGCGTCGCCTTCAACCAGGCGCCGTGGGTCTCCCTCAACCACGTCGCCTACGAGATGACCTCGCTGGACCACTTCATGCGCGGCCTGGGCCGGCTCCGGCACCACGGCGTCACCCCCGAGTGGGGACCCGGCCGGCACGGCCCCGGCAACAACACCTTCTCGTACTTCACCGACCCCACCGGCCTGGTGTGCGAGTACACCACCGAGGTCGCCCAGATCGTCGAGGACACCTGGATCTGCAAGGTGTGGCGGCGCACCCCCGAGCTGTCCGACCTGTGGGGGACCGCGGGCCCGCCCTCGCAGCGGATCCGCGCCCACATGACGGGCACCCCCGACGGCAGCCCGGTCACCGGTCCCCGCACCGCGCCCGTGGACGCCCCGGTGGACGCCCCCGCCCGTACCGGCACTGGCACCGGCACCGGCACCGACACCGAAGGAGCAGCGGCATGAACGGCGGCACACGCAAGGTCGGCCTCATCGGCTGGGGCGCCATCGGCCGTACCGTCGGCAGCGCCCTCGCCGCCGGCGAGGTGCCCGGCGCCGAACTCGCCGGCGTCGTCGACAACCGCCCCCTGGGCGACGCGGTCCCCGCACCCCAGCTCACCGTGGAACAGGCCCTCGCCGCCTGCGACCTGATCGTCGAGGCCGCGGGACAGGGCGTCGTACGGGCCTGGGGCGAGTCGATCCTCGCCTCCGGCACCGACCTGCTGGTGGCGTCCACCGGAGCGCTCACCGACGAGGACCTCGCGAAGAAGCTCCTCTCCGCCGGGCCCGGCCGGGTCTACTTCACCGGCGGCGCCGTCGGCGGACTCGACCTCCTCCAGGCCGTACGGGCGATGGGACCGCTCGGCGAGGTCACCCTGACCACCACCAAGCTGCCGTCCACCCTCGAACAGCCCTGGATGGACGAGGAGACGCTCGCCCGTCTGCGGTCGGCGACCGGACCCGTGGAGGTCATGTCCGGCACCGCCCGCGACATCCCGGCGAAGTTCCCCAGGTCCACCAACGTCGCCGCCTCCGTCGCCCTCGCGGTCGGCGACCTCGACGCGGTACGGGTCAGGGTCGTCGCCGACCCGGCGGCCGCGCACACCTCCCACGTCGTCGAGGCGAGCGGGCCGCACGGCTCGTACCGCTTCGAGGTGCGCCACCTGCCCGACGCCGCCAACCCGGCCACCAGCCAGGTCGTCCCGTACGCGGTACTGCGCTCACTCGCCGCCCTGGCCGGACGCCGGGGGCTGATCCTGTGACCGCCCACGACCTCGCCGGGCTGCACCTGGAGGAGAGCGGCGGCGACGGGCCGCTGGTGCTGTGCCTGCACGGCATCGGCTCCTCGTCCGCCGCCTTCGCCCCGCAGATCGAGGCCCTCGCCGCCGCCGGTCACCGGGTCGTCGCCTGGGACGCCCCCGGATACGGCAGGTCCGCCGACCCGGACGGCGACCTCACCCTCGACGACTACGCCGACACCGCCGCCGCCGTCATCCGCGCCCGCGCCACCGAGGCGCACGTCGTCGGCGTCTCCTGGGGCGGGGTCGTCGCCCTGCGGCTCGCCACCCGGCACCCGGACCTCGTCGCCTCCCTCACCGTCGCCGACTCCACGCCCGGCTCCGGCACCGGCCCCGAGAAGGCCGCCGCCATGCGCGCCCGGGTCCCGGAGCTGGAGCGCCTCGGCCCGCGCGCCTTCGCCGAGGAACGCGGCCCCCGGCTGCTGTCCCGGGACGCGCCGCCCGAGCTGGTGCGACGGGTCGTCGACACCATGGCCGACGCGATCAGGCCGCCCGGCTACCGGCAGGCGGCCGAGTCGATGGCCGCCACCGACCTGCGCGGCGAACTCGCCGACGTCACCGCGCCCACCCTCGTCCTGTGCGGCGACCAGGACCGGATCACCGGCCCCGACGCCTCACAGGTCCTGGCCGGCGGTCTGCACCGGACCGCCTACGTGATCGTCAAGGACGCCGGTCACCTGGCCAACCAGGAGCAGCCCGAGCACTTCAACGCCTGGCTGCTCTCCCACCTCCACATCGTCACCGACACCCGCGACCGCACCCACACCCGGAAGGGCTGATCACCATGCCGCTGACCACCGACGACTACGACAACGGCTCGGACCTCGCCAAGTACACCGACTCCCTGATCGCCACCAAGGCCTCCCGCGAGCCGGACTGGGGCACCCTTTCCTTCCAGGAGAAGGCAGGCCCGCAGTACAGGCGGGCGCAGATCCGCTACGTCGGCTCCGGCGCCACCGGCAACCACGAGGAGGACGGCCGGATCCTGCCCTCCGGCGGCTTCACCTTCTCCAACATGCTGCTGCCGCCCGGCGCCGAGGGCCCCGCCCACACCCACCACGACGTCGAGGAGGCCTTCTTCGTCCTGGAGGGCGAGGTCCGCGTCGGCATCCACCGCGGCCCGGACGAGACCGAGTACCGCACCCTCGGCTACCGCGACATGATCGTGGTCCCGGCCGGGGTGACCCGCTCGCTGAAGAACGAGGGCGACACCGACGCCCTGTTCTGCGTGGTCATCGGCACGCGGAAGCCGCAGGTGCCGACCTACCCCGAGTACTCCCCGCTGTACGGCGTCACCCGTGACTGACCCGGCCACCGGGCGCCGCACGGTCGTCGTGACCGGCGCGGGCCGTGGTCTGGGGGAGGCCATGGCCCGCCGGGCGGCGGCCGACGGGTACCGCGTCGTCGTCGCCGAGCTGAACGAGGAGCGGGGCTCGCGTACGGCGGCGGCGATCCAGGAGGCGGGCGGCGCGGCCGAGTTCGTCCCGCTGGACGTCGCCGACCCCGCCTCGGCCGAGGCGCTGGCCGCCCGTGTCGCGCCCGGCGGCCCCGTCTACGCCCTGGTCAACAACGCGGCGCTGGCCAACGGCGTCGGCGGCCGGGAGTTCCAGGACATCGACGTCGAGACCTGGGACCGGCTGATGACCGTCAACGCACGCGGCCCCTGGCTGGTCGCCAAGCACCTGCTGCCCCTGATGTCCGACCCCGGACGCATCGTCAACATCGCCTCCGACGCCGCTCTCTACGGCTCCCCGCGGCTGGCCCACTACATCGCCTCCAAGGGCGCGGTCGTCGCCCTCACCCGGGCCATGGCCCGCGAACTGGGCGAGCGGGGCATCACCGTCAACGCGGTGGCGCCGGGCCTGACGGAGGTCGAGGCGACCGAGACGGTACCGGCCGCGCGGCACGCCCTGTACGCGGCGAACCGCGCGATTCCCCGGCCGCAGCGCCCCGACGACCTGGTGGGGCTCGTCTCCTTCCTGCTCGGCGAGGAGTCCCGCTACCTCACCGGCCAGGTCGTCGCCGTCAACGGCGGCTTCACCATGCACTGAACCCCCGCCCCCCGCACCCCCGTTCGCAAGGAGAACCCATGGACCTCGGCCTCGCCGACCGCACCGTCCTGGTCACCGGCGGCAGCTCCGGCGTCGGCCTGGCCACGGTCCGCGCCCTGCTCGACGAAGGCGCCCGCGTCGCCACCTGCGGCCGGGACGCCGACCGGCTCGCCAAGGCCGCCGCCGGTCTCGGCGCCGGCCGGGACCGCCTGTACACCGGCGTCTGCGACGTCCGGGACGCCGACGCCGTACGGGACTTCACCGAGCGGGCCGCCGCACGGCTCGGCGGACGGCTCGACGGGCTGGTCAACAACGCGGGCCAGTCGAGGATGAAGAGCCTCGACGAGACCACCGCCGACGACTGGCGCGACGAGCTGGAACTGAAGTTCGCGGGCGTCCTGAACCCCCTCGCCGCCGCCCGCGCGCACCTCGGGGCCACCGGCGCCGCCGCGGTCGTCAACGTCAACGCCGTCCTCGCCAAGCAGCCGGAGACCCGGCTGATCACCACCAGCGCCGCCCGCGCCGGCATCCTCAACCTCTCCGCCTCCCTGGCCCGCGAACTGGCCCCCGAGGGCATCCGCGTCAACTCCGTCTGCCTCGGCCTGGTCGACACCGGCCAGTGGACCCGCCGCCACGCGGCCGCGGACAGCGGGCTCGGCTACCAGGAGTGGCAGGCGGAGATCGCCGCCGACCGGGGCATCGCGCTGGGCAGGCTCGGCCGCGCGGAGGAGGTCGCCTACGCGATCGTCTCGCTGCTCTCGCCGCGCGCCTCCTACATCACCGGAACCAGCATCGACGTCTGCGGCGGAGTCGGCCGCGGCATCCTCTGAGGAGTTCGCATGCGTTACGACCACGGGGGCGCACTCCTGGCCGCCCACCTCAAGTCCCTCGGCGTCGACACCGTGTTCGGCATCGTGTCCGTGCACAACCTGCCGCTGGTGGAGGCCGTCGAGGCCGACCCGGACCTGCGGTTCGTGCCGGTGCGGCACGAGGCGAGCGCCGTCAACGCCGCCGACGCCCACGGCCGGGCCCGGGGCTCGATCGGCTGCGCGCTCACCTCCACCGGCACCGGCGCGGGCAACGCGGCGGGGTCCCTGATCGAGGCGCTGTCCTCCGGGACGGCGGTGCTGCACGTCACCGGGCAGGTCGAGTCGGCGCACCTCGGCAGCGGGCGCGGCTTCATCCACGAGACCAAGGACCAGCTCGGCATGCTCACCGCGGTGTCCAGGTACGCCGCCACCGTCACCTCCGCCCGGGACGCGGGCCGCATCCTGCGCGAGGCGTCCGCCGCCGCGCTCACCGCGCCGGGCGGCCCCGCGAGCGTGGAGTGGCCGATCGACCTCCAGTACGCGCCCCAGGAGGACGACGGCGCCCCGGTGCCGCTCGCCGGGGCCCCGGTGCCGGACCCGTCCCGGCTGGCCGCGGCACGCGACCTGCTGTCCTCCGCCCGGCGCCCGCTGATCTGGGCCGGGGGCGGTGCGAACACCGCCCGCGACCAGCTCCTGGCCCTGCTGGAGGCGACCGGCGCGGGCCTGCTCACCTCCAACTCCGGGCGCGGCGCCGTACCCGAGGACCACGAGCAGGTCGTCGGCAACTTCGCCACCACGCCCGCCGGACGCGCGCTCCTGGCCGACGCGGACGTCGTCGTCACCGTCGGCACCCACTTCCGCTCCAACGAGACCGCCGACTACGGGCTCCGCCTCCCCGAGGCACACATCCAGATCGACGTCGACGCCGCCGCCCTCGGCCGGGTGTACCCCGCCCGGCACGCCCTGCACGGCGACGCCGCCGCCGTCCTGCCGCGGCTCACCGAAGCCGCCGTACGCGCCGACGCGCAGTGGACGGACCGGGTCCGCCGGGTGCGCGACGAGGTGCGCGCCGCCCTGCACGACGGCATCGGCCCGCAGGCCGCGATCTGCGACGCCCTCGCCGCCGCCCTGCCGCGCGGCGCGGTCGTCGCCCGGGACGTCACCATCCCGTCGTCCGCCTGGGGCAACCGCCTCCTGCCCCTGCACGACCCGCGCGCCAACGTCTTCCCGCGCGGCGGCGGCATCGGCCAGGGCCTCGCCATGGGCATCGGCGCCGCCCTCGCCCGCCCCGGCGAGCCCACCGTCGTGATCGCGGGCGACGGCGGCCTCGCCGTCCACCTGGGCGAACTGCTCACCCTCGCCCAGGAACGGCCCCGCCTCGTCCTGATCGTCTTCAACGACGGCGGCTACGGAGTGCTGCGCAACATGCAGGCCACCTACACCGAACGCCGCTCCGGCGTCGACCTGTTCACCCCCGACTTCGCCGGGCTCGCCGCCGCCTGCGCACTCCCGTACGCGCGGATCGGCGACGCGAGCGAGGCCGCCGAGGTGATCGACGCCGCCGTCGCCTCCGACGGGCCGACCCTCGTCGAGGTCGACCTGGCCGCGCTCGGCCCGATGCGGAACCCGTTCACCCCGCCCGTCAAGATCCCCGCCCGGTAGGGAGGCCCGCCGAGATGAGCACCACCGAAGCCACCGAAGAGCAGGAACTGGACCTCCTCGTCCACCGCACGACCTGGGAGGCGCAGGGCGTCCTCTCCGTCGAGCTGGTCCACCCGGACGGCAAGCCGCTGCCCGCCTGGACGCCGGGCGCGCACCTGGACCTGCACGTCGGCGGCCACGTCCGCCAGTACAGCCTGTGCGGCGACCCCGAGGACGGCGGGACGTACCGCCTCGGCATCCTCGACGAGCCCGCCTCGCGGGGCGGTTCGCGCCACGTCCACACCAAGCTGCGGCCCGGCCAGACTGTGCGGGTGGCCGGGCCGCGCAACCACTTCGCCCTCGAACCCGCCGCCTCCTACGTCTTCGTCGCCGGCGGCATCGGCATCACCCCGATCCTCGCCATGGCCCGCCGGGCGGAACGGGACGGCATCCCGTACCGGCTGGTCCACGGCGGCCGCACCCGCGCCTCGATGGCGTTCGGCGGCGAACTCGCGGCGCTCGGCGGCGGCGAGGTGACCCTGGTACCGCAGGACGAGCAGGGGCACATCGACGTGGCGAGCACGCTCGCGGACCTCCCGGCCGACGCGCTCGTGTACTGCTGCGGACCCGAGCTCCTGCTCAAGGCCGTCGAGGACGCGGCGCCCGAGGGGCGGCTGCGCACCGAGCGGTTCGCCGCACCGGCCGTGGCACGCGCGGGCGACGACGACAGCGCCTTCGAGGTCGAGTGCCGTACGTCGGGCGTGACCCTGAACGTCGGCCCCGGCACCTCGATCCTCGCGGCCGCCGAGAACGCCGGACTGGCCGTCACCTCCTCCTGCCGGGACGGCATCTGCGGCTCCTGCGAGACCCGCGTCCTGGCCGGCACCCCCGACCACCGCGACTTCCTGCTCAGCGACGCCGAGCGTGCCACCGGCGAGACGATGATGATCTGCGTCTCGCGCTGCGCCTCGGACCGCCTCGTCCTGAACCTCTGACCACCTCACCTCCGATGCCTCCGACGCCCCCGATGCCTTCGATGCCTTCGATGCCTCCGATGGAGAACGCCGTGCCCGAGACCACCTGGCCGTACCTGGACCCCCACCAGACCCGTGACCACGAGCCCACCCCGTACGAGCTGAAGCTCGCGCGCACGCTTGAGGACATCTTCACCAAGGACGGTCACGAACTGGCCGACGTGATCGGCGGACTCAACTCCCGCCAGCTGCGCACACCCACGGGTGAGCCCTGGACCGAGGAGTCCTTCCGCGCCGAGATGAACCGCCTGGGAGCCTGACATGACCCTCTCGACCCACGACACCGCCGACCACGTCTACGCCCACGGCCTGCGCAACCAGTGGCACCCCGTCGTACCGTCGGACTTCGTCGCGCCCGGCGACATGCGCAGGGTCACCGCGCTCGGCGAGAACTGGCTGCTGTTCCGCAAGTCCGACGGCGGACTGTCCATGCTGGCCGACCGCTGCCCCCACCGCGGCGCGCCCCTCTCCCTCGGCAAGCACCTGGGCGACCGGGTCGCCTGCTGGTACCACGGGGTCGAGGTCGACACCGCCGGCACGGTCACCTCGGTCCCCGGCCTGCCGGGCTGCAACCTGGAGGGCAAGACCCTCGTCACCTCGCTGCCGGTGCGCGAGGTCGGCGGCGCGGTCCTCGCCTACTTCGGCGACGAGGAACACCCCGAGCCGGTGGAACTCACCCTGCCCGAACCGCTGGCCGACGACGAGATCTCCGCGTTCCTCTGCTACGCGGAGTGGGACGTGCCGTGGCGGTTCGCCATGGAGAACCTGCTCGATCCGATGCACGGCGCCTTCCTGCACTCCGAGTCGCACACCATGTTCGCCGGGGACACCACCGCCAAGTTCCGTATCCGGGAGACCGGGCGGGGCTACTTCTTCGAGAAGACCGACCAGCGGGGCGTCAACTTCGACTGGGTCGAGCTGTGCCACACCGGGGTCGACTGGGTGGACCTGTCCATCCCCTACCCGCCGTCGGCGGGCCCCGGCGGCCCCTTCGGCATCGTCGGCATGGCCTGCCCGGTGGACGCGGGGCGCACCGGCGTCTTCTTCTGGCGCTACCGCAAGGTGGGCGACTGGCAGCGCGACACCTGGCGGTTCCTGTACAAGACCCTCATCGAGGCCCGCCACTGGGAGGTCCTGGAGCAGGACCGCGTCATGCTGGAGAACATGCCCGCGGACGCCGACCAGCGGGAGAACCTCTACCAGCACGACCTGGGCGTGGTCCGGCTGCGCCGGCTGTACCGGGCCCGGGCGGAGCAGCAGTCGTCGGTTCAGCCCGTCCCGGCGGGCTGATCCGGGGCGTCGTCGGACTCGACGATCGAGCGCTCCAGCTTCGACAGCAGACGGCTCAGTTGACGGTGCTCGGCGGGCGAGAGTCCGCCGAGCATCCGGCGTTCGTTCTCCAGGTGCGCGCTGAACACCTCGTCCACCTTCGCCAGGCCCGCCTCGGTGAGCCGCGAGTACACCACGCGCCGGTCCTCGGCGTCGCGTTCGCGCACCAGCAGGCCGTCCTTCTCCAGCCGGTCGAGGCGCAGCGTCACCCCGGCCGAGGAGACCAGCCCGGAGGCCGCGAGCTGCCCGGCGGTCAGCCGGTACGGGGCCCCGGACCGGCGCAGCGCGGTCAGCACGTCGAACCCGGCGACGGACAGCCCGTGTTCGTCGAGCCGCGAGGTCATCCGCGACTGGTACTGCAGATACGACCGGTGCAGCCGGGCCAGCACCTCCAGCGGAGAGGTGTCCAGCTCGGGCCGCTCGCGCGCCCAGTCCCCGACGATCCCCGCCACCGCGTCCGGCCGCCTCGCCGCCTTGCCCTGCGCCATGTCTTCCCCTCGGCGTACATCCGATGAGGAAATCTTAGCCCTAAGGGAATTCCGCCGCCGCCCGCTTTCCGGCGCCCCTCCTTCAGGCCCGCCAGGCGGCCCGGTGTTCGGTGAGGTGGGCCAGGACCGCGTGGTTGGCCTCCCAGCCGTCCGGGCTGTGTTCCTTGGCCGCCTGCGGCGGCGTGCCGGACTCCGTCCGGCGGTCGGGGGGTGTTGTGCCGGGCGTTGGCCGGACTCTCCGGCGCCCCCGTCAGGCCCGCCAGGCGGCCCGGTGTTCGGCGAGGTGGGCCAGGACCGCGTGGTTGGCCTCCCAGCCGTCCGGGAACTTCACCAGCGTTCCCAGCTGGACCGGTTCCGTGGACGGGTAGTCGTCCAGCAGGTCGCTGACGCCCTCGCGGCAGACCACGATGCACGCGTGCCGGTGCCGGGAGGCCAGGACGCACAGGCGGCCGGTCTCCAGATGGAAGGCGGTGGCGTCGGGGCGGCCGGAGAGCGGGTGCAGCACGACCGTGACGTCGTACTCGCGGCCCTGGAGGCGGTTGGCCGTGTCCACGGTCACGTCGTGCACCCCCAGGTCGGCCAGCGCCGCGCGGACCGCCGCCGCCTGGTCCCGGTGCGCGGTGCCGACGGCGATGCGGGCGGCGGTGAGGGGAGCGGGGTCGGGTGAGCGCTCGGAGGTCGCCCGGCCCTCACGGTCGAGGAGGCGCCGGACCACCGCCGCCACCGCGCGCACCGCCTCCGGGTCGGTGCGCGGGGTGTGCCGGGCCGGAAGCTCCAGCAGGCCCCAGCCCGAGGCGGCGGCCTCGTCGATCACCCGGTCGGGACCCGAGCCGTCCGACGGCACCGCGAAGGACAGGCTCCGGTCGCCGGGGCCCGTGCCGCTGCGGAACGGCGTGTACGGGTAGAAGGCGTCGGAGACCAGGCGGGCCGCCGACGCCGGGAGCCGCCAGGAGACCGGCAGCCGGTGCTGGGGCAGACCCGGGTTGTGGGCGAGGAGGGTCGTCACGGCCGAGGACGACGGGTCGTAGGCCAGGCCCGCCCACTGCTCGCTGCCCACCGTCGCGAACGGATCCAGCTGACCGGGGTCGCCCACGAACAGCGCCCGCTCGAACAGCCCGGCGACCGCGAGCAGGGAGTCCGAGCGCATCTGGTACGCCTCGTCGACGATCGCGTGCCGCCACGGCTCGTCCACCTTCACGTGCGCCCACTTCGCCGCCGTCGACAGGACGACGGACAGCCCGGCGAGGTCGGCCGCCTTCGCCGACTTGCGGACGTTCTCCAGTGCGTCGAGCGCCTTGTCGTACGGGTCGGCGTCACTGCTGTGCAGGCGGCCCACCGGAAGGTCCGGGTTCTTCTCGGCCAGCCGCAGCACCAGGTCGTCCACCTGGGCGTTGGTCTGCGCCACCACCATCAGGGGGCGGCCCGCCTCGGCCAGCTCCAGGGCCGCCCGCACCACCAGCGTGGACTTCCCGGCGCCGGGCGGGGAGTCCACGACGACGCCGCGCTCCGTGCCGTGCAGGGTGTCGTGGAGGATCGCCGCGGTGGCGCGGGCCGCCTCCGCGCCCGGGTCGAAGGCGGCGGGGGCGGCGAGGGTCTCGGCGGTCACAGCACGTCCTCCTCGGTCTGGGCGTCGGCGGCCTCCGGCACCGAGGCCGCCTCACCGGGCGGGCCACCGTGGGTCCACGGGGTCTGCTCCGGGTCGGGGAGATTCGCGCCGCCCCGCTGCTCGTGCTCGAAGAGCGTGAAGCAGACCAGGTCGCCCTTCTCCGGCACCGAACCCGCCTCCGGCTCCTTGCCGCGGCCCATCTTGTCCGTGATCCGCAGGACCAGTGTCCCCTCGTCGGGGCCGTCGTCGGTGTCGTCCGGGGTCGCCGGGCCGACGTACTCGGCGGTCTGGGGCTTGCCGCCCAGCGAGCGGTAGACCTTCACCCGCTCGCCCAGGTACGGGCGGTCGTCCGTGCGGACCGTGACCAGCGGGCGCGGACTGGGCCGCTTGCTCTCGCTGTACGCCATCACCACGTCCACCACCTCGCCCGCGAACGCCTCCCCGGCCAGCCGCCGCCCCGCCATCACCAGCGGATCGTCCAGCGCCTCCTGGGCCTCCAGACGGGCCTGCTCGCGCTCGCGCGTGGCCAGCTTGTTCGCCGCCGTCACGGCGTCGTCGCGGCGCGGCTGCGGCGGCTCGCCGGCCAGGATCCGGTCCCGGTGGGAGGTGAACGACCAGCGGTCGCGGGTCCAGCGCTCCTCCGCGTGCGCCCCCTCGGGCAGCTCCCGCAACAGGTCCAGGCCCCGCCACACCGCGTCCCAGGTGGGCCGCGTACGGCTCTCGACCAGGGCGCGGATCTCCCGCTCGGCGGCCGTGAGCGCGCCGAGCCGGTCGTCGGCCTCCAGGCCGTCCTCGGCGGCGGCCAGCGCGGTGCGGGCGCGGTCGTAGCGCTCGATGGCGGGGGCGAGCAGCCTGTTGTCGAAGGCCGGGTCGGTCGCCGGGCCCGCGGGCGGGCACAGCAGCTGGCCGTCGCCGTCGCGGGCCAGCTCGGCCCGGCGGGCGGCCTCCGCGCCGGTCGCGCCCGCCGCGGCGTCCGGCGCGATCCACGCGAGCAGGGCCCCCAGGTGCTGGTCCTCCAGCGTGGACTGCCCGGTCGCCCAGTGCCGCCCCAGCAGGTCGGTCACGGCCAGCAGGAGCGAGGAGCCGGGGACCCGGGCCCGCTCGCCGTAGTGGGTCAGCCACCGGCCGAGCAGCGGCACCCGGGGCGGTGCGGGGTGCGGGGTCTCCGGGTCCTGCTCCGCCGTACGCCGAAAGCGCATGGACCGGCCGAGCAGCCGTACGAAGTCGACGCCCGCGCGGCTCGGCACGACCAGCTGGGCGGCGTCCGCGCACAGGTCGACCTCGACCTTGACCCGCTTGCCCGTCTCCGGGTCGGTCTCGGTGCGCTCGGCGGCCTCGACGCTCTCCGCGTACGCCTCGACGTACGGCAGCACGATGTCCGCCAGCTCGGCCAGGAACGCGAAGCGCAGGTCGCGGTCGCGGGGCTGCGGCACGGCCAGCAGGTGCGGCGCGTCCCGGTCGGTGCCGACCAGCGCGCCGAGCGGGGCCCCGGCCTCACCGGCGGTGGTCAGCGGTACGAAGACCAGGGGACGGTCGGACAGGTGCCGGTGCCGGACGGTGGCGGCGGGCTGGGCCCGGCCGGTGTGCACGGCCTCCAGCCGGGCGAGCGTGGTGATCAGCGACACCCGGTCACCCCGCCTGCCGTCGCGAGCGCCTCCGCGCGCAGCCCGGCCGCCCTGCGCAGAGCGGCCACCGCCGGGTCGTCCGGGTCGCCGGCCTCCCCGCGGGCCGCGGCCAGCACGTCCTCGACCGTCGAAAGACCGCCCAGCTCGGCCCGCACCGGGCGGCCCAGGCAGGCCACGGCACCGGCCTCGCGGGACCGGGCGCGGCAGTGGAAGGCCAGCTCGCACGCGGACAGGCACTCGGGCGCGTACGTCGCCGGGACCGCCTCGACCGCCGCGGTCAGCTCCTCGGACGACTGCTCCGGGGAGAAGCAGACGCCCTCCGGGAGCGCGTCGGCGATCTCCTCGATGCGGGTCAGCCGGGCCAGCTGGCGGTCGGTGACGGCGCGCTGCTTGCGCACGTCGACGGCGGACGCGGTGGGCAGGTTGGAGAAGTCCCTGGGGCAGACGAGCAGGACGCGGTGGCGCACGCGCGGGGCCGGGTCGAGGCGGGCGGCGACCCGCTCCAGGGCCAGCACGTACACCGCGGCCTGCCGCGCGGCGGCGCCGACCTTCGCCGGGTCGGCGGAGCCGTCCAGCATGGGGAAGGACTTGATCTCGACGACCGTCCAACTGCCGTCCGGATGCACCACCACGGCGTCCGGCTCCAGGAAGGCGGGGGAACCGGCGACCTCGAGGGCGAGCATCGGATGGTCGAGCAGAGTCCACGCGCCCGACGTGCCGGTGGCCTCGCGCAGCGCCAGCGACGTCCGCGCCGCGCGCCCCTCCGGGCCGGTCGCGGACAGGTCGGGCACCCGCACCGGAGCCTCGGCGGGGGGCTCGGCACCCCGGTCCAGCCGCTCGTGCACGAGCCGCAGCAACTCGGCGCCGCCGTCCGCCTTCACCCTCGCCTCGAAGGCGTTGCCCCGGGTGAGGGCGAACTGGGACTGCCCGAAGGCCGACGGCGAGCCCAGCGCACTGGCCAGGGACGCCTTGTCCACGCCCGCCCCGTCGAGGATCGCGCGCCGACGGCACCCCGGGTTGGCGGCGAGGGCGGCCAGCGCCCGGGCGTCCAGCGCCTTGGCGGGTACGTCGGGACCGCGCAGCTCAGCGAGCCGATGCCGGAGTCTCGTCCCCCGCGTCCGAGGGGGCGGGGTCCGGCCCGGCTCCAGCTCCGAACCGCTGCTCGCGCTGCCGTGGAAATCGCTCACCCGCGGAAGTCTGGCATCCACCACTGACAATCACGGAACCCGCGCCGTCCCGGGCGGAGTCGGCGGCGGGCACGGCGGCGTTCGCGGAGCCGGCCGCGGCCGGGGCGAAACGGGCCGGCAGCCGGGTCCGCATCCGTGCCGCGGTGCGCAGCACGAACGGCGTCAGCAACAGTCCCGCGCCCATCACGGCCACACCGGCGACGGCGTCGAGGAAGTAGTGGTTCGCGGTGCCCATCACCACGATCGTGGTCCCCAGGGGGTAGACGACGGCGGCCACCTTCGCCGTGCGGGTGCCGCCGTGGCGCCACAGCATCACCCCGCACCACAGCGCCCAGCCCACGTGCAGGCTCGGCATCGCCGCGTACTGGTTGGTCATCCCGCCCATGCCGCGCGGCGCGCTCGCCGCCCCGCCCCACCAGCCGTACGAGCTGTACTGGGCCATCGTGTCGACGAACCCGTGCCCGGCGTCCAGCAGCCGGGGCGGGCAGGTCGGCAGCAGCATGAAGCCGATGAGACCGATGAACGTCGACGTCATCAGCCAGGCCCGGGCGGCCCGGTAGCGCACCGCGCGGGAGCGGAAGAGCCAGATCAGGATCGCCGGGGTGACCACGTAGTGCAGCGAGGCGTACCAGAAGTCCGCCGGTACGCCGATCCAGGGCTCGCGCGTGAAGAGGCGGTTGAGGGGGTGCTCCGCGTTGAGGTGGAGCGCCTGCTCGATGTCCAGGATGGCCAGGCCGTGGTCGACGGCGTCGGAGACGTCGCCCCGCACGAGCAGGCGTCCCGCGCTGTAGCAGGCGTACACGAGGACGATGAGCGGCAGCTCGGTCCACCAGCGCAGCCGGGTGTTCGGGGCCGCCTCGGTGCCCGGTGCCTTGGTGTGCGGCAATCCGATCGCCCTCCCCGTTCTCGTCTCTTTCCGCTTCTCGGTCACGCGTGCGCCTGGACGGACACGGGCAGGCCACTCTACGGCCTCACCGCGGCCGCTTCGCCAAACGCCCTCGGACCGGATAGACGCGGGCGTCGCCCCTCGGGTTGCCCGCGCGGACGGTACGGGATGATGGAGGGGTCCCCTCAGACATTTCTCCCGGAAGGCCTCTTCATGGCACCGCGCATTCTGCTGGCCCGGCACGGACAGACGGAGTGGTCGCTGTCCGGCAGACACACCGGCAGGACCGACGTGCCGCTCCTGGAGGAGGGCCGGAGCGGCGCGAAACTGCTCGGCGAGCGGCTGCACCGGGCGCCGTGGGACGGGCTGGACGGCGTGGAGGTGCGGACCAGTCCGCTGGTGCGCGCGAGCGAGACCTGCGAGCTGGCGGGTTTCGGGGAGCGCGCACGCGCGTGGGACACGCTGATGGAGTGGGACTACGGGGCGTACGAGGGCATGACGCCGGAGCAGATCCAGGCCGTGCGGCCCGGCTGGCTGATCTGGCGGGACGGGGTCCCGGAGGGGGAGAGCGTGGCGGACGTCACGGCGCGCGCGGACGAGGTGGTGGCGTGGGCGCGGGAGGCGGAGCGGGACGTGCTCGTCTTCGCCCACGGGCACATTCTGCGGGCGATCGGGGCGCGGTGGCTGGGGCTGCCGGTGTCCTTCGGGGCGCGGATACGGCTGAATCCGACGTCGTTGTCGGTGCTGGGGTGGGCGTACGGGGAGCCGGCGGTGGAGAGCTGGAACGACCTGGGGCATCTGGTCGGCTGACGGGTCGGTGCGGGTGCCGTCGCTGGTTTGCGGCGCCCGGCGTCGGGGCTGGGCGGGGGTGGGGGCGCAGCCCGGCGTTGCGGGGTGCCGCTGCGCCCACCCGTGCCGCCCCAGCGGCACGATTGCCCGCAGCTGCGGTGGGATGGCGATTGCCCGCAGTGGGGGCCGAGGTGTGGCTGGTTGGGGTTATGCCGGTCTTGGTAGTGCTGCGTGGCGGTCCAGGAAGGTGGAGACTCCGGAGGCGCGGCGGTGGGGGAGGAGGACCCGGGCCGTTCCGGCCAGCATCGTGTGGATGCGGGAGGACTGGACCTCGCCCAGCAGGTCGAGCACCCGCATGCCCGCCCCCGCCGCCTCGTCGGGGCGGCCGCCCCGGGCCAGGTCGTCCGCCAGCTCCGCCGAGTACAGCGCGAGGTTCCGGGTGAAGTGCGGGTCCTGGAGATCCGCCGCCCGCCGCGCGTGCCGGGCCGCTCGCGGCCAGTCGCCCAGGGTGGACCAGCACTGCGCCTCGAGCCCCTCCAGCTCGGCCTCGCCGTAGAAGCTCATCCACTCGGGGTCGGTGTCCGAGGGGCCCCGTTCGAAGAAGGTCTGCGCGCGGACCAGCGCCTGCTCGCAGCCGACCCGGTCGGCGAGCCCCGCCCAGCCGCCCGCCTCGCGCAGCGAGAGCAGGGACATCAGCCGGGCCGAGCCCAGCGGGCGGGCGGCGCGCTGCGCGGCCTGGGCCGCCCGTACCGCCTCGCGCGGGCGGCCGGCGTCGCGGGCCAGGAACGCCATGTTGCAGAAGGCGTGCGCCTCCAGGCCCGCGTCGCCGTTCATCCGTGCGGTGGCGAGCGCCTCGGCGTAGTGGGAGCGCGCGTCGTCGAAGCGCCCCGAGTCGTGCGCCAGCCAGCCCACGGAGATCGCCAGTTCACCGGCGCCCGTGTACAGCCGGTCCGCGGTCGCCTGCCGGGACGCGCCGGCGTCCAGGAGCGCGTACGCGGTGCGCAGCGGGGCCGCCGCGCGCCGGTAGAGACCGTCCGCGCCGTGCCGGTCGTCCAGCAGCCTGATCCGGCGGACGGCCTCTTCGAGGGCGCCGGCCTCGCCCGTTCCGGCCCGTCGCGCGGGGCGGCCCGCCGCGGCGGCGTCCAGGGCGAGTCCCAGGGGGCCCAGCGAGGCGGCGGCCACCGTGGCGCCGCTCGTCATGAATGCGCGACGCAGCACGTCGCTCTCCTCGTTGTTGTCGTGCGTTTCGTACGGGTCTTGCGTGTCTCGGACGTCATGCATGTCTCGGACGTCTTGCGTGTCATGCGTCTCATACGGCTCACCCGCCCCTCGCGACTCACCCGGGGTGCGCGCCTGCCGTCCGCGCACCGACGAGCGGGGCGCGAACCCCAGGTCGGTGAGCGTGCGGCCGGGGAACATGTGCAGGAACACCCGCTCGTACGCGTAGTTGGGGCAGCGGATCTCGCCCGCCTCGACCCGGCCGACGTAGCGCGCGTCACAGCTGACCCGCTCGCCGATCTCGCGCGCGGCCCGGCGGACCGCCGCCGCGAACTCCGCCGGGGAGCGCTTGCCGCGCAACCGCCTGAAGGCGAGGTTCGGCCGCGGGGGCCGTTCGGGCTGGGCGGAGGTCACCGTTGACGACGCCATGGCCGGGTCCTCTCGTGCGAACCGTCGAACCATGCCGGGAAGAGGGCGAGTAAGGCTGGCGGCCCTGTTTCCGGCGAGCAAGAACGTACCGGCTGTGACGGAGCGGCCACGCGCTGTTTGGCTACAAACCGGATATCTCATCCACGATCTGCCATGAAGTGCCATCCTTTGCGGCGGCCCCGGGCCGTAGCCGTTGACGGCCCGCCGCGTTGAACCGGGTGGACCGGGAGGCCCCCGACTCCCGAACCGCTCGTCCGAGGAGGAGTTCCGTGGTGGAGGCCGGGATGGACACCAGCGTCAGCGTTCCCCCCTGCGACGCCTGTGACGTCGTCACCGTGCCGACCCGGCAGGGTCTGGAGGCGGTCGACATCCTCAGGCGGGGAGCCGGTGAGGGGGTGGGCCCGGTGCTCCACGACGACGGCTGCGACACCCTGGGATTCCTGGTGCCGCCGGGCACCGCCGCCGCCTGGGACGTGCCGGGCAGCACCTGCACCGGGACGGACGGCCGCGGACTGAGCATCGTCCCGGCGCCCGAGCCGCCCGTGGAGGGCTCCGACTGGCTGCTGCCGCCCGGCGAGGCGGACCTGGCGACCGACCCCGCCGTGCTGCGGGCCGCGCTGGGCGAGGCGGCCCGGCTGATCAGGGCCGCGGACAGCTGCCGCTGAGCACCCCGTCCGGTCTCCCAGGGCCGACCGCGGTCCGATAATGGACGGATGGGAAAGTCCAGGAACGCCCGCCGCGGGCGCGCTGCCGCCGAAGCCGTCGTCGAGGACGTCGACGGAGGACGCGCCGAGCTGGTGCCCGACAGGGACCGGCCGCGGGCCTGGACGCTGCTGATCGACGGTGCCCCGCAGTCGCACGTCGACCTCGACGACCCGGCGTACCTCTCCTTCGAGTACCAGCGCCGCATCGGCCACGTCATCGACCTGACCGCCCCGCCCGGCAGACCCCTGCGCGCCGTCCACCTCGGCGGCGGCGCCCTCACCCTCGCCCGCTACGTCGCCGCCACCCGCCCCCGCTCCACCCAGCAGGTCGTCGAACGGGACGCCGCCCTCGTCCAACTGGTGCGCCGGGAGCTGCCGCTGGACCCCGGCGCGCGGATCCGGGTGCGCTCCACCGACGCCCGCGCCGGGCTGGCCAAGGTGCCCGACGGCTGGGCGGACCTCGTCGTCGCGGACGTCTTCGGCGGGGCCCGTACCCCGGCCCACCTGACCTCCACCGAGTTCGTCGACGAGGTGCGGCGCGCGCTCGCGCCCGGCGGGGTCTACGCCGCCAACCTGGCCGACGGCCCGCCGCTGGCCCACCTGCGCGGCCAGATCGCCACCGCCGCCGCCCGGTTCGCCGAACTCGCCCTCGTCGCCGACCCGGCCGTACTGCGCGGCAAACGCTTCGGCAACGCGATCCTGGTCGCCGCCGACCACCCGCTGCCGGTCGCCGAACTCACCCGCCGGGCCGCCTCCGACCCGCACCCCGCGCGCGTGGAGCACGGCCGTGCGCTCACCGACTTCACCGGCGGCGCCCATCCCGTGACGGACGCGGCGGCAGTGGACTCGCCCGCCCCGCCGGAGTCCGTCTTCAAGTGAGCCCCCTCCGACCGCCGGTCGCCTCGGTTCAGTAGCTGCCGATCTCCACCCGCGGCGGTCCGTCGTGCCAGGTGCAGAACACCGACACCCGGTCCGCGCCCGAGGTGAACTCCACCCGGATCCACGACTCCGTCTTCCACACCTGCATCGACCAGCCCGTGCCCGGGGTCGCCGACACCAGCGACGCGGACGACGTCCCGAGGTCGAACACCGCGCGGCCCCCGTCGGTGTCGTAGCTCTTGACCTCGCCGGACGTGTCGGGCGCGGGGGTCGCCGGGTCCTCGGGCGGCGCGGTGGACGGCGTGGTGCGCGCCGGGGCGGGGCCGGGTCCGCGCGACGTCCCGCCCGGCGTCGGCGACGCGCTGCCCGACGACGGCGACGCCGACGGGGCGGGTGAGGGCCGGTGGGTGGACGACGCCAGGGACTCCCCGTCGTCGCCCTCCCCGTCCCGTACGCTCGCGTCGGCCGCCGTGATGGGCAGCGCGCGCGGGGCGTCGTAGGCCGTGCCCGCCATCACCGTGTGGACGCCCCACCACGACAGGGTGACCGCGGCGCCGGTGGCGAGCAGCCAGGCGACCACGTGGACGAGTCCTCTGCGCATCGCGGCCATACTGCCTCACCCGCCCCACGCGTGTCGCGCGAACGGGGGTGTGAGGCGGGCCCGGGCGGAGTTGTCCACAGGCCCGGACCGGGTTGGTCCGCATGGCGTACGGTGCCGCCCATGGCAAGTGTGCTCGTGGTCGAGGACGACCAGTTCGTACGCTCGGCGCTCATCCGGCAGCTGACCGACGCCTCGCACACCGTGCGCAGCGTGGGCACGGCACTGGAGGCGCTGCGCGAGGTCGCCCATTTCCGGTTCGACGTGGTGATCCTGGACCTCGGACTGCCCGACCTGGACGGCTCCGAGGCGCTGAAGATGCTGCGCGGCATCACCGACGTACCGGTGATCGTCGCCACCGCCCGGGACGACGAGGCGGAGGTCGTAAGGCTGTTGAACGCGGGCGCGGACGACTACCTCACCAAGCCCTTCTCCGTCGATCACCTGTCGGCCCGGATGGCGGCCGTACTGCGCCGCGCGCGCGGCGGCCCCGCGGAGGCGGCGCCGCCGACCGTGCTGCGGGTCGGCGGCCTCACCGTCGACCCGCTGCGCCGCCAGGCCGAACTGGACGGCGCGGCCCTGGACCTGACCCGCCGCGAGTTCGACCTGCTCGCCTTCCTGGCCGGCCGCCCCGGGGTCGTCGTGCCCCGCAAGGAACTGCTCGCCGAGGTCTGGCATCAGTCCTACGGCGACGACCAGACCATCGACGTCCACCTGTCCTGGCTGCGGCGCAAACTGGGCGAGACCGCGGCCCGGCCGCGCTATCTGCACACCCTGCGCGGCGTCGGCGTGAAGCTGGAGCCACCACGACTGGAGCCACCACGATGAGATGGGCCCTGGTCAAGGTCTCGCTTGCGGTCACCGTGATGGTCGTGGTCGCCTTCGCCGTGCCGCTCGGACTCGTCATCCGGGAGATGGCCCGCGACCGCGCCTTCTCCAACGCCGAACGGGAGGCCGCCGCCGTCGCCCCGGCGCTGTCCATCACCACCGACCGCGAGCAGTTGGAACGCGTCGTCGCCTCCGCCGGTTCGGACGCCGGGATGGCCGTGCACATACCCGCGTCCGGTGCGGGTGCGGGCGCGGACGGCGCGGGCGCCACCGACATCGGACGGCAGCGGGCCACCGACGAGGACATCGCCGCCGTACGGCGGATGGGGCGGGCCTCCACCACCGAGGTGGGCGGCGGTTCCACGCTGCTCCAGCCGGTCGCGCTCAGCTCCGGCGAGATCGCCGTCGTCGAGGTGTACGTGCCCGAGTCCGAGGTGACCAACGGCGTCGGCACGGCCTGGGCGGTGCTGGCCGCGGTCGGCGCCGCCCTGATCGTCGGCTCGGTCGCGGTCGCCGACCGGCTGGGCGTCCGGATGGTGCAGCCGGCCCGGCGCCTGGTCGAGGGCGCGCACGAACTGGGGGAGGGCAGGCTGGGTGCGCGGGTGCCGGTGGAGGGGCCGGACGAACTGCGGCGCGCCGCGGTCGCGTTCAACTCCATGGCCGACCAGGTCGTCCAGCTCCTCGCCAACGAACGGGAGCTGGCCGCCGACCTGTCCCACCGGCTGCGCACCCCGCTGACCGTGCTGCGCCTCAACGCGGCCTCGCTCGGCGACGGCCCCGCCGCCGAGCAGACCCGGGCCGCCGTCGAGCAGTTGGAGCGCGAGGTCGACACCATCATCCGCACCGCCCGGGACGCCAAGCCGCAGACGGCCGTCGCCGGACCCGGCGCCGGGTGCGACGCGGCCGAGGTGGTCCGGGAGCGGATGGGGTTCTGGTCGGCCCTGGCCGAGGACGAGGGCCGCAAGTGGCGGGTGGCCGGCGCCGACCGGCCGGTGCGCATACCCGTGGCCCGCGCCGACCTGGCCGCCTCCCTCGACGCGCTGCTCGGCAACGTCTTCCGGCACACCGCCGAGGGCACCGCCTTCGCCGTCGACCTGCACAACGGCGAGGACGCGGTGATCGTGCTCGTCTCCGACGCGGGCACCGGCATCACGGACCCCGAGGCGGCGATGGCCCGCGGCCGGGGTTCGGGCACCGACGGGTCGACCGGACTCGGCCTGGACATCGTGCGCCGGATGGCGGAGTCGACCGGCGGCGACGTCCGCATCGGCGCCTCCGTGCTGGGCGGCACCGAGGTGCGGATCTGGATCCAGCTGGACGGGCGGACGGCGCCGGCCCGGCGCGGGCACCGGGGTGCCGTACGCCGACGCAGGCAGAACCGCGCACCGGCACCGGCACGGGAACCGGCTCCGGCTCCGGCGGCCCCGGCCGGCCGCGACCATTAATCGGCCCCGATCCCTTCCTTAAGCCCACCCTAAGATCGCCAACCCCCGCCCGGATCAGGCTCTTTGCCCGTTTCCGGGTCGCTAGCGTGCTGCCGCACCCACCCCCACTCCGCCCTCGCCGCGTCTCCCGCGGATCGGGGGCACCGTGAACAGCGAAGGCAGGCACGTGATGCGCACGCACCGACGCAAGGTCAGTGGCAGGAACAAGGCGATCGGCGCCCTCGTCGCGGCGGCCGTGGCCGGAGGCGGGGCGCTGCTGTTCACCAGCACCGCCCAGGCGGCCTCGGTCGGTGCCGCGTACACGAAGACCAGCGAGTGGTCGACGGGCTACACCGCGCAGTACGTCGTCACCAACAACAGCGGCCGGCCGAAGGCCGACTGGACCCTGGAGTTCGACCTGCCCTCCGGTGCGAAGCTCGGCTCGCTGTGGAACGCCGAGTCGAAGGCCGACGGGCAGCACGTCACCGTGACGCCGCCCAAGTGGGACACGGACGGGCTGAAGGCCGGCGAGTCCGTCACCGTCGGCTTCGTCGTCAACGGCACCGCCGACCCGACCGGCTGCCTCGTCGACGACGCCGCGTGCTCGACGGACGACGGCGCCACCCCCGAGCCCAGCGGCCGCCCCACCGACCCCCCGGCCCCGACGCCCACGCCGACCCCCACGGCAACCGACAGCACGGAGCCGACCCCGACCCCGACCCAGACCGGCACCCCCACCACCCCGGCGCCCACCGGCACCCCGGGCGACGGCACCGCGGCGGGCGCCGGCTTCGCGCCGTACGTCGACACCTCCCTCTACCCGGCCTTCGACCTGCTCGCGCACTCCGCGGCGACCGGCGTCAAGGAGTACAACCTCGCCTTCGTGACCGACGGCGGCGGCTGCACCCCCAAGTGGGGCGGCGTCACCGACCTCGGCAGCGACGCGGTGGCGAACCAGATAGGCGCCCTGCGCGCCGAGGGCGGCGACGTCCGCGTCTCCTTCGGCGGCGCCTCCGGCTCCGAACTGGGCACGACCTGCACGTCGGCCGACGCGCTCGCGGCGGCGTACGGCAAGGTCGTCGACGCCTACAAGCTCACCAAGGTCGACTTCGACGTCGAGGGCGGGGCGCTGCCCGACACGGCCGCCAACACCCGCCGCGCCCAGGCGATCGCCGCGCTCCAGAAGCAGCACCCCGGCCTGGACGTCTCCTTCACCCTCCCGGTGATGCCCGAGGGCCTCACCCAGGCGGGCGTCGACCTGCTCGCCGACGCGAAGGAGAACGGCGTGGACATCGGCGCCGTCAACATCATGGCGATGGACTACGGCCCCGCGTACAGCGGCGACATGGGCACCTACGCCGAGCAGGCCGCCACCGCCACCCAGGCGCAGGTCAAGGGCGTCCTCGGCCGGTCCGACGCGGACGCCTGGAAGACGGTCGCCGTCACCCCGATGATCGGCGTCAACGACGTCGCCTCCGAGGTCTTCAAGGTCGACGACGCCGCCCAGCTCGTGGAGTTCGCGAAGTCCAAGGGCCTGGGCGCGCTGTCCATGTGGTCCGCCACCCGCGACAAGGCCTGCCCCGGCGGTCCGAAGCCCTCCGCCGACGCCACCTGCAGCTCCGTGGACCAGGAGCCGAACGCCTTCGCCAAGGCCCTCGCCGCCTACAAGTAGGGCAGGGCTCCCCAGCGCAGGGCCGGGCCCCACACCGGTCCTGCGAGCGGGGCGCGGCATCCCCCCGTGGGATGCCGCGCCCCGCCACCGTCCGTGTGCCGACTCCCCGTGGGGGCTACTCGGCGGCGTCCACCGGCGGCAGCGTCCCCGTGCGGGCCGCCCGCCCGTACCACAGGGCGCTCGACTTCGGGGTGCGCTGCTGGGAGGCGTAGTCGACGTACACCGCGCCGAACCGCTTCTCGTAGCCGTAGGCCCACTCGAAGTTGTCCAGCAGGGACCACAGGTAGTAGCCGCGGACGTCCGCGCCGTCGGTGATGGCCTGCCGGACCGCGGTGAGGTGGCCGTTCAGGTAGGCGACCCGGTCGGGGTCGTGCACCGTGCCGTCCGCGCCGGGCTTGTCGTCGTAGGCGGCGCCGTTCTCGCTGATGTACAGCGGCATGCCGGGGGCCTCCCGGTTGTACCGCATGATCAGCTCGTGCAGGCCGGTCGGGTCGACGCTCCAGCCCATCTCGGTGCGCTCGCCGGGCGGCTGGTGGAACGCCACGTCGTCGGCGGCGGGCCAGGGCGAGTGGTCGCTCGCGCCGTGGCCGTCGGCGCGCGGCGCACGCGAGTCGGCGTCGGCCGCCGACACCACCGTCGGCGTGTAGTAGTTGAGGCAGATCGCGTCGATCGGCTGGCGGATCTGGCCCAGGTCGCCGTCCTGGACGAACGACCAGTCGGTGACCGGCGCCGTCGCCTCCAGCAGGGTCTGCGGGTAGGCGCCGTGCAGGATCGGACCGTGGAAGATCCCGCCGGACAGGTCGTCGATCCGCTGCGCCGCCGCCAGGTCCGCCGGGCTCTGCGACAGCGGCCGCACCACGGAGGTGTTGAGGCTGATCGCCACCGAGTTGCGGGCCGGCATCACCGAACGCAGCGCGACCGTGCCCAGGCCGTGCGCCAGGTTCAGGTGGTGCGCGGCACGCAGCGCGGCCGCCGGGTCGGTGCGGCCGGGGGCGTGCACGCCGGAGGCGTAGCCGAGGAAGGCGGCGCACCACGGCTCGTTGAGCGTGATCCACTGCTCCACCCGGTCGCCGAGCGCCTCGCCGACGATCTGCGCGTACTCGGCGAACCGGTACGCGGTGTCCCGCTCGGGCCAGCCGCCCGCGTCCTCCAGCTCCTGCGGCAGGTCCCAGTGGTAGAGGGTGACGGCCGGCTTGATCCCGGCGGCCAGCAGCTCGTCCACCAGACGGCGGTAGAAGTCCAGGCCGCGCTGGACGGCGGGGCCGCGGCCGGTCGGCTGCACCCGGGGCCAGGAGATGGAGAAGCGGTAGGCGCCGAGGCTCAGGTCCTTCATCAGCGCCACGTCGTCGCGGTAGCGGTGGTAGTGGTCGACGGCGACGTCGCCGGTGTCCCCGCCGGCCGTCTTTCCGGGGGTGTGGCTGAAGGTGTCCCAGATCGACGGGGTGCGGCCGTCCTCCCGTACCGCGCCCTCGATCTGGTACGCCGAGGTGGCGGCGCCCCACAGGAAGGCGGGGGGGAAGGTCACCGGGGTCACCGGTGTTGCGGACTCAAGCATGGAAGCGCTCCCATAGCAGGTCGTGGCGGGTCCGGGCGGGTCCCGGGGGACCGGCCGGAGGACCGACGCGCTGGACCGACGAGTAAGAAGGACGAGGGGGGAATGGGGGCCGGGGCGGTGGCCCGGCCCCGGGGTGAGGGGTCAGCCCTTGACGGCGCCCTGCATGATGCCGCCCACGATCTGCTTGCCGAAGATCGCGAACACCAGCAGCAGCGGCAGCGTGCCCAGCAGCGCACCGGCCATGATCAGGGACTGGTCCGGGGTGTAGCCGCGGCCCAGTCCGGCCAGCGCGACCTGCACGGTCGGACTGCCGTTCTGCGTCAGCACCAGGAACGGCCACAGGAAGTCGTTCCAGGACTGCACGAACATCAGCATGCCGAGCACGGCCATCGCGGGCCGCGCCGCCGGGAACACCACGTGCCACATCACACGCCAGCTGCTGGCGCCGTCCACGCGCGCCGCCTCGATGATCTCGTCCGGCAACGCCTGGAGCAGGTACTGCCGCATGAAGAACACGCCGAACGCGTTCACCAGGGACGGCAGGATCACCGCCTGCAACTGGTCGGACCAGTCCAGCTTCGCGACCATCATGTACAGCGGGATGATGCTGAGCTGCGGCGGCACCATCATCGTGCCGATGACGATCAGCATCAGGGCGTTGCGCCCGCGGAAGCGCAGCTTGGCGAAGGCGAACCCGGCGATCGTCGAGAGGAAGACGATGGTGAACGCCGAGATCCCGGCCACGATGGTGGTGTTGAGGAACGCCTCGCCGAGGTTGGCGTCGTTCCAGGCGATCTCCAGCTTGTCGAACAGGTTGCCGCCGAACCAGAACGGCGGCGGCGTCTGGGCGAGCCGCTGATTGTCGCGCGAGGCGGCGATCGCCGTCCACACCAGCGGGAACAGCGAGCCGATGGTGAACAGGGCGAGGATGATGTAGGCGATCGGCCCGGCGTGCAGCGTGCCGCCCGCCCGGGACGCCTTGGAACGTCGTCGGCCCCGCCGGGGCGGCTCGGGTGCCGCGTCGGCCGGGGGTTTCGTCATGGTCGTCGTCACGGCCGGTTCTCCTTAACTACTGGCGCGCAGCCGGCGCGAGATGACGGCGTTGAGGATCCCGATCACGATCAGGATCAGGAACATCGCCCAGGCGATCGCGGAGGCGCGGCCCAGGTGCTGGTTGACCCAGCCCTGCTCGTACAGGTACAGGCCGAGCGTCTGGAACTGGTGCTGGGAGCCGCCCGAGGCGCCCTTGTTGGCGTCGAAGAGCAGCGGCTCGCCGAAGACCTGCGAGGCGCCGATGGTCGACACGACGACCGTGAACAGGATCGTGGGACGCAGCGAGGGCAGGGTGACGTGGATGAACTGCCGCCAGCGGTTGGCGCCGTCCAGCGCCGCCGACTCGTACAGGTCCTGCGGGATCGCCTGCATCGCGGCCAGGTAGATCAGCGCGTTGTAGCCGGTCCAGCGCCAGATGACGATCGTGGACACGGCGAACTTGGACGACCACGAGCCGTTCTGCCAGTCGATCTTGTCCAGGCCCACCATGTCGAGGACCCAGTTGATCATGCCGTAGTCCCGGCCGAAGAGCAGCACGAAGACCAGCGAGGCCGCGGCGATCGACGTCGCGTACGGCGCCAGCATCACGACCCGGTAGAAGGTCGAGGCACGCAGCTTGTAGTTGAGGATGTGCGCGAGGCCCATCGCCATCAGCAGCTGCGGCACCGTCGAGATGACGCCGATCCACAGCGTGTTCTTCGCGGCGTTCCAGAAGAACTCGTCGTCGAAGATCCGGGTGTAGTTGTCCAGGCCCGTCCACTGCATGTCGGTGGGCGCGGTCAGCTCCACCGTGTGCAGCGAGGCCCAGCCGGTGTAGATCAGCGGGAACAGGCCGAAGGCGAGGAAGAGCAGGAAGAACGGCGAGACGAACGCGTACGGGCTCCAGCGCATGTCCCGCTGCCAGCGGCGGGAGAGCTTGGCCCGCTTCTTGCGGTCCGCCTCCGCGGACGCCCTGCCGCCGGGCGGGCGGCCCGGGGCCGCGCCCCCCTTGACGGGGGACGCGGCGGTGTCGTGCCGGGTGGTCATTCCGGTCACTTCTCCAGGTTGTTGTCGATGGTCTTCACGGCGTTGTCCCACGCGTCCTCGGCCGACTTGCCCTGGGTGACGAGGATGACGCCGTTGTCGGTCAGACCCTGCTGGACGATCTGGTCCTTCGGGCCGATCACCTGGGTCGGGATCTCCTCGGCGGCCTTGGCGAACAGCTCGCCGATCGGCGCGTCACCGGTCATGTCGTTCTTGCCGCCGGTCACCTGCGGGAGCTTGTACGCGGCGGGCGCGCTCGGGAAGCTGCCCATCTTGGAGAAGAGCTTGGCCTGCTGCTCGGGCGCGGTCAGCCAGGTGACCAGCTTCTGCGCCTCCTTCACGTGCTTGCCGCTCTTGGGCACGCCCAGGAAGGTGCCGCCCCAGTTGCCGGCCTTCGGGGCCTGGGCGACGTCCCACTTGCCGGCGGAGTCCGGCTGGGACTTGGCCTTGATGGTGCCGAGCATCCACGGCGGGCAGGCGACGGTGGCGAACAGGCTGTTGGAAATGGTCTGGTCCCAGGCCGGCTGGAACTGGGTCTGCGACTGGACCAGCCCCTTCTCGGCCGCCTCGGCGGTCAGGTCGAAGGCGTCCTTGACGGCCGGGTTGGTCTTGTAGATGACCTCGCCGGCGGAGTTGTAGAACTTCTCGTCCTCACTGCTGAGGATGGCGTTGATCAGACCGCCGGGGGAGTCCATGAAGTAGGTGTCCTTGCCGGCACCCTTCTTGTACTTCTCGCCGGTCTCGATGAACTTGTTCCAGTCACCGGCCCACAGCTTGGAGACCTCTTCGCGGTCGGTCGGCAGGCCGGCCTTCTCGAACAGGTCCTTGCGGTAGCAGATGGCCATCGGGCCGATGTCGGTGCCGAGGCCGATCGTGGCGCCGTCCTTGGTGGTGGCCTGCTGCCACTTCCAGTCGAGCCAGTTGCTCTTCTGGACGCCCGCGGCCTTGGACATGTCCTCGAACTTGTCCGCCTGGGTGGCGACGACCTCGGCGATGTTGCCGACCTCGATCGCCTGCACGTCCTGGAGTCCGCTGTTGGTGGTGAGGTGGTTCACCAGGGCGGGGTAGTAGTTCTCGTTCCGCTCGGTGACGTTCTCCTCGATGTTGATGTCCGGGTTGAGCTTCTCGTACTCGTCGTAGAGACCGGCCTCCTTGAAGCCCATCGTCCCGAACAGACCGAGGGTGATCGTGGTCTTGCCGCTGCTGTCGCCCGACGACGAGCTGTCCTCGTCGTTCCCGTCGTCGGCACAGCCGGCCAGCAGCCCGGCGCCCAGCGACGCGATGGCCGCCATGACCACCACTCTGCGGGCCGATCCTCTGCGTGCTGCTCGCATTGCGTCCTCCTGTTGCCCTGACGTGCCGACCCCCCGGCCAACTGCATGGTTGGACCCGCTGCTTCATGTGGTGCGTTCGTCGCTGCGGCTCGGGCGTGGAACGTGCGGGATGTGTATGTGCCAGGTAGTGTGGGAGCGCTCCCACAAGTGATGTGTTGAAGAGTCGTCGGTCCGGGCGGGGGTGTCAAGGGAACGGACGCGACGAATTGCGTTCAGTTATCGGCCTGTTAACTGGACGTTGCGAGCGGCGCGGAGACGCCCCCCCGTACGGCGGGGAGGGGCCGGAGTCGGTCATTACACCCGACCGGCCTGTTAAATTCCAGGCCAGCCGCAGAGTGCGGGGGTGACGACGGGAGGCGGAGCCGATGGCAAGCCACGGAGTGCGTGGTCGGAGCGGTGGCCGGCCCACCCTCGAAGAAGTGGCGGCACGCGCGGGCGTCGGCCGCGGCACGGTCTCCCGCGTGATCAACGGCTCGCCGCGGGTCAGCGACGCGACCCGGGCGGCCGTCGAGGCGGCGGTCGCGGAACTGGGCTACGTCCCGAACACGGCGGCCCGTGCCCTGGCGGCCAACCGCACGGACGCGATCGCCCTGGTGGTGCCGGAGCCGGAGACGCGGTTCTTCGCGGAGCCGTACTTCTCGGACATGCTGAAGGGCGTCGGCTCCGAGCTGTCCGACACCGAGATGCAGCTGCTGCTGATATTCGCGGGCAGCGACCGGGAGCGTGAGCGGCTCGCCCAGTACCTGGCGGCGCACCGGGTGGACGGCGTCCTGCTGGTCTCGGTGCACGCCGACGACCCGCTGCCCGACCTGCTGACCCAGCTGGAGATCCCCGCGGTGATCAGCGGCCCCCGCTCGGCCGCGGAGCCGCTGGCCTCGGTGGACTCGGACAACTACGGCGGCGCCCGCTCGGCCGTCGAGCACCTGCTGTCCCGGGGGCGCGGCCGCGTCGCCCACATCACCGGTCACCTCGCCGTCTACGGCGCCCAGCGACGCGTCGACGGCTACCGCGACGCCCTGCGCGAGGCGGGCCACGAGGTGGACGAGAGCCTGATCGAGCCGGGTGACTTCACCGAGGAGGGCGGGCGCCGCGCGATGGCGAAGCTGCTGCGCCGCCACTCCGACGTGGACGCGGTCTTCGCCGCCTCCGACGTCACCGCGGCGGGTGCCGGGCAGGTCCTGCGCGAGGCGGGCCGGCGCATCCCGGACGACGTGGCGCTGGTCGGCTACGACGACTCGGCCATCGCCCGCCACATGGAGCCGCCGCTGACCAGCGTGCGCCAGCCCATCGAGGAGATGGGCCGCGCGATGATCGACCTGCTGCTGACCGAGATCGCCGACCGCCGCCCGGCCGCCTCGCGCGGCCTGGAACGCCACCAGGTGGTGCTGGCGACGGAACTGGTGGAGCGCCGGTCGTCGTAGAGCACCGAACCGCCGCCGCCGTCCTCGGCGGCGGCGGGCGGCGCGGTCTTCTGGTCCCCGTGACCCGTCCGGCGTTGTCCGAGCCCTGGAACGCCGTCAGCCGGTGACCTTCTCGCGAAGGCCACCGGCTGACGGATCAGGGTGAGTGACGGGACTTGAACCCGCGGCATCCTGGACCACAACCAGGTGCTCTACCAGCTGAGCTACACCCACCGAGGCCGGTGCTCGAATCCCGCGTGGCGGGTTTCCCGACCGGCTGAGAAAAAGTGTACAGGGTCCGAAGGGGTGCTCGCGCCCGGCTTTCCGGACGCCGCCGTCCGGCGGGCGCGCGGCCCTAACCGGCGGCTACGACGTGCTTCGCGGCGATCGCCCTGGCCGTGTCGGAGTCGGGGCCGGGCTGGGGCACGAAGACCGCCTCCCGGTAGTAGCGCAGTTCGGCGATGGACTCGCGGATGTCGGCGAGCGCGCGGTGGTTGCCGTTCTTCTCGGGGCTGTTGAAGTACGCCCGCGGGTACCAGCGGCGGGCCAGCTCCTTGATCGAGGAGACGTCGACGATCCGGTAGTGGAGGTAGCCCTCCAGCGTCGCCATGTCCCGCAGCAGGAAGCCGCGGTCGGTGCCGACGGAGTTGCCGCACAGGGGGGCCTTGCCGGGCTCCTTCACATGCTCCCGGACGTAGGCCAGAACCTGGGCCTCGGCGTCGGCCAGCGTCGTGCCGCCGTCCAGCTCGGCGAGCAGCCCGGACGCGGTGTGCATCTCCCGCACCACCTCCGGCATCGTCTCCAGGGCCCGCTCCGGCGGGCGGATCACGATGTCGACGCCTTCGCCGAGGATGTTCAGCTCGGAGTCGGTGACGAGGGCGGCAACCTCGATGAGCGCGTCGTCGGACAGCGAGAGGCCGGTCATCTCGCAGTCGATCCACACCATGCGATCGTTCATGCGGGCCACTGTACGGTGAGCGCCTGTTTATTTGGCCCCCGGCGTCGGTGCGGGCGTCACGGGGGCTGCCGCCCCCGAACCCCCGCTTCGGCCTGGACGGCCTCGTCCTCAAACGCCGGACGGGCTGAGTTGCCCTGCCCGGCATCGAACGTGGACGCCGGACGGGCTGGAGGAGCCCGTCCGGCGTTCAAGGGAGCCGTCTGCTCACCTCAAGGTGCGCTGCGCTGCCCCGGCACGCTCGCCGCGCCCGCCGGCATCGGGGACGCCGTGCGGCGGGTCTGGAACGGGACCGCGTTCTCCGCGGCGAGGACGGCCGGCGGGTCGGACGGGGGCAGCGGACGGGAGGCGCCCGCGGCCGCGGCGTCCGGGTCCGCCTGGCGCTCGCCCTGAGGACGGCGCGCCCGGTAGGCCGCCCGGTAGGCGGCCGGGGACGAGCCCAGCTGGCGGCGGAAGTGGCCGCGCAGGGCCACCGGGGAGCGGAAGCCGCAGCGTCCGGCGACCTCGTCCACCGAGTAGTCGGACGTCTCCAGCAGGCGCTGCGCCTGGAGCACCCGCTGGGTGATCAGCCACTGCAGCGGGGCGCTGCCCGTCAGCGAGCGGAACCGGCGGTCGAAGGTGCGGCGGCTCATGTAGGCGCGCGCGGCCAGCGTCTCCACGTCGAACTGCTCGTGGAGGTGCTCCAGCGCCCAGGCGACGACCTCGGCGAGCGGGTCGGCGCCGATCTCCTCCGGTAAAGACCTGTCGAGGTAGCGCTCCTGGCCGCCGCTGCGGCGCGGGGGGACCACCAGACGGCGGGCCAGCGCCCCGGCCGCCTCGTTGCCGTGGTCCGTGCGCACGATGTGCAGACACAGGTCGATCCCGGCCGCGGTGCCGGCGGAGGTCAGCACGTCGCCGTCGTCCACGAACAGCTCGCGCGGATCGACGTGCACCGAGGGATAGCGCTTGGCCAGCGTCGGCGCGTACATCCAGTGCGTGGTGGCGGGGCGGCCGTCCAGCAGGCCCGCCGCGGCGAGGACGAAGGCGCCCGTGCACAGTCCGACTATGCGCGCCCCCTCCTCGTGCGCCCTGCGCAGTGCGTCGAGTGCCTCCTCCGGCGGCGGCGAGGTGATCGACCGCCAGGCCGGCACGACGACCGTGCCCGCGCGCGAGATCGCCTCCAGTCCCTGCGGCGCGGTGAGTTCCAGGCCCCCCGTGGTCCGCAGCGGGCCCTCCTCGCCGGCGCACACCAGCAGCCGGTAGCGCGGCACGCCGGCGTCCTGGCGGTCGATCCCGAACACCGACAGCGGTATGGAACTCTCGAAGATGGGGCCGCCGCTGAACAGCAGCACCGCGACGATCTCCTTGCGGCGGCGCCCGGACAGCTTCCGGGCCGCGGCTTCCGGCGCGGCGGCGGAGTCGTGGCTCATACTGCTAAGCCCCCCTCGGTGGTCGCGGCGCCCTTCACCCTTCGGGTCTGTCGCTCCAACACGTTTCCCCTCGGTCCTGCACGAGTCCCCCGCCGTAGACGGTCAAGATCGAATCTACTGTGTCCCGCCGTGCCGAGGTGGCCGGTTCGGCACTTGGGACATTGTCGACATGGCAACTTGGCGTGAAGCAGTCGATCACGAAGCGTTGCACTCCCGGGCGCCCCTGGGAAGTGCGCCTTGTGTCAGTGGCCAATCCCCATAGGGCGCGAGGGGGGCCCGAGACCCTTTCCGTGCAGGTGGAACGGGGGTTTGGGGGTGGTGAGGGGCGTGCATGCGCCACCTGCGGAAGTTGGCTGAAAAGAAGCGGAACTGTGCGCGGAAACCGGTCAGTCGACCGGTGCTTTTTCCCCAGCGTGCCGCCCGCCCCCGCGAGCCCGCCGCCCGCGCGCCCGCGGCCGGGCCGCGACCCGCTCGGAACGCCGCAGCAGCAGACGGCACGCGGCGGTGACGGCGGCCAGCCCGAAGGCCGTGCCGGCGGCGCCCGCGAAGGAGGCGCCGTACCAGAGGAGCGCCACCGGGACGAGGAAGCAACTGAACGCCGCCCAGCGGACGAGATCGGTGACGCCGTCCCGGTCGGGTGTGCCGGACGTCGGATCGGCGGGACGGTGCGGTCCTGACACGGGTGCTCCCTGGGGTGGCGGCACGGGGATCAACGCCCGTGCGCCGCGTCGGTCACGACGGGACACGACCGGTCACGGACAGTTGAATCCTGTGCAAACCGCCTGTACAGAGCAGCAACCATTGCGTTACGGGCGCCCTCTCGGGCATGCTCCGGTGAATCCCGCGGGGACCCCCTGCGAGATCCGGGCGAAGGAGGAGTGCCGCCGTACCCTTGGGGGTATGGGGTTGGGAAGACCATTCCCGGACACAGCTCCGCCGCACACTGTTGTCCCCCATAGAGGATAAAAACGCCGAGACAGCCATGGCCGGTCACGAATTCTTCGAACCCGCGGACCGCAAGCGGCCCGTCGCCGAACCTACGGCGGCCGAGCCCCTGGCGGCCGAAGAGCCACGCCAGTCGTGCGACCCAGCCTTCAAGCACGGTGTCGTCGTCGGCTTCGACGGCTCCACGTCCAGCGAGCGCGCCCTCGCCTACGCCATCGGCATGGCCTCCCGGCTGGGCTCCGGCCTGGTCATCGTGCATGTCGCCAACCGGCTGCCCACCACCGTGTGGGCCGGCTGCGAACCTCCGGTCTTCGTCGACGTGCCCGACCACCGCACCGAGGTGCTCGGTCTGGAGCTGGCGTGCGCGGACTACCTCGCCGAGGTGTCCTGGATCCTGGTCGAGCGCGGCGGCGACATCTGCCACGAGCTCGAAGAGGTGGGGCGGGAGTACGAGGCGGACGCCATCGTCGTCGGCTCCAGTCACGGACTGGTCGGCCGCCTCTTCGGCTCCGTCGCGGGCCGCCTCGCCAAGCGCGCGAAGCGGCCCGTGGTCGTCATTCCCTGACCCGGCGGAACGTCATTCCCCGACCCGGCGGGACGGGGACCTTGGGGGCAGGCCTACTCCACCGTCACCGACTTGGCGAGGTTGCGGGGCTTGTCGATGTCCCGGCCCAGGGCCAGCGCCGTGTGGTAGGCGAGGAGCTGGAGCGGGATGCCCATGAGGATCGGGTCCAGCTCGTCCTCGTTCTTCGGGACGACGATCGTGTGGTCGGCCTTCTCCTGCTCCCGGTGGGCGACGGCGAGGATCTGACCGCTGCGGGCCTTGATCTCCTCCATGGCCGCGCGGTTCTTCTCCAGCAGGTCGTCGTCCGGCACGATCGCGACCGTCGGCAGCGCGGGCTCGATCAGGGCGAGCGGGCCGTGCTTCAGCTCGGAGGCCGGGTAGGCCTCGGCGTGGATGTAGGAGACCTCCTTGAGCTTCAGGGAGGCCTCGCGGGCGACCGGATAGCCCCGCACGCGGCCGATGAAGAGCATCGAGCGGGCCTCGGCGTACTGCGCGGCCAGCTTCTTGACGTCCTCCTCCTGCTCCAGCATCTCGGAGATCTGCGCGGGCAGCCTGCGCAGCCCCTCGATGATCCGCTTGCCGTCGCGCACGGAGAGGTCGCGGGTGCGGCCCAGGTGCAGGGCGAGCAGCGCGAAGGCGACGCAGGTGTTGGTGAAGCACTTGGTGGACACCACGCACACCTCGGGACCGGCGTGCACGTACATGCCGCCGTCGGCCTCGCGGGCGATCGCCGAGCCCACGACGTTGACGATGCCGAGGACCCGGGCGCCCTTGCGCTTGAGCTCCTGCACGGCGGCGAGCACGTCGTAGGTCTCGCCGGACTGGGAGACGGCGATGTACAGGGTGTCGGGGTCGACGACCGCGTTGCGGTAGCGGAACTCGGAGGCCGGCTCGGCGTCCGCGGGGATGCGCGCCAGCTCCTCGATCATCTGGGCGCCGATCTGGCCCGCGTGGTACGAGGTGCCGCAGCCGAGGATCTTCACGCGGCGCACGGCGCGCGCGTCGCGGGCGTCCAGGTTGAGGCCGCCGAGGTGCACGGTGGAGAAGCGGTCGTCGATCCGGCCGCGCAGCACCCGGTCCACGGCCTCGGCCTGCTCGTGGATCTCCTTGTGCATGTAGGTGTCGTGGCCGCCCATGTCGTAGGAGGCGGCCTCCCACTCCACGGTGGTGGGCTCGGACGTGGTGCGGGTGCCCTCGGTGGTGTAGGTGCGGAAGTCGTCGGCCTTGAGGGTGGCCATCTCGCCGTCGTCGAGCGTGACTATCTGCCGGGTGTGGGTGACCAGCGCGGCGATGTCCGAGGCGACGAACATCTCCTTCTCGCCGATGCCGAGGACGACCGGCGAGCCGTTGCGGGCGACGACGATGCGCTCGGGGAAGTCGGCGTGCATCACGGCGATGCCGTACGTGCCCTCGATCACCCGCAGGGTCTCGCGGACCTTGTCCTCCAGCTTCTCGGCCTCGGAGCGGGCGATCAGGTGGACGAGGACCTCGGTGTCGGTCTCGGAGAGGAACTCGACGCCGTCCGCCTCCAGCTTGCGGCGCAGGTCGGCGGCGTTGTCGATGATGCCGTTGTGGACGACGGCGACCTTGTTGTCGGCCGACATGTGCGGGTGGGCGTTCACGTCGGAGGGTGCGCCGTGGGTGGCCCAGCGGGTGTGGGCGATGCCGGTGGTGCCCTTGAAGCGCGCGGGGACCTTGGCCTCCAGGTCGCGCACCCGGCCCTTGGCCTTGACCATCCTGAGGCCGGTCGCCTTCGGGGAGGTGATGACCACGCCCGCCGAGTCGTACCCGCGGTACTCCAGGCGCTGGAGGCCTTCGAGGAGCAGGGGCGCGACGTCACGCTTGCCGATGTATCCGACGATTCCGCACATGTAGAGGTATCCCTCGTGTCCTTCTCGGCCTGCTCAGCCGTAGACGATGCGGCGCAGCTGACGGAGCGACAGCTCCGGCGGCGCGACCGCGCGGTATTTCAGTTCCGCCTCGATCCGTTCGAAGATCGTCGCGTTCACCAGGCCCTGGGCCTGGAGCTCGCGGTGGCGGCGACGGACGTATTCCTCGGTCGTCTCGTCGAAGTAGGCGAGCACGTCCTGGACCACGCGCAGCGCTTCGCCCCGGCTCAGCGGGGTGGACCGCGTCAGATGATCAACGAGTTCGTCGTGCACCCGGTAGATCCTGGGGTAAGGGAGGCGCCTGTGCAAGAATCCTGCCCGATATCGGGCAGGAGTGGGTGTGTCTGTGTGGGTTCTGTGTCTACATCCGCTTCAGAATCGCCTGTTTCGCCAGGGTGAACTCCTCGTCCGTCAGTACTCCGGAGCGGTGCAGTTCGCCCAGCTCGCGCAGCCGGCGCAGCAGCGCGTCGTGGTCGTCCTCGGCGGCGGGTGCGGGGGCCGGTGCGGGGCTCTCCTCGGACGGGCCGGCGTCCTGAAGGGCCGGACGGGCCGTGCGCGCGGCCGGATGCGGGAGACGGGCCTGGACGGCCGCCGCCACCAGGGCCATCAGCGGATCCTTCTTGAAGCCCCACAGCTCCACGGCGTTGGGGTCGTACTTCGGCGGCACCTTGCTCGGCGCCGCCCGCACGGTGAAGCGGAGGTGGCCGTTCTCCAGGCCCACCGTCGGCTGCCATTCCACGGCGACGATGTCGGCGAGGGGGAGGGTGCGCGGCCCGGCGGCCGACTTGGAGTCCTCCGCCTGCCACTTCCACTCCAGCCGCACCCGCTCCCCGTCGAAGCTCGCGACGCCGTCCCCGGCCGACACCGACAGCGGCACCGACGGCCCCGGCAGCAGGTAGGCGTCCACCGGGCCGGACGGCACCCGGTCGAGGAGCAGCGCGTTGCGCACCTCGTCGACGAAGTACTCGGCCACGCCGTACCGGTCGGACTCGACCAGGAGCTGGTAAGGGTCGTGCGGCTCGGTCAGCCGGCCGCCCGTCGCGTGCAGCAAGGGGTCGGCGCCGTCGCGCAGCCGCAGCCTGAGCCGCCCCGACTTCTTCCCCTGCTCGAACGAAATGCCCGCCAACGCCGCCAGCGGCACGAGCAGTTCACCCAGTTCCCTGCGGAGCAGACTGACGTTCTTGTCCCGCCCGGGTGTCAACCTGAGGGCGTCGCCGTCGAAGACCCACGTTCCGTCCTTCTGGATGATTTCCGCCATGCGGGGATTGTTTCATCGCCGCCGCGGGCGGTGATGGTGCGGGAGAGTGGTCCCACCCATCCCAACCCATCGCGAAGGGAGCGCACGTGAGACCTCATCGACGGCACCACAGAACGACTCCCCGCATCCCCCGGCTGCTGGGAGCGCTGCTGCTGGTGGCGGCGGTCGGCGCCATGACCACCGGCGCCGCCCCGAACCGGAAGACGGCCGACCGGCCGACCCCCCTGGACCAGGTGATCCCGGTCCCCGCCTCGGTCGAACCCGGCGGGGCGCCGTACCGCATCACCCGCGGCACCCACATCCGCGTCGACGACTCGCGCGAGGCCCGCCGCGTCGGCGACTACCTCGCGGACCTCCTGCGACCCGCCACCGGATACCGGCTCCCCGTCACCTCCCACGGCCACGGCGGCATACGGCTGCGCCTGGCGGGCGGCCCGTACGGCGACGAGGGCTACCGCCTCGACAGCGGCCCCTCCGGCATCACCATCACCGCCCGCAAGGCCGCCGGGCTCTTCCACGGCGTCCAGACCCTCCGTCAGCTGCTGCCCGCCGCCGTCGAGAAGGACACCGTGCAGAGCGGCCCCTGGCCGGTCGCGGGCGGCACCATCGAGGACACGCCCCGCTACACCTGGCGCGGCGCCATGCTCGACGTCTCCCGGCACTTCTTCGGCGTCGACGAGGTCAAGCGCTACATCGACCGCGTCGCCCTCTACAAGTACAACAAGCTCCACCTGCACCTCAGCGACGACCAGGGCTGGCGCATCGCCGTCGACTCCTGGCCGCGCCTGGCGGCGTACGGCGGCTCCACCGAGGTCGGCGGCGGCCCCGGCGGGTACTACACCAAGGCGGACTACCGGGAGATCGTCCAATACGCCGCCTCCCGGCACCTGGAGGTCGTGCCCGAGATCGACATGCCGGGCCACACCAACGCCGCCCTCGCCTCCTACGCGGAGCTGAACTGCGACGGCGTGGCACCCCCGCTGTACACCGGCACCAAGGTCGGCTTCAGCTCGCTGTGCGTCGGCAAGGACGTCACCTACGACTTCGTGGACGACGTCCTCGGCGAACTCGCCGCGCTCACCCCGGGCCGCTACCTCCACATCGGCGGCGACGAAGCGCACTCCACCCCGCACGCCGACTTCGTCACGTTCATGAAGCGGGTGCAGCCGGTCGTCGCCAAGTACGGCAAGACGGTCGTCGGCTGGCACCAATTGGCCGGCGCCGAACCGGTCGAGGGCGCGCTGGTCCAGTACTGGGGCCTGGACCGCACCGGCGACGCGGAGAAGGCCGAGGTCGCCGAGGCCGCCAGGAACGGCACCGGGCTGATCCTGTCCCCGGCGGACCGGACGTACCTGGACATGAAGTACACCGAGGACACCCCGCTGGGCCTGTCCTGGGCGGGCTACGTGGAGGTGCGGCGGTCCTACGACTGGGACCCGGCCGCCTATCTGCCGGGCGCCCCGGCCGACGCGGTCCGCGGTGTCGAGGCCCCGCTGTGGACGGAGACCCTGTCCGACCCCGACCAGCTGGACTTCATGGCCTTCCCGAGGCTCCCGGGCGTCGCCGAACTGGGCTGGTCCCCGGCGTCGACGCACGACTGGGACACCTACCGGGTGCGGCTCGCCGCACAGGCACCGCGCTGGGAGGCGATGGGGATCGACTACTACCGCTCGCCGCAGGTGCCCTGGACCTGATCCGGCCGTAACGACGGGCACCCCGGAGGACCTTCTCCGGGGTGCCCGCCATTGCGGGATCACAGCCCCGCGAGGGGGTTCCTCAGGGTCCCGATCAGCTGGAGTGCGCCGGAGGGGTCGGCGAGGTCCACCATCTGCCGGTTGTCGCGCAGCTGGAGCCGGTTGAGGCAGGACAGGGCGAACTCGGGCGCGAACATGTCGTACCGCTCGAACTTGTCGGCCAGCTCCGGCACCGACTCCTGGTACTCCCGGGTGACCTCGGCGACCGTCCGCCAGAAGGCGTCCTCCGTCACGATCCCCTCCTCCGCCAGGTTCGCGGCCAGGAAACGGAAGAAGCAGTCGAAGACGTCCGTGAAGAGGGAGAGGAGCTTCTTGTCGTCGGGCACGTCCACCGCGATGCGGGAGACCTCCGGCGGCAGCACGGCGTCCGGGTCCAGCACCGCGATCTCCTCGGCGATGTCCTTGTAGATTGCCCGCCGCACCACGCCGTCCGCCAGCACGAGGATCACGTTCTCGCCGTGCGGCATGTACACCAGGTCGTAGGCGTAGAAGCTGTGCAGCAGCGGGACGTAGTAGGCCCGCAGGTAGTGCCGCAGCCACTCGGCGGGCGTGAGCCCGGACCGCTCGATCAGCGCGCCCGCGAAGGAGGCGCCCTCGTGGTCCACGTGGACCAGGGAGGCCATGGTGGCGAGGGTCTCGCCCTCCCGGAGGGACGGCACCGGGCTCTCCCGCCACAGCGCCGCCAGCATCTTGCGGTAGGGCGAGTAGCGGTCGGTGGCCCGCTCGTACTCCAGGTGCCGGTAGCCGACGGCCGCCCGCTCCCGGATGATGCTCAGCCCCGTCTCCTTCAGCACCGGGTCGCCCTCGATCAGCCGGGCGAGCCAGTCGTTGATGGCCGGGGTGGCCTCCATGTACGCCGCCGACAGACCCCGCATGAAGCCCATGTTGAGGACGGACAGGGCCGTCTTCACATAGTGCTTCCCGGGGTGCGAGGCGTTGAAGAAGGTGCGGATGGACTGCTGGGCCAGGTACTCGTCGTCGCCCTCGCCCAGGCACACCAGGTGCCCCCGGGCGACCTCGGCGGCGAAGGTGACGGTGAGCTTGTTCCACCACTGCCAGGGGTGCACCGGGATGAGGAGGTAGTCGGCCGGGTCCAGGCCGCGCCCGCGCAGCACGCCGTGGAAGCGCTCGACGGTGGCCGCGCCCAGCTCGTCCCGGACGAAGGACTCGTACTCGATGCCCACGCCCGCCGTGAACGCCGCCCGCGACCGGTGCGCGGCCAGCCACACCAGGCGCACCGGGCTCGCGGTCTCGGGGGCGTACGACAGGTACTCGTGGACGCCGAAGCCCAGCCGGCCGTTGTTGGCGACGAAACAGGGGTGGCCCTCGGTCATGCCGGTCTCGACGGCCTGGAAGTCGTCGCTCCGGGCCAGCTCGGCGGAGGTGACCTGCGGCTTGGTCAGCTTGTAGCAGATGCCGGAGAGGGTGGAGGAGATCTCCTCCAGGTACACGGGCAGGATGTCGTCGCTCAGGCCCAGGGTCTGCTTCAGCTCGACGAAGAAGTCGAGTGCGGCGAGCGGGAGTTCCGCGCCGTCGCGGTGGCGGGTGACGGAGGCGGCGTCCACCTGCCAGTGGTCCAGGGCGCGGACGGTGGCGGTGAAGCGGTAGACGGTCTGGCCGTCGTCGCTCCGGACCGCGTATGTCCGACCGGCCGGCTCGTCCGGCTCCCGCTCCGGGGTCAGCAGGCGCTCGTGGGTGAACTCGGCCAGCGCCTTGCGGATCAGGAGGCGGTTGGCCCGCTCCCAGCGTTCGGGGGACAGGTGGGCGACGGCGTCGGCGAGGGTCATGCGGACACCGCCTTCTCGAACTGCTCGCGGGTGCAGAAGCTCAGCAAGGCCTTCTTCTCCGGCTTCTGGATCTCGCGCTCGGGCACGAATCCGACGGCTGCGTTCAGGGCGTGGACCGCGGTGTTGGTGACGTCCGGTTCGACGACGACCCGCCGGGTCGCCGGGTCGGCGAACAGCTCGGTCATCACGGCGGTGATCACGGCCCGGGTGAAGCCGTGCACGGGCCGGTCGGTCGGTGCGACCAGGAAGTGCATGCCGACGTCGCCCGGCTCGGGCTCGTACAGCCCGACCAGCTCGCGGTGGACGGGGTCGTAGCGCTCCATCAGGAAGGCCGGGACCCCGTCGTGCAGGCCGAGGTGGGCCTGCTGGTGCTCGTCGGCGGCCAGCTCCATGTAGGCCCGCTCGACGTCCACCAGCCGGGCGTCCCGCATCATCCAGTACGCGGATTTGGGGTGGGTGAGCCAGCCGTGCAGCAGCTCGCCGTCGTGCAGCGGGTCGAGGGGGCGCAGGGTCAGCGCCCCGACGGCGGTGGTGGTGCTCGTGCGGCTCATACGGCGAACTCCTGGAACGCGATCGTCTTCTCGACCGGGTAGTACTCGCGGCCGAGCAGCTCCCGGACGATGCAGCTGTTGCGGTAGGCGCCCATGCCCAGGTCGGGGCTGGTGACGCTGTGCGCGTGGACCCCCGCGTTCTGCAGGAACACGCCGCCTCCCGTGACGTCGACCGCGTAGTTGCGGCCGATGTCGAAGTTGCCGCGGGAGTCGTAGCGCAGGCGGTCCCGGACGGGCTTGAGGAACTCCGGCTCGGTGTAGCGGTAGCCGGTGGCGAGGACCAGGCCCTCGGTCTCGATCTCGAAGTCCTCACCCTGCTCCTCCTGGCGGAAGCCGAGGGTGTACGTGCCGTCCGCGTACCGGGCGCTGGTCAGCGCCGAGTTGGTGAGCAGGCGGGTGGGGACGGGGCCGCCGAGCCGTTTCTGGTAGAGCAGGTCGAAGATCTCGTTGATCAGGTCGCCGTCGATGCCCTTGAACAGGCCCTTCTGCTCGGCGGTGAGGCGGTAGCGGGTGTCCTCGGGCAGCGCGTGGAAGTAGTCCACGTACTCCGGGGAGGTCATCTCCAGGGTGAGCTTGGTGTATTCGAGCGGGAAGAAGCGCGGGGAGCGGGTGACCCAGTTCAGCCGGTAGCCGTGGACGTCGATCTCGCCCAGCAGGTCCTGGTAGATCTCGGCGGCGGACTGGCCGCTGCCGACCAGCGTGATCGACTTCTTCTTGACCAGCTCCGCCCGGTGCCGCACGTACCGGGAGTTGTGCAGGAAGTCGCCGGCCAGGCCCCGGCAGGGGTCCGGGATGTGCGGCGGGGTGCCGGTGCCGAGGACCAGGCGGCGGGCGCGGTAGGTGTCGCCGGAGGTGGTGGCGACGGCGTACAGCTCCTCGCGCTCGTCGTACGTCACCTCGGTGACCGTCGTGGAGAAGCGGACGCTGCTCAGCTTGTGCGCGGCCCAGCGGCAGTAGTCGTCGTACTCGACGCGCAGCGGGTAGAAGTTCTCCCGGATGTAGAACGAGTAGAGGCGGCCCTGCTCCTTCAGGTAGTTGAGGAAGGAGTACGGCGAGGTCGGGTCGGCGAGCGTGACCAGGTCCGACATGAACGGGGTCTGGAGGTGGGCGCCGTCCAGGAACATCCCGGCGTGCCACTCGAAGTCCGGCTTGGACTCCAGGAAGACGCCGTTCAGCTCGGCGACGGGCTCGGTGAGGCAGGCGAGGCCGAGGTTGAAGGGGCCGAGGCCGATGCCCACGAAGTCGTACGGGGCGCTGGCTTCAGGAAGCGCGGTCAAGGGAGTCTCCCAGGTACTGCTCGGCGTGGCCGGCGATCAGGTCGAGGACGGCGGCGATGTCGGCCGGGGTCGTCCCGGGGTTGAGCAGGGTGAACTTCAGGTAGTGGCGACCGGCGACCTTGGTGCCCGCGACCACGGCGTCGCCGGACGCGAACAGGGCCTTGCGGGCGTAGAGGTTGGCGCGGTCGATCTCGGCGGGGTCGGTGACGTCCGCCGGGATGTGGCGGAAGACCAGCGTGGACAGCGACGGCTGGACCACGACGTCGAAGCGCGGGTCGGCGGCGAGCAGTTTCCAGCCCTCGGCGGCCAGGTCGCACACCTCGTCGAAGAGTTCGCCGATGCCGTCGGCCCCCATCACGCGCAGCGTCATCCACAGCTTGAGCGCGTCGAAGCGGCGGGTGGTCTGGAGGGACTTGTCCACCTGGTTGGGGATACGTTCCTGCACCATGCGGCGCGGGTTGAGGTACTCCGCGTGGTAGGTGGCGTGGCGCAGCGTGGCCGCGTCCCGGACCAGCACGGCCGACGAACTGACCGGCTGGAAGAAGGACTTGTGGTAGTCCACGGTGACCGAGTCGGCCCGCTCGATGCCGTCGATGCGGTGCCGGTACTTCAGGGAGGCGAGCAGCCCGCAGCCGTAGGCCGCGTCGACGTGCAGCCACACGCCGTACTGCTCGCACAGCCCGGCGATCTCCGGCAGCGGGTCGATCGAGCCGAAGTCGGTGGTGCCGCCGGTGGCGACGACGGCCATGGGGACCAGGCCGTCCTGCGCGCAGCGCTCCAGCTCGCGGGCGAGGGCGACGGCCTGCATCCGCTTGTCGCGGTCGACCGGGATCGACACGACGGCGTCGGGGCCGAGGCCGAGCAGTTTCGCGGACTTCTTGACGCTGAAGTGGCTGACCTCGGAGGCGAAGATCCGCAGGGAGGCGAAGTCCTCGGCCTTCGCCTCCTCGCGGGCGAGGAGCAGCGCCTGGAGATTGGACTGGGTGCCGCCGGAGGTGAACACGCCGTCGGCCGCCGGGCCGAGGCCGATCCGGGCGCAGGTCCAGTCGATCAGCTTCCGCTCGATCAGCGTGCCGCCCGCCGACTGGTCCCAGGTGTCCAGGGAGGAGTTGACGGCGGACAGGACCGCCTCACCGAGCAGCGCCGGTATGACGACCGGGCAGTTGAGGTGGGCGAGGTAGCGGGGGTGGTGGAAGTAGACGGCGTCGCGGAGGTAGACGTCCTCCAGCTCGTCCAGGACCGCGGCCGTGTCGTGCAGCGGCTCGTCGAGGTCGATCCCGTCGATGCGGGGGGAGAGGGCGTCGACCGTGACGCCGGTGAACGGACGGTCGGTGGTGGCGAGTTTGGCGGCCACCCGCTCGACTCCTTCGGTCACGGAGCGGCGGTACTGCTCCGCGGTGGTGTCGTTGAGCAGGTGCGAGCGCATGTGGGGGTCCTCCGGTGGGGACGGTCCGAGAGGGGGTGGGGAGGGCCGGAACCCTCACTTCGACTTAGGTGAGCCTAACCTAAGTTGAGTCGATCAAACGCGCGCCTGTGGGTGACCGCTGTCACTCGCGTCCCGTCCGTGCGGCCGGCTGGGGCGGATGCGGTGGCTGGGCGCGGTGGCGGGGTGCGGTCCTCAGCCCTGCTCGCGGAGTTGTTCCTCCGTCAGGCCGCGGCGCCAGTAGCCGACGAAGGTGACGGCCCGTCGGTCGACGCCGCGCTCGCCCACGAAGTGCCGCCGCAGCTGCTTGACGCGGCCGGACTCGCCCGCGATCCAGACGTAGGGGTGCTCGGCGGGCGGCAGTTGGGCGGCCCGGAGGGTGGCGAGGGTCGTCTCGGGCCCGCCGGTGTCGTCCCCGACCAGCCAGGTGATCTCGGCGTCCGCGGTCGTCCGGAGGTCCTGCACGTCCCCGGCGTGCGGCACCTGAAGCCAGACCCGGGCGCGGGTGCCGGCCGGCAGTGCCTCCACGATGGCGCAGGCGGCGGGTACGGCGGTCTCGTCGCCCCAGATCACCACCAGGTCGGTGTCCTCGGGCGGCCGGAAGCGGATCGCCCGGTTGTCGGCGACCGCCGGGCCGAGCAGCAGCACGCGGTCGCCGGGGGCGGCGTCGGCGGCCCAGCGGGCGGCGGGGCCCGCCTGGATCCCCGAGTCCGGTTCGAGGCCGTGCAGGACGAAGTCGACGTCGATCTCGGCGTTGTGCCCGTCGTCGTCCCGGCGCAGCGACCGCAGCGTGTACGAGCGCATCACCGCCCGCACGTCCTCCGGCAGTTCCCGCCAGCCCTGCCACCAGCCCTCACCCAGCTCCACCGGCACCGCGGGCTCCGCCTGCCCCGGGTGCGGCAGGAACAGCGACAGCGACTGGTCGAGGCCGTCGGAGCGGAAGCCGCGCAGGTCGGGTCCGGCGAAGGTGACCCGGGCCAGGGACGGGCCGAGCCGCCTCGTCCGTACGACCTGGAGGGCGAAGAAACGGAACGGGGCGGCGACGGCCGTCGTCATGAGGGGCTCCGGGGGAGGGGGGCGGGTCAGCCGACCTTCTTGGCGTTCTCGATCGCCTCGGCCAGGTTGTCGAGCAGCGGCGTGCACTTGTCGTAGGACAGGATCGGCTCGGGGGAGCGGGCGATGACCTGTCCGGCCTTGACCGCGGGGAGCTGCTTCCAGGTGCCCTCGGTGATGTCCGCGGGCTGGATGGTCGAGGCGCGGTCGTCCATGATGATGACGTCGGCCGGGTACTTGTCGACGTTCTCCCAGCTCAGGGACTCGAACCAGCCGCCGGTCGCCTTCTTGGCGTCCTCGGAGGGCTCGACGAAGTTCACGCCGAGGGCCTTGAAGTACTCCAGGTCCACCGAGAGGTTGGTGCCGGAGACGTAGAACAGGTCGGGGCTCGCGGAACCCGCCAGCACCCTGATCTCGGGCCTGGCCTTGGCGGCGGCGCGCAGCCGGGCGGCGGCCTTGTCGAAGGCGGCCTTGGCGTCGGTGGCCTTCTTGGCCTTCATGTCCGCGCCGAGCGACTCGGCCAGCTCCCACATTCGCTGGAGCGGCTGGGTGAGCTGGCGGTCGAAGACCGAGATCGCGACGCTCGGCGCGAGCTTGGCGATCTTGTCCTTCGACTCCTCCGGGACGGACCAGAGGGTGCCCGCGGTGTCGAAGGTCGTGGTGATGAGCACCTCGGGGGCGAGGGAGGCGTACTTCTCGACGTTGAGCTTGCCCCACTCGTTGCCGAGCACGGTGACCTTGTCGACGTCGAGGTCGCCGGCCTGCACGTCGGGCTTGCCGTCCTTGGTGGTGGTCGGGCCGAAGACGCCCTTGACCTCGACGCCGTAGTCGAAGAGGGCGGCGGCGACCCCCGTGAAGGCGACGATGTTCGCCGGCACCTTGTCCAGCTTCACGGTGGTGCCGCGGTCGTCCTTGAAGGACCAGGGGCCGGACTTGGCGGCGCCGTCCGACCCGTCGCCCGCCCCACCGCTCTTGCCGTCGTCGTCGCCGCAGGCCGCGAGCACGGCACCGAGGCCGAGGGCGCCGCCGGCGGCGAGGATTCCGCGGCGGGTCGGGTGGGTAGCGCTGGCGTTGGACATGGTGGTGGCTGCCTTCGAACGGTGCGGAGCGTCGCGCCCTGCGGGACAATTCGAAGGTAGGTTAGCCTAACCTCAGATCTTGTCCAGGGGTGGGGCCGTACGGCGCCCACCCCCGGCGCCCGGGAGCCTCAGCCCGCCAGCCCCAACTCCCGCGCGATCAGCATCCGCTGGACCTCGCTGGTGCCCTCGCCGATCTCCAGGATCTTCGCGTCCCGCCACATCCGGGCGACCGGGTACTCGTTCATGAATCCGTAGCCGCCGTGGACCTGGGTGGCGTCCCGGGCGTTGTCCACCGCGACCGTCGAGGAGTACAGCTTCGCCAGTGCCGCCTCCTTCTTGAACGGCTCGCCCGCCACCAGCCGCGAGGCCGCGTCCCGCCAGGCGAGGCGGGCCGTGTGGGCCTTCATCTCCATGTCGGCGATCTTGAACTGGATGGCCTGGTTGGCGCCGATCGGCTTGCCGAAGGCGTGACGTTCCTTCGCGTAGGCGACCGACTCGTCCACACAGCCCTGCGCGAGCCCCGTGCCCAGCGCGGCGATGGCGACCCGGCCCTCGTCCAGGATGCGCAGGAACTGCGCGTAGCCGCGCCCCAGCTCGCCCAGCAGGTTCGCCGCCGGGACCCGGACGTCGGCGAAGGACAGCTCACGGGTGTCCGACGCGTTCCAGCCGACCTTCGAGTACGGGGCGGCCACCGTGAAGCCCGGGGTGCCCGACGGGACGATGATCGACGAGATCAGGGGCCGTCCGTCCGGCTTGCGGCCGGTGACCGCTGTGACCGTCACCAGGCCCGTGATGTCCGTGCCGGAGTTGGTGATGAAGCACTTGGTGCCGTTGACGACCCATTCGTTCGTCGCCTCGTCCAGACGGGCCGTCGTACGGGTCGCGCCCGCGTCGCTGCCGCCGTCCGGCTCGGTGAGGCCGAACGCCCCCAGGATCTCGCCCGAGCAGAGGCGGGGCAGCCACTCGCGCTTCTGCTCCTCGGTGCCGAAGAGATGGATCGGCATCGCGCCCAGCGAGACGCCCGCCTCCAGGGTGATCGCCACCGACGAGTCGACCCGGGCCAGCTCCTCCAGGGCCACGCCGAGGGCGAAGTAGTCGCCGCCCATGCCGCCGTACTCCTCCGGGAACGGCAGCCCGAACAGGCCCATGCGGCCCATCTCGCGGACGATCTCGTACGGGAACTCGTGCCGCTCGTAGAAGTCGCCGATCTTCGGCGCCACCACGTCGTGCGCGAACTGTTCGACCGTACGGCGCAGTTCTTCCAGTTCGGGGGAGAGCTTGTGGTCCATGGTGTTCACGACTCCTGGTGGGAGAGGGCTCGAACGGTGCGGGACGGGCTGGGCCGTCCCAGGTGCGCGGCCATCCAGACGCTTGTGGCGACGAGACGGCCGAGGTCGACCCCGGTGTCGATGCCGAGGCCCCGCAGCATCCACACGAGGTCTTCGGTGGCGAGGTTGCCGGTGGCGGACTTCGCGAAGGGGCAGCCGCCGAGCCCGCCGGCGGAGGCGTCGACCGTGCTGACGCCCTGCTGGAGCGCGGCCAGCGTGTTGGCCAGGGCCTGGCCGTAGGTGTCGTGGAAGTGCACGCCCAGCGCGGAGACCGGCACGCCCGCCCCGGTCAGCGCGGTGAGCAGGGCCGTCACATGGCCCGGGGTCGCCACCCCGATGGTGTCGCCGAGGCTCAGCTCGTCGCAGCCCATGTCCAGCAGGGCCCGGCAGACCCGCACCACCTGGGGGACGGGGACCGGGCCCTCCCACGGGTCGCCGAAGCACATCGAGAGGTAGCCCCGCACGCGGACGTCGTCGCCCTGCGCCTTCGCCCGGGTCACCACCGGCTCGAACATGGCCAGCGCCTCGTCCACCGTGCGGTTGAGGTTGGCCTTGGCGAAGGACTCCGTGGCGCTGGCGAAGACCGCGACGCTGCGCGCGCCGAGCGCCAGGGCCCGGTCCAGGCCGCGCTCGTTCGGCACCAGCACCGGCAGCGACACCGGCAGGCCGGAGATCTGCGGGTACAGGTCCTCGGCGTCCGCCAGCTGGGGGACCCACTTGGGGTGGACGAAGCTCGTCGCCTCGATCGTGGTCAGGCCCGTGCCGGCCAGCCGGCGGATGAACTCCGCCTTGACGGCCGTCGGCACCGTCGCCTTCTCGTTCTGCAGCCCGTCGCGCGCGCCGACCTCGTGGATGCGGACGCGGGCGGGGAGGCCCTCGGCCGGTACGGGCATCGGGAGGCCGAGTTCCGGGGCGTTCATGCCGTCTCCTCCGTCGCGTCGTCGGTCGGTTCGATGACCGCGAGTACCTGGTCCATGGCGACGGTCGTGCCCGGCGCCACGTCCAGCTCGGCGACGGTGCCGGCGTGCGGGGCGGAGATGACGTGCTCCATCTTCATCGCCTCCACCACCAGCAGGCTCTGCCCGGCGCTCACCTCGTCGCCGACGGCGACCTTCACCACCGTCACCGTGCCCGGCATCGGCGCGGTCAGCGAGTCGGCGCCCGCGTGGGCGGCCCGGTTGAGTGAGGCGGCCACCGGGTCGTGGTCGCGCACCTGCCAGGCGTCGCCGTCGCGGCCCAGCCAGTCGGCGGCCCGGTGGAAGGTGTGCCGGACGCCGTCCAGGGTGACGGCGACCCGCTCGCCGGTGACGGTGTGGGTGCCGCGCGGAGTGTGAGTGACGGGTTCGAGTCCCGGCGCACGCAGGTGGAAGGCGACCGGCTTGGGTGCGCCGCCGGTGCGCCAGCCGCTGGGCACCGAGAACGGGTCCGTCCAGCCCTCACCGCGCGGGCGGAGCGCCTCCAGCCGGACGGCCGCCGCCGCCTCGTACACCGCCTCCGGCACGTCGGTGGCGACCAGGCCGTCGACCTCGCGCTCCACCAGCCCCGTGTCCAGCTCGCCCGCCACCACCGCCGGGTGCGCGAGCAGCCGCCGCAGGAACCCGGCGTTGGTCTGCACTCCCAGGGTGACCGTCCCGGCCAGCGCCGCCCGGAGCCTGCGCAGCGCGGTCTCCCGGTCGGGGCCGTACGCGATCACCTTGGACAGCATCGGGTCGTACAGGCTGCCGACCTCGGTGCCCTCGCTGAGCCCCGAGTCGGTGCGCACGCCGTCGCCCTCGGGCTCGCGCAGCCGCAGTACCGTGCCGCCGGACGGGAGGAAGCCCCTCGAAGGGTCCTCGGCGCACAGCCGGGCCTCGATCGCGTGCCCGGTCAGCCGTACGTCCTGCTGCCCGAACCCGAGCGGCTCGCCCGCCGCCACCCGCAGCTGCCACTCCACCAGGTCCAGGCCGGTCACCAGCTCGGTCACCGGGTGCTCGACCTGGAGACGGGTGTTCATCTCCATGAAGTAGTACTGGGAGGGATCGCTCCCGGGCACGATGAACTCCACCGTGCCCGCGCCCCGGTAGCCGCAGGAGCGGGCCGCCTGCACGGCCGCCTCGCCCATCGCCGCCCGGGTCGCCTCGTCCAGCAGGACGCTGGGCGCCTCCTCGATCACCTTCTGGTGGCGGCGCTGGAGCGAGCACTCGCGCTCGCCCAGGTGCACCACGCCGCCGTGGCCGTCGGCCAGCACCTGGATCTCGATGTGCCGGGGACGGTCGATCCACCGCTCCACCAGCAGCGTGTCGTCGCCGAAGGAGGCACGGGCCTCGCGGCGCGCGGCGGCGATCTCGTCGGCCAGCACCGCCGCGTCCCGCACCAGCCGCATGCCCTTGCCGCCACCGCCCGCCGACGGCTTCAGCAGCACCGGGGTGCCGATCTCGCGGGCGGCGTCGGCGAGCTGCTCGTCGGTGAGCCCGCTGCCGCTGGAGCCGGGGACGACCGGCACCCCGGCCGCCCGCACCGTCTCCTTGGCGCGGATCTTGTCGCCCATCAGGGCGATCGCGTCGGCGGACGGCCCGATGAAGACCAGCCCCGCCTCCTCGCAGGCCCGCGCGAAACCCGCGTTCTCGGCGAGGAAGCCGTACCCCGGGTGGACCGCCTGCGCGCCCGTACGGGCCGCCGCCTCCAGCAGCCGCTCGACGGACAGATAGCTCTCCGTCGCGGGCGCCGGGCCGATCCGTACCGCGTCGTCGGCCTCCCGCACGTGCCGCGCGTCCGCGTCGGCGTCGGAGAAGACCGCCACCGAGCGCACGCCCATCGAGCGCAGGGTCCGGACGACGCGGACGGCGATCTCACCCCGGTTGGCGACGAGCACGGTGTCGAACATGCGTGGCGTCTCGTTCGTGTTCTGCATGGGTCCCCTCCTCACATCCGGAAGACGCCGAACTGGGGCTCGCCCAGCGGCGCGTTGGCACACGCGGTCAGGGCCAGGCCCAGCACCTGCCGGGTGTCGGCGGGCTCGATCACGCCGTCGTCCCACAGGCGGGCGGTCGCGTAGTAGGCGTTGCCCTGGCGCTCGTACTGGGCGCGGACCGGTGCCTTGAAGGACTCCTCCTCCTCGGCCGGCCACTGTTCGCCGCGCGCCTCCAGCTGGTCCCGCTTGACCGTGGCCAGCACGGACGCGGCCTGCTCGCCGCCCATCACGGAGATCTTGGCGTTGGGCCACATCCACAGGAAGCGCGGCGAATACGCCCGCCCGCACATCGAGTAGTTGCCCGCGCCGTACGAGCCGCCGACGACCACCGTCAGCTTCGGTACGCGCGTGCACGCCACCGCCGTCACCATCTTGGCGCCGTGCTTGGCGATACCGCCCGCCTCGTAGTCCCGGCCCACCATGAACCCGGAGATGTTCTGCAGGAACACCAGCGGGATGCCGCGCTGGTCGCACAGCTCGATGAAGTGGGCGCCCTTCTGGGCCGACTCGGAGAACAGGATGCCGTTGTTGGCGACGATCCCGACCGGGTGGCCGTGGATCCGGGCGAAGCCGGTGACCAGGGTCTGCCCGTACTCGGACTTGAACTCGGCGAAGCGGGAGCCGTCCACCACGCGCGCGATGACCTCGCGGACGTCGTAGGGGGTGCGCGAGTCGACCGGCACCGCGCCGTACAGCTGCTGCGGGTCCACCTTCGGCTCGACGGCCGCCTGCACGCCCCAGGGGAGGGTGCCGCGCTCCGGCAGGGTGGAGACGATCTGCCGCACGATGCGCAGGGCGTGCGGGTCGTCCTCGGCGAGGTGGTCGGTCACGCCGGACACGCGCGAGTGGACCTCGCCGCCGCCCAGCTCCTCCGCGGTGACCACCTCACCGGTGGCCGCCTTCACCAGCGGCGGACCGCCGAGGAAGATCGTGCCCTGGTTGCGGACGATCACGGCCTCGTCGCTCATCGCCGGGACGTAGGCGCCGCCCGCCGTGCAGGAGCCGAGGACGGCGGCGATCTGCGGGATGCCCGCGCCCGACATCCGGGCCTGGTTGTAGAAGATCCGCCCGAAGTGCTCGCGGTCCGGGAAGACCTCGTCCTGCATGGGCAGGAAGGCGCCTCCCGAGTCGACGAGGTACAGGCACGGCAGCCGGTTCTCCAGCGCCACCTCCTGCGCCCGGAGGTGCTTCTTCACGGTCATCGGGTAGTACGTGCCGCCCTTGACGGTGGCGTCGTTCGCCACGATCACGCACTCGCGGCCGCTGACCCGGCCGATCCCGGCGATCACGCCGGCCGCCGGGGCCGCCCCGTCGTAGAGCCCGTCGGCCGCGAGCGGCGCCAGCTCCAGGAACGGCGAGCCCGGATCGAGCAGCGCGTCCACGCGGTCGCGCGGCAGCAGCTTGCCGCGCGCGGTGTGCCGGGCCCGCGCCCGCTCGCCGCCGCCCAGCCGGGCCGCCGCGAGCTTGGCGCGCAGTTCCTGAACGAGGGCGGCGTGCGCCTCCTCGTTGGCCCGAAAGGCCTCCGAGGCGGGATCCGCCGCCGTCGTCAGCTCCGGTGCCTCGTGCATCCCGCGGTCCCCTCACCCAGTGGTCGACCAGTTAATGAGCGTTAACGCATTTCCTTCAGGTTAACGACCGCTAACCCCCCTGTCTAGAATCGACTTCATGGCCACCAGAACCGACGCCCCCACCCGCCGCGAGCAGATCCTCAAGGAGGCCGCCCGGCTCTTCGCCGAGCGCGGCTTCCACGGGGTGGGCGTCGACGAGATAGGCGCCGCGGTCGGCATCAGCGGCCCCGGTCTCTACCGGCACTTCCCCGGCAAGGACGCGATGCTCGCCGAGCTGCTGGTCGGGATCAGCGACTCGCTGCTGACCGGGGCCAAGCGGCGGCTCGCGGAGGCGGACGGGTCGGGCCGCTCCCGGGCGGGCTCCGGCGCGCCGGGACCCGAGGCGGTCCTCGACTCGCTCATCGAGGGGCACATCGACTTCGCGCTCGACGACCGCCCGCTCATCACCCTGCACGACCGCGAGCTGGACCGCCTGCGGGACGCCGACCGCAAGATGGTGCGGCAGTTGCAGCGGCAGTACGTCGAGCTGTGGGTCGGGGTGCTCCGGGAGGTCTACCCGGCGCTCGCCGAGCCCGCCGCCCGCTCCGCGGTCCACTCGGTCTTCGGCCTGCTGAACTCCACCCCCCACCTGGGCCGCCCCGGCTCCCTGCCCGGCCGCGCGGTGACGGCGTCCCTGCTGCACCGGATGGCCCGGGGGGCGTTCGCGGCGGTGGGGGAGGCGTAGCGGGTGCCCTGGGCGCCCCTCCCGGGGGGAGCGACGAGGGTTACCCGCGTCCCGGTCTGGACGCCTGTCCCTACCCGCCGGTACGGTTGAGTCTGAGCAAGCGCTTAGATATTCGTACCCTGGAGGTGGCGCGGTGCGCCGTACGGTGTTCAACGAGGACCACGAGGCGTTCCGGGAGACCCTGCGCGCCTTCATCGAGGCCGAGGTCGTCCCCGTCTACGACGACTGGTTCGCCGCGGGCCAGGCGCCGCGCGAGTTCTACTACCAGCTCGGCGAGCTGGGCATCTTCGGCATCAACGTGCCCGAGGAGTTCGGCGGCGCCGGCATGGACAGCCACAAGTTCGAGGCCGTCCTCTACGAGGAGACCGCCCGCGCGGGCGTCCAGTTCGGCGGCTCCGGCGTCCACGTGCTGCTCGCCCTGCCCTACATCAACATGCTGGCCACCGACGAGCAGAAGAAGCGCTACCTGCCGAAGTTCGTCACCGGCGAGGAGATGTGGGCCATCGCGATGACGGAGCCCGGCACCGGCTCCGACCTCGCCGGCATGAAGTCCACCGCCAAGCTCTCCGAGGACGGCACCCACTACGTCCTCAACGGCGCCAAGACCTTCATCACCGGCGGCGTGCACGCCGACAGGGTCATCGTCTGCGCCCGCACCGCCGCGCCCACCGCCGAGGACCGCCGCCACGGCATCTCCCTGTTCGCCGTGGACACCAAGTCCGAGGGCTACTCGGTCGGCCGCAAGCTCGACAAGCTGGGCCTGCGCACCTCCGACACCGCCGAGCTGGCCTTCGTCGACGTCAAGGTCCCCGTCGAGGACCTGCTCGGCGAGGAGAACAAGGGCTTCTACTACCTCGGCCACAACCTGGCCTCCGAGCGCTGGGGCATCGCCTACGGCGCCTACGCGCAGGCCAAGGCCGCCGTCCGCTTCGCCACCCAGTACGTGCAGGACCGCACCGTCTTCGGCAAGCCGGTCGCCCACTTCCAGAACACCAAGTTCGAGCTGGCCGCCTGCCAGGCCGAGGTGGACGCCGCCGAGGCCGTCGCCGACCGCGCCACCGAGGCCCTGGACGCCGGGGAGCTGACCCCCGCCGAGGCCGCCAGCGCCAAGCTGTTCTGCACCGAGGTCGCCCACCGCGTCATCGACCGCTGCCTCCAGCTGCACGGCGGCTACGGCTACATGAACGAGTACCCGATCGCCCGCCTGTACGCGGACAACCGCGTCAACCGCATCTACGGCGGCACCAGCGAGATCATGAAGTCGATCATCGCGAAGAACATGGGCCTGTAGACCGCGGAACCACTGGCCATGAGCGAAGCACTCCAGTCCCTCCTCGACCTGCTCGACCTCGAGCGGATCGAGGAGGACATCTACCGCGGCCGCTCCCGGTCCGCCGTCGTCCCCCGGGTCTTCGGCGGGCAGGTGGCGGCCCAGGCCATGGTCGCGGCCGGCCGCACGGTCCCCGCGGACCGGCACGCGCACTCCCTGCACGCGTACTTCCTGCGCCCCGGCGACCCCGGCGCCCCCATCGTCTACAACGTCGACCGGCTGCGCGACGGCCGCTCCTTCACCACCCGCCGCGTCGTCGCCGTCCAGCACGGCAAGCCGATCTTCACCCTGTCGGCCTCCTTCCAGACGTACGAGGAGGGCCTGGACCACCAGGCCCCGATGCCGCCCGCACCGGACCCGGCGACCCTCCCCACCGGTGAGGAGCGGCTGCGCGGCTACCCGCACCTGCCCGCCGAGACGGTGGAGCGCTTCCTGGAGGCGCGCGCCGCCGTCGACCTGCGCTACGTCGACGACCCGCCCTTCGGCGACTTCGGCACCCCGCGCGAGCCGCACTCCCAGGTGTGGTTCCGCACCAACGGCAAGCTCGCGGACGACCCGCTGCTGCACGTCGTCCTCGCCACCTACGTCTCCGACATGACCCTGCTCGACTCGGTCCTGCTCGCGCACGGCCGCGGCGGCTGGGCCGTCGGCGACGTCGTCGGGGCCTCGCTGGACCACGCCATGTGGTTCCACCGGCCCTTCCGCGCCGACGAATGGCTGCTGTACGACCAGCAGTCGCCGTCCGCGTCCGGCGGCCGGGGCCTGGGCCAGGCCCGCATCCACACCCAGGACGGGCGGCTCGCCGTCTCGGTCGTCCAGGAAGGCGTGGTCCGGGTCCCTCGGGAACACTGAGGGGCATGGCGGACACCGGGGACACGGCCGACGCGAAGAAGAACGGCGACAGCACCTTCACGGTGCTCGTCGCCGCCTTCGCCAATCTGGGCATCGCCGTCGCCAAGGCGGTGGCCGGAGTGATCAGCGGCTCCAGCGCCATGCTTTCCGAGGCCGCGCACTCGGTCGCCGACACCGTCACCGAGGTGCTGCTGCTGACCTCGCTCAAGCGCAGCGTCCGCCCCGCCGACGAGGACCACCCCCTCGGCCACGGACCCGAACGCTACGTCTGGGCGCTGCTCGCGGCCGTCGCCACCTTCGTCGGCGGCGCCGTCTTCTCCCTCTACGACGGCATCCACACCCTCACCCACGGCGAGGACCTCGGCGACCCGCTGGTGTCGTACATCGTCCTGGCCGTCGCCTTCGTCCTGGAGGGCTACTCGCTGCGCACCGGGCTCAGACAGGTCCGCGGCGAGGCCGCCCACCACCGGGTCTCCTTCGGCCGCTACCTGCGCCGCACGCCCGACACCGCCGTGAAGGCCGTCGTAATGGAGGATACCGCCGCGCTGGCCGGCCTGCTGCTGGCCGCGGGCGGACTGCTCGGCGGACAGCTCACCGGCTCCGGCGTCTGGGACGCCGTGGCCTCGCTGTGCATCGGCGCACTGCTGCTGTACGTCGCCTGGGTGCTGGGCCGCTCCAACGTCGAGTTCCTGGTCGGGCGCCCCCTGTCGCGCTCCGTGCGGGACCGGATCCGGGCGGAGCTGGTGGCCGTCGAGCACATCGAGGCCGTACTGGAGCTGACCACCCTCGTGCAGGGGCCGAGCGAGGCCCTGGTCGCCGCCAAGGTCGACTTCCGGGACGTGTCGACGGCGGCGCAGATCGAGTGGGCGTGCGAGCGGGCCGAGCAGCGGCTGCGCGAGGAGTTCCCGATCGTGCGCCGGGTCTACCTGGACCCGACGCCGGGGTTCGCGCAGCGCCGCACGGAAGGGCTCAACCCCTGGCCGTAGGAGGAGCGGGAGCCGAGCCGCGGGGGGGGGGGCTCGGGCTACTTCAGCCCGGCCTCCGTCAGCAGGTACGCCGTCATCGGGTCGTAGTAGCGCGGGCTGACCACGTGGTCGTCCAGCGGCACCGCCACCTGGAGGGTGCCCTCGGACTCGGCGAGGAAGAGGGCCGGGTCGTTGCAGTCCGCGTAGCCGACCGAGTCCACGCCGTGCTGGGCGGCACAACCGGCCCAGCCGTGGTCGGCGACCACCAGGTCGGGCAGCGGGCGGCCCTCGCGCTCCAGACCGGTCAGGATCGCCTTCATCGGCTCGCCCGAATGGGTGTGCCACAGCGAGGCCCCGTGCTCCAGCACCGAGACGTCCGCGAACTGCTGGACGTACCCCTCCTCCGTGGTCAGCCCCTCCGGGATCACGACGATCTCGCAGCCCGCGGTCCGCAGCGCGGCGGCCGTGGCGCGGTGCACGTCGAGCAGCCCGCCCGGGTGACCGGTGGCGAACAGCACCCGCTGCCCGCCTTCGGCCGCCTTGCGCAGCCGCCCCGCCATCCGCTCCAGCGCGGAGACGGTCAGCTCCGGGTCGATGGTGTCCTGGCCGTACCGGTGCTCGGGGTCGTCGTTGACGCCGACCCGCTCCGCCATCACCGCGAGCACGTCCTGCTCGTCGCTCCAGCGGTCGCCCAGCTCCAGACCGAGCCAGAAGCCCCGGTCGCCGTTCGCCAGCTTCCGGTAGTGGGAGAGGTTGTTCTCGCGGGGCGTGGCGACGTCGCCCGCGATACGCGTTCTGACGAGGTGCTCGGCGAGTTCGGCGCGGCTGGGTGTCCCGGGTATCGGCATGGCTCCATTTTGACATCCTCCCCTTTCTTAAAAGCGGGGATTACAGCCCGTACGGGCTGAGGTTCACGGACGCTCGACCGCTCTGGGCGGTGTCGTCCCTCCGGCACCGGCTGTTCGCCGGGGGCGGGGAATCCCGCCCTGTCCTGCCACGACGTTGACTGCTGCGTTGGTGTCCGCGTTGCAGGTGAAGCCGCAGGAGGAGCAGACGAACTCGGCTTGGCTCTTGCGTGAGTTCTTGTCGATCCATCCGCAGGCGCTGCAGCGCAGACTGGTGTAGGGGGCGGGTACGTCCTCGACCCGGCCGGGGGCCTTGTGCCCGGTGCGCTGCCGGAGCAAGCCCCAGCCCTGGGCGAGGATCGCCCGGTTCAGGCCGGACTTCTGGGTCACCTTCTTGCCGGGCTGCTCGACCGTGCCCCGGGCGGAGCGGGTCATCTTCTTGATGTTCAGTTTCTCGAACCGGACGAGATCGTAAGTGCGGGCGAGCATGGTGCTGGTCTTCTCGCACCAGTCCTTGCGCCGGTCGGCGTCCCGCGCCTTGAGCTTGGCGACCTTCGCGTACTCGAGCGCTTTTGTCGGGCCGGCCTTCTCCGCTCGGGCCGCGCGCCGCTGGTGCTTGCGGATCCGAGCGCGTTCCCGGGTAGTGAGCTGGGGGCAGTTGAGAGTGCGGCCGTCCGACAGGGCGGCGGTGACCTTCACGCCCCGGTCGATGCCGATGGCCTGGCCCGTACCTGGCGCAGGGGTCGGCTCGGGAAGGACCGCGAAGGCGATGTGCCACTGCCCGTTGCGGAAGGTGACGCGGAATGTCTTCGCTTGCGGGAGCCGGGCGCCCTTGCCGTTGGCGCTGAGGCGGAAGCGGACCCATCCGCAGCCGGGCACCTTGACCTGTGCCCACCTGCGGTTCAGCTTCTGCAGAGTGACGGAGCGGCCCATGACCTGCTTGCCGGTCTTCGCGTTCAGCTTCGGTGATCCGTCGGTGTTGTGGTCGGGTACGCGATCGGCGCCGATGACACGGAAGCCCTCGTGCCGGTACTTCCTGCGCCAGGTCGGCTCACCGAAGCCCGAGGTGAAGCGCGCGTTCTTGGCTTTGGCGAAGTCCCGGAGCGCCTGCTGCTGCACATTCGCGTTTCCCGCGCCGAGCCACGCGCTCTCGTGGCGGGCCTCGGTGAGCTGGCGGCACTGCTCGGCGAAACCTGGAGCGGCCTTGCGCCACCTGCGCCAGTGCGAGTGCTGTTCAACGGCCAGGTTCCAGACGTACCGGGCGTGCGCGCAGTGCAGCAGCATCTGCTGCTCCTGCTCGCGCGTCGGGTACATCCGGAAACGACTCATGGTCCCATTCTAGCTCCGTAATGGACCCAGTGCCAAAATGGTCCTATGACCAAGCATGTGAACCTTCGTCTTCCCGACGACGTGCACGCGGCGGCGGTGGCGGCGGCTGCTGCCGACGACCGCTCTCTGAATTCATGGCTGATCGCCGTAGTGCGGCGTGCTGCTGAGCCGGGCGGTACCCCGGATCGCCCCGGCGTCGATCCGGCCACTCCTGCCCCGCTACGAGGGAGGGGGTATTCGCCCCGGCCCTGAGGGGCTCTTGTCGGGAAAGGGGCAAGGTGGGCGCCGTTGGTCTGAAGTCGCATCCCTGTGAGCTGTACGGACGCGGGGCTGAAAGAGCTCTCCGCGGGGTGCCGATTCCTCCAGTCACCGCGGCGGATATGGACGGGATGTACATGTCGCGGCCCGGTTTCGGCCATCTAGTCTGCGACGACCGGCTGCCCCGCTCACCAGTACAGTCGGACAGCAGCAGTACATACGCGACGAAGCGTAAGAAGGAAGGCAGTGCATGAGCAGCAACGAGACGCCCCGCGGTCCCGTCGACTCCTCCCGGATCCCGCGCTACGCCGGGCCCGCGACCTTCGCCCGGCTCCCGCGCCTGGACGAGGTCGGCGCCGCCGACGTCGCCGTCGTGGGTGTGCCGTTCGACTCGGGCGTCTCCTACCGGCCCGGCGCCCGCTTCGGCGGCAACGCCATCCGCGAGGCCTCCCGCCTGCTGCGCCCCTACAACCCGGCGCAGGACGCCTCGCCCTTCGCCCTCGCCCAGGTCGCGGACGGCGGCGACATCGCCGTGAACCCGTTCAACATCCACGAGGCCGTCGAGACGATCGAGGCCGCCGCCGACGACCTCCTCGGCACCGGCGCCCGGCTGATGACCCTGGGCGGCGACCACACCATCGCCCTGCCGCTGCTCCGCTCGGTCGCCAAGAAGCACGGCCCCGTCGCCCTGCTCCACTTCGACGCCCACCTGGACACCTGGGACACCTACTTCGGCGCCGAGTACACGCACGGCACCCCCTTCCGGCGCGCGGTGGAGGAAGGCGTCCTCGACACCTCCGCGCTCTCCCACGTCGGCACCCGCGGCCCCCTGTACGGCAAGAAGGACCTCACCGACGACGAGAAGATGGGCTTCGGCATCGTCACGTCGGCGGACGTCTACCGCCGCGGTGCCGACGAGGTCGCCGACCAGCTGAGGCAGCGCATCGGGGACCGCCCCCTGTACATCTCCATCGACATCGACTGCCTCGACCCCGCCCACGCCCCCGGCACCGGCACCCCCGAGGCGGGCGGCATGACCTCCCGCGAGCTGCTGGAGATCCTGCGCGGCCTGGCCTCCTGCAACCTGGTCTCCGCCGACGTCGTCGAGGTCGCCCCCGCCTACGACCACGCGGAGATCACGTCGGTGGCCGCGTCCCACACCGCCTACGAGCTGACCACGATCATGTCCCGCCAGATCGCCGAGGCGCGTTCGAAGTGACCCACGACCACGACCTGGTGCTCCGTCCGACCCCGGCCCAGGCGGAGGCCGCGCTGAATCCTCCCCCCGGCCGCACCGGCGGGGACCTGGTCGTGGAGTCCCTGGCCGCGCTCGGCGCGACCACCGTCTTCGGCCTGCCCGGTCAGCACGCCCTCGGCGTGTTCGACGCCCTGCGCCGCTCCGGCCTGCGTTACATCGGCCTGCGGGTGGAGAACAACGCCGGGTTCGCCGCCGACGCCTTCGGCCGGATCACCGGCGAGGCCGCCCCGCTGCTGCTGTCCACCGGCCCGGGAGCCCTCACCTCCCTCGCCGCACTCCAGGAGGCGCGGGCGGCCTCCGCGCCCGTCCTGGCGATCGGCAGCCAGGTCCCCACGGCCGGCCTCGGCGGCGGCCGCCACGGCTACCTGCACGAACTCCCCGACCAGGCCGCCTCCTTCCGGGGCGTGGTGAAGTCCGTGCACACCGTCCGCACCCAGTCCCAGATCCCGTCCGCGATCGCCGAGGCGTGGACGTCGGCGCTGACCGTCCCGCACGGCCCGGTGTGGGTGGAGATCCCGCAGGACGTCCTCCTCGCCGAGACCTCGGTCCCCGTGGTGACGGGCGGCGACACCTTCCCCGAGGAGCTGCCCCCGCGCCCCGAGCTGACGGCGGTGGCGGCAGACCTGCTCGCGCGCGCCGAACGCCCGGTGATCGTCGCGGGCGGGGGAGTGGTCCGCGCGGACGCGTCGACGAAGCTGCGCCGGCTCGCCGAGCGGCTCCAGGCGCCCGTCGTCACCACCTTCGGCGGCAAGGGCGCCTTCCCCTGGGCGCACCCCCTCTCCCTCCAGTCCTGGCTGGAGGACCGGCACACGACGGACTTCCTGGAGGACGCCGACGTACTCCTCGTGGTCGGCTCCGGGCTCGGCGAACTCTCCTCGAACTACCACACGTTCGCGCCCCGCGGCCGGGTGATCCAGATCGAGGCGGACCTCGGCAAACTGGAGTCCAACCACCCGGCCCTCGGCATCCACGCCGACGCCCGCCTCGCCCTCCAGGCCCTGCTGGAGACGCTGGGTGAGCGGGCGGGCGAGCGCACCGGCCCGGCCGCCCCGGAGCGGGTCCGCGCGGTGCTGGACAAGGTCCGCGAGCGCATCGCCGCCCAGGAACTCACCCTGGAACAGGACGTCCTGGCCGCCGTACGCAAGGCCCTCCCGCCCCGCGCCCCCTCGTTCTGGGACATGACCGTCCTGGCCTACTGGGCCTGGTCCGCCTTCGACGCCAAGGCCCCGAACACCATGCACTCCGCCCAGGGCGCCGGCGGCCTCGGCTACGCCTTCCCGGCGGCCCTGGGTGCCGCCGTCGCCGACCCCACCCACCCGGTGCTGGCCGTCTCCGGCGACGGCGGCGCCCTGTACTCCGTCGCCGAACTGGCCACCGCCCGCCAGTACGGCCTGAACGTCACCTGGCTCGTCGTCGACGACGGCGGCTACGGCATCCTGCGCGCGTACATGACCGACGCCTTCGGGCAGCCCACGGCCACGGACCTGCCAGGACCCGACTTCGTCGCCCTGGCCGAGTCGTTCGGGGTGCCGGGCGTGCGGACGTCGCCAGAGACCCTGGAGACGGACCTGGCGAAGGCCCTGGCCGCACCGGGCCCTTCGGTGGTCGTCCTCCCGGCCGTACTGCGGATGTTCGCGCCGACGCACCGGGGCTGAGCGGCGGCGCTACGAGATCGCGCGCAGCCGGGGGCGGTCCCCCGTCCGGTCCCGCAGCCGCTCGACGGCGGCCGCCGTCTCCTCGTCCGCGGGCAGCATGACGACGAGCTGCTGGGCGTCCGAGGTGAGCTCCAGCGTCTCGCGGCGCAGCCGCAGTTCGCTCCCGCCGGGGTGGCCGATCCGCAGCACACCACGCGCCGGTACCACGTGCCGGTTCATGCGCCGGGTGAAGTCGGGGCCGGCGGCGGGCGCCAGCTCCGCGGTGAACCACTCCGCGTTCTCGATCTTCGGGCCGAGCCACAGATCGAACGCCTGCTCGTCGGCCACGTCGTCCCAGGCGACGAAGAACGCTCTGGCACGGGGGTCGGTGAAGACGTACCGGGTGAGGTTCGGTTCGTCCGTCTCCAGCAGACCCGAGCCGTCCGTCACGGTCCCGAAGGCGGCGGTCCATGCGAGGATGTCGCCGAGCCGGTTGGTCACCATGGCGATGCCCGGTTCCAGGAGGCGCAGGGTCTCCAGCACGGAGGGGCGCACCTCCCGGCTCGGTGGCCCGGGGCGAGCGTGGGCGGTGCACTCCCCGCCGGTGATCTTCGACAGGTAGCGCAGGTGCCCGCGTTCCGCCGGGCCCAGGGCGAGCGCGTCGGCGAGCGCGTTCAGCACGGCGACCGAGGGATTGCGGTCCCGGCCCTGCTCGATACGGGTCAGATACTCGACGCTGATCCTGGCCCGCGCCGCGACGTCCGATCACCGCAGCCCCGGTGACCTGCGACGGCCGTGATCGGGCAGCCCCAACGCCTGGGGCTGGATGCTGTCGCGCCTGGTCCGGACGAAGTCTCCCAACGGTGTCCCCATGCCGTGAGGCTACGCCGTCTCCTGCCGCCGGGGGACTCCTCAAGGTGGCCCTGTCGGGGCCAGCCCGAGCAGAGTCTGGCTGTGCCTTCGGCGGCCGTCGAGAGTGGCGGCATGGACATCAACAAGCACAAGCTCGTGATCGTCGTCGGAAGCGTCCGTGAGGGCCGGTTCGGGCCCGTGGTGGGCTCCTGGGTCGCCGAACAGGCCCGTCGGCACGGCGGGTTCGAGGTGGAGGTCGTCGACCTGGCCGACATCGACGTCCCCCTCGCCCTGCCGGCGGAGTCGCCCAAGTACGCCGGCGACTCCTACCCACGACCGGCCGGCATGGCCGCGCTCACCTCGGCCCTGGCGGGTGCCGACGCGTTCGTCGTGGTCACGCCCGAGTACAACCACAGCTATCCGGCGTCCCTGAAGGCGGCCATCGACTGGCACTTCACCCAGTGGACGGCCAAGCCGGTCGCCTTCGTCAGCTACGGAGGCGCGGCGGGCGGCCGGCACGCGGTGCTCCACCTGGAGAACGTGCTGACCGAACTGCACGCGGTGACGATCCGCGACGGACTCGCCTTCCCGAACTACTTCACCGCGTGGCAGGACGGACAGCCGCTCGACGACGCGGCCCCCGGATACGCCAAGACCTTGCTGGAGCAGCTCGCGTGGTGGGCGGGGGCGCTCCGCACGGCCCGTGCGGCCGCCCCCTACCCGGTGTGAGGCCGCCTACCAGATCGACTCCACCCACTCCGGGTGGTCGACGAACGGGTTGCGGTTGTGCTGGTAGTCGTCGTAGACGACCTGGTTGCGGCGCTCCTCGAAGGCGTCCGGCGGGTCCTCGTCGTTCCACTCCTTCAGCACCGAGAGCTTGCCGATGTACGGGTTGCTGCCGTTGTCGACCTGGCCGTTGACCTCCAGGTCGGCGAAGCCGTCGCCGCCCTCGTAGCGGACCGCCATGTAGAAGATCATGCGGGCCACGTCGCCCTTGACGGCGTCGCGCGGCTCGAAGGAGTCGGAGTCGGTGAGGCTGCCGCCGCCCTCGCTGACCGCGCTGCCGCCGTTGTCGAAGTCCTTGTTGCCCCGGACGCTGTTGACCCGGACGTCCGAGGGGCGCAGGTGGTGGATGTCCGTGCCGGGCCCGGTCGAGGTGCCGAAGTCGCCGTGGGACTTGGCCCACACGTGCTCGCGGTTCCAGTCGCCGGTGTCGCCGCCGTTGAGCGACTTGCTGCGGGAGACGCCCGAGTAGAGCAGGATCACGTTCCCGCTGTTGTCCGGGTCCTCGTCGGTGGCCTTGAGCGCGTCCCAGACCGCCGAGTACGACAGCTTCGTCTGGTCGCTGATGATGGTGTGGAGGGACGACTTGAGGCTCGCGCCCGTCTTGCCGATCGCGTCCTTGTAGTACGTGTCGTCGTAGTCCGTGTTCGTGGTCGCGGTGTTCGCCGTCGCGGTGGTCGTGGTCGCCGTGGCCGGACTCGCCGTCAGGGAGGGTGCGGTGAGTCCGGCGAGGACGGCGCCCGCGGCGAGGACGACCGCCTTCCGGCGCCGGGTGCGTATCGCGAGCATGTGGGGTGTCCGATCTACGCGTGTGGAATGGAGCGGTAGACCGAGAGTGACATGGACATGTTGGAGGTGGGGTGTACGGAGAGTGTCGATTGCGTGACGGTGGGCGGACCGGCCCCGCATGGCGATCACCGGTTCGAAAAGCGGTCAACTTCCGTCCATCCCCGCGCCCTAGGGTGACGCGCATGCGCCCGAGAACCCTCCGCACCGCACTCGCCACCTTCACCGCAGGTCTTGCCGCCGCCGGCTGCCTCACCGCAGCCGGACCGGCCGCCGCACAGGAGCGGCACCCGGCGAACGCCTGCTCGTCCGCCGTCTCCCTCACCGGCTTCTCCGACGCCCTCGACAAGACGACGTACGACGGCACCTACGTCGGCAACCTCTCGGCCCTCGCCCCCGGCCGGCGCGGCTCCCTGGCCGCCCTCTCCGACCGCTCGTCCCTCTTCCGGCTGGACGCGCGCACCCTGCGGCCGCGGGACGTGGTCCCGCTCGCCGACGAGAACGGCGCCGCCCTCGACGCCGAGGGCCTGGTCGCCGACACGGACGGCAGCTACCTCGTCTCCTCCGAGACCGAGCCGTCCGTGCGCCGCTACTCCCGCACCGGCGAGCTGCTCGGCCGTCTGCCCGTGCCGGACGACCTGCGCACCGCCCCCGAGGGCCGCGCCCGGGCCAACGGCAGCTTCGAGGGGCTCACCCTTCTGCCCGGCGGCCGGACCCTGCTCGCCTCGATGGAGTACCCGCTCGACGGCGACCCCGCCGACCTGGTCCGCTTCCAGACCTGGCAGCGGACGGGGCACGGCCACTTCCGGCTCGGTGCCCAGTACACCTACCGGACCGATCCGGGTCTCGGCGTCTCCGAGGTCACCGCGGTCCCCGGCGGGCGCCTCCTCGTCCTGGAGCGCGGTTTCACCGCCGGTGTCGGCAACACCGTCCGCCTCCACCTGGCCGACCGGCCCGGCCGCGGCACCGCTCTCCACAAGAGGCTCCTCGCCGACCTCGCCGACTGCCCCGCACTCGGTGCCACGGCCAAGCAGCCCCAGCCCAACCCCCTGCTCGACAACTTCGAGGGGATGGCCGTGACCGGCCGTTCCGGAGGGCGCACGGACGTCCTCGTCGTCAGCGACGACAACCAGAACGCCGTACAGACCACCCGCTTCCTCAGGCTCCGCGTGCGGGTCTGATCAGCCCGGCCGATTGTTGCGGCGGGATGAAATCCCCGCTCGCCCGTGTTGGTGCCTTGCGGTAGATCAGGTGAGCAGGACGACCGACCGGAGGGCACGGCGTGGACGCGCAACGGGGCTGGGTACGACGACTGGCGGGGTACGCCTGGCGCAACCCCAAGGACGTCGTACTCGCCCTCGGGGCCTCGCTGGGCGGCATGGCCGTCATGGCGTTCGTGCCCCTGATCACCAAGGTGATCATCGACGACGTGATCGGCGACAAGACCAGGGACATGGCCGTCTGGGCCGGTCTGCTGATCGGCGCCGCGGCCGTCGTCTACGTCCTCACCTACATCCGCCGCTACTACGGCGGCCGGCTCGCCCTCGACGTCCAGCACGACCTGCGGACCGACATGTACGGGACGATCACCCGGCTCGACGGGCGGCGGCAGGACGAGCTGTCCACGGGCCAGGTGGTCGGCCGGGCGACCAGCGACCTCCAGCTGATCCAGGGCCTGCTCTTCATGCTCCCGATGACCATCGGGAACGTCCTGCTCTTCCTGATCTCCCTGGTGATCATGGCGTGGCTGTCCCTGCCGCTCACCCTGGTCGCGCTGGCCGTCGCCCCCGCCCTGTGGTTCATCGCCCGCCGCAGCCGCACCCGGCTGCACCCCGCCACCTGGTACGCCCAGGCGCAGGCCGCCGCCGTCGCCGGGGTGGTCGACGGCTCGGTGAGCGGCGTACGCGTGGTGAAGGGCTTCGGGCAGGAGGAGCAGGAGACCGGGAAGCTCCGGGAGGTCGGACGCAAGCTCTTCGCGGGGCGGCTGCGCACCATCAAGCTGAACGCCACCTACACCCCGGCCCTCCAGGCCGTACCCGCCCTCGGGCAGGTCGCCATGCTCGCCCTCGGCGGCTGGCTGGCCGTCCGCGGGCACATCACCCTCGGCACCTTCGTCGCCTTCTCCACCTACCTCGCCCAGCTGGTCGGCCCGGTCCGGATGCTCGCCATGGTGCTCACCGTCGGCCAGCAGGCCCGGGCCGGCACCGAGCGCGTCCTGGAGCTGATCGACACCGAGCCGGCCATCGAGGACGGCACCAAGACCCTGCCGGCCGACGCGCCCGCCACCGTCGAGTTCGACGACGTCGCCTTCGGCTACGACACGGGCGACGGGGAGCCGCGGCCGGTCCTGGACGGGCTGTCCTTCGAGATCCGCGCCGGGGAGACCCTCGCCGTCGTCGGCTCCTCCGGTTCCGGCAAGTCCACCGTCTCGCTGCTCCTGCCGCGCTTCTACGACGTGACGCGCGGCGCCGTCCTGGTCGGCGGCCACGACGTGCGCGAGCTGACCCTCGACTCGCTGCGGGCCGCCGTCGGCCTGGTGCCCGAGGACTCCTTCCTCTTCTCCGACACCGTCCGCGCCAACATCGCCTACGGCCGCCCGGACGCCACCGACGAGGAGGTCGAGGCCGCCGCGCGGGCCGCCCAGGCCCACGGGTTCATCACCGAGCTGCCCGACGGCTACGGCACGACCGTCGGCGAGCACGGTCTCACCCTCTCCGGCGGCCAGCGCCAGCGCGTCGCGCTCGCCCGGGCGATCCTCACCGACCCCCGGCTGCTGGTCCTGGACGACGCCACCTCCGCCGTGGACGCCCGGGTGGAGCACGAGATCCACGAGGCGCTGAAGCAGGTCATGCGGGGCCGCACCACGCTCCTCATCGCCCACCGCCGCTCCACCCTCGGCCTCGCCGACCGCATCGCCGTCCTCGACCGGGGCCGCCTCGCCGACCTCGGCACCCACGAGGAGCTCCAGGAGCGCTCCGCCCTCTACCGGCGGCTGCTCACCGACCCCGACGAGCTGGGCGGCGTCTCGCCCGGCCACACGCCTCCCGCCGAGAAGGCGGAGGACCCCTCCGACACCTCCGTACGCGACGAGCTGGACGCCGAGTTCGACGCCGAGCGCGGGGTCACACCCCGGCTGTGGACCGGCGACCGCGCCCCCAAGGACACCGCGCTGGCCGGCACCCCGGCCACCCCGGAGCTGCTCGCCCAGGTCGACGCGCTGCCCCCGGCCAACGGCACCCCGGACATCGACGAGGCACAGGCGGTCCGCCCCGAGTCCTCCTACGGCCTGCGGCGCCTGCTGCGCGGCTTCCGCACACCGCTGCTGATCAGCCTCGCCCTGGTGGCCGTGGACGCGGGCATGGGCCTGCTGCTGCCGGTGCTGATCCGCAACGGCATCGACGACGGCGTCACCCAGGCCGCCCTCGGCGCGGTGTGGGCGTCCTCGCTGCTCGGCCTGGTCGCCGTACTCGCCCAGTGGGGGGCGCAGACCGGCGAGATCCGCATGACAGGACGGACCGGCGAGCGGATCCTGTACTCGCTCCGCCTGAAGATCTTCGCCCAGCTCCAGCGGCTCGGCCTCGACTACTACGAGCGCGAGCTGACCGGCCGGATCATGACCCGGATGACGACCGACGTGGACGCGCTGTCGACGTTCCTGCAGACCGGCCTCGTCACCGCCTTCGTCTCGGTGGTCACCTTCTTCGGCATCATGGTCGCCCTGCTGGTGATCGACGTGCAGCTCGCCCTGATCGTCTTCGCGACCCTGCCGCCGCTGATCATCGCCACGTACTACTTCCGCAGGGCCAGTGTGAAGGCCTACGAGCTCGCCCGTGAGCGGGTGTCCACGGTCAACGCCGACCTCCAGGAGTCGGTGGCGGGCCTCAGGATCGTGCAGGCCTTCCGGCGCGAGCACGACGGCGGCCGGCGGTTCGCCGAGCGCAGCGACAGCTACCGGCAGGCCCGCATCCGCGGACAGTGGCTGATCTCGATCTACTTCCCGTTCGTGCAGCTGCTGTCGTCGGCCGCCGCCGCGGCGGTGCTGATCGTGGGCGGGGCCCGGATCGACGACGCGACGCTGACGACCGGTGCGCTGGTGGCGTACCTGCTCTACATCGACCTGTTCTTCGCACCGGTCCAGCAGCTCTCCCAGGTCTTCGACGGCTACCAGCAGGCGTCCGTCTCGCTGGGCCGCATCCAGGAACTGCTGCGCGAACCGGCCTCGACGCGGGCCGCCGAGAAGCCGTCCGAGGTCACCGCGCTGCGCGGCGAGATCGCCTTCGAGGACGTGCGCTTCACCTACGGCGGCGCCGACGAGGCGGACGCAGCCCTTTCCGGCATCGACCTGCGCATCCCGGCCGGGCAGACCGTCGCCTTCGTCGGCGAGACCGGTGCGGGCAAGTCGACCCTGGTGAAGCTGGTGGCCCGGTTCTACGACCCGACCGGCGGCCGGGTCACCGTCGACGGGCAGGACCTGCGCGCCCTCGACCTCACCTCCTACCGGCACCGGCTGGGCGTCGTCCCGCAGGAGGCGTACCTCTTCCCCGGCACCGTCCGCGACGCCATCGCCTACGGCCGTCCGGACGCCACCGACGCCCAGGTGGAGGCGGCGGCGCGGGCGGTCGGCGCGCACGAGATGATCGCCACGCTCACCGGCGGCTACCTCCACGAGGTCGCAGAGCGGGGCCGCAACCTCTCCGCCGGGCAGCGGCAGCTGATCGCGCTGGCCCGCGCCGAGCTGGTCGACCCGGACGTGCTGCTCCTCGACGAGGCGACGGCGGCCCTCGACCTGGCCACCGAGGCCCAGGTCAACCAGGCCACCGACCGCATAGCGGGACGCCGTACGACGCTGGTGGTCGCCCACCGGCTGACCACCGCCGCCCGCGCGGACCGGGTCGTCGTCATGGACGGCGGCCGGGTCGCCGAGGACGGCACGCACGACGAACTCCTGGCCCTCGATGGACGGTACGCGCGGCTGTGGCGGACCTTCGTCGGCGCGGCCGAACCGGAGGAGCCGGTCGGCGCGCTGCACTGACGGGCCCGCGCAACCGCGCAACCGTGCGACACCCGTCCTGCGTCCGTACATCCGTACGTCGTCAGTGATCGCCCTACGGAGTGATCGCCCTAAGGAGGGGGACCGCAGTGGGCCGGGCCGGTACCGCAACTCGCCGTCGGCTGGCGCTCGGCACGGCCGTGCTGAGCGCCGCCGCGCTGCTCGCCGTCGCGATGCCGCAGGACGCACAGGCCGCCACGGGGTGCCCGGGCCGCAAGGTGCGCACCCTGTCCTTCGCCACCGGGTCCGTCCTCGTGTACAAACGCGGCGGCTACGTCTGTGCCGTCACGGTCCCCAAGAAGCCGGGCACCAAGCGGCAGATGGCCGTGAGCGTGCAGGCACGGGGCGGCCGGGCGGTCGTGGACTCGGGCCGCTTCGCCTACCGGGCCGGGCCGGTGACCGCGCACGCCGGGAAGCGCTGCGTGCGGGTGACCGGCAAGGTGTCCAAGAGCTCGGTCGGCTCCGGCTGGATCCTCTGCTGACCCTGGTGCCGCGGGAGTTGCTCCGATAGCTTCCGGCGGACATCAGTTTCACAGGGAGGGTGCATGCGCAAGGCGCTCAGATGGCTGCTGGCGTTCGTGGTGCTCATAGGCACCGTCAGCACGGCGGGCGCGGCCACCGCCGCCGAGCCGAAGGCCGTCGACATCAAGGACCGGCTGCTGTCCATACCGGGCATGAGCCTGATCGAGGAGAAGCCGTACACCGGCTACCGCTTCTTCGTCCTCAACTACACCCAGCCGGTGGACCACCGGCGCCCGTCCAAGGGCACGTTCCAGCAGCGGATCACCGTGCTGCACAAGGACGTGAACCGCCCGACGGTCTTCTACACCGGCGGCTACAACGTCTCCACGAACCCCAGCCGGCGCGAGCCGACCCAGATCGTGGACGGCAACCAGATCTCCATGGAGTACCGCTACTTCACGCCGTCCCGGCCCGCCCCGGCCGACTGGTCCAAGCTGGACATCTGGCAGGCCGCCAGCGACCAGCACCGCATCTTCGAGGCCCTGAAGCCGCTCTACTCCAAGAACTGGATCTCCACCGGCGGCTCCAAGGGCGGCATGACCGCCACCTACTACGAGCGCTTCTACCCGCGCGACATGGACGGCGTCGTCGCCTACGTCGCCCCCAACGACGTGGTGAACCGCGAGGACTCGGCCTACGACCGCTTCTTCGCCCGCGTCGGCACCGAGGAGTGCCGCGACAAGCTCAACGGCGTGCAGCGCGAGGCGCTGGTGCGCCGGGCGCCGCTGGAGAAGAAGTACGCGGCGTACGCGGCCGAGAGCGGCTACACCTTCGACACCATCGGCAGCCTCGACCGCGCCTACGAGGCCGTCGTCCTCGACTACGTGTGGGGCTTCTGGCAGTACAGCACCCTCGCCGACTGCGCGGGCATCCCGGCCGACGCCAAGAACGCCACCGACGAGGCGATCTGGGACTCCGTCGACACGATCTCCGGCTTCTCCGCCTACACGGACCAGGGCCTTGAGACGTACACGCCGTACTACTACCAGGCGGGCACCCAGCTGGGCGCGCCGACGATCCACTTCCCGCACATCGAGAAGAAGTACATCCGCTACGGCTACCAGCCGCCGCGCAACTTCGTGCCCCGCTCGATCCCGATGAAGTTCGAGCCGTGGGCGATGCGGGACGTCGACACCTGGGTGCGGCACAACGCCCGGCACATGCTGTTCGTGTACGGCGAGAACGACCCGTGGGGCGCCGAGCGCTTCCGCCTCGGCCACGGCGCGCGTGACTCCTACGTCCTCACCGCGCCCGGCATGAACCACGGTGCGAACGTGGCCGGTCTGGTGCCCGACGAGAAGGCGCGGGCCACCGCCCGCATCCTGGACTGGGCGGGCGTCGCCCCGGCCAAGGTCCAGGAGAACCCGTCGGCGGCCAGGCCGCTGGCGGCGTTCGACGCCAGGCTGGACCAGCGGGACGTCGAGCGCGAGCCGGCGCTGCGCCCGTAGTACCCGCTCCTCCGGCACGGTGACCGTGCCCGGCCGCTCACAGCGGCCGGGCACAGCCCACCGGGTGCTCGCCGCCGCCGAGCCGGACGTACAGACCGGTCGAGGCCGGGCACTCGGCCCGGGTGTCGACCGCCTCGACCACCTTGAACTGCGGGGCGTACTCGCCTCCCCCGTCGCAGGCCGCCTCGCGGACCTTGCCGCCGCCGATGTCGTGGACGCAGTCGCCGACGACGGTGCGCGGGCCGCCCCCGCCGCCCGGATCGCCGGGATGCGGCGGCCGCAGCTTGCGCATGCAGGCGTACCCACGGGGCACGGCCCCGTCGCCGTCCTCGTCGGCGGACGGCCGCCGCTCGCTGATGTGCAGGACGAAGTCGGTGGTGGCGGGGCACGGCGGGCCGTTGCTCGCGCGGCCGTCCTCCCGGGCCACCACCCGGGCCGCCGCCCGCTCGCCGGCGCAGGGCACCTCGGTGGGTGCGACCGCGCCGAACGAACTGCACTCGCCCACCGCCAGGAACACCGCCCCGTACCCGGACGCCCGCACCCCGGCCGCCGCGCCGTCCGCCGCCGTGCCCCGCTCCGCCGGGCCCCGGCAGCCCGTCAGCAGCAGGACGCACAGCACGGCACACACCACGGCACACAGCAAGGCATGCACCCCCGCGGCCCGTCGCTCACGCATCGCCGTCCCCCCGGATCCCCCGATCCCCCGGTCCCCGGTCCCCGGTCCAGCGTGGCCCGCCGGAGCGGGCGCACGCCAGACGCGCGGGAGGCTTTGGGTACGGGTGAGGGGGGCGCCCCCCGGCGCGTGCCGCAGGCCGCGCTACGACGGACCGGGACCGGCCACGGCCGGGCTGCGACCGGGCTACGACCGGTAGGTCAACCCGTGCCCGAGCGGGAGGAGCACCGTGTCCGGGTCGTCCGCGCGCACCACCGGCACCGGCAGCTTCCCGCGCGGCCGTACCCGCCCGGCGATCACGCGAGCCGCCGCGCGCACCTCCACGTCGGTCCAGGAGTACGCGGCGAGGAAGGCGGGGACGCCGGGGAGCTGGGCGACGTCGTACGGGTTGCGGACGGCGACCGCGACGACCGGCCTCCCGGTCTCCAGCAGCCGCGTGACCAGGGTGCGCTGGCTGCTGCCCGCGGCCACGTTGTACGTGGCCACGACCACCGCGTCGGCGTCCCCGGCCGCCGCGACGGCGCGGTCGATGACGGCGGCGGAGGGCGCGGTGCCGGTGGACAGGGCGGTGGCCGTGAAGCCCTGCTCGGTCAGCGCGCCCGCGAGTACGCCGGTGGGCGGCCCGGTCGTGCCCGACGGCGAGGCCGGATCGGCGCCCACCACCAGCAGCCTGCGGTGTTCGCGGCGCGAAAGCGGCAGCAGCGCCCCTTCGTTGACCAGCAGCGTGGTGCTGCGCTCCGCGATCCGGTCGGCCGCGGCCAGGTGCGCCCGGGTGCCGACGGTCCGGTCGACGTCCCGGCGGCTGGTGTACGCGTCCCGGAACAGCCCCAGCTTGGCCTTCAGCCGCAGCACGCGCAGGATCGATTCGTCGAGCCGCGCCTCGGTCAGTTCACCGTCTTTCACGGCCGTCAGGACGGCGTTCCAGGCGAGCGGCAGGTCCGGCGGGTTGAGCAGCTGGTCGACACCGGCCTTCAGCGCCAGCACCGGCACCCGCGCGTCGCCGTACTTGGTGCGTACGCCCTGCATGCCGAGGGAGTCGGTGACCACGACCCCGTCGTAGCCCAGCTCCTCGCGCAGGATGCCGGTGAGGATGGGGCGGGAGAGGGTGGCCGGGTCGCCGGAGTCGTCGAGCGCGGGGACCATCAGGTGGGCGGTCATGATGGCGTCGATGCCGGCCTCGACCGCCGCGCGGAAGGGCGGCGCGTCCAGCTCCTCCCACTGCTCGCGGCTGTGCGTGATGACCGGGAAGCCGGTGTGGCTGTCGGTGGCGGTGTCGCCGTGCCCGGGGAAGTGCTTGGCGCACGCGGCGACGCCCGACCGCTGGTACCCCGTCACTTCCGCGGCCACCAGCTCCGCCACCGCCTCCGGATCGGCGCCGAAGGACCGTACGCCGATCACCGGGTTGGCCGGGTTGACGTTCACGTCGGCGACGGGGGAGTAGTCCTGGCGGATGCCCAGGGCGTGCAGCTCGGCACCCGCGATCCGGCCGAGCGTACGGGCGTCGGACCGCGACCCGCCCGCCCCGACGGCCATCGCCCCGGGGAAGAGGGTGGCGGGCTCGCCCACGCGGGCCACTATGCCGTGCTCCTGGTCGGTCGAGATGAGCACGGGCAGGCCGCGCGGCTGCTCCAGGGAGGCCTTCTGGATGCCGTTGGACAGGTCGGCGATCTGGTGCGGGTCGCGGGTGTTGTGCGCCCAGGCGAAGTAGATGATGCCGCCGACCCGGTACCTGGCGACCAGCTCGGCGGCGGTGCGGACGCCGATCTCCTCCAGGTTGGCGTCGATGTCGGCCTGGTCGGGGTCGGTGGCGGAGTGGCCGTAGACCCGCATGACGAAGAGCTGCCCGACCTTCTCCTCCAGCGTCATGCGGGAGATCAGGCCGCGGAGCTTGTCGTCGTCGGGCCCGCGGGCGTCGGCGTGGGCCGTACCGCCCCCGGCCGCGAGGGCCGCGGTGACGACCGCGGTGGCGGTGAGGACGGTACGTCTGGAGGGCTGTGCGGTGCTTCCCGTGCCGGCCGTGCTGCTGTGGTGCACGTGCGCTCCTTCCGGAGAGCTGGTGAAGGAAACTGCCAAGGAGTCACCAATATCCGGGAAGTTTCTGCCAGTCAAGGGACCGCACACGAGTCGCCCGAGCGGCGGAGGGCGCCGAGAAGAGGCCTGCCGGGTCCGGCCCGCTCGGGCGGGCGGGACGTCGGTCAGGCGGAGCCCACGGACACGGGCACGGGCGTCGGGCTGCCGTGGGCCGACGCGCCCGGCCAGTGGGACCGGAGTGTGCGGACCGTTTCCGCGATGGCCGGGCGGCGGGCCGCGCCCGTGCGCCACAGGGCGTACAGGCGCCGTACCGGCATCGGGTCGAGCGGGACCTCCACCACTCCCGCCGGGAGCGGGCCGCGGCCCAGCCGGGGGATGAGGGCGACGCCGAGCCCGGCCGCGACCAGCGCGACGAGGGTCGGGTTCTCGTCCGCCTGGTGGACGATGTCCGGCTCGTGCCCGGCGCCCCGCAGCGTGCGCATCAGCCAGTCGTGGCAGACCCGCCCGGGCGGCTGGCAGATCCACCGCTCCCCGCCCAGCTCGTCCCGCCGCACGGCCGTCCGGCCCGCGAACCGGTGCCCCTCGGGCACCAGCAGGTCGCACAGGTCCTCGCCGACCGGCGCCTGCTCCACCCCGGCCGGGGCCGGCAGCGGGGCGATGTCCCAGTCGTGGGCCACCACCAGGTCCACGGCGCCCTTGGCCACCAGGTCCACGGACAGGTGCGGGTCCACCTCGGTGAGCCGCGCGTCCAGCCCGGGATGCCGTACCGCCAGGTCGGCGAGGACGGACGGCAGCAGTCCGCGCGCCGCCGACGCGAACGCGGCGATGGTCAGCCGTCCCGACGGCACCCCGCGCCGCTCCTCCAGCCGGGTCTCGGCCCGCTCCACGATGGCCAGCAACTGCGCCGCCGCCTCCACCAGTTGCCAGGCCTCGTCGGTGAGCCTGACCCCGCGCCCCTCCCGTTCGAGGAGCACCGTCCTGGTCTCGCGCTCCAGCTTGGCGATCTGCTGCGACACGGCGGACGGCGTGAACCCGAGCGCGGCGGCGGCCGCACCGACCGTCCCGTGCACGGACACGGCGTGCAGGGCGCGCAGGCGCTGGAGGTCGAGCATGAACGGCTCCCGGATCGAGACGGGCGGGGGACACAGGGGCGGCAGGGGCGGCACATTCAGGAAGCATTAGCAGTGCTTCATCCAACCATGCATCAATCATCGCTGGTGCTGCACGGTCATCTCACCCGATCCTCGACGCATGCGACCTTCCCACCTCCTCCTCGCCGTGCTCGTCGCCGCCGTCTGGGGCGTGAACTTCACGGTCATCGAGATCGGCCTCGACCACTTCCCACCGCTCCTCTTCTCCGCCCTGCGCTTCCTGGCGGCCGCGCTGCCCGCCGTCTTCCTGGTGGGCCGCCCCAAGGTCGCCTGGAAGTGGATCGTGGCGGTGGGACTGGTGCTGGGCGTGGCCAAGTTCGGCCTGGTCTTCGTGGGCATGGACGCGGGCATGCCCGCCGGACTGTCGTCCCTCGTCCTTCAGATCCAGGCGGTGTTCACCGCGGTGATCGCCGCGGCGGTCCTCGGCGAACGCCCCTCCCGCGTCCAGGCCCTGGGCATGCTGGTCGCCCTGGGCGGCATCGGCGTGGCCGCGGTCGACGAAGGCACCTCGGGCCCGCTGGGCGCGTTCCTGATGGTGATCGGCGCCGCGGCGGCATGGGGCGTGTCCAACGTCCTGACCCGCAAGGCGTCCCCGCCCGACGCGCTGAACTTCATGGTGTGGGTCTCCACCGTCCCCGTGCTGCCCCTGCTGGCCCTCTCCCTGCTCACCGAGGGCCCCGCCGAGGACCTCGCGGCCCTGCGCGCCCTGGACTGGCAGGGGACGGGCACCATCCTCTTCGTCGCCTGGGTCTCGACCGTCTTCGGCTTCGGCGCCTGGGGCTGGCTGCTGCGCCGTCACCCCGCCTCGACGGTCGCGCCGTTCTCCCTCCTGGTGCCGGTCTTCGGCATGTCCTCGGCGGCCCTCTTCCTCGGCGAGTCGGTGACGCCCCTGCGCTGGTGCGCGGCGGCCCTGCTGGTGGGCGGGGTGGCGCTGACGACGCTGACTCCCGCCCGCAGGCGCGTGCCGGGGCGACCGTCCGCACCTCCCCCGGAATTCGCTGGACGGGCCCCCGCCCCGGCTGAAGAATCCGTAGCGTGACATTCACGCTGAAGGCCCCGGTCCTCGAAGGCACGCTGGTACGACTGGAGCCGCTGGGTCATCGGCACGCGGCCGACCTGGCGAGGGCGGCGGAGGAGGACCGGGCCACCTACGCGTTCACGTGGGTCCCCGGGCCCGACGAGGTCGGCGCCTACATCGACTTCCAGCTGGCCAGGGCGGCCACCGGACGGCTGGCGCCCTACGCGCAGGTCTCCCGTGCCACCGGCCGCGCGGTCGGCACCACCGCATACTGGGAACCCCGCTCCTGGCTCACCGACGACGTGCTCGACGCCGTCGAGGTCGGCTTCACCTGGCTGGCCCGTTCCGCCCAGGGCACGGGCGTCAACGCCGAGGCCAAGCTGCTGCTGTTCCGCCACGCCTTCGAGGTCTGGGCCGTGTCCCGCGTCGACCTCAAGACCGACGCCCGCAACCGGCGCTCCCGCGCCGCCATCGAGAGGACCGGCGCCCGCTTCGAGGGCGTCCTGCGCAACTGGTCCCGCTCCTCGGTGCCGGGCGAGGAGGGCCGGCTGCGCGACTCCGCGATCTACTCGATCACGGCGGCGGAGTGGCCGGAGTGCCGGGAGCGGCTGGAGCACCGGGTCCGGTCGGCGGCGCCGGCCCTCACGCCGCGTCCGTGAGCAGCCGGGCGAGGTGCTCGCGGCCCGGGCCCAGCAGCTCGGGCAAGGGGGCGGCCGACTCGTACCACCGCTTCTCGTACTCCCAGCACAGCCAGCCGTCCCAGCCGTGCCGGGACAGCACGTCCACCACCTCGGTGAGCGGCAGCACCCCGGCGCCCAGCGCCAGCGGCGTGGTGTCCTCGGCGGAGGCGATGTCCTTGACCTGGACGTAGCCGAGGTGCGGGGAGAGCGCCGCGTAGGTCTCGGAGGGCTGCTCGCCGCCCAGCCAGGTGTGCATCACGTCCCACAGGGCGCCGACCTGCCGGTGTCCGACCAGCCCGAGGACGCGCATCGCGTCGGCGCCGGTGCGGTGCGAGTCGTGGGTCTCCAGCAGGATGCGCACGCCCAGCTCGGCGGCGTACTCGGCGGCCGTCCCCAGCCGCCGCGCCGCCACCGCGTCGGCCTCCTCGGCGCTCTGCTCGGTGCCGCCGCCGGGGAAGACCCGGACGTACGGTGCGCCCAGGTCGCGGGCCAGGTCGAGCAGGCCGCGGATCTCGGCGATCACCGCCTCGTCGTCGCCGGGCGCGGCGACCCGCGCGTACCCCGCGAGCCCCAGCGGCTCGACACCGGCCGCCCCGAACTCCGCTGCCACCGCGGCCCGTTCGTCCGGACCCAGGCCCGGATGGACCGGTTCCTCGGGGTGGGCGCGCAGCTCGACACCGTGGTAGCCGTGCGCAGTCGCGAGCCCCAGCACATCGGCCAGGGGCAGTCCGGGAACACCGAGAGTGGAGAACGCCAGCTTCATGCCCACGGAGCGTACCCGCGATCACCGGCCCACATGTCGACGCAGGCCGGGACGCTTAGCCCGTCCGGCGATTGAGGACGAGGCCGTCCAGGCCGAAGCGGGGGTCTGGGGGCGGCAGCCCCCAGCAGCGCCCACACCAACGCGGGCCACCGCGAAACCAACGGTCCGTTCAAGACCGCGGCCCCCCGGAGGACCCCCGTACCATCAACTCCCCCCGCACCGTCGCGATCCCGCCCACCGGCGCGTCCTCCCGCCCCATCGCGACCCGCCCCGCCCGCGCCCCCGCCTCCGCCAGCGGCAGCCGGACCGTCGTCAGCGCGGGCACCGCGTCGATGCTGAACGGCAGGTCGTCGAAGCCGGCCACGGACACGTCGTCCGGGATCCGCAGCCCCGAGTCGCGCAGCGCCGCGCAGGCGCCCAGCGCGACGGTGTCGTTCGCGGCGACGACCGCGGTCAGCGTCGGGTCCCGGCGCAGCAGTTCCAGCGTCGCCTCGTAACCGGCCTGCCGGTCGTAGCGGCCGTGGACGGTCCAGCGGGGGTCCTCCTCGATGCCGTGCGCGGCGAGCGCGGTGCGGTGGCCCTCCAGCCGGTGCCGGGTCGTGGTGCGTTCCTCCGGACCGGCGATGTAGCCGAGCCGCCGGTGCCCGAGCCCGATCAGGTGCTCGGTCAGCTCCCGGCCGCCCCCGCGGTTGTCGAAGGTGAGCGCGATCGCCCCGGTGTCCGGCGCCGGCGGCCGCCCGCACAGCACCACCCGCGTCCCCGCCTCCGTGAGCTTGCGCAGCTTCGCCGCGACGGCCGCCTGATGGACCCCGTCCTCCATCGCGCCGCCGGTCAGCACGACCGCCGCCGCGCGCTGGCGCTGGAGCAGCGTGAGGTAGGTCAGCTCGCGCTCAGGGGTGCCGCCGGTGTTGCAGACCACGGCGAGCCGCTCGCCGCCCGCTCTGCCGCCGGGCCCGCCGATCTCGGACTGGACGGCGCCGGCCATGATGCCGAAGAAGGGGTCGGCGATGTCGTTGACGAGGATGCCGACCAGGTCGGACGTGGCCGCCGCCAGTGCGCTCGCGGGGCCGTTGAGCACGTAGTCCAGCTCGTCGACGGCCTTGAGCACCCGCTCCCGGGTGGAGGCGGCCACCGGGTAGTTGCCGTTCAGTACGCGCGAGACCGTCGCGGGGGAGACCTGGGCGCGGGCCGCCACGTCCGCCAGTGTCACCGTCATGTCCTCGTCCTCCGCATCGCGCGTGTGAGCCGAACGCCGTACCGGCTGACCTTACGGCCCCCGCCCGCCGCCGTTCGCCCCCTCGAACAACTCGCCCCGGTCGCGGTCTTGTCCAGACCACCGTTCACAGGCTAGCTTCGTCCTACATAGAAAGCGCTTGCTGTACGGCTCGAAACTGATCCGGGGCTCGCGGCACGGCTCGTACGAAGGGAATGACGTGACACGCAAGACGGTGCGTATCGCCATGAACGGTGTGACCGGGCGCATGGGCTACCGCCAGCACCTCGTCCGCTCCATCCTGGCCCTGCGCGAACAGGGCGGGCTCGACCTCGGCGACGGCACCGTGCTGTGGCCGGAGCCGGTCCTGGTCGGCCGCCGCGAGGAAGCGCTCAGGGCGCTGGCCGAACGCCACGGACTCGACCACGTCTCCACGGACCTCGACGCGGTCCTGGCCGACGACGGCATCGACATCTACTTCGACGCCCAGGTGACCTCGGCCCGCGAGGAGGCGATCAGGAAGGCGATCGCCGCGGGCAAGCACATCTACACCGAGAAGCCCACCGCCACCGGCCTGGACGGCGCCCTGGAACTCGCCCGCCTCGCCCGGGCCAGGGGCATCAAGCACGGCGTAGTCCAGGACAAGCTCTTCCTCCCCGGCCTGCTCAAGCTCAAGCGCCTCATCGACGGCGGCTTCTTCGGCCGGATCCTGTCCGTGCGCGGCGAGTTCGGCTACTGGGTCTTCGAGGGCGACTGGCAGGAGGCCCAGCGCCCGTCCTGGAACTACCGCGCCGAGGACGGCGGCGGCATCGTCGTCGACATGTTCCCGCACTGGGAGTACGTGCTGCACGAGCTGTTCGGCCGGGTGAGGTCCGTCCAGGCCCTCACCGCCACCCACATCCCCGAGCGCCGGGACGAGCGGGGCAAGCCCTACGACGCCACCGCCGACGACGCCGCCTACGGCGTCTTCGAGCTGGACGGCGGCGTGATCGCGCAGATCAACTCCTCCTGGGCGGTCCGCGTCAACCGCGACGAACTGGTCGAGTTCCAGGTCGACGGCACCGAGGGCTCCGCCGTCGCGGGGCTGCGGGGCTGCCGCGTCCAGCACCGCTCCGCCACCCCCAAGCCGGTGTGGAACCCGGACATCCCCGCCACCGAGGCCTTCCGCGACCAGTGGCAGACGGTCCCCGACAACCAGGACTTCGACAACGGCTTCAAGGCCCAGTGGGAGCTGTTCCTCAAGCACGTCTACGCCGACGCCCCCTACCAGTGGGACCTGCTGGCCGGCGCCCGCGGCGTGCAGCTCGCCGAGCTGGGCCTGAGGTCCTCCGCCGAGGGCCGCCGCCTCGACGTACCGGAGATCGCGCTGTGACCCTCCACCTGCCGAGCGCCGACGGCACCCTGCGCGCCTACGAGCCCCGCCCGGAGCCGGCGCACCGCATCCCGCCGAGTGGGGGAAGCGCTTTCACCTCCCGTACGGTCTTCTCGGCCGCGCACGTCGTCGCCGACCCGTACGCGGACACCACCCCCGACGGGCCCGCCGCCGTCGACTGGGACGCGACCCTCGCCTTCCGCCGCCACCTGTGGTCCCACGGGCTCGGCGTCGCCGAGGCGATGGACACCGCCCAGCGCGGCATGGGCCTGGACTGGCCCACTGCGGCGGAGCTGATCCGCCGCTCCGCCGCCGAGGCGAGGGCGACCGGCGGCCGCATCGCCTGCGGCGTGGGCACGGACCAGCTGACCGCCACGGCCACCACCACCCTCGCCGAGGTCCGGTCGGCCTACGAGGAACAGCTCGCCGTCGTCGAGGAGTCGGGCGCCCGGGCCATCCTCATGGCCTCCCGCGCCCTCGCCGCGACCGCGCAGGGCCCGGACGACTACCTGGAGGTCTACGGCCACCTCCTGCGCCAGGCCGCCGAACCCGTGATCCTGCACTGGCTGGGCCCGATGTTCGACCCGGCGCTGGAGGGCTACTGGGGCTCGTCCGACCTGGACGCGGCGACCGACACCTTCCTGGAGGTCATCGCCGCCCACCCCGACAAGGTCGACGGCATCAAGGTCTCCCTGCTGGACGCCCAGCGCGAGATCGACCTGCGCCGCCGTCTGCCGCGGGGCGTGCGCTGCTACACCGGCGACGACTTCAACTACCCGGAGCTGATCGCGGGCGACGAGCAGGGCTTCAGCCACGCCCTGCTCGGCATCTTCGACCCGCTGGGCCCGCTGGCGGCACAGGCGGTCCGCGTGCTGGACACCGGGGACACGGAGGGCTTCCGCGCCGTCCTCGACCCCACCGTCGAACTCTCCCGCCACCTCTTCCGGGCGCCCACCCGCTACTACAAGACGGGCGTGGTCTTCCTGGCCTGGCTGGCGGGCCACCAGAGCCACTTCACGATGGTCGGCGGCCTCCAGTCGGCCCGTTCCCTGCCGCACCTCGCCCACGCCTACGAACTCGCCGACGGTCTCGGCCTGTTCCCGGACCCGAAGCTCGCGCAGGAGCGCATGCGCAACCTGCTGGGCCTGTACGGAGTGAACCAGTGAGCGATCCCGACCTGACCCGCTTCAGCATCAACCAGATGACGGTCAAGCAGCTCTCGCTGCCCGAACTGACCACCGCCTGCCGCGACCTGGGCATCGGCAACGTAGGCCTGTGGCGCGAGCCGGTCCAGGCCTACGGCGTCGAGGCGGCCGCCAAGCTGGTCCGTGACGCGGGCCTGCGAGTCACCACCCTGTGCCGCGGCGGCTTCCTCACCGCGATCGACCCGGAGGAGCGTGCGACGGCCCTGGCCGACAACCGCCGCGCCGTCGACGAGGCCGCCACCCTCGGCACCGACACCCTGGTCCTGGTCTCGGGCGGCCTCCCCACCGGCGACAAGGACCTGCGCGCCGCCCGCGAGCGCATCGCGGAGGCCCTGTCCGACCTGGGTCCGTACGCCGAACGGCACGGCGTACGCCTCGCCATCGAGCCGCTCCACCCCATGTACGCCGCCGACCGCTGCGTGGTCTCCACCCTCACCCAGGCTCTGGACCTCGCCGAACGCTTCCCGGCCCAGCAGGTCGGCGTCACCGTCGACACGTACCACATCTGGTGGGACGACCAGGCTCCGGCGCAGATCGCCCGGGCCGGTGCGGGCAACCGCATCCACACCTTCCAGCTCGCCGACTGGACCACCCCTCTCCCCGAGGGCGTCCTCAACGGCCGCGGCCAGATCGGCGACGGCGCGATCGACATGCGGGAGTGGAAGGGGTACGTCGAGGCGGCCGGATACACCGGCGCCATCGAGGTCGAGCTGTTCAACGAGGGGCTGTGGGCACGGGACGGACGGGAAGTGCTCGCCGAGACGGCGGCCCGGTTCGCCGCGCACGCGGGAGACGCCGCGGACACACCGCCCGGAAAATAATCCCGGCGGCCCGTGCAACCCTTCCGCCCTCCGGCGGGTCGTACCTGGCATCGGAACTCCCGTGGGGGTACCCGGGGGGGAAAATCCACGGAGTTCTGATGGGGAGGGGAAACCCGAGGGGGCCCGGTCGACGACCGGGCCCCCTCAAACTTCTCCCGCACTCACGAGCGGGGTCTCAGAAGAAGACCCCGCACCGCAGCAGCACATTGGCGTACGGCCGTGCCTCCCCGGTGCGCACGATCAGCCGCGCGCCCGCCGACAGCTCCTTGAGCCGCTCGTGCGGGACCAGGCCGAGCGCGGGGAAGAGCCCGTCGAGCAGTGCGGCGCACCCGGCGTTCGCCTCCCGGACCTCCGTCGCCGCCGTCGCGCCCTCGACGACCAGCTCGGCGAGCAGGCCGTCCAGCACCTCCGCGAAGGACGGCACCCCGGCCCGGAAGGCCAGGTCGACGACGCGCGGCCCGTCGGGAATGGGCATGCCCGCGTCGCACACCAGGACGCCGTCCCCGTGGCCGAGTTCGGCGAGGGCACCCGCGAGGTGCCGGTTGAGTATCCCCGCCCTCTTCACAGTGCCTCGGCCTCCGCCGCCGTCGGGTACGACTCCTGCGCCCCCGCCTTCGTGACCGCCGCCGCGCCGACCCGGGCCGCGTACGCCGCCGCGTCGGCGAGCGACTCGCCGACGCCCAGCCGCCAGGCCAGCGCCGCGGTGAACGCGTCGCCCGCGCCCGTCGTGTCCACGGCGTCGACCTTCACGGACGGCACCCGGACCACGCCCTGGGCCGCCGACGCGACCAGCGCGCCCTCGGCGCCCAGCGTCACGACCACCGAGCGCGGACCCTTGGCCAGCAGGACGCGGGCCCAGTCCTCGGGGCGCTCGCCGGCCAGGGAGTCGCCGAGGATCACCTTCGCCTCGTGCTCGTTGACGATCAGCGGGTCGCAGGCGGCCAGCACCTCCGGCGGAAGCGGCCGCGGCGGCGACGGGTTCAGCACCAGACGGCTGTCCGGCGCGAGCGAGCGGACCACCTCCACGACCGTCTCCAGCGGGATCTCCAACTGCGTGGAGACCACCCGGGAGGCGTGGAAGAGGCTGGCCGCGGCCCGGACGTCGCCCGGCGCCAGCCGGCCGTTGGCGCCCGGCGAGACCACGATGCTGTTGTCCCCGGACGGGTCGACGGTGATCAGCGCGACGCCGGTCGGGGCGCCGCCCACCAGCACGCCGACCGTGTCGACACCGGCCGCCCGCTGCGAGTCCAGCAGCAGCCGTCCGTAGTCGTCGTCGCCCACCCGGGCCAGCAGCGCCGTACGGGCGCCGAGCCGGGCGGCGGCGACGGCCTGGTTGCCGCCCTTGCCGCCCGGGTGGACGGCCAGGTCGGAGCCGAGCACCGTCTCGCCCGCCGCCGGCCGCCGCTCGACACCGATCACCAGGTCGGCGTTGGCCGACCCGACGACCAGCAGGTCGTAGTCGTACATCAGTCGTTCTCCGATTCGCGTGATTCCCGCCGGCTGCCGGGCCGGTCTCAGCCCTCGAAGCCCGCCACGTTCTCCTTGGTGACGACCTTCACGGGCACCTTCACCGTCTGCTCCACCTTCTTGTCCTCGGCCGCCCGCAGCGCGTTCTGTACGGCGATCCTGCCCAGTTCCCTCGGCTGCTGCGCCACCGACGCGTACAACGTGCCGTCCTGGACCGCCTTCAGCCCGTCCGGGGTGCCGTCGAAGCCGACGACCTGGACCGACTTGCCGGCCTTGGAACCCAGCGCCTTGATCGCGCCCAGCGCCATCTCGTCGTTCTCCGCGAAGACGCCGTCGACGTCCGGGTGCGCCTGGAGCAGGTTGGTCATCACGTCCAGGCCCTTGGTGCGGTCGAAGTCCGCGGGCTGCTTGGCGACGACCTTGATGCCCGGGTACGCCTTGAGCCCGGCCGCGAAGCCCGCCCCGCGCTCCCGGCTGGCCGAGGTGCCGGCCTGGCCCTGGAGGATGACGATGGTGCCCTTGCCGCCGAGCTTCTCGGCGAGCGCCTTGGCGCCCAGCTCACCGCCCTCGACGTTGTCGGAGGCGACCAGCGCGGACGTCTCCGCCTTGTTGACGCCGCGGTCCACGGCGACGACGGGGATGTCGTCCTTGTTGGCCGAGCGCACCGAGGGACCGGCCGCGTCGGAGTCCACCGGGTTGACGATGACCGCGGACAGGCTGCCGCTGACGAAGTTCTGCAGCTGGTTGGCCTGCTGCGAGGCGTCGTTCTGGGCGTCCGTGACCGTCAGGTCCACGCCCAGCTTCTTCGCCTCCTCCTCCGCGCCGTTCCTGATCTGCACGAAGAACGGGTTGTTCAGCGTGGACAGCGACAGCCCTATCCGCTGGTCCTTGCCGCCGGAGGAGCCGTTGTGCAGCAGCGAGGTCGCGCCGACCACGGCCACCGCGACGACGGCCGCGATCACGTACGTGAGTGCCTGCTTGCCCCGGTTGCCGCCGCCCGACGCCCCGGCCGCCGGAGTGACCGCGCCCGCCTTGCGGCGCAGCGTGTCGAAGAGCACCGCGAGCGCGATGACGACACCGATGACGACCTGCTGCCAGAACGCGGAGACGGACAGCAGGTTGAGGCCGTTGCGCAGCACCGCGAGGATCAGCGCGCCGATCAGCGTGCCCGAGGCCTTGCCGGTGCCGCCCGCCAGCGACGCACCGCCGATGACGACGGCGGCGATGGCGTCCAGCTCGTAGCCCTGCGCGGCCTGCGGCTGCGCGGAGGAGAGCCGGGAGGCGAGCACGATGCCCGCGGCGGCGGCGAACAGGCCGGAGAAGGCGTAGATGGCGAGCTTCTGCCGCTTCACCCGCAGCCCGGACAGCCGCGCCGCCTCCTCGTTGCCGCCGATGGCGTACATGGACCGGCCGATGTAGGTCCGGCCGAGCACGAAGGCGGTGATCAGGCCCATCACGATCATCACGAGCACCGGCACCGGCAGCCACCCGCCGAGCGTGTCGCCGAGGTGCGAGACCGAGTCCGGGAAGGCGATCGGCGAACCCTGGGAGATGACCAGCGACAGACCGCGGCCCACCGACAGCATGGCCAGCGTCGCGATGAACGGCGGCAGCTTCCCGTACGAGATGAGGAAACCGTTCACCAGACCGCAGGCGATGCCGGTCAGGACGGACAGCAGCACCGCGAGCGCGACCGGCATCCCGGCCTCGGTGGCGCTCCAGGCCAGCACGGTGGCCGACAGCGCGGCGACCGAACCGACCGACAGGTCGATGCCCGCCGAGACGATGACGAAGGTGACGCCGAAGGCGAGGATCGCGGTGACGGCGGCCTGGACGCCGACGTTGAGGAGGTTGTCGGCGGTCAGGAAGTCCCCGGACAGCGCCGACATCACGATGACGAGGACGATCAGCGCGGTCAGCGCGCCGTTTTCGAGCAGCAGGCGGCGCAGGCCGCTCGTGGCGCCCTGCGCGCCCGGCTTGCTCTTGAGCGTGTCAGTGGCCACGGGAGGCCTCCGTTCCATCCGTTCCGTCGCTGTGCGGGGAGTTGCCGGTGTGCGGGGAGTCGCCGGTGTGGGTGCTGACGGCGAGTGCCATCACGGCGTCCTGGGTGGCCTGTTCGGCGGTGAGTTCACCCGCGACGCGCCCCTGCGCCATGACGACCACGCGGTCGCTCATCCCGAGCACCTCCGGCAGATCGCTGGAGATCATGAGCACGGCGGCACCGGCGGCCGTCAGTTCGTTGATGAGCTGGTAGATCTCGACCTTGGCGCCGACGTCGATGCCGCGCGTCGGCTCGTCGAGGATCAGCACCTTGGTGTTGGCCAGCAGCCACTTGCCGATGACGACCTTCTGCTGGTTGCCGCCGGACAGCGTGCGCACGTGCTGGCCGAGCCCGGCCATCCGCACGCCGAGCTGCCCGGCGATCCGCTCGGCCGCCGTGTGCTGCCCCTTGAGGTCGACGAGCCCGGCGCGGGCACTGGACCGGAGCGTGACGAGCCCGAGGTTCTCCTCCACGGAGGCGTCGAGGACCAGCCCCTGCCCCTTGCGGTCCTCGGGCACGAGCCCGATCCCGGCGGCCATGGCGGCGTTCACGTCGTGCCGCCGCAGCGGCGCACCCGCGACCCGCACGCTCCCGGCGTCGTACGGATCGGCGCCGAACACCGCCCGCACCACCTCCGTACGCCCGGCCCCGACCAGCCCCGCGATGCCGACGACCTCACCGGCCCGCACCTCGAAGCCGACGTCGTGGAAGACGCCGTCCCGCGTCAGCCCCTCCACCTTGAGCAGCGCCTCACCGGTGTCGGTGCGCTCGCGCGGGTACTGCTGCTCGATCGACCGCCCCACCATGAGCCGGACCAGCTCGTCCTCCGGGGTGGAGGCGGGCACCTGCCCGACGCTCCTGCCGTCCCGTATGACGGTGACGCGGTCCCCGAGGGCGGCGATCTCCTCCAGGTGGTGGGTGATGAAGACGATGCCGACGCCGTCCTCGCGCAGCCGCCGCACGATGGCGAACAGCTTCTCGACCTCCTCGGAGGTCAGTACGGCGGTCGGCTCGTCCATGATGAGCACGCGCGCGTCGAGGCTGAGCGCCTTGGCGATCTCGACCATCTGGAGCCGCGCGATGCCGAGTTCACGCACCCGCGCGCGGGGAGAGACGTTGACCCCCACCCGCTTCAGCAGCACCTCGGCGTCGGCGTCCATCCGCTTGCGGTCGATCATGCCGAACCGGCGGGGCTGGCGCCCCAGGAAGATGTTCTCGGCCACCGTCAGGTCGGGGACCAGGTTGAACTCCTGGTAGATGGTGGCGATCCCGAGGCGCTCGGAGTCCTGCGCACCGTGGATGCGCACCTCCTCACCACCGGCCAGGATCCGCCCGGTGTCGGGCGTGTAGGCGCCGGAGAGCATCTTGATCAGCGTGCTCTTGCCCGCGCCGTTCTCACCGAGGAGCACGTGCACCTCGCCCCGGCGCAGGTCGAAGTCGACGCTGTCGAGCGCGACCACGCCGGGGAAGGTCTTGCGGATGCCCTCGATGCGCAGCAACTCGTCCGGACTGCGGCTGCTCACGGCGTACTCCTTCGTACGGGGGAGGGGGACGGGGGATGTTCACTGGGTTGTTCGGAGCCGACGGGGGGCGGCTCGCCGCACGAGCGGCGCACGACGAGCCGGGCCGGAAGGGTGACGGACTCGCCGGTCCGTCCCGCGATCCGCTCGACGAGGGCGCGTACGGCCGCCCGCCCCAGCTCGCGGGTGGGCTGGGCGATCGCGGTGACCGGGGGATCGGTGTGCACGAACCACGGGATGTCGTCGAACGCGGCGAGCCCGACGTCCTCGGGGACCCGCAGCCCGCGTGCCCGTACGGCGTCCAGCGCGCCGAGCGCCATCAGGTTGTCGGCGGCGAAGACGACCTCGGGCGGCTCGGGCAGGTCGAGGAATCCTTCGGTGACCCGGCGCCCGCTGCCGGCCTGGAAGTCGCCCTGGCCGATGTAGGCCTCGGGCAGCGCGAGCCCGTACGCGCCGAGCGCCTCGCGGAAGGCGTCGACGCGCTCGCGTCCGGTGGTGGTGGCGGCGGGCCCCGCGATGATCGCGAGCCGCCGGTGCCCGAGCCCGTGCAGATGCGCGACGAGGTCCCTTACGGCCGTCCGCCCGTCCGACCTGACGACGGGCACGTCCACGCCGGGGATCCACCGGTCGACGAAGACCATCGGCGTCCCGGCCAGCGCGGCGTCCAGCATGCGCGGGGAGCCCCCGTCGGTGGGGGAGACGAGGAGCCCGTCGATCCGCCGGTCCAGGAGGGTGGTGACGTGGTGGTCCTGGAGGTCGGGCCGCTCGTCGGCGTTGCCGATGATGACGCTGTAGCCGAGCGCGCGGGCCTCCTCCTCGACGGAGCGGGCCAGCTCGGTGAAGTACGGGTTCATCACGTCGCTGATGACCAGGCCGAGGGTGCGGGTCTGGTCCGTGCGCAGCGACCTGGCGAGGGCGTTCGGGCGGTAGCTCAGCGTCTCGACGGCGGCCAGCACGCGGGCGCGTGCGGCGACGCTGACCGACGGGTGGCCGTTGAGCGCCCGCGAGACCGTCGCGACGGACACGCCCGCCTCGGCGGCGACGTCCTTGATGCTCGCCATCGTCGTTCCACCTCCTCGTGGAATCGATTACACAGAGGATTGGAAACGATTACACGGGCGAGAATCAAGACCTGGGGCCGGGCCGAGACCCAATCGTGACCGGAAAGGGGGCGGCACCCGCGGCGATGTCGCCCGGGTGCCGCCCCGACCACTTCCGGAAACCGGAAATCAGCCCACTCCGCTTCCGGGAGTCAGCCCACCGCCGCCTTGAACATGCCCGCCTCGTACGAGCCGCCCTTCTGGTGCGTGATCACGGCGAGCCGGTTGGCCGCGTTGATCATCGCGACCAGGCAGATCAGCGCGGCGACCTGGTCGTCGTCGTAGTGCTTGCGCACCAGCGCCCACGTCTCGTCGGACACGCCCTCGTGCGCGTCGGCGAGCCGGGTGCCCTCCTCGGCCAGGGCCAGCGCCGCCTGCTCGGCCTCGGTGAACACCGTGGACTCGCGCCAGGCGGCGACCAGGTGCAGCCGGACCGCGCTCTCCCCGGCGGCCGCGGCCTCCTTGACGTGCATGTCGATGCAGTGGCCGCAGCCGTTGATCTGGCTGGCCCGCAGGGACACCAGTTCCTGCGTGGCCTTCGGCAGCGGCGACTCGTGCATCAGCATGCCTATGCCGGCGAACCGCTTGGTGAACCGACCGGCGAACTCGTTCTCGAACAGATTGAATCGGGTGTCCATGATCTCGTCCTCGTCCTCGTTCTCGGTGCCTCGGTGACGAACACAAGACGCCGCCGCCCCGCACCCTGTGACAGGACGCCGACGTGACCCAGGACACCGCCGACGGGTGTCACAGAACCCCGGCGGCCGGTGTCCCGTGCACGAGACACCGCCGGAACCGAACGAACGGGAGAAGCTGGTGACCAGCGAGAACAGTGGCCGCGAACAGGACGGCGCGACCGGCGGGGGCGCGGCCGCGGACGCGGCCACCGAGGCCTTCGTGGCCCACCGCAACCTGCTCTTCACCGTCGCCTACGAGATGCTCGGCTCCGCCGCCGACGCGGAGGACGTCCTCCAGGAGACCTGGCTGAAGTGGGCGGGAGTCGACCTCGGCACGGTGCGCGACCGGCGCGCGTACCTGGTCCGCATCACCACCCGCCAGGCCCTGAACCGGCTGCGTACGCTCGGCCGCCGCAAGGAGTCCTACGTCGGCTCCTGGCTGCCCGAGCCGCTGCTCACCACTCCCGACGTGGCCGAGGACGTCGAGCTGGCCGACAGCGTGTCGATGGCGATGATGCTGGTCATGGAGACACTCGCGCCGACCGAGCGGGCGGTGTTCGTGCTGCGCGAGGTGTTCGACCTGGGCTACGACGAGATCGCCGAGGCCGTCGAGAAGAGCCCGGCGGCCGTCCGGCAGATCGCGCACCGGGCCCGCGCGCACGTCGCGGCCCGCCGCCCGCGCGGGGAGGTCTCGGCGACCGAGTCCCGGGAAGCGCTCTCGGCCTTCCAGCGGGCGGTCGAGACGGGCGACCTCCAGGGCCTGCTCGACGTCCTCTCCCCGGACGTCGTCCTGCTCGGCGACGGCGGCGGCATCAAGCAGGCCGTCCTGCGGCCCGTCATCGGCGCCGACAAGGTGGCCCGCCTCATGCTCGGCGGCCTGAGCAAGCTGCCGGTCGTGATGACGATGGACCCGGCCCAGGTCAACGGACACCCGGCCCTGGTCGTCCGGCTCGACGGCGAACTCGACACCGTGGTCGCGGTGCGCTTCGACGAGGGCCGCATCACGGGCCTCTACGCCGTGCGCAACCCGGAGAAGCTTTCCTACATGGGCGGGGAGACCACCCTGCACCGCTGAGTCACTCGTGACCCGGACATCCGCCGCTGACCGGAACCTTCCCCGACCGAAGGGCGGTTCAGCCGGGCTGCCGCGGCGCTGCGACCGCCTGCCGCCCGCCGCGGCTCGTCACGCCGGCTCGGACAGCCGCCCCGCGAGCAGTTCCTCGGAGCGCTCCCACAGGCCCCGGGCGAGATCCGGGTCGGCCGCCTGCGGATTGCGCGGCGGCACGTCCTTGCGCTTGAAGTAGTAGGCCCCCGACCGCCAGTCCGTGCCGGGGGTGCCGTCGGCGAGCCATACGAGCTGGTCCGCGCCCTGCTCGGGCGTGTTGAGCAGGGCGCGGCCGATCAGCGGTTTCGTGCCCACGAAGCGGACGAGGCGCATGACCGGACTGGTGGTGTCGGACGCGAAGTTCGTGGAGATGTTGCCCGGATAGAAGGAGGCCGCCGAAAGGCCCTCCGCGTGGTGGCGCCGGTGGAGCTCCGTCGTGAACAGGATGTTCTCCAGCTTGGACGCGCCGTAGGCGTGCACCGGATCGTAGTGACGGTCGTGGTCGAGGTCGTCCAGGTGGATCTCCTTGGCGAACCGCACCGTGCTGGAGGTCTGCAGCACCGACGCGCGCGAGGCGATGAGCGTGTCCAGCAGCCGCCGCGTGAGCAGGAACGGTGCGAGGTGGTTGACCTGGAAGGTCTTCTCGAAGCCGTCCACGGTCTTGCGGCGCGTGCCGAAGACCCCGCCGGCGTTGTTGGCGAGTACGTCGATGCGGGGGTACGTGTCCCGCAGCCGGCCGGCGAGCCGCTCGACGTCGTCGAGGCGGGTGAAGTCCGCGACGTAGCCGTCGACCGAGAGCTCCTCGGCGACCGCGCGGGTCTTCTCGGCCGAGCGGCCCACGACGACGACGGTGTGCCCAGCCGCGTGCAGCCCTCGCGCCGCCGCCGCCCCGATGCCGTCGCTCGCGCCCGTGATGACGACCACCTTCTTGCCGCTCATCGCTCACCAGCTCCTTCTCATAGGATGCAATCCCGTACATGAGACACAGTACCAGCTTTGGAATGTAGTACCGTGTGCTCATGAGTCCTCACCAGACCACGCGCGGCGCACGGGAGCGGGCGCGCCGGGCCATGCGTGCCGAAGTGGCCAGGACGGTTCAGGATCTGGTCCTCGAGCACGGCTACGAGGGGACGACCGTGGATGACGTCTGCACGGCCGCCGAGATCTCCCGCAGCACGTTCTTCCGGTACTTCTCCTCCAAGGAGGAGGCGCTCTTCGGAGTCACGGCCGATGCCGGCGAGTATCTGCGCGACGCGCTCGCCGCCCGCCCGCCCGACGAGACGCCCTGGGTCGCCATGCGGCGCGCGCTCACTCCGCTGATGGAGGAGTACGGCGCGGGCGACGAGCGCACCCGACGCCTCACCCGGCTGATCGTGAACACGCCGCCGCTGGCCGCCTGGCACCGGGAGAAGAACGCCCGGTGGCACGAACTGCTCCGGCCCGAGATCGCCCGACGCCTCGGAGCCGACCCGGCCGACGTCTCCGACCCGCGTGCCGACGCCGTGATCGCCGCGGCCCTGGGGTGCGTGGAGGCGACTCTGTACGCGTGGACCTCGGGCGCCCGGCCGCAACCGCTCCAGGAGATCCTGGACCGCGCCATGGGAGCCGTCCGCCACGTGGAGTGAGTCCCCGCGGCCGCTACGAGTCCCCCGCACCCGCCGTGAGCGGCCACGGCCGGTTGCCCCCACGCGCCCAGTCCCACAGCGCGTTGGCCCGGTGGTCGTGCTCGAACCCGACGCCGAGCGGCCCGACCCGCTCGATCGCCTCGCCGGTGCGCGGATCGTCGCGCAGGGCGAGGCCGTAGGCGGCCTCCAGGCGGACGATCCGGTCGCCGTCGGCGAGCAGTGCGGCCAGGGCGTCGGCGACGGCGGGCGTACGGTCCCGCGAGGAGGCCAGCGCCTCCGCCACCCCGCCCCGCAGATCCTCGTACGGTCCCTCGGCCAGCCGGACCAGTTCCTCGGCGGCGGGGGCGAGGAGGGCGTCGTCCTTCAGGCCCGCCCGGCACGCCTCCAGCCGTACGCGGGCGTCCGGGTCGCCGAGGAGGGTGAGCAGAACCGCGTCGGCCTCGGGTGACCGAGCCTCCTCCGATGCGTCGATGACGGTGGTCGCGCGCAGTCGCACGCGGGGATCCGGGTGCGCGGCGTGGCGCAGCCCTGTCGCCTCCATGCCGGGATGCTCGTACTCCGCGAGGGCCTCCAGCACCTTCGCGAGCACCGCACCGTCCGACTCCCGCGTGGCCCAGGCGGCCAGGATCCCGCTCTCCCGCTCCGCGGAGGGGGAGTCGCACGCGATGATCCCGCGCGCACGCAGATAGTCCGCGACGAAGCGGCGGTGCCTCGGGTCGGGGTGGTCGCGGTGTGCCAGCGTGGCCGACAGGACGTTTTCGCCGTGCCGCCGCACGAGCGTGAGCCACACCGCCGACCAGTCCACATGATCCTCGTCGGGTATGCGGACGGCGCGGTCGATCAGTTCGCCGACCGGGGTCGGGATGCGGAACGACCACTCCAGCACCGTCAGGATGGCGCCGTACCCGGCCCGTACGACGAGGCCGCCGAGCGTGTACTGGTCGACCCAGTCGTAGTCGCCGTCCCTCACCCGCACCGGCACCGCGGGACCTCGTGCCCCCGTCCTGCGCCGCAGTTCCTCGACCGGGCCCGTCTCGTAGCAGCTCCGGGCGCGGGCGAGCAGCCGTTCCCGCTCCTGCTCGGGCAGCCGCAGCCGGGGTTCCCTGCCGAGTGCCGACTCGAAGACGGCCGGGGATCCGCTGTCCAGGGCCCGCCACAAGGGCGTACTCCCGTCCGGGAGTTGCCGGTCCGGATCGGCCCCGCCGTCCACCAGCGCTTCGGCGACGGGGGCGTCGTAGGCGGCGACGGCCGCGCACAGCACCGGCAGTCCCCCTTCGGGGTCCGGCGTGTCCGGGTCCGCCCCCTCGTACAGCAGGTCCCGCACCGCGTCGGCGTCACCCGACAGGACCGCCGAGACCAGCCGGCGATCGAGTTGGCTTCCCGTCATGCGCCGAGCGTCCGGAAGATCCCCGGGCTGGGCAAGCGAATTACCCGGCGGGGCCTTTCAGGCCGCCGCCAGCTCGCACCATACGTACTTGCCCCGGTTGCCGTGCCTGGCCAGCGGATGCCACCCCCACACGTCCGCGCAGGCCCGTACGAGCGCCAGGCCCCGACCCTCCTCCAGCTCCGTCACCCTCTCGAACCGGGCGGGTGGCTCGGGCGGTTCGGGGTCCGCGTCCCACGCCCCGATCCGCAGTGTGCCCGGCGGCGACCAGCGGATGCGGAGGGCGGCGGGGCCCTTGGTGTGCCGTACGGCGTTGGAGACCAGCTCCGTGGCGAGCAGTTCGGCGACGTCGACGAGGCGGATCAGGCCGTGCATGGTGAGGACCAGACGGAGGGTGCGGCGGCTGACGGTGACGGCCCGGAGGTCGTTGGGGATGTAGAGGGAGTACTCCCAGGCTTCGTTTTCGGGCATGCGGGACTCCTCGCGGAGGGCGGTGGGGTGAGGGCGGGCTCGGTGTCATTGCCGCAGCCGTCATGGCAGGACGGGGCGGTGCGCTTCCGGTGGCCCGGTGTCGCACGGTGTGCGTCGCGTCACTGACGGTAGGACTAACTAGTAATCCCGAGCAAGCCGATCGCGTAATCTGACCCCGAACGAGCGCACCTTGCAGCTGGGTTGAAAGAGGAACCATGGTTCTCAGGCGTGAGCCGACCGCACGTCAGAGGCGTCTCGGTCTCGAACTTCGCCGACTCCGCGAAGCGGCCGGTCTCACCGCCACGGAGGCGGCGGCGTTGCTCGGTGCGAACAGGGTCCAGATCACCCACATCGAATCCGGACTGACGGGTGTGAGCGAGCAGCGGTTGCGCCGACTGAAGTCGCACTACGCGTGCACGGACGAGGATCTCATCGCAGCGCTGGCCTTCATGGCGACCGACCGGACACGCGGTTGGTGGGACGAGTATCGCGGGCTGTTGCCGACGCCGTTCCTCGATCTGTCGGAACTGGAGCACCATGCGACCTTCCTGCACGATGTCGCGATCCTCTACGTCCCGGGCCGCTTGCAGACTGCGGACTACGCACGTGCCGTCTTCTCCTCGCGCATGCCCAGCCTGACCGAGGAGGAGATCGATCTACGCGTACAACACCGCATGACTCGCCAGGAATTCGCCGTTCCACACGATGTCGTGATCCACGAAGCGGCGCTGCGAATCAGAGTGGGCGACCGTAAGGTCGCCCGCGACCAGCTCGAGAAGCTTCTCGAACGTTCCGAAGCGGACCATGTCACCTTGCGGGTCGTCCCGTTCGATGTGGACGGCTTCGGCAAGGCGTCGAGCACCATGACCTACGCGGGTGGTCCGCTCCCCAGGCTGGACACGGTGGTGCGTGATGCGCCTCATGGCGTGGTCTTCATGGATGCCGAAGCCCAACTGGACACGTATCGCACGAATTTCCGTATGGTGACTGCTGCATCGCTCGAACCCGCACGGTCACGCACCTTCATCCACGAACTCGCGAGAGAGCTGTGAGACTCATGACCACGTTCACCAACTGGCGGAAGTCTTCCTACTCCGGAGAGGGCGACGGCAACAGCTGCGTGGAGGTCGCGAACTCGACCACGCACGTCGCCGTGCGCGACTCCAAAGTTCCTTCATACGGAACGTTTACTGTCTCGACCGAGGTCTTCGCGGAATTCGTCGGCGGCGTCAAGAGGGCGGACGGGGGGAGCTGAGCCTCCATGGACAACTGGCGGAAGTCGTCGTACTCGGGCCCCGGCGACGGCAACGAGTGCGTGGAGATAGCCACCTCGACCACCCACGTGGCCGTCCGCGACAGCAAGGCCCCCGCCCGAGCCGCCCTCACCTTTCCCCGCGCCGCCTTCACCCGCTTTCTCACGGGGATGACGGGGCCGGAGGGGAGTCCGTCTCCCCGCTGACCCAGCACACCTCCCCGGGGCTGCCGTCGCCCCGGTCGAACTGGCAGCACGCGCCACCGAATGTTCCCTCCGCCGGAATGACCTTCGTCTCCTCGGTGACCATCACGGCCACCGATGCCATGTCGATGAAGCGTGCTTCGTCGGGGTTGACCAGCGTCCGGTAGTTCTCGGAGGCGAAGAAGGCGTCGTGGTCCTCCCAGTTCTCGAACCAGATTTCCGTCATGCCGTCGTAGGCCCGGGGCGGATACTTCCCGGCGGGGACCGGGTGGGACACGGTGTACCCGCGCACGTAGCGATCCGCCTCCGGGATGGAGGTGAACAGCGGCGCGTGCCGGTTGCGGTGGTGGTCGACGAAACGCTCGTACGACATTCCCTCGGCGCGGTTGATCATGAAGATGAGCTTCAGCATGGAGTTAACCTAAAAGCTCACATCAGTGTGAGGGGCAAGTGGTCATCGGCATGAGAGGAGTCCGGTATGCGGATCGGTGAACTGTCCGCCCGGACGGGAGCCAGCCGCCGGTCGCTGCGCTACTACGAGGAGCAGGGCCTGCTCGTCAGCTCCCGCTCGCCCACCGGACAGCGCCACTACGAGGACGAGCACGTGCAGCGGGTGCGCCTCATACAGGCGTTCCTGGCGGCGGGCGTGCCCAGCAGCACCATCGCCGAGATGGCGCCCTGCATGTCCGAGCCGACCGAGGACAGGGCGCGGCAGGCACTGAAGATCATGGGGCGCGAGCGGGACCGGCTGTCCGAGGCCATCGACGGCCTCGCCGCCGCCAGGGCCGCGCTGGACCACCTCATCGAGGACAACCACGCGTACCTGACACGGTCGGCGGACGACGGTCCGTGCACCGGAGTGTCGCCCGAGTAGCCGGTCACGGTCATCCCTGTCAGTCCCCACCGGTACCGTCGGATCATGCCCACCCAGCCCCCCGCGGCCCCCGGCGAACGGCGGCTCGCCACCCTCGAAGGCGTTCTGGAGCGCGTCACGTACGCCAACGAGGAGAACGGCTACACCGTCGCCCGCGTCGACACCGGCAGAGGCGCCGGCGATCTGCTGACCGTTGTCGGCGCGCTGCTCGGCGCGCAGGTGGGGGAGTCGCTGCGGATGGAGGGGCGCTGGGGGTCGCACCCCCAGTACGGCAAGCAGTTCCACGTGGAGAACTACACGACGCTGCTGCCCGCCACCGTGCAGGGCATCCGGCGCTATCTGGGGTCCGGGCTGGTCAAGGGGATCGGGCCGATCTTCGCCGACCGGATCACGCAGCACTTCGGTCTTGACACGCTCACGATCATCGAGGAGGAGCCCAAGCGGCTCATCGAGGTGCCCGGCCTCGGGCCCAAGCGGACCAAGAAGATCGCCGACGCCTGGGAGGAGCAGAAGGCGATCAAGGAGGTCATGCTCTTCCTCCAGACCGTCGAGGTGTCCACGTCCATCGCGGTGCGCATCTACAAGAAGTACGGGGACGCCTCCATCTCCGTGGTGAAGAACCAGCCCTACCGGCTCGCCGCCGACGTCTGGGGCATCGGCTTCCTCACCGCCGACAAGATCGCCCAGTCCGTCGGCATCCCGCACGACAGCCCGGAGCGGGTCAAGGCCGGGATGCAGTACGCGCTGTCGCAGGCCACCGACCAGGGGCACTGCTACCTCCCCGAGGAGAAGCTGATCGCCGACGCGGTGAAGCTGCTGCAGGTGGACACCGGGCTCGTCATCGAGTGCCTGGGCGAGCTGGCCGCCGAGCCGGAGGATCCCGACGGCGACCCCGGTGTCGTACGGGAGAAGGTGCCCGACCCGGAGGGCGGCGACCCCGTCACGGCCGTCTACCTCGTGCCCTTCCACCGCGCCGAGCTGGCCCTGGCGGGGCAGTTGCGGCGTCTGCTGCGCACCGACGAGGACCGGATGCCCGGCTTCCACGACGTGGCCTGGGACAAGGCGCTCGGGTGGCTGAAGCAGCGCACGGGCGCCGAGCTCGCGCCCGAGCAGGAGGAGGCCGTCAAGCTCGCGCTCAGCGAGAAGGTCGCCGTGCTCACCGGCGGGCCCGGCTGCGGCAAGTCCTTCACCGTGCGGTCCATCGTGGAGCTGGCGCGGGCCAAGAAGGCCAAGGTCGTGCTGGCCGCGCCGACCGGGCGGGCCGCCAAGCGGCTCTCCGAGCTGACCGGCGCCGAGGCGTCCACCGTGCACCGGCTGCTGGAGCTGAAGCCGGGCGGCGACGCGGCCTACGACCGGGAGCGGCCGCTCGACGCCGACCTGGTGGTGGTGGACGAGGCGTCGATGCTGGACCTGCTCCTCGCCAACAAGCTCGCGAAAGCCGTGGCGCCGGGCGCCCATCTGCTCCTCGTCGGGGACGTCGACCAGTTGCCCAGCGTGGGGGCGGGGGAGGTGCTGAGGGACCTGCTGGCGCCCGGCAGCCCCGTGCCCGCCGTCCGGCTGACCCGCGTCTTCCGGCAGGCCCAGCAGTCCGGCGTCGTCACCAACGCGCACCGGATCAACGGCGGGCAGCACCCGCTCACCGACGGGATGAAGGACTTCTTCCTCTTCGTCGAGGACGACACCGAGGAGGCGGGGCGGCTCACCGTCGACGTCGCCGCGCGGCGCATCCCCGCGAAGTTCGGGCTCGACCCGCGCCGGGACGTGCAGGTGCTGGCGCCCATGCACCGGGGACCCGCCGGGGCCGGGACGCTGAACGGGCTGCTCCAGCAGGCCGTCACCCCGGGACGCCCGGACCTGCCCGAGAAGCGGTTCGGCGGCCGGGTCTTCCGGGTCGGCGACAAGGTCACCCAGATCCGCAACAATTACGAGAAGGGCGAGAACGGCGTCTTCAACGGCACCGTCGGCGTCGTCACCTCGCTCGACCCGGTCGACCAGCGCCTCACCGTGCTGACGGACGAGGACGAGGAGGTGCCGTACGACTTCGACGAACTGGACGAACTGGCCCACGCGTACGCGGTCACCATCCACCGGTCCCAGGGGAGCGAGTATCCGGCCGTCGTGATCCCCGTGACGACCGGGGCCTGGATGATGCTCCAGCGCAATCTGCTGTACACGGCGGTCACCCGGGCGAAGAAGCTGGTCGTCCTCGTCGGGTCGCGCAAGGCGATCGGGCAGGCGGTGCGGACGGTGTCGGCCGGGAGACGGTGCACGGCGCTCGACTTCCGGCTGGCGGGGCCCCGAACCTGAAACCTTCCGGTAAACCTCCCGGACCATGTGAAAAAAATGATCGATCAAACGAGTCGGAAAGGTCACACGGCCCTTCCGGATGGGCCCCGGAGGGGGCAGGATGAGCAAGTTGGCGGCACTGAGTGCCGCCAATAGGCCCGATGGTCGACCCCGAGTGCACTCTCCTGAGCCAAGTGGGGGATGGTAGAGACAGTCAGGGCACCTCGAAGATGAGGCACTACGTCGGTGAGGGAAAGACGTGAGCGACAACTCTGTAGTACTGCGGTACGGCGATGGCGAGTACACCTACCCGGTGATCGACAGCACCGTCGGTGACAAGGGCTTCGACATCGGGAAGCTCCGCGCCCAGACCGGTCTGGTGACGCTGGACAGCGGTTACGGCAACACCGCCGCCTACAAATCCGCCATTACCTACCTGGACGGCGAAGCCGGCATCCTCCGGTACCGCGGCTACCCGATCGAGCAGCTGGCCGAGCGCTCCTCCTTCGTGGAGGTGGCCTACCTGCTGATCAACGGCGAGCTGCCGACGGTCGACGAGCTGTCCGCGTTCAAGGGCGAGATCACGCAGCACACCCTGCTGCACGAGGACGTCAAGAACTTCTACAAGGGCTTCCCGCGCGACGCCCACCCGATGGCCATGCTGTCGTCGGTGGTCTCGGCGCTGTCCACCTTCTACCAGGACAGCCACAACCCGTTCGACGAGCGTCAGCGCAACCTCTCCACGATCCGGCTGCTCGCGAAGCTTCCGACGATCGCGGCGTACGCGTACAAGAAGTCGATCGGTCACCCGTTCGTCTACCCGGCCAACAACCTGGGCTACGTCGAGAACTTCCTGCGCATGACCTTCTCGGTCCCGGCGCAGGAGTACGAGCTGGACCCGACGGTCGTCGCGGCGCTCGACAAGCTGCTGATCCTGCACGCGGACCACGAGCAGAACTGCTCGACCTCCACGGTCCGCCTGGTCGGCTCCTCGCAGGCGAACATGTTCGCCTCGATCTCCGCCGGCATCAACGCCCTGTGGGGCCCGCTGCACGGCGGCGCCAACCAGTCGGTGCTGGAGATGCTGGAGGGCATCCGCGACGCGGGCGGCGACGTCGACTCCTTCATCCGCAAGGTGAAGAACAAGGAGGACGGCGTCCGCCTGATGGGCTTCGGCCACCGGGTCTACAAGAACTTCGACCCGCGCGCCAAGATCATCAAGGCCGCCGCGCACGATGTCCTCTCCGCGCTCGGCAAGTCCGACGAGCTGCTGGACATCGCCCTGAAGCTGGAGGAGCACGCGCTCTCCGACGACTACTTCGTCTCGCGCAGCCTCTACCCGAACGTCGACTTCTACACCGGTCTGATCTACCGGGCCATGGGCTTCCCGACCGAGATGTTCACGGTCCTGTTCGCCCTCGGCCGGCTGCCGGGCTGGATCGCCCAGTGGCACGAGATGATCAAGGAGCCGGGTTCCCGCATCGGCCGCCCGCGCCAGATCTACACGGGCGTCGTCGAGCGCGACTTCATCCCCGTCGAGGAGCGCTGAGCCGCAAGGCACCCCCGCAGCGCATCCGGTGAGTCCCGTACCGCTCCGAGTGGTACGGGACTTTTCCGTGCCCCGGGAGGACCCGGACGGACAGCGGAACCGGACGGACAGTAGAACCGGACGGACAGCAGAAGGCGCCCTGGCGCCGGTCCCCCCACGGGCCGACGATCCAGGGCGCCTTCCCATGTCCCGGTGCGGATTCCCCCCACGGGATCCGGCCGGGCGTCTGTGAGGACAGCGCCTGAATTCGCTGTGTCGTGCTGGTGGTGCTCGTCGTGCTGGTGCTGCGTGCCGTGCGGTCTGCCGGGACAGCGCACGCCCGGGAGGGCCGCTCAAAGCTTCCCGGTGTACGTGTCCCGGCAACGCAGCTCTGGGAAAGTCCCCCAAGACATCCCCAGATGCCAGGTGGCGCCCCCCAAGACGCTGCCTGACATCGCCAACTTAGACCTTCGAACCCCTTCGATGGTTACGTTCGCATCACTGTGATCTGCGTCTCTTGCATATGTCCGTTAGGTGCGCAAGAGCCCCGTACGTCGCACGGGGCTCAAGCGTAAGGAAGATGCGCGAGCCTTGTGAAGAGCTTATGTGAGGTACGTGCCGGACTCCAGAGGCGCAGCCCCACGACCTGCATGAAATGCGGACCGGTCCGAAGCTAGCGAAAGGCGCGCAGCCGGAGGCTGTTGGTGACCACGAAGACGGAGGAGAAGGCCATCGCCGCCCCCGCGATCATCGGGTTCAGCAGCCCGGCGGCGGCCAGCGGCAGCGCGGCCACGTTGTAGCCGAAGGCCCACACGAGATTGCCCTTGATCGTGGCCAGGGTGCGCCGGGAGAGCCGGATCGCGTCCGCCGCCACCCGCAGGTCCCCGCGCACCAGCGTCAGGTCGCCCGCCTCGATCGCCGCGTCCGTCCCCGTGCCCATCGCCAGGCCCAGATCGGCGGTGGCGAGCGCGGCCGCGTCGTTGACGCCGTCGCCGACCATGGCGACCGTACGGCCCTCGGCCCGCAGCCGCTCCACCACCGCGACCTTGTCCTCGGGCAGCACCTCGGCGATCACCTCGTCGATGCCGACGGCCGCCGCGACCGACTCGGCCACCCGGCGGTTGTCGCCGGTCAGCAGGACCGGGGTCAGGCCCAGCCGGCGCAGCCCGGCCACCGCCTCGGCGCTGGTCTCCTTGACCGCGTCCGCCACGGCGAGGACCCCGCGCGCCGAGCCGTCCCAGCCGACGACGACGGCCGTACGGCCCCGCTGCTCGGCCTCGTCCCTGGCCCGGGACACCTCGGGCGGCAGAGTGTCGTGGAGGCGCCCCACGGCCACCTCGTGGCCCGCCACGCGGGCGCGTGCGCCGCGCCCGGGGACGTTCTCGAAGTCCTCGACGCCCGGCAGCGTGCCGAGCCGTTCCTCGGCGCCGGCGGCGATCGCGCGGGCCACCGGGTGCTCGGAGGCGTGCTCCACGGCGCCCGCGAGCCGCAGCAGCTCCTCCTCGTCGGTGCCCTCGGCGGCGTACACCTCGTGCAGGGTCATGCGACCGGTGGTGACGGTGCCGGTCTTGTCCAGGACGACCGTGTCGACGCGCCGCGTGGACTCCAGCACCTCCGGGCCCTTGATGAGGATGCCGAGCTGGGCGCCGCGACCGGTGCCGACCAGCAGCGCCGTCGGGGTGGCCAGGCCCAGCGCGCACGGGCAGGCGATGATCAGGACGGCGACGGCCGCGGTGAACGCCGCGACCGTGTCGCCGGTGGCACCGAGCCAGCCGCCGAAGGTGGCGAACGCGATCAGCAGTACGACGGGGACGAAGATCCCCGAGATCCGGTCGGCGAGCCGCTGCACCCGCGCCTTGCCGCTCTGCGCGTCCTCCACCAGCTTCGCCATCCGCGCCAGCTGCGTGTCCGCGCCCACCCGGGTCGCCTCGACCACCAGCCGGCCCCCGGCGTTGACCGTGGCGCCGGTGACGGTGTCGCCGACGGTGACGTCCACCGGCACGGACTCGCCGGTCAGCAGCGAGGCGTCCACGGCCGAGGCGCCCTCGGCCACCGTGCCGTCGGTGGCGATCTTCTCGCCGGGGCGTACGACGAACCGGTCGCCCACCGCCAGGCGGGACACGGGTATCCGCACCTCGCGGCCCTCGCGCAGTACGGCCACGTCCTTGGCGCCCAGCTCCATCAGCGCCCGCAGGGCAGCCCCCGCGCGGCGCTTGGAACGGGCCTCCAGCCAGCGGCCCAGGAGCAGGAAGGCGGTGACTCCGGCGGCGGCCTCCAGGTAGATCGCGGAGGCGCCGTCGGTGCGGGAGACGGTGAGGTCGAAGCCGTGCCGCATGCCCGGCATGCCCGCGTCCCCGAAGAACAGCGCCCACAGGGACCAGCCGAACGCCGCCAGCGTGCCGAGCGAGACCAGCGTGTCCATGGTGGCCGCGCCGTGCCGCAGGCCCGTCCAGGCGGCGCGGTGGAAGGGCAGCCCGCCCCAGACCACGACGGGCGCGGCCAGGGTGAGCGAGAGCCACTGCCAGTTGTCGAACTGGAGCGCCGGGACCATCGCCAGCAGGACCACGGGGGCGGCGAGGAGGACGGAGACCAGCAGGCGCCGGCGCAGGGCCGACAGCTCCGGGTCGGCGTCGCCGTCGCCGGTGCCGTGCTCTTTGGTGCCGACCCGGTCGGCGGGCTCCGGTGGCGGCGCGGGCTCCTCGGCCGTGTACCCGGTCTTCACGACGGTGGCGATCAGGTCGGCGACCCCGGTGGCCGGCGGATAGCTGACCCGGGCCTTCTCCGTCGCGTAGTTCACCGTGGCGGTGACACCGTCCATGCGGTTGAGCTTCTTCTCGACGCGGGCCGCGCAGGAGGCGCAGGTCATCCCGCCGATGAGCAGCTCGACTTCGGCGAGGCCCGGATCGGGTCCGGCGGCCGTCGTGGAGGTGTGCGTGTCCGCGGTGGTGCTGGTCATGGTCCGGACTCCAGAACGGGGTGGGGGCGCCGGGCTCAGACCCGGCCGACGAGCTCGAAGCCCGCCTCGTCCACGGCGGCGCGTACGGCGGCGTCGTCCAGGGGCGCCCCGGAGACGACGGTGACCTCGCCGGTGGCGGCGACGGCCTGTACGGAGGCGACGCCCGCGATCTCGGAGATCTCGCCGGAGACGGCGCCCTCGCAGTGGCCGCAGCTCATTCCGCTCACCTTGTAGACGGTGGTGACGGAGTCCTGGGTGGTGTCGGTCTGGGCGGTCATGTCGTTACTCCTCGTCGGGGGTGTACACAGGGCGGGTACCCGTGGCCCGGTCCCGGACCACTCACCCCCACCCTACCCCTAGGGGGTATAAAGGCGAGGCTCGCCCGTCACCTGCGTCGCATCCGTGCCCGCCCGCGCCTTCCACTCGTGGTCGAGGACCGCCATCAGTACGTCGTCCACCCATACACCGCCCCGCAGGGCGGCCTCCCGGCGCACCCCCTCCACCACGAAGCCGGCCTTCTCGTACACCCGCCGGGCCCGCGGGTTGTCGGCGTAGACCTCCAGCTGGACGCGGTGCAGGCCGACCCGTTCGAAGGCGTGCCCGACGATGAGCCGCGTCGCCTCGCTGCCCAGCCCGCGGCCGCGTCCCCGGGGCCCCACGAGGGTCCGGAAGGTGCAGCCGCGGGCCGCGGGGTCCCACTCGTACAGGACGACCTCGCCGACGAGTTCGCCGGTGGCGCGGTCGGTGACGGCGAGGTCGAGCCGGTCCGGATCGGCGGTGCGCACGCCGTACCAGGAGCGCAGTTTGTCGAGGGTGAGTTCGGTGGTGGGCTCGAAGGTGAAGCGGACCACCTCGGGGTCGTTGACGATCTCCCACATCACGTCGGCGTCCTCGGCGGTGAACGGCCGCAGGACGGTCTTGTCGCCGGTGAGCACGGGTTTCTCGGAGAAGTCCATGCACGGCACTGTGCCCCACCGGGCGGTGGGGCACAGAACGGTTTTCGCGCCGTCGTGCCGCTACCGGTTGCGGTTGCGGGGGCGGGACGCCACCCAGGCCCGGACCGTCTCCGCGTACCAGTACGGCTTTCCGCCCTCCACGTGGTCGGGCGGGGGCAGCAGCCCGTGCTTGCGGTACGACCGAACGGTGTCCGGCTGGACCTTGATGTGGGCCGCGATGTCCTTGTAGGACCAGAGCCTTCGGTCGGTCACTAGTCGCACCTCCCTGCGCGCGCCGCGGCGGCGACCGGGGACGGCCGCCGGGGGGAGCCGGGCGCAGCGCTGGCGATCACCAAGCCTGTTCCGGGTGAACGACGCGGGGTGACGGGCGGTCAGGGCCCGTTCCCGGGTGTGACGGAAGACCCGCGTGCGCGTGACATGTGTGACGCGGAGGGAGCTTTTGTGACACGAGTGGCACACAGGTGTACGTCGTCGTTCAGGCGCGGCGCGTTGACTGCGGCGGAGGGAGCTGTTCCGTCGTACGTCGCCCGGCCGCCACTCGGACTACGCCGTCCGACTACGTCGTCCGAATGTCCGGACAAAACATTGACAGGCCGCACGCGCGGGGCTAGAAACCGGGGTGACGCAAGGGCGCGGGCAAGGAGGGAACGCGATGGCGCACGACCCGACGGCACACGGCCGGGGCGCCGGTTCCCCCACCGAACGCCTCCGGCGCGGGAAGGCGGCCTCGCCCTGGCAGGAGCGAGGCACGAGCGCCAACTCCCCGCTCGCACCGGCTCCGCGCCGGAGGTTCCCGCGTCGCGCCCCGACGCGGGCCGCCCACACTGCCCCACGTGTCTACGCGGACACCCAAACCGCAGACACAGTGTCGGGCGCGCCCGCGGCGCCCGGCTGCTGGGATGGAGCCATGGCCGAGACCGCGACCCGACCGTCCCCGGTCCCGGCCCGCGAGCAGCGCGAACAGCGTCAGCCGAACGAACGGCGTCGGCTGCACCTACGGCACGTCTCGACCCGTCGCCGCCATCTGTGAAGGAGTTCTCGGTCATGACGAACATCGTCAACCACTGGATCGGCGGCAAGACCGCCGAAGGCGCCTCGGGCACGTACGGGCCGGTGACGAACCCGGCGACCGGCGAGGTCACCACCAAGGTCGCCTTCGCCTCCGTCGACGAGGTGGACGCCGCGGTCGCCGCCGCCAAGGACGCGTACCTGACCTGGGGCCAGTCCTCGCTGGCCCAGCGGACCTCGATCCTCTTCCGCTTCCGGGCGCTGCTGGACGCGCACCGCGACGAGATCGCCGAGCTGATCACTGCCGAGCACGGCAAGGTGCACTCCGACGCGCTCGGCGAGGTCGCGCGCGGCCTGGAGATCGTGGACCTGGCCTGCGGCATCAACGTGCAGCTCAAGGGCGAGCTGTCGACGCAGGTCGCGACCCGCGTCGACGTGTCGTCGATCCGGCAGCCGCTCGGTGTGGTCGCGGGCATCACGCCGTTCAACTTCCCGGCGATGGTGCCGCTGTGGATGTTCCCGATCGCCATCGCCTGCGGCAACACCTTCGTGCTCAAGCCGAGCGAGAAGGACCCGTCGGCCGCCGTGAAGGTCGCCGAGCTGCTCTGTGAGGCGGGTCTGCCGGACGGCGTCTTCAACGTCGTGCACGGCGACAAGGTGGCCGTGGACCGCCTCCTGGAGCACCCGGACGTCAAGGCCGTCTCCTTCGTCGGCTCGACCCCGATCGCCCGCTACATCCACACCACCGCCTCCGCCCACGGCAAGCGCGTACAGGCGCTCGGCGGCGCCAAGAACCACATGCTGGTGCTGCCCGACGCCGACCTCGACGCGGCGGCCGACGCGGCGGTCAGCGCGGCCTACGGCTCGGCCGGCGAGCGCTGCATGGCGATCTCCGCGGTCGTCGCGGTCGGCGCCGTCGGCGACGAACTGGTGGAGAAGATCCGCGAGCGCGCCGAGAAGATCAAGATCGGCCCCGGCACCGACCCGTCCTCCGAGATGGGCCCGCTGATCACCAAGGCGCACCGGGACAAGGTCGCCTCCTACGTCGAGGGCGCGGCGGCCGAGGGCTGCGAGGTCGTCCTGGACGGCACCGGCCACACGGTCGACGGCCACGAGGACGGCCACTGGATCGGCATCTCCCTGCTCGACCGGGTGCCGACCACCGCGAAGGCGTACCAGGACGAGATCTTCGGCCCGGTGCTGTGCGTGCTGCGCGCCGAGACGTACGAGGAGGGCGTGGCCCTCATCAACGCCTCGCCGTACGGCAACGGCACCGCCATCTTCACCCGGGACGGCGGCGCGGCCCGCCGCTTCCAGCTGGAGATCGAGGCCGGCATGGTCGGCGTGAACGTGCCGATCCCGGTCCCGGTGGGCTACCACTCCTTCGGCGGCTGGAAGGACTCGCTCTTCGGCGACCACCACATCTACGGCAACGACGGCACGCACTTCTACACCCGCGGCAAGGTCGTCACCACCCGCTGGCCCGACCCGGCCGACGCCCCGGCGGGCGTGGACCTGGGCTTCCCGCGCAACCACTGAGGCACGCGGTGCCGCCGTCCCGCTCCCGGCGGGACGGCGGCACCTCCGCGTCTTCTCAGCCCTGCTCCAGACCGGCGTCCTTCACTTCCTGCGTGAGGTCACCGACCTGGTCGGCGGGCGGGGCGACGATGTCCTTCGTGGCGCCCCACTTGTCGAAGTCCATGGTGACCGTCATGGCGCCGAAGTCCTGCTTCAGGCGCACCGGCAGGTCCTTGGCGCCCACCCAGATCTCCATGGTGATCGAGCCTTCGCCGGCGGCGGAGTTGAGCATGCTGTCGTCGCCCTTGAAGACCTCCTTGAACTTGCCGAGGTCCTGCTCGTCCAGCACCGCGCGGTAGTGGGTCGCCGGCTTGCCGTTGACGGTCTCCTTGCCGAGATCGTCGACGTCACTGGCGTACTTGAGGCCCTTCATGGAGTTCGCCGGGCTGCCCTCGCCGCCGCCACCGGCCATCGTGGCGGCGCCCGACTCGCCGAACACGGCCGACCCGTCGATCTTCATCCACTCCTTGCCCGCGAGGGGGCCGGCGGGCTGCGGGTCGATGTCGTAGTAGTAGGCGCCGTCCACGAAGAGGGTGCGCACGGTCGGCGAGTCCGTGAGCTCCTGCAGCTGCGCGGCCTCGGTGTCCATCTCCACGTCGAGTGCGTAGCCGTCGCCCCAGGAGTACGTGCCGTCCGCGGTGACCGGCGCGCCGGTGCCCAGCTCGGTCGTCGTCCTGACCTCGGCGGAGCCCAGCTCCTCGGTCCGGTCGGTGGCCCGGCTGAGGGCCGCCATGATCGTGTCCGCCTTGTCCACGGCCTTGTCGGCCGTCTCCGCCGCCGTCTTCGCGCCCTCCGAGCCGCACGCGGTGGCCGTGACCATCGCGGCCGCCGTGAGCCCCACCCAGGCCGCGGTGTACTTCAGCTTCATGAGTCCCCGCCCATTGCTGCGTTCCTGTGGTTCATCTGTGCGACGGACTGTACCGGGGCCCACCGACATGCCCGTATGCCGGACGTCGGCAGTCTTTTCGCCCTCCACGTTGCGGTTCCCGTACCGCCGCGAGAAGCGGAACCGGACTGCCTCTCCTGCCGTTTCGGCGATCAAGGAGGCCGTTCGGCCGTGACCGGCCGCGGGGCGCGACCGCCCGCCGGACCCCACCGGCCTACCGCGCCCGTGGTACGCGGGAGCGGCCCCGTACTTCCGTGGGAGGGCCGCCGGTTCAGCCCCGGGGCGGCCCCCGTTGTCGGCGGCGGCCCGTACCGTTGACACATGGATCTTCGACTGCCCCGCGTGCGAGGGCTGCTACGGGGGCCGCGGCGGATGCTCTCCGCCGCGGCCGCCGTCGTCGTGCTCGCCGGCGCCGGGACGTGGACGGCCGTCGCCGGTGACGACCCGGCCCCGGTGCGCCGTGCCGACCGGGTCATGGCGGTGGGCGACGGCGTGCGCCTGGACACCTCGTACTTCACGGCGGGCTCCGGCGGCCGCCGCCCGGCCGTCCTGCTCGCGCACGGCTTCGGCGGCAGCAAGGACGACGTACGGGAGCAGGCCGAGGACCTCGCCCGGGACGGGTACGCGGTCCTCACCTGGTCGGCCCGCGGCTTCGGGAAGTCCACCGGGAAGATCGGGCTGAACGCGCCGGACGGCGAGGTCGCCGACGTGTCCCGGCTGATCGACTGGCTCGCGGAGCAGCCCCAGGTCGAGCTGGACGAGGACGGCGACCCCCGGGTGGGCGTCGCGGGCGGCTCCTACGGCGGTGCGGTCGCGATGCTCGCCGCCGGGCACGACACCCGGGTGGACGCCGTCGCCCCCGCCATCACGTACTGGAACCTGGCGGACGCGCTGTTCCCGAACGGCGTCTTCAAGAAGCTGTGGGCCGGCATCTTCGTCAACTCCGGCGGCGGCTGCGACCGGTTCGAGGCGGACCTGTGCCGCATGTACCAGCGGGTCGCCGAGTCCGGCAGGCCCGACGCCGAGGCGGTGAAGCTCCTCGAAGCACGCAGTCCGCAGGCGGTGGGGGAGCGCATCGAGGTGCCCACCCTGCTGATGCAGGGCCAGACCGACTCGCTCTTCCCGCTCGGCCAGGCCGACGCCGCGGCGAAGGCGATCCGGGCCAACGGCGCCCCCGTGGACGTCGACTGGATCGCGGGCGGCCACGACGGCGGCGACCTGGAGACCGACCGCGTCCAGGCCCGCATCGACGACTGGTTCGACCGCTACCTCAAGGACGACGAGGGCGCCGGCACCGGCCCGGCCTTCCGCGTCACCCGCACCGGAGGCGTCGACTCCACCGACGGACAGGCCCAGTTGCGCGGCGCGAGCGCCGACCGCTACCCGGGTCTGGCGAACGGACAGCGCTCCGTGCCCCTGCGCGGCCGCGAGCAGAGCGTCGACAACCCCGCCGGCGCCAACCCGCCCGCCGTCTCCGCCCTGCCCGGCATCGGCGGCGCCGGCGGGCTCTCCCAGCTCTCCTCGCTCGGCGTCGGCGTCTCCCTGGACTTCCCCGGCCAGTACGCCGCGTTCGAGTCCGCCCCGGTCGGCGACGACCTGCGGATCACCGGCTCCCCGACGGCCACCGTCCACGTCCGCTCCACCACCGAGGACGCCGTCCTCTTCGCCAAGGTGTACGACGTCGGCCCCGGCGGCACGACGCCCGTACTGCCCTCGCAGTTGGTGACCCCCGTGCGCGTCGAGAACGCCAGGGCGGGCAAGGACGTCACGCTCACCCTCCCGGCGATCGACCACGAGGTGGAGAAGGGCCACCGGCTGCGCCTGGTCCTGGCCTCCACCGACCTCGGCTACGCCTCCCCGGCCGCCCCGGCGACGTACACCGTCTCCCTCGAGGGCGACCTGAAGGTGCCCACCGCCCCCGGCGTGACCACCGCCGCCGCACCGCTGCCCGCCTGGGTGTGGTGGCTGCCCCTGGCCGGTGCCGCCCTCGCCCTGGCCCTGCTGTGGACGGGCCGCCGCCGCACCGCCGCACCGGCACCCGACCCCGCGCAGGCCGACGTACCCCTGCAGATCACCGGCCTGAGCAAGCGCTACGCCGGGTCCGCCGAGCGGTACGCGGTGCGGGAGCTGTCCTTCCGGGTGGAGAAGGGGCAGGTGCTCGGCCTGCTCGGGCCCAACGGCGCGGGCAAGACGACCACCCTGCGGATGCTGATGGGCCTGATCAAGCCGGACGAGGGCGAGATCAGGGTCTTCGGGCACGCCATCCGGCCCGGCGCCCCGGTGCTGTCCCGGGTCGGCGCCTTCGTCGAGGGCGCGGGCTTCCTGCCGCACCTGTCCGGCCGGGAGAACCTGGAGCTGTACTGGCGGGCGACCGGCCGCCCGCCCGAGGACGCCCACCTGGACGAGGCCCTGGAGATCGCCGGGCTCGGCGACGCGCTCGCCCGCGCGGTGCGCACCTACTCCCAGGGCATGCGCCAGCGCCTCGCCATCGCCCAGGCCATGCTCGGCCTGCCCGACCTGCTCATCCTCGACGAGCCGACCAACGGCCTGGACCCGCCGCAGATCCGCGAGATGCGCGAGGTGATGATCCGCTACGCGGCCGCCGGGCGCACCGTGATCGTCTCCAGCCACCTGCTGGCCGAGGTCGAGCAGTCCTGCACCCACCTCGTGGTCATGGACCGGGGCCGGCTGGTCCAGGCGGGCCCGGTCGCCGAGATCATCGGCTCCGGCGACACCCTCCTGGTCGGCACCGGCCTGCCCGTGGACGAACCGCTCGTGGACAAGGTCGCCGCCCTGCCCGGCGTGGCCTCGGTCGTGCACACCGACGACGGGCTCCTGGTCCGCCTCGACCCCGGCGGTACCGCGCCCGGCCTGGTCGCCGAACTGGTCCGGCTGGAGATCCCCGTGGCGTCGGTCGGCCCGCACCGCCGCCTGGAGGACGCCTTCCTCACCCTGATCGGAGGTTCCGCATGAGCACGCCCACCAAGCCGGCCACCACCGGGCCCGCGCCCGGACCGGCGTCGGCGTCCGACTCCGCGTACGGCTACCGGGCGGGCCGCACGCTGCCCCTGCGGGTGGAGCTGGCGCGCCAGCTCAAGCGGCGCCGCACCCTGGTCATGGGCGCGATCCTCGCCGTGCTGCCGTTCGTGCTCGTCGTCGCCTTCGCGATCGGCGGCGAGCCGGAGGGCCCCGGCGACCGCATCACCCTGATGGACACCGCCACCGCCTCCGGCGCCAACTTCGCCGCCGTCAACCTCTTCGTGTCGGCGGGCTTCCTGCTGGTCGTCCCGGTCGCCCTGTTCTGCGGGGACACCGTGGCCTCCGAGGCGAGCTGGTCCTCCCTGCGCTACCTGCTCGCCGCGCCGGTGCCGCGGGCCCGGCTGCTCGCCTCCAAGCTGGCCGTCGGGCTGGGGCTGAGCCTGGCCGCGATGGTGCTGCTGCCGCTGGTGGCGCTGGCCGTGGGCACCGTCGCCTACGGCTGGGGGCCGCTGGCCATCCCCACGGGCGGTTCGCTCGCCCCGGGCACGGCCGCCCAGCGCCTGGTGGTGGTCGTGGCGTACATCTTCGTGTCCCAACTGGTCACCGCCGCGCTCGCGTTCTGGCTGTCGACCAGGACCGACGCACCGCTGGGCGCGGTCGGCGGCGCCGTCGGCCTCACCATCGTCGGCAACGTCCTGGACGCGGTGACCGCGCTCGGCGACTGGCGCGACTTCCTGCCCGCGCACTGGCAGTTCGCCTGGGCGGACGCCGTACAGCCGAACCCGGAGTGGTCGGGCATGATCCAGGGCACGGCCGTCTCGGTAACGTACGCGCTGGTGCTGTTCGCCCTGGCCTTCCGGGGTTTCGCCCGCAAGGACATCGTGTCGTAGGTCAACGGAGGATCACCCACCGGTCTCGGCGGGCCGCCCCCGTGCCCGCTTCGAGACACAGCCGTAACACCCCGTGCCGCACGTTTCGCCCCGCCGCCCCGTCACAGTCACGTACACCGGCGCCGAACAAGCACAGGGGGACGGACGATGAACCGGTACGGGACCGACGGGAAGCGGGGGCGGCGCGGCGCGACCGCGCTGCTCGCGCTCACCCTGGCGGGCGGGCTGCTGCTCACCGGCTGCGGGGGAGACGACGACGCGTCGAGCGGGGCGAAGGACACCACGTCCGACTCGCGGGGCGGCTCGGCCCCGATGCCCGCGCCCGACCGCCCGCGCGGCGAGGGCGAGCAGCGCCACGACGGCGGGACGAGCAGCGGCGAGGACGAGAAGAACGGCGACTCCCGCGAGATCGCCCCCGACCCGGACTACCTGTCCACCTTCGCCCTCGACGTCGACACCGCCTCCTACGGCTACGCCCGCCGCACCCTGTCCGAGGGCCGGCTGCCCGACCCGTCCACGGTCCGCCCCGAGGAGTTCGTCAACAGCTTCCGCCAGGACTACGACCGCCCGGACGGCGACGGCTTCTCGGTGACCGTGGACGGCGCCCGCACCGACGACGAGGACTGGTCGCTGGTCCGCGTCGGCCTGGCCACCCGCCCCGCCGGGCGGCAGAGCGAACGCCCGCCGGCCGCCCTGACCTTCGTCATCGACATCTCCGGTTCCATGGGCGAACCCGGCCGCCTGGACCTCGCCCAGGAGGCGCTCGGCACCATGACCGACCGGCTGCGCGACGACGACTCCGTCGCGATCGTCACCTTCAGCGACGAGGCCGAGACCGTCCTGCCCATGACCCGGCTCGACGACCACCGCGACCGCGTGCACGACGCGATCGACGGCCTGGAGCCGACCGACTCCACCAACCTCGGCGCGGGCATGGAGACCGGTTACGAGACCGCCGTCGAGGGCCGCCGCGAGGGCGCCACCAACCGCGTCGTCCTCGTCTCCGACGCCCTCGCCAACACCGGCGACACCGACGCGGACACCATCCTCGAACGCATCGCCACCGAGCGCCGCGAACACGGCATCACCCTCTTCGGCGTCGGCGTCGGCAGCGACTACGGCGACGCCCTGATGGAACGCCTCGCCGACCAGGGCGACGGCCACACCACCTACGTCTCCACCAGCGAGGACGCCCGCGAGGTCTTCTCCGAGCAGCTCCCGCGCAACATCGAGCTGACCGCGCGCGACGCCAAGGCCCAGGTGGCCTTCGACCCGGAGACCGTCGCCGAGTTCCGCCTCGTCGGCTACGACAACCGCCAGGTCGCCGACGAGGACTTCCGCGACGACCGCGTCGACGGCGGCGAGGTCGGCCCCGGCCACACGGTCACAGCGCTCTACGCCGTCCGCACCAGGCCCGGCGCCGACGGCCACCTCGCCACGGCCACGGTCCGCTGGCTCGACCCCGACAGCCGCACCCCGCACGAGGAGTCCGGCGACGTGGAGAGCGACGCCCTCGACGAGTCCGTCTGGGAGTCGGGCCGCGGGCTGCGGGTCACGGCGACCGCGGCCTACTTCGCCGACGCGCTCCGGTCCTCGGGCGGCGACGGCGGCTCCCTGCCGGGCGCACCGGGCCTGTCCGAACTCGCCGAGCGGGCCGACGGCCTGGCGGACCGCACGGAGGACGGGGACGTGCGGGAACTGGCCGAGGCGATCGAGGAGGCGAACCGGCTGGCCTGACCCGGCGGGGCGGGGGCGGCGGTGCGCCCATTGACGTTTCCTTACGCGCGAGTAAGTTTACTGCGAAGTAAGTTCGTAGCTGGGTTCGCAGCCGAGCACACGCGACAGCGCAGCAGTCCGACCGCGACCGGGAGCCGTCATGGGCGTACGCAGGGACCTGAAACGGGCGAGAGAGAGCGGCGGCCTGGCCTCCCGCACCAGGACCGAGACCGTCCGGGACGCGGACGGCACCGTCCGCGAGGCCCGCACCACCGCCCTCGCGTCCCGCCCCGCCACGGGCAGCACCGCCGACATCCCGTTCACCAACGCCGCCGAGGCCCCCGGCGCCGTCGTCCTGCGCCGCGAGGTGGACGGCGCCTGGCGGCCCGTCACCGCCGAGGCGTTCGCCCGCGAGGTCACCGCCGTGGCCAAGGGGCTGATCGCCGCCGGCCTGGAACCCGGCGGCCGGGTCGCCGTCATGTCCCGCACCCGCTACGAGTGGACGGTCCTGGACTTCGCGATCTGGGCGGCCGGCGGCCAGAGCGTCCCGGTGTACGCCACCTCCTCGGCCGACCAGGTCGAGTGGATCGTCCGCGACTCCGGCGCCCGGTACGCCGTCACCGAGACCGCCGCCAACACCGCCACCGTCCGGGCCGGCACCGCCGACCACCCCGAGCGCCCGCATGTGTGGGAACTGGACGCCGGCGCGCTCGCCGACCTCACCGCCCTCGGCCGGGGCGTGAGCGACGAGGAGGTCGCCAAGCGCCGCACCGCCCTCACCCCGGACACGGTCGCCACCGTCTGCTACACCTCCGGCACCACCGGCCGCCCCAAGGGCTGCGTCCTCACCCACGCCAACCTGCACGCCGAGGCCGCCAACACGGTCGAGCTGCTGCACCCGATCTTCAAGGAGGTCACCGGCCAGACCGCCTCGACCCTCCTCTTCCTGCCGCTGGCCCACATCCTGGGCCGCACCATCCAGATCTCCTGCCTGCTGGCCCGCATCGAGATCGGCCACTTCCCGAGCATCAGACCCGACGAACTGCGCCCCGTGCTCAAGTCGTTCCGCCCGACCTTCCTGGTCGGCGTCCCGTACCTGTTCGAGAAGATCCACGACACCGGCCGGGCGACCGCCGAGAAGATCGGCCGCGGCGCCTCCTTCGAACGCGCCCACCGCCTCGCCGTCCGCTTCGGCGGAGCGCACCTGGACCGCTTCCTGGGCCGCGGCAAGGGCCCCGCCCCCGGCCTGTGGGCCGGCTGGGCCCTGTACGACCTGCTGGTCTACCGGCGGGTGCGCAGGGAACTGGGCGGCCGGATGCGCTACGCCATCAGCGGCGGCTCCCCGCTGGAGAGCGAACTCAACCTGTTCTTCTACGCCGCCGGAATCATGATCTACGAGGGCTACGGCCTGACCGAGACCACCGCGGCCGCCACCATCGTCCCGCCGCTCGGCCCCCGCCCCGGCACCGTCGGCCCGCCGGTCCCCGGCACCGCCGTGCGCATCGCGGACGACGGCGAGGTGCTCGTCAAGGGCGGCATCGTCTTCGGCGCCTACCGGGGCAACCCCGAGGCCACCGACGCGGCCCTCACCGACGGCTGGTTCGCCACCGGCGACCTCGGCTCCCTCGACGCCGACGGCTACCTCGCCATCACCGGCCGCAAGAAGGACCTCCTGGTCACCTCCGGCGGCAAGAACGTCTCCCCGGCCGTCCTGGAGGACCGCCTGCGCAGCCGCCCACCCGTCGCCCAGTGCCTGGTCGTCGGCGACAACCGGCCCTTCGTCGCCGCCCTGATCACCCTCGACCCGGACGCCGTCGCCCACTGGCTGGCGGTGCGCGGGCTGCCCGCCCGGACGCCGATGTCCGAGGTCGTACGGGACGAAAGGATGCGCGCGGACGTCCAGAAGGCGGTGGACCACGCCAACGCGGCCGTCTCCCGGGCCGAGTCGATCCGCGCCTTCCGGCTGGTCGAGGGCGAGTTCACCGAGGAGAACGGCCTGCTGACCCCGTCCCTGAAGGTGAAGCGGCACGCGGCCGTCGCGGCGTACGCGGACGACATCGAGGCGCTGTACGCGACACCGGGCCGCTGACCCGGGCCCCGGCGCCCGGGCATGCGAAAGGGCGGGCCACCGATGTGCTCGGCGGCCCGCCCCGGGGCGATGTCAGCGCTCGCCGTTGGAGGACAGGATCGAGACGTCCTCCAGGAGGTGGGCCAGCGCACCGTCGCGCTTGGCCTGCGTCGAGTTCTCGGCGCACTGCTGGTTCATGTCGTCGCCCAGGACGTTGAGGTCCTGGATCGGCACGAGACCGATGACACTGACCGGGATGTCGCTGACCGCGATGCACGGCTTGTTGAACGAGCCCTGGATGAGCGCCATCTGCGGGCTCATGTTGCCCGTGGTCATCGAGTTGCCGAAGTACTGCGAGGCGCCGTTCCCGTTGGCCGAGACGGGCCCGCTGTCGTCGCCGATCGCCATCGCCTGCGGGGCCGCGGCAGCGGAGGCGCCCATGACGGAGGCGGCGATCGCCGCGTAGGCAACTACCTTCTTGATCACTGGCCAGTCCTTTCTGAGGAAACCCCGTCCACCGGAGCTCACTGGTCAACTCCGTGGGTCCGGCCGGGTTTCTCCCGTTCACTCCGTCGGCGGACAACGGGAAATGTGTACGGGTCCGCGTTTGCCCCCGGAATTCCGGGGATTTTTGCGGTGATTTTGAGATCCCGTGCGGGCCAACCGGGTGAACGCCCGCAACCAATCATCGCGCATCGGGTTGATGAGGCCGTAGGACAGTGCGTCGCTACGACGAAAGGAACGCGAAGTGCTCAAGAAGGCAATGGTCGCCGCGGCGGCTGCCGCTTCTGTGATCGGCATGTCGGCTGCCGCCGCTCCCCAGGCCCTGGCCATCGGGGACGACAACGGGCCGGCCGTGGCCAACGGCAACGGCGCCACCTCGGCGTTCGGCAACTCCGCCACCGAGGGCGACATGAGCCCCCAGCTGTCGCTGGTCGAGGGCACGCTGAACAAGCCGTGCCTCGGTGTCGAGGACGTCAATGTCGCCGTCCTCAACCTCGTGCCGATCCAGGACATCAACGTCCTGGCGGACGACCTGAACCAGCAGTGCGCGGACAACTCCACGCAGGCCAAGCGTGACGGCGCCCTGTCGCACGTCCTCGAGGACCTGTCGGTGCTGTCGGCGAACGGCGAGGGCCGCTGAGCCCAGCCCCGCCCGGTACGGGCGGCCCACTGACTTCCGCGTGGGCCGCCCGGCCGTGAACGGGACGGGATTTCGCCGGGGAGCGGAACGACGTCGTCGCTCTCCTGGGGGAACGGCCGGACCGGATCGTGAGGCATTCGAGTGAATTTCGGGGTGTCCCACGTTCGTCGGTTTCCCCGGCCGTCAATTCCTCGTTTGCAGGCTGCAGGTCATGGTGCGAGCCGTCAATGCTGTGCTCGCGCGGTTTCGGCCGTCATTCAGGCATGACCGCAGAGAAGGGAAAGTTCATGAAGAAGAGCGCTGCTGTCGTCGCGGGCGCGATCATGGCCCTCGGCATGGCCGCCCCGGCCTTCGCCGACGCCGGCGCCGAGGGTGCCGCCGTAGGCTCCCCGGGCGTCCTGTCCGGCAACGTCATCCAGGTTCCCGTGCACGTTCCCGTCAACGTGTGCGGCAACAGCATCAACGTCGTTGGTCTGCTGAACCCGGCGTTCGGCAACGAGTGCGAGAACGACTGACGTCGTTCCGCACCGACCGGCTGCGTCACGGCCGGCCTTGGCCAACTCGTTTGGTTCGGGGCCGGCTTTTCCCCTTTCTGCAGCCCGTCCCCCCGGAGTGCGCTCCGGCGATCTCTCATCTCTCATCTCTCCAAGCAGGAAGACAACCAGAGTGCGACAGACCCTGAGCAGGGGGATGGTCGCGGCTGCTGCCGCGACGGGCATCCTTTCCCTGTGCGGCAGCCCCGCCCTTGCCGACTCGCATGCGGACGGGGCCGCCACGAACTCGCCGGGCGCCGTGTCCGGCAACGCCCTTCAGGTCCCCGTCGACGTGCCCGTGAACGCCTGCGGCAACACCGTCGACGTGATCGCCGCCCTGAACCCGGCCTTCGGCAACGAGTGCGAGAACACCTCGGACGAGAAGACCGACGGCAACGGCGGCGGATACGGCGAAGACGCGTCGGACGCCTCGTCCTCGTCGGCGTCCTCGTCGTCGGGCTCGTCCTCGTCGTCCGGTTCCCACGCGGACGGCGCGACCGAGGGCTCGCCCGGCGTCGAGTCCGGCAACACCACGCAGATCCCGGTCGACGTGCCGGTCAACCTCTGCGGCAACACCGTCGACGTGATCGCCGCGCTGAACCCGGTCTTCGGCAACCAGTGCGAGAACGACGCGGAGGAGCCCCCCGGCTACGGCGAGGAGGAGCCGCCGCCCCCCACCACGCCGCCCGGCTACGGCGAGGAGGAGCCCCCGCCGCCCACCCACGAGGAGCCGCCGCCGTCCTACGGCGAGGAGGAGCCCCCGCCGCCGTCCGAGGAGGAGCACACCCCGCCGGCTCCCCCGACGGAGCAGCCGCCCGTCCTGGCCGAGACCGGCAGCGAGGGCACGCTGGGCGCCGCGGCCGCCGGTGCCGTGCTGATCGCGGGCGGAGCGATCCTGTACCGCAGGGGCCGCGCCCTCACCGGCCGCTGACCCCACCCGCCACCCCGACGCCCCCGGCGGCCCGCACGGGCCGCCGGGGGCGTCGTCGTCGCCTCCGCCCCGGGTGCGCGCGGCTCAGTGGCTGCGCGCCCGGTCCCCGTCTGGGCGGTCGGCGTGGTCCGCCGGTGGAGCGGAGGCCTGGCGTACGACGCGGGCGCCGGACGGGGCCGAGGCGGCCGGCCGGGTGCCGCCCCGGCGCACGCGGTCCCGCAGCCGGGCGCCCACGTGGCGGCCCCACAGGGCCCACAGTGCCCGGCCCGGCGCCCGGTCGTCCCGGGCGTGCCAGGCCAGCTCGCGCCCCCCGTGCCCCTCGCGGGCCGGACGCAGTGCGCTCAGCGGCGCGTAGTTCTCCACCACGAACGCCCGCCCCGGCCGCGGCGCCCCCTGCGGCAGCGGGCGGTGGGTCAGGTCCAGGTGCAGGGCCCGTACGACGTCCAGTCCGGCGGTGTCGGCGAAGAGCCGGAACTGGGCGCCGGGGCGCGGATTGAAGTCGAGCAGGTGATAGCGGCCCGTCGTGCCGCAGCGACGGAAGTCGAGGTCGAAGACGCCCCGGTAGCCCAGCTCCGCGGTGACCCGCTCGGCGAGCGCCCGCACCTGCGGGTTCGGTGTCCAGCGGCCCACCGCCGTCAGACCGGCGCCGCGCGGCCTGGCCCGCGTCTTGCGGCCGGGACCGCCCGCCCGGACCGCGCCGAAGCGGTCGGCGTACCCGTGGAAGAACCAGTCCCGGTCGGCTCCCGGCGGCAGGAACGCCTGGAGCAGCAGCCGGCTGCCCGCCTCCTCGGCCCGCAGGTACAGCTCCCCGGCCTCCCGCGTCGAGCGCACCAGCACCGTGCTGCGCAGCCCGCCGCCCGGGGGCACCAGCCAGGGGCGGCTCCACTTCGCCACCACCGGCAGGCCCAGCCGCCACGCCGCACGCGCCGCCTCCGCCGCGCCGTCCGGGACCAGCGTCTCGGGGTGCGGGACGTCGAGGGACGCGCACACGGCGGCCAGCTCCGCCTTGTCGGCCACGCGTGCGGGCAGTTCGCCCGGCTGGTCGGGCAGCAGATACCAGGGGGCCAGCTCCGCCCGCGCCCGGCCCACCGCCACGGCACACGCGTCGTCCATCGGAATCAGCACGGCGGGCCGCGTGATCCGTGCGGCGACCCGGCGCAGCGCCGCCGCGATCTCGGCGGGCGGCGCGCCGGGCGGCGGCGGGGTGTGCAGCCCGCTCAGGTAACGGGAGGCGCGGACCGGGCTGTCCGCGCAGTCGGCGACCACGTGCACGTCCACCCCCGCGCGGCCGAGCGAGCGCACGGCACCCAGCGTTCCGTGGTGAAAGGGGTTCCGGTCGATCCGCAGCAGAACGGCGGGGACACGGGTGTCGAACAGCGACACGGGAGACTTCCTCACTCGAAAGCCGTACCAGCGATGGCGTGACGGCATCTCATATGACTGGGTGTCAATAACGGGGAGCGATTCACGGCGAGAACCAGTGAGACCGAAGGAGGCCGGTATGGCCGCACGGCAGTCACGGACCCGGTCCGGGCGGCGTCCGGCGCGCGCCGCGGCGGCGGCGATCGCGGCGGCGGCGTTCCTGGCCGCGGGCCCCGGTGCCGCGGCCGGCGAACCGGCCGCGCCCGACCCGGGACCCAGAACCGGTACCGGCCCCAAGTCCGCCCCCGCCTTCGGCGCGTACCTGGACTACGGCCCGCGCGGCGTGGCCCGGATGGCCGCGCTGAGCCACTGGCTGGGCGGCGCCGAACTCCGCGTCGGCCACACCTACCTGCCCGGCGACCGCTGGAGCAACATCGAGGGCGCCCCCGGCTTCCTCGACGTGTGGGCCGACTGGCGCACCCGCAAGGCCGACCGGATGCTCGTCCTCAACGTGCCCATGATGGAGCGCAACGAGGAGCACGTCGACGACGACGAGGTGCGCGACCTGCTGCGCCAGGGCGCCGCCGGACGCTTCGACCACCACTTCCGCGCCCTCGCCGAACGCCTGGTCGCCCTCAAGGTGCCGGACACGGTCCTGGTGCTCGGCTGGGAGATGAACGGCACCACCTACACCCACCGCTGCGGACCGGACCCCGAGGCGTGGAAGACGTACTGGAACCGGATCGTCACCACCATGCGCGCGGTGCCCGGCCAGAAGTTCCGGTTCGACTTCGCGCCGAGCCGCGGCCGGGACGCCGTGCCCTGGACGCAGTGCTACCCCGGCGACGCCACCGTCGACATCATCGGCATGGACTCCTACGACCAGCCGCGCGGCATGTCCTTCGACGAACAGGTGAAGGAGCCGTACGGGCTCCAGGCGCACGTGGACTTCGCCAAGGCGCACGGCAAGCCGGTCTCCTACCCGGAATGGGGACTGTTCCGCAACGGCGACAACGCCGCCTACATGCGGCGCATGCTCGCCTGGATGGACGAGCACAAGCCCGTGTACAACACGGTCACCGACTACTGCCCGCACGGCGTGTGGCAGTGCGACGACAATCCCCGCTCCACGGCCGTCTACCGGTCCGTGCTCTTCGGCCGCACCGAGGAGCCCGAACCGACGGCCCCGACACCCCCGGAGCCCACCACGCCCACCACTCCCACCCCGCCCGCGACTCCCACCGCGCCGCCGGTGCCCCCGGTGCCCTCCACCGTGCCCGAGCCCCCGGCCGGCTGCTCGCCGCTGGAGCTGGGCGACTGGGTCGAGTACTGGCTCGGCGGGAAGCTGTGCATGCGCCTGGACTGGTACGCGCGGGACGAGTAGCGGCGGGCGGAGGGTGCCGCGAGGGCGGCCGGCCCGGTCAGCCGCCGCCACCGTCGCGCTCCCTCCGCTCGGCCCGCCGCCGCAGCAGCTCCTTGCCCCGCCGTCGGGCGGCGGCGTCGGCCAGCGCCGCCGCCAGCAGCGGGGCGGTGCGGCGGCGGGCCAGCAGCAGCCGCTGGTTCGGCACCGGCTCGGGGCGCCAGTGGTGCTTGTACGGCTCGTCGCCGCGCAGCAGGCTGAGCGTGCCGCGCCCCGGGGCACGGGCGTACTCGGCGCACGTGTCCAGCAGCATCACCGCCACGTCCGCCCTCCGCTCCCGCAGCCGGGGATGCGCGCCGTACAGATAGCCCCCGGCCAGCCGGCGGGCCAGCAGCGTCACGTCCACCGCCACCACCTCGTCGGCCATCCGGAACTCGGTGACCACCGCGTCCCCGGACCGCACCATCGGCCCCACCGCCCGCACCAGGTGCTCGCGGAAGCGGGTCCGCAGGTGCTCGCCGGTCACCTTGCGCCCCCGCCACTGCAACCGGTGCAGGTCGAGGAGCCGGCGCACGGCCGCCTCCGTCTCGTCGGGCAGCACGGGACGGCCCTTGACGCCGAGCGCGTCCAGGCGGCGCAGCTGGGCGCGGACCCGCTGCCTGGACTTGGCCGAGGGCAGCCGGGCGACCAGCTCGTCCATGGGGAGGGCGGGCAGTTCCAGGCAGAGCGAGTCCGCGAGCCGGTGCCGGGGTCCGTGCCAGTGCGCGTAGAGCCGTTCGGCGGCGGCGCCCGGCCGTACCTCGCGCAGGTCGACCAGCGCGGAGCGGGCCGCCGCCGCGAGGCCCACGGCGAGCGCGGCCGTCGCGTCCGGGCCGCGCTCGTCGTCCAGCAGGACGTCCCCGTAGTCCGAGATCGCCCCGCCCAGCGGCACCAGCGCCGGAACCGGGCGCCGTACGAGCGTCAGCGGCGCCGCGCCGACCAGTTCGCCGCCCGCGCGGGCCAGCACCAGTCGCAGCCGTCCGGCCGCGCCGTACGAACGCCACCAGGAGTGCAGCCAGGCGTGGCTCTGGAACGGGGTCGCGGCGGCGCACCGGCCGTACAGCCGCCGCCACTGCGGGGCCAGCGCGGCGAAGGCGCCCTCGTCGGTGACCAGTTCGACGGTGTGGCCGGGCGGCAGCGTGCCCGGGTGCGGCGGCCTGCGGTGCGTCACAGCTGTCCGCGGACGTCGGCCGCCGGCGCCGGTCCGGGTACCGGCGCCGCCGCGCGGCCGGGCCCGCGTGCGGCGCGGCGCGGCCGGACCAGCAGGGCCAGCCCGCCGAGGAGTCCGCCCGCGCTCGCGCCCACCAGGCCCGTCACGGCGGCGGACGGCGAGGACGGCTCGGTGGGCTCGGTGGCCCGGGCGAACTGCCGCAGCTCCACGTGGGTGTCGTCGGCGGAGTCCGCCGCGTGCCGGGTCAGGGCGCGGGCGACGGCGTTGGCCATGTCGGCGGCCTCCTCCGGGTCGGCGGAGGTGGCCGTCACCGAGACCATCGGCGCGTCCGGCGAGGTCGCGGTGCGGACACTCCGCTCCAGGGTCGCCACCGGCACGTGGGCCCACATCTGGGCGTCCCCGAGCACCGCGAGCTGCGTGGCGACCCGGCCGTAGGCCTGCGCGAAGCCCAGCGCGGACGCCGGGTCGGACCGGTCGGCGGGGACGGCGACGACGTAACCGGTCGCCGTGTACTGCGGGGTGGTGAGCAGTCCGTACCCCGCGCCGAGCAGCCCGCCGGCGAGGACGCCGGCCGCGAGCGGGGACCACGGCGGCAGGGAGCGCAGCCGCCGCGGGAGGTGGCGCAGGGCGGCCCGGGCGCGGCGCGGGCGCGCGGGGGGTGCGGGCCCGTCGTCCGTCGCGGGTGCGGCCGGGGACTGGGTGAGGGGCTCGGTCATGCGGGGGTGACTCCCTGGGATGCCGGGGACGGTGACGGGGGCGGGGGAGGGGGCAGCGGGCGGGTGAGGGCGGTCGCGTACACGTCCATCAGCCGGGCGGCGCTGCGCGTGACGCAGTAGTGGCGGGCCGCCTCGGGCGCGGTGCGCATGCCGGGGACCGGGCCGTGGGCCGCGCGGGTCTCGGCCAGGGCCCGCGCGAACTCCGCGGCGCCGCCGACGACCCGCCGTGCCGTGGGCGCGGACCCCGGGGGCAGGTCCTCGATCGCCGGGCAGGAGGCGTACAGCACCGGCAGCCCCGAGGCGAGCCCCTCCACCGCGGCCAGACCGAAGGCCTCCTCCGGTGACGGCGACGCGAGGACGTCCATCGCGGCGGCGAGGGCGGGCAGGTCGGGGCCGGGGGAGCCGTCGGGGAGGCCGGGGCGTTCACCGGTGAGCAGGACACGGTCGGCGACCCCGGCCTCGCGCGCGGTGCGGCGCAGCAGGTGCTCCTGGGGGCCGCCGCCGACCAGCAGCAGCCAGCAGTCGGACGGGAGCAGGGCCAGCGCGCGGACCAGGACGTCGAAGCGTTTGGCCGCCGCCAGCCGGCCGACGCCGCCGACGACGTACGCGCCCTCGGGCAGTCCGAGGCGGCGCCGGGTGCGCAGCCGCCGGACCGGGTCGAAGCGGAAGCGGGCCAGGTCGACGCCGTTGGGCACCACCTCGATGCGGGGCGCGGGCACGCCCCAGCGGCGCAGCCGGTCGGCGACGGTGGGGGAGACGGCGACCGTGGCGCTGCCCAGACGCTCCCCGGCCAGGTACAGGGCGCGGACGCCCGGGGTGAGCGGGCGGCCCTCCATCTGGGAGTCGCCCAGGGAGTGTTCGGTGGCCACGACCGCGCGCACCCCGGCCAGCCGGGCGGCGATCCGGCCGTAGAGGCAGGCGCGGTAGAGGTGGGTGTGCACCAGGTCGTAGCCGCCGGTGCGGATCAGGCGGGCCAGGCGGGGCAGCGCGGCCAGGTCGCGGTTGCCGGTCATGCCGAGGTGGACGACGTGCACGCCGTCGGCCAGCAGCCCCTCGGCGACCGGGCCGGGGTTGGTGAGCGTCACGACGTCGCAGTCGACGGGCAGGTGCCGCAGGAGCAGCCGCAGCTGCTGCTCGGCGCCGCCGACGCCGAGACCCGTGATGATGTGCAGGGCCTTCACGTCCGTCACCTCACACCCCCGCCGCGGCCCGGCGGCGCAGGCGGTGCAGCCGGGTCTTCAGCAACAGCCGTACGGGTGTGTCGTGCTGGCCCACGTGCACGCGCGGCAGGGCGTACCGGCCGGTCAGCGGGCCGGGATCGATGGCGCAGGCGTAGGCGTAACCGGCGGCGCGCACGGCGTCGGCGGCGCGGGCGTCGACCGTGCCGTACGGATAGCAGAAGCCGGTGACCGGAGCGCCGACCAGCTCCGAGAGCAGTGCTCCGCTCCCGGCGGTCTCGGCGCTCAGCACGGCGTCGTCCGCCGTGGTGAGGTCGACGTGGGTGAGGCCGTGCGAGCCGATCTCGACGCCCTCGGCGGCGGCCCGCCGGATGCCGTCGGCGGTCAGCAGCGGCTTGCGCGGGCCCAGCGGGTCCCAGGAGTTGACGCCGCCGAGCCGCCCCGGCAGCACGAAGAGGGTCGCCCCGCAGCCGTGGCGCCGCAGGCACGGCAGCGCGTGCTCGACGAAGTCGGCGTACCCGTCGTCGAAGGTCAGCCCCACCAGGTCCCGGCCGCCGCCCCGGGCGCGGGCGGCCAGCAGCTCGCCGACCGGCACGCCGCGCAGCCCGCGCCGCCGCAGCCAGCCCAGCTGCGCGTCCAGCCGGTCGGGCGTGACCGTGATGCGGTACGGGTCGTCCGAGCGGTCGCCGACGGAGTGGTACATCGCCACCCAGGGGGCGTTGCCGGGGACGGCGCCGGGGCGGGCGTCAGCGGTCGGTGCCGCGGAAGGGGAACCGGAAGCGGAAACGGCCATGAGGGAGCCTTCGGGTAGGGAGCCTTCGTGTGACGGGGTGCGGGAAGCGGACGGGGCCCGGGCGCCGTCCGCCCAGGGCCAGGCAGAGGACGAGGAAGACACCGCCGACGGTGGCGGCGCCGACGGCCGTCGGGAGGGCGGTCCGCGAAACGGCGGCACCGGCGTCGGCGACCCGGTCCGCGGCCAGCGCGCCCGCGCCGGTCGCCGCGGCCGCCGCCAGCAGGGGCCCACCCAGGTCGCCCAGGACCCGCCGGACCCGCACCGGCACGCTGCGCGGGCCCATCCCGGCGAGCAGCAGGGCGGCGGTGACGGTGATGCCGACGGCGTTGGCGGCGGCGATGCCGGTCACGCCCCACGGGCCGACCGCGGCGGCACCGGCGACGGCGGTGGCGGTGACACCGACGGCCATCGCGCCGAACGGGTACCAGGAGGCGCGGCCCGCGGAGAAGTAGGACCGGGCCAGCGCGCCCACCACGGTCTGGCCGAGCAGCCCGAGGGCGTACACGCGCATGACGCCCGCGGTCGCCGCCGTGTCCGCCGCCGTGAACGCGCCGCGCTGGAAGAGCAGGTGGACGATCTGCGGCGCGCAGGCCACGACGGCGGCGGCGCCGAGCAGGACCAGGCGGGCCGCCAGCGCCACGTCCCGCTCGACCCGGTCGCGGGCCCGTTCCGTGTCGCCGTCGGCCAGCGCGCGGGCGACCACCGGGAAGGTGACCGTGCACAGCATCAGCGACAGCGTCATGGGGATCTGGGCGACCTTCTGCGCGTAGTTCAGGTGCGAGATGGCACCGGAGGGGAGCCCGGAGGCGAGGAAGCGCTCGATGAGGACCTGGGACTGGCGGCACAGGGCGAACAGCAGGACGGTGGCGAACAGGGCGAGGGCGAGGGGACGCGCGTCGTCCCCGCTGCCCGGCAGGTGCTCGCCGCCGCCCCGGCGCCGCAGTTGCCCGAGCAGCGACGGCAGTTGCGCCACCACCATCAGGACACCGCCCACCGCGACCCCGACCGCCGCCGAGCGCACCCCCCACCGCCCGCCGAGCACGAACATCGCCGTGATGATGCCGGTGTTGTAGGCGACGTAGATCGCCGCCGGTGCCAGGAAACGGCGGTGCGCCCGCAGCGCGGCGCTGCAGTACCCGGCGAGCCCGAAGCTGACGACGCAGGTGGCGGTGAGCCGGGTGCAGTCCACCGCGAGGGCGTGGTCGGGCAGCCCCGGTGCCAGGGCCCGCACCAGCACCGGGGCTGCGGCGGCGACCAGCGCACCGGCCGCGGCGAAGGCCAGGGCCAGCCGGGGCAGCGTCGCGGCGACCAGCGCGCGGACCTGGTCGCCCGGGGCGCCCCGGGCGCGGCGGGCCAGCGCCAGGCTGAACATCGGGACCAGGGCGAAGGCCAGCCCGTCCTCGATCAGCAGCGTCGCCGCGAACTCCGGCACCGTCCACGCCACCAGGAAGGCGTCCGTCTCGCTGCCCGCCCCGAACAGCCGGGCCAGCGCCTGGTCCCGGACCAGCCCGAGCACCGACCCGGCCACCGAGAGCACGGCCGTCACGAGGGCGGCGCGGGCGAGGAATCCCCCTGAGGACCGCCTCTCCTCGGCGGCGGCCGTGGTTCCGGCTGGGCCGGCGGTTTCGGCTGCGCCCGCGGTTCCGGCCGTGCCCGGGGTGCGCGCGTCCGGCGCGGAGGTGCGGGCCGGTGGGACGGCGTCCTCGGCCGTACCGTCCGCGGCGCCCGTCCCCGTCGCCCCGCGCGCCGTCACCGCCCCGCCACCTCCTGGGTGCGGGAGCCGAGCGCCCACCAGGCCGCCAGCCCGAAGCAGACCGCCGTCAGCACGGTCGACGGCCCGCCGATGTCGGCGTACGCGAAGTCGGTCAGCTGCCACACCAGCAGCCCGCAGGCGACGAACGCGCAGTCCGGCACCGCCCCGTGCTCCCGGCGGACGGCACGCAGCCTGCGCAGGCCCAGCACGAGCAGCGCGAGCCAGCTCCCGGCGAGGCAGAGCAGTCCGGTCAACCCCTGTTCGGCCAGCACCAGCAGATACATGTTGTGCGGGGACAGCAACGGCTGCCTGCGGTACCCGGCCCCCGCGCCGTCGGTCTCGCTGCCCGACGACAGCGCCAACGACGCGTGCGCGTCCCGGTGTTCGGGGAATCCCTTCAGTCCGACGCCGGTCAGCGGCCGCTCCCGCCACATCCCGGCCGCCGCCGCCCACATCGTGTAGCGGTCGGTCACCGACTGGTCGGGGGCGTCGGTGACCCGGGTGATGCTGCCGACCCGCTCCTGCAGCATCGCCGTACCGACCCCGAAGCCGCCCACCAGCACCACCGCCGCCGCGACCGCGGCCGCCCCCACCGCCAGCGCCCTGCGCACCCCCGCGAGCAGCAGCTGCACCCCGCACGTCACCGCCGTCGCGATCCACGCCCCGCGGCTGAACGACAGGGCGAGCGGCAGCAGCAGGACGAGCGCGCACCCGGCGGCGAACAGCCGCTGCCGCACCGGCGTCCGGCCCAGCGCCAGCCCCACCGCGCAGACCAGCCCCAGGGAGACCACGGTCGCCATCCCCATCACGTCCTGCGGCCCGAAGGTGCCCACCGCCCGGATCCGCTCGCCCTGGTAGGACGCGCCGGTCCCGGTCACGTACTGGTGCACCCCGACCGCCCCCTGCCACAGGGCCAGCCCCACCATCGACCAGGTGAGCAGCCGTACGTCGGCCCGGTCGCGGACGAGCAGCAGGACGGCGGCCGGGACCAGGACGAAGACCTGGAGGTAGCGGCCGAGGCCCGCGAGGCCGACCCCCGGCGACACGGCGCCCGCCGCGGCGACCGCGAGGCCGAGCACGGGCAGCCCGAGCACCACGGCCGCCGTACGGGACAGGGGGCGCCGCCGGTCCCGTACCAGCCGCAGCACGCAGTACAGCACCACCGCCGCGGAGAGCGCGTCGGCCGGGTGCGCGCCGCCCCCGTCGTCCGGGGCGAGCGGCAGCGCGAGCAGCGCGACGACCGCGACCACGGCCAGCACGGGCGGCGGCCGCCGTACGCGCGCCGCCGGGGGGAGGGACAGGGCGTGGGCCACCTGGGTCAGCTCCCCGTGGGGCGGACGAGCGCGGCGGCCGTGCGCAGCAGGATGCAGACGTCCCGCCACAGCGACCAGTCGTCGATGTAGGCGTTGTCGAAGCGGGCCCGGTCCTCGATGGAGGTGTCGCCGCGCAGCCCGTTGATCTGGGCCAGGCCCGTGATCCCGGCCGGCACCCGGTGGCGGGCCGCGTAGCCGGGGTGGGTCTGGCTGAACCGGGCCACGAAGTAGGGGCGTTCGGGGCGCGGGCCGACCAGGCTCATGTCGCCCCGGAAGACGTTCCACAGCTGGAGCAGTTCGTCCAGCGAGGTGCGCCGCAGGAAGCGGCAGAACCACGGCATCCGGCGTTCGTCCGCCACGCTCCACCGGGTCGCCGACTCGCGCTCGTCGGCCGGGCGGTGGGTGCGGAACTTCAGCAGCGTGAACGGCCTGCCGCCCTCCCCGACCCGCTCCTGCCGGAACAGCACCCCGGGACCGCCCACCACCCGCAGCACCGCCGCGCAGGCCAGCAGCAGGGGGCTCAGCAGCAGCAACAGCACCCCCGACACCGCCACGTCGAGGATCCGCTTGCCCGCGCCGCCGGGGCGCCGTGCCGCCGGTTCCAGGCGCCGGCAGGGGAACCCGGCGATCCGGTCCCCGGCCGGGCGGGCCGGGGCGTCGGCGTGCTCGGGGGCCTCGGCGTCCAGCTCCCACACCGTGCACCCCGACTCGGCCAGCGTCCGCAGCAGCGCCGCCTGCCGGGGCCGTGCGGAGGGGTTCACCGGGGAGAGGGCGACCAGGACGTCCCGTACGCCGTTCTGCACGACCGCCCGCCGCACCTCCTCGTCCGTGGACAGCACCGGCAGGCCCGTGGTGCCGCCCGGCCCGCCGGTGACGATCCCGACCGGGCGCAGCCCGCAGCGCGGGTGGCGCAGCAGCGCCGAGGCCACGCGCCGCGCGGTCGCGGCGGGACCGACGACCAGGGCGGCGCGGGGGCGGTTCAGGAGCGCCGTACGGTGTCTGCGGTGCACGGCGCCCCGGCCGGCGCAGCCCGTCACCGCGTGCAGCAGGAAACCGGCGCACAGAGTGCGCGCGGACAGCGCGTGCGAGGGGGCGTACGCCGCGAGGAACGCCGCGAGCACCAGCCACACCACCGCGATCCGGCCGCACAGGGCGGGCAGGTCGTCCAGCGCGCCGGAGGTCCGCCGGGCCGGGCGCGGGCGCAGCAGGAGCGAGGCGGCGACCAACAGGGCCGTGAGCAGGGGGTGGTGCGGGGTGCCGGTGAGGACCAGCGAGCCCGGCAGGGCCGCCGTGCCGTCCGCGACGAGCAGCGGCAGCGGGAAGTCCTGCCGTGGTGCGGGACGCCGGTCGGGCAGCCGCGGGCCCGCGGTGCCGTCGCGCGGCGGCAGCACCGAGACGGGGGCGGAGCCGACGCCGCGCGACTGGCCGGCGGGGGAGGGAACGGTGCTTTCCGCGCTCACGGGTAGGTGGACTCCCTGCACTCGATGGGCACGACGGCCGGCCGCCGCACGGCCGCGGGCCCGTCGCCGATGTCGCCGACGCGGTCGCCGAAGCGGTCGCCGGTGCCGACACCCGTCCCGTCGCCGGTGCCGACACCGGTCCCGTCGCCGGTGCCGTCGTCGGTGTGCGCCGCGGGCGTGGGCCGTACGCCGTCCGGCGGGCCGCCGTACAAGAGGTCGCCGTACAAGAGGTCGCCGTACAGGGCCGCCACCGCCGCGGCCGTGTGCCGTACGTCGTGCGCGGACCGCACGTGCGCCCGCCCCCGGCGGCCGAGCGACGCCCGCAGCGGCGCGTCGAGCAGCAGCGCGGCGGCCGCGTCGGCCAGCGCCGCCGGATCCTCGGGCGGCACCACACAGTGCGGTACGAGAGCGGGCGGCAGGCCCTCGCGGGCACCGTCCACGTCGGTCACCACCACGGGCCGCCCGCAGGCCATCGCCTCCAGCGGGGCCAGCGCCATGCCCTCCCAGCGCGACGGCAGGACGACCAGGTCGGCGGCCCGGTACCAAGGGGCCGCATCGGCGACGGCCCCCGTGAACAGCACGGACGCCGGGGCCCGCGCGGTCAGCCGGGCGCGGTCGGGGCCGTCGCCCACGAGGACCAGCCGGGCGCCCGGCACCCGCGCGAGCAGGGACTCCCAGGCGTTCAGCAGGACGTCCTGGCCCTTCTGCCGGCACAGCCGGCCCACGCAGACCACCAACGGCGCGTGGGGGCCGACGCCGTGGAGCCGCCGCACACCGGCCGCCTCGCCGGAGGTGCCGGAGGGGCCCTCGCCGGGGGCGTCGGCGGGCGGGCGGGCGAGGTCGAGGCCGTTCGGGACCACCGTCCAGGGCCCGGCCAGCCCGGCCCGCGTCCCCCGCAGCCGTTCCGCCTCGCTCACGCACACCGTCCGCGCCGTCCAGCGCGCCGCCCACCGCTCCCAGCCGAGCGCGAGGAGCCCGGCGGCCCCGCCGACCGCCTCGAACGACCAGGCGTGCGGCTGGAACACGGTCGGGATCCGGCCCCGCACGGCGAGCCGCCCGGCCAGACCGGCCTTGGCGCTGTGCGCGTGCACCAGGTCGGGCCGTACGTCCTCGACCACGCGCACGAGCCGCCGTACCTCCGGCACCAGCGCCGGGCCGGGCGAGCGGGTCGACGGCCAGTGCCGCACATCGGCGCCCAGCGCACGCAGCCGGTCGGCGAGGCCCCCGGCGGGGCAGGCGACCGCGACGCGCAGTCCGGCGGCGAGCTGAGCCCGCGTCAGGTCCGCCACCACCCGGGCGACCCCGCCGTCCACCGGTTGGGTGAGGTGCAGTACCCGTGGCCGTAAGCCGGACGGTGGCAGGTGCATGCGCGTTTCCTCGCCATACGGGTGCGTCGAATGGTGTGGGACTCTAGCTGCTATCCGTACTAATACGGCGAAATCGGGTAAGTGTGTTGGATTTGTGAACGCCGGTATTTCGCGAGATCACCCCTTTGGCGGCACAACTCGCGCCCGTGCCACGCGTTGACACTGCGCCGGGCAGCCGCCCGGATGTGTGTACAACCCCAAGGAGCACTTCTCCATGTCGCGTATCGCGAAGGGCCTGGCCCTGACCTCCGTCGCCGCCGCCGCGGTGGCGGGCACCGCCGGTGTCGCCGCCGCCGACAGCGGCGCGCAGGCCGCCGCCGCCCACTCCCCGGGCGTCCTGTCCGGCAACGTGGTGCAGGTCCCGGTCCACATCCCGGTCAACGTCTGTGGCAACACCATCGACATCATCGGCCTGCTGAACCCGGCGTTCGGCAACGAGTGCGAGAACGACTGACGTCGGATCAGCACTTGCCGCACCGGCCGTCCGTACCGCGGTTCCTCCGCGAGCGGGCGGCCGGTTCGCGTTGCCGTGCGGAGGGCGGTGTGCTGCCCCGAATGGGGGGACCGGGCCGCGACACGGCGCACGGACCTTGACAGGGCGTCTCACCAGGTAGGACGAGGCCCCTGAGAAGAGCGGGCGAGCGCCCCGGGCCGCCGCCTGCGTTGCAGAGCGCCGGGGGCGCTTCCACGGTGGGCACAACATCCGACGCACCACCGAAAGGAACCCCCATGCGTCTGCCCGCACGGCGAATCGCCACCTCCGCTCTCTGCGCCGGCCTGCTGATCGGTATCTCCGGTCCGGCGGTGATGGCGGCCGACGGCGACTCGGTCCGGGAACGCACCCACGCGGCGTCCCGCGCACCCCTCCCCGACGCCGAGGAACTGCAGAGCCAGGTCGGCAGCCTGGCCGGTCTGGGCGGCGTGCTCACGCCCGTCACCGACATGCTCGGCGCCGTCCTCAAGGCCGACAACGGCCAACTCTCCGCCACGGACGCCGACAAGCTCTCCGCCGCAGTCAAGGACGCCCTCGCCAAGGCGGAGGCGGCGGACACGGACGCCGACGACGCGGCGACCACCCCTGGTACGACGACCCCCGGCACGACCACCCCGGTCCAGCCGCCGGCCGTGACCGCGCCGGAGGCCGGGACCGACACCCCGGTCACGCTGCCGGCGCCCGTCACGGAGCCGGGCGACGCCGGGACGGCGGCGGCCTCCGACCTGACCGCGACCGCGACCGCCGAGCTGCAGAAGCAGGTCGACGCCCTGGTCAAGGCCACCACCTCCGGTACCGCCGAGCAGGTGACCCCGGCCGTCAAGGACGTGATGACCGGCATCGTCAACGTCGTCGCCGCCACGCTGGTCGGCAACGGGCTGCCCGCCGCGGACCTGGCCGGCCTGCCCGGCGTACCGACCGCGCCGGAGGCCACGACGCCGGAGGCGGCCGCTCCGGAGGCCGCCGCACCGGCGAACCCCTCCTGACGCCCCCACCGTGTCCCGGGCCGCCGCACCTCCCCCCTTCGGAGGTGCGGCGGCCCCTTTCCGTGCCCGGAGATCTCATATGTCTTCCGGACGGCGGAGTTTCCGGGCCCGGCGCAGGTCGTTAGGGAGGGCGTCAGCACACCCTCCGGTGACACGGGTCGCCGAAGAAAGGAACACGATGAAGTCCCTCAAGGCCGCCGCAGTCGTCGCCGGTTCCCTGGTCGCCGCCGGCTCCGCCGTGCCCGCGTTCGCCTACGACGCCTCCGACGCCGCCGCGCTCACGCCCACCAGCCTCAACGGCGCCGTGAACGCGCTGACCGCGGAGCCCATCGACGTCATGCCGATCAAGCACCAGTCGGACGCGCGGTCCGACGCGCTGGACACCGAGAACAAGGACTCCGTGCTGCACACCGTGAAGGGCGCCACCACGAAGCTGAACTCCGCGAACGGCCTGCTGGGCGGCCTTCCGCTGGGCGGCTGAACCGTCCCTCCCGTCCCGCCCCGCTCCCGGCTCCCGCTCCCCGTCCTGCTTGCGCCTTCCCGAAGCCGAACCTCCGCCTTCTCGAAAGGGACCGTGCCTGTCATGAAGCCGACCACCAGACGAACCCTGGCCGCCGTGGTCACCGGTGTGGCCGCCGCCGTCGGCGTAGCCGCGACCCCCGCCGCCGCGGCCCGCGCGGTTCCCGTGCCGGTGCCGCTGGGCGGCGCGGAGACGGCCCTCGGCATGGAGCTGCCCGAGGTGGCCGGCGAGCTGCCCGTGCCGACGGCGGGGACACCCGAGGGCCCGCGGTACGTCGAGGGCCGGCTGCTGCCGGAGCGGACGCTGCCGCAACTTCCGGTGCGCGGCGGGCTGCCCGGCGTCGACGTGCGCCAGCCGCTGCCGCACGTCCTCGGCGACGACTTCGACCACGCCGGTGTCGACGCCCCCGCCGCCGGACTGCGCACCCTGGCGCCGGGACTGTCCCTGGACGCCCCGCTCACCGCGCCGAACCCCGAGGCCCTCGGCCTGCCGGCGCCCAAGCTTCCCGAGGTCGGCGTGCTCGCCCCGGTGGTCCAGACGGTTCCGGTGGCCGACCTGGGCGTCGGACCGGGTCTGTAACCCCCGGCGACCTCGCTCCCCGGAGCGGTCGTGCTCCGACTGGCCCTGCGAGCGGTGACCGCGGGGCCCGCCGTTCGGTTAGCGGTGCGGACCAACCGAACCGGAAGAGGAGTGAGCCATGGTCGGCAACGCGAGTGCGACGGCGAACGGCGCCGAGCGGGAGTACGCGGCGGAGGACGCGGCGAGAGGCGGGCCGGCGTCCGGCACCCGACGGCAGGTGATGCGGGGGCTGCTCGCCCCGGCCCTCGCCGTCGGCCTGGCGCCCCTGATCGCCGCCTCGCGACCCTCCCGGGCCGCGGAGGCCGCCACCGCCGGACCGCGACCCGCCCACCCCGGGCCGCACGCAGCCGAGTCCGCCGGGTCCGCCGGGTCCGCCGACGGGGTCGAGGGCGCCGCCTTCGACGAGACCTACCGCGGCCGGCGCATCCGGGGCATCCGCTCGGCCGCGGGGCGGGCGGTGGGCGCCGGTACCTGGCACGTCACCGTGGACGGCCGGCCGCTGCACCTGATGCGCCGGGCGGACGGCAGCTGGCTGAGCATGGTCGACCACTACCGCTCGTACCCCACCCCGCTCGCCGCGGCCCGCGGCGCCGTCGACGAACTCGGCCCCGGCGAGCATCTGCGCGACACCCCGTCCACGGGCCACGGCCGGCACTCCGGGGGGCGGCATGGCGTACACGCGTAAGGACGTCAGCACGCTGACCCGCACCGAGAAGCGACGGTTCGTCAACGCGCTGCTGGAGATCAAACGACGCGGGGAGTACGACGAGTTCGTGCGCACCCACATCGAGTACTACGTCTCCGACGGCGAGAAGGGCCTGCGTACGGCGCACATGGCGCCGTCCTTCCTGCCCTGGCACCGACGGTTCCTGCTGGACCTGGAGGAGGCGCTGCGCCGGGTCGACTCGTCGGTCACGGTGCCGTACTGGGACTGGACCAAGGACCGCGGCGCCAAGTCGACGCCCTGGACCGCCGACCTCCTGGGCGGCACCGGGCGGCGGTCCGACCACCGGGTGACCACCGGCCCCTTCGCCCACGCCGAGGGCAACTGGACCATCAGGGAGAACGTCACCGACACCGAGTACCTCACCCGGGACCTCGGACGCGCCGCCGACCCCCTCGGCCTGCCCACCAAGAGCGACCTGGAGTGGGCGCTGGACGACCCGAAGTACGACACCTCGCCGTACGACTCCACGGTCCGCAAGGGGTTCCGCAACAAGCTGGAGGGGTGGGGGGCGGGCCGCGGCAGCGTGTCCTGGCGCAACCACAACCGGGTCCACCGCTGGGTCGGCGGGGCCATGGTCGGCGGCGCCTCCGTCAACGACCCGGTGTTCTGGCTGCACCACGCCTTCATCGACCTCCAGTGGTCCCGCTGGCAGGCCCGCCACCGCGGCGCCCGCTACCTGCCCGCCGAGCCGCCCGGCCGGGGCAGCGCGCAGCGCGGGCGGATCGTCGCACGGCACGAGAAGCTGCCGCCGTGGGACGTGACACCGGACGAACTGGAGGACGTCGGCCGGATCTACCGCTACGCCTGAGCACATCCGCCCCGGGGCACGAGCACATCGGTCCCGGACACGGGAGGAGCCCCGGCCGGGAAGGCCGGGGCTCCTCGGGCGTCTGGCGGACTCAGCCGCCGTAGCCGCCGCTCTTGTGGTCGTCGTCGCCGTTTTCGCAGGCGTTGCCGAAGGCCGGGTTCAGCAGGCCGATCACGTCGATGGTGTTGCCGCAGAGGTTGACCGGCACGTGCACCGGAACCTGGACGACGTTGCCGGACAGGACACCGGGCGAGCCGACGGCCGCGCCCGCCGCGCCCGCGTCCGCCATGGCCATGCCGGTGCCGCTGAGCACCACGGCACCGGCGCCGAGGGCGACACCGGCGGCCTTCGCGATGCGAGACATCACGTTCTCCTTCTGACTCGGGGAGCGCGGCGGCAGGACGCGCCGCCGCACTGCCGGTTCAACGCACCCGGTCGCGGCGGGTCACGGGGGGAATGTGCGGATCACCCGTTTTGAACGCGAGCCCCCACGCGAGGTCCACGGGTGGGCGGGAGCGGCGGGGCCCGGCGGAAAACCGTTCCCGTGCGCACCGGTGTGTCCACTAGCCTCCCGGCATGCCGAACGACCGAGCCGACTCGTCCACCGAGGCCGCCGAAACCTCCGAAACCTCGCAGTCTTCGTCCCCGCCGTCCCCGCCGTCCCCGCCGTCCCCGCCGTCCCCGCCGTCCGCGGGCGACGCCGTCGCGGCGGGTGACGAAGGACCGGGCGACATGATCGTGCGGACCTTCGTCAGGGACGGCCGGCTGGTGCGTCTTCCCGCACGCTGGACGCGCAAGAAGGTGGTGCTGCGGCACATCGCCGAGCAGACCTTCGCACCCGGCGTGGAGTACCCGGAGCGCACCGTCGACGAGAAGCTGCGGGTGTGGTGCGAGGACGGCGAGGTCGACCATGTGACGCTCCGGCGCCACCTGGTGGACTTCGGTCACCTGCGTCGGAGCGACGGCATCTACGCGCGCCCGGCGGACTCCGCCCGGACGGGCACCGCCTGAGCCCGCCTGAGCCCGCCTACGCCCGGCTCGGGGCCGGCGGCGGGGACCCGACGGGCAGCCGCCGTACGGGGGAGCCCGCGAGGTAGGCCCCGATCGCCTCGACGGCCTGGCCGTAGTACGTGGCGTAGTTGGCGCGCGAGACATAGCCCAGGTGCGGTGTCGCGAGCAGCCGCGGGGCCGTGCGCATCGGGTGGCCGGCGGGCAGCGGCTCGGTGTCGAAGACGTCCACGCCCGCACCCGCGATGCGGCCCCCGTGCAGCGCGGCGAGCAGCGCCTCCTGGTCGACGATCGCCGCGCGCGAGGTGTTGACCAGGTAGGCGGTCGGCTTGAGCAGGGCCAGTTCGGCGGGGCCGAGCAGGCCGCGGGTGCGCTCGCCCAGCGCCAGGTGGACGGAGACGAAGTCGGCGCTCCGCAGCAGCTCCTGCTTGGAGGAGGCCAGTTCGACGCCGACCTCGTCGGTGCGTTCCCGGGTCAGGTTCTGGCTCCAGGCGCTCACCCGCATGCCGAAGGCCAGGCCGACCTGGGCCACCCGCCCGCCGATCTTGCCCAGCCCCAGCAGTCCGAGCCGGCGGCCGTGCAGGTCGGCGCCCACCGTCTGCTGCCAGGGGCCGCCCTCGCGCAGTCCGTTGCCCTCCTGGACGATGCCGCGGGCGAGGCCCAGCAGCAGGGCCCAGGTCAGCTCGACGGGCGGGGTCGAGGAGGAGGCCGTACCGCAGACGGTGACGCCGTGCGCGTCGGCGGCGGCGTAGTCGATCACGCTGTTGCGCATGCCGGAGGCGACGAGCAGCCTCAGCCGGGGCAGCCGGGCGATCAACGAGCCGGGGAACGGCACGCGTTCGCGCAGCGTGACCACGATGTCGGCGTCCGCGAGCGCCGCGGCGAGGGCGTCCTCGTCCGGGTAGTGGGTGTCGTGGGACACGACCTCCACCCGGTCGGCGACCGGCGACCAGTCGGCCACCTCGGTCGCCACCCCCTGATAGTCGTCGAGTACGGCGCAGCGCAGTCGCACGGTGGGTGGTCCCTCTCGCCGAAGGGGCAGTGGCGGCCGCCGAGTCTACCGAGCCCTCAGGCGGACGCGGAGGCGGAGGCCGAGGCGGTCCCGGCGGCCGGTGCCGCCAGGCGCAGCCCGACGCCGATCGCCGCCAGGTCCTCCTCGTACGCGCTGTGGCGGCGGGCGCACCTGGCCAGGTCGCGGTCGTGCCGGAAGGCACCACCGCGGGTGATGTGGGGGTCGAAGGCCCAGTCCTCGACCAGGGGTACGCCGGCGGGGGCGCCGGGGTAGGGGGCGTACAGCGTGGAGGTCCACTCGTCCACGTTGCCCGCCATGTCCAGCACCCCGAACGGGCCGGCCCCGTCCGGGAACGAGCCGACCGGGGTGGTCGTGCCGATACCGAGGTCCACCAGGTTGGCCAGGCCGGTGCGGTACTCGTCGCCCCACGGGAACTCCCGGCCGTCGTCGCCGCGGGCCGCGCGCTCCCACTCGTCCTCCGTGGGGAGCCTGATGCCCGGATCGCCGCTCCGCTCGCCGAGCCATCGGCAGTAGGCCGACGCCGCGTCCCAGCTCACGCCGGTGACCGGATGGTCGTGCGGAGCCGTCGGCACCGGCCGGCCGGCGGCCGCGGCGAAGACGGACCACTGCCCGACCGTGACGGGGGTACGGGCGAGCCGGAAGGCCGGAAGCCGGATCTCCGTGCTCGGCGCCTCCTTGAGGTACCACTCCACCGGCACCCCGGTGTCCGCGTAACGCTCGGCCACCAGCGGAATGTCGTCCGTCGGGGTGCCCCGGCGCACCACTCCCGCCGGGATCTCCACCCAGTCCACCGGTTCGATCCGCATCGCTCCTCCTCGGCCCGTCCAACCGTCCAACAGTCCAACTGCCCGTCGTAACCACCATGATCGCCCCTGTCCATCGGGGGCTAGGACCCCGCCCCCGCATGGGCGAGAAGTGCCGCGCCGTAGGCCCGCAGGACCCGGTGCTCCCGGACGTGGACGACGGCGACGCGGCCGCCCGGGCCCGCCGCGTCGCCTTCGGTCACCACCGCGGCATGGCGCAGCAGCACATAGCCGTCGGACGCCGCGGCGTGAAAGGCCGACGGATTCCCGCGCGCCAACTCGGCCCACTCCTGGTGCCCTTCGCCCAGCGCCGCGCGGGACGCCTCCAGCAGACCGGACTCGCACAGACCCGGCCGCAGCGCGTCCACGGCGATGCCGTCCACCGTGGTGGCGAGGTCGATGCAGACCGGGCCGTCGCCCAACCGCCGTTCCCCGAGCGCGCGCAGCGCGGTCTCGGCGGCCCAGTCCTGCTCCGTGCCACGACGGGGGAGCAGGAGCGCGAGGACGGGCGCGCAGGCCGACCGCTGCCCGGCCGGCCTGCTCACCCGCCAGATCGCGCAGATCCGGCAGGAGTCCCCGAGGGCTACGGCGTTGATGTGCAGCCCCGTGATCAAGGGTGGTGACATGCCCTCGGCTCCCGGTCGGCGGCGGTGCTCAGTGACTCAGCACGTGACCGTCGCCGGGGCGATGGTCACGCGAGCGTCGCAGATCGGCCACCGCGAAGGTGCGCAGCAGCCAGCGGTCGCCCCCGTCGTAGCGTGGCCGGAAGGCCGTCCTGCCGTGCGTGGTCACCCGGTTGTCCACGATGGCGAGGTCTCCCGGCGTCAGACGCACCGTGTGGGACGCGGCGTCGACGGCCGCCTCCAACTCGACGAGCGCCCGACGCGCCCCGGGCGTCACCGCCGTGGTGGCGGAGAAGTCCACCCGCAGGTCCGGGTCCTCCGGGTCGCCGGTCAGCACCGGGCGTGGCGGCGCGGTCCCGGCGGCCGTCCCGAAGGAGGGCGGCGGCTGGGTGCTGAACTCCGGACGGAACAGCACCTCCCGGCTCCGCTCCGACAGCAGGGGCAGCGCCTGGCGGATCGAACCGGTGCGCAGTCCCGCCGCCCCGTCGTGGTCGGCGCGCAGGCACAGCAGCATCACGAAGTCCGGGCGGTGCGCGTGGAAGGCGTTCTCCACGTGGAAGGAGAGCAGCGTGGAGCCCGCGTTGCCCTCGAAGTCCTCCTTGCCCGGCACCGGCACCACGTCCTGCACCAGCGCGCCGGACTTCTCCGGGGCGTAGGCGGCCGGGTCGCCCAGACCACCGGCCGCGGTCATCAGCAGGGTGGCGGCCGGCACCGTCGCCTCCCGGCGGACGGAGCCGTCCGCCGTCGGGGTGGGCGGAAGGAGCGCCTCGTCCACCGGCAGGCCGGTGACCAGCGTCACCCCGCACTCGCCCGAGTTCCTGCGGAAGGCACGGACGGCCGCTCGAAGGCGGGCCGGCAGCTCCTCCCAGCCCTTGCGGGCCGCGGCGGTCGTCTCCGGATCGTCGAGCCCGCCGCCCGCGGCGCGGCACACGCGCTCCGCGGCACGCCGTACGACCGCCGTCTCGGCCTCGAACAGGGCGAGCGACGCGGGGGTGGCGACCGGCAGGCTCAGGGAGGGGCTCAGGGAGGTCATCGGGAACCCTCCCGGACCCGCCAGTCCGTGGCGGGCTCGGCCGGGACCGGCGGCCCGGCGGGGTCGGCGTCCGGCGTCCAGGTGAACACCTTGCTGTCCCAGGAGGCGGTGACCGCGTCGTCCCCGAGCCAGCAGACCGCGCTCACCGCACTCCCGTGTCCCTCCAGCACGTGCTGGTGGAGCGGGGCCAGCGTCTTCGGGTCGAGGACCCACAGCCGGCCGGTGAAGTCGTAGGAGCCCGTGACGAGCAGGGGTTCGCCGCCCGGGTGCCAGGCCGCGCACTTGGCCGACTCGTCGTGGCCGACCAGCACCTGGAGCAGTTCCCCGGTCTCCAGGTCGTAGATGCGGCTGGTGCGGTCGCGGGAGACGGTGGCGAGCAGCGCCCTGCCCGCCACGGTGGTCACGGACCCGCCGTTGATCAGCTCGCCGTGGCCGCCGAAGGAGCGGATCAGTGTGCCCTCGGTGGTGATGAGGTGGGCCCGGCGGTCGGTCGAGTAGGTGACCAGCCGGTCCGCGTCCACCCAGGAAACGTCCTTGATGGCGCCGTCGTGGCCCGCGTAGTGCACCCCGGGGACCAGTTCGCGCCCCGTCCAGGCGTACAGGTCGAGCCCGCCCTCGTAGTCGGCGACCGCCAGCCGCTTCCCGTCCGGCGACCACGCCGCCCGGTTCACCGGGTGCTCGCGCTGGACGGCGGCGACGTCGCGTCCGGTCACGGCATCGGCCACGCCCACCCGCCCGGAGAACGATCCGTAGGCGACGAGCCCGGGCAGCTCGGCCGAGACGGCGACCGTGTTGACCAGGCTGCCGTTGCCCACCGGTACCTCGGTCGCGGTGGCGCCGCGGTGGCTCCAGACGCGGATCGTGCCGTTGTCGCCGCCCGCCGCCAGCACCTCGCCGGCCGCCGAGACGTGATTGACGCCGTGCGTGGGCACCGACGCCTCCAGCGTGATCTCCCGCACCTCGTCGGGCAGGGCGTCCGCGGGGATCTCGGGCACGTCGATCACCGCGGGCCGGGCCGAGAAGGTGCCCGCGACCACGGTCCTGCCGTCCGCGGACCAGTCCACCGCGCGGGGCCACAGGTGCGCGCCGTACCAGCGCACCAGCGGGCGGCAGTCGGCGATGTCCCAGAGGGTGATCGTGCTGTCGTAGGCGCCGATGACGATCCGCGAGCCGTCCTGGGACCAGGCGACCGACTTCACGGCGGCGGTGTACGGGCCGACCTTGGTGACCAGCTCGCCGTCGGTGCGCACGATGTGCACGAAGCCGTCGTCGCAGCTGGCGGCGAGCAGGGTGCCGTCGGGGGACCAGCGGCACATCTCCGCGTGACCGGCCTGGGGCAGGTCGCGCAGCAGGGAGCCGTCGGTGTCCCAGAGCCGGATGGTGGCGTCCTCGCCGCAGCTGGCCAGGACACCCGTGGGCGCGGCGTCGACCGACATGCAGTGGTCGGCGTGGAAGATGACGCCCTCCTGGAGCACGCCGGTACGGATGTCCCAGATCCGGCCCGTACCGTCCTGCGAGACGGTGACCAGGCGGTTCTCGTCCAGCCAGGCCAATGCGTTCAGGTCGTCGGGCTGCCGGGCGAGCAGCTGGACCTGACGGCCCGTGGCCACCTCCCAGACACGGCAGGTCTTGTCGGCCGACCCGCTGGCGAGCAGCCGGCCCGAGGGGGAGAACCGCACCCCGTTGACCAGCCGTGAGTGACGGCCGACCCAGCGGGGGGACGTACCGGAGCGGTCCCACAGGACCACCCGGCCGTCGTACCCCGCACTGGCGTAGTGGGTGCCGTCGGGGCTGAATGCCACGGTGGTCTGGGGAGAGGCGTGGACGGCCGCGCTGTTGCTCGCGGCCTGCGGGTGGAACACGTCGACTGTCCGCATGGTCTTCTCGAACTCCTGACAGAGCAGTTGGAAGGAACAGAGAGCAGAGAGAGGGAGAGGGGGGAGGGCGAAGGGCGTGCCGGCGGGTCAGTCGCGGGTGGCCGCGGCCAGCTCCGCTCCCGCGCGCAGGCCCTCCTCGGTCAGCCCGCGCAGCGGCTCCATGACCCGGCGCAGCAGGGGAAGCCCCACGACCTGGGCCAGACCGCCCAGCGGGATGGTCTCGACGGCCCGCGCGCGGACGGCGGGGTCCGGGGTCCGGGAACCGGCGCCCGTGGGGGCGGGAAGGCGTTCCAGGGCGATGCCGTACAGGACGGCCGCCGTCCACGCCGCGGTCGCGTGGTGGATGTGCAGCCCGGCGCCCGCGAGGTCGCGCAGCAGCGCCGCGGGCGTCGGTTCGCGCCGGGCCGCCTCCCGGACCAGGACCGGATCGACGCCGGTCCGTTGGACGGTCTCGTCCCAGTAGGCCTTGGTGTGGCCGCCGCCGGGGCCCGTCGGGACGATTCCGTAGACGTGCCCCTTGAAGAAGTGGGGGTAGAAGTCCAGCGCCTGGAGGGTGGACGAACCCGTGCGGCCCCCGGCGGCGTCGTCCGCGAAGCACGGCGAGAACCTGGGCCCCTGCACGTCGTTGCCCACGAGGCTGTCACCGCCCCGGTGCTCCACCAGGTTGGGGACGGCGATGAAGAGCGCTCGGCCGCGTTCCCGCAGGAACGCGCTCAGCGCCTCGTCGTCCGGGGGCGTGCCGTGCGCGAGCAGCCGCCGTGCGTGGTCGGCGAAGCCGGCGGCCAGCGCGCGGGGGAGGACCACGGCCAGCGAGGGCGCGTACTCGTCCTGGATGGCCCGGGCCCAGCCGGCGCCACTGAGCGCGGCGAGCCGTACGGCGGAGCCGTTCCAGTGGTTCCAGTTGCTGTAGAAGGCGATCGGATCGTCCGGGCGGCTGCGGACGGCCTCCGCGACCAGGTCCAGGAAGTTCTCGGCGGGCACGACGTCGTCCTGGAGCACGAGCCGGTGACGCGCCTCGCCGTACGGGCCGGCCCACGCGGCGGCCGCGGTGCGCAGCGGGCTCGGCGGCCCCTCCGGGTCCGGGTCGAGGACGAGTGCGCGGTCCTCGCCGTGCAGTCGGGCGAGCAGGGCCTCCGCCTGGTCCCGTCGCCGGGGGTGGGCCATGACCCTGATGCCGGGGAGCCCGGGGGCGGCGGTGCGGGCGGGAGCGGGGGAGAGGCCGTGGGTACCGGCCGAGGTCTGCGTCATGTCACATCCTTGGTGGACACGGGGCGGGTGCTCTCGCCCGGCTCCGGGTCGAGGTCCGGCCCCGGGTCGAGGGAGGCCGGTTCGGCACTCGGGCGGTCCGGCGGGGGAGCACCGGTTCTCGCGGTTCCCGCTCCCCGGGGCGTCGGGCCGGGCCGGTCGGCGGGTGCGATCCGGTACGCGGTGGCCTGGATGCCGATCGCCGCGAGCAGGGCGATCCCGCCGAACGCGGCGCACACCCACAGCGCCCCGCGGTCCAGCACGAACCCGGCGAGCAGCGGGATGAAGAGGCCGGAGACCGCCCAGGAGAGCTGGAAGAGCGACATGTAACGGCCGCGGATCGCCGCCGGAGCGCTGCTCGCCACCAGGGCGTTGGCCGCGGGCAGGCTGATCATCTCGCCCAGCGTGAAGGTCAGCATCACGGGGACGAGCACCGCGATCGCCGTGGTGGCCGGCACCTTGGTCACCAGATAGAGGCCGGTGAAGACCACGACGAAGATCAGCCCGGAGCGCACGATCAGCCGCTGCCGCGGAACGTGCGACACCCGCGCCGTCACCGGCATCTGCGCCAGCATGATGGCGACGCTGTTGATGCCGAGGAAGAGGGCCGGTGTCCAGTCGGGCAGCTCCATGATCTCCACGGCGTAGGCGGGCAGGATCGTCGAGGGCAGGGCCCAGGCGAAGGTGAGCAGCATGAAGAAGAAGCAGAACCCGGTGAAGGCGTGATCCGTGAAGGCGTCCCGCCAGCCGGGGACCGGCCGGCCGGGGTCCTCCTGGCTGCCCCCGGGCTCCGGGCCGGGGTCCTCCTGCGTGGCCCCGGGCTCCGGGCCCGGCCGGGTCGCCGGGATCCGGACTCCGGCCAGCAGCACCGCGGCGACGAGTGACGTGACCACGTTCAGGGCCAGCACCAGGTCCGCCGCCCCGTGGCCGAAGACGACGGTCAGTCCCGAGCTGGCCAGAGCTCCGGTGGCCACGGTGAAGTTCTTGATGGTCCCGACCGCGGCATAGGTGGCGTCGAGCTTGCGGCCCGAGGCCAGATCCACCACGATCACCGGCCAACTCGCCCAGTACAGGCGGTCACCGGCCATGACCAGGAACGTCGCCACCGCGATCAGCGTCCATTCGGAGGCGAACGGGTACAGGCCGTAGCCCAGCGCCGTGACCAGGTTGCTGGAGACCAGCACGGCCTTCGGGGAGAACCGGTCGACCAGCCAGCCGGCCAGCAGGGCCGTCGGCAGGGCGGCGAGCGTGCCGGCGCTGACCGCCGAACCGATGGCCGAGAAGGACAGCCCGGTGTTGTACGAGAAGTAGAGGAACGCCAGCGGAGCGAACAGGCCCCAGCCGAAGGTGTCGATGAAGACGGAGGAGAAGATGCGGCCGCGCTGCGGGATGCGGGGCAGGCCCAGACTGATCACGTCGTGCTCTCCCCGGTCTCGGGCCGTACCTTGTGCCAGGTGTCGCGGCCGGTCGCCAGCTCCCAGACCGCGCGCCAGGCCGACGTCGACTCCAGGAGCTCGAACGGCAGCAGCAGGGCCCAGCCCGAGCCGATCCGCAGCACCTCCCACACCGGGTCGCGCGAGACGCTGCGCACGCGCAGTGCCTCGCCGAGGAGCAGCGCGGCGGCGGGCAGGCGCAGCGCGCGGTAGCGCACGGCCGCGGCCGTCACCGGCAGCACGCCGAGCTGGCCGAGCAGGCTGAGGGTCATCAGCGCCACGGCGGTCCGCGGCCGGGCCGGCAGTGGCTTCCCGCGCAGGAAGCGGACGCCGATGTCCAGTTGGCCGCGGATCCACCGGGTGCGCTGCCGCAGCGCGGGCCCGACCACCGAGGTGCGGGTCCCGTACGAGAAGGAGACGATGCGCCCCATGCGCACCCCGGCGGCGGCGGCCCGCACCGCCCACTCGTACAGCTCCTCCACGCCGTCCTCGCTGAGCGGCCCGACCTCGCTCAGGGCCGTGCGGCGGAAGTAGATCGAACTGCCGAGAAGCATGTGCATGCCGGTTCGGCGATTGACGTACTCCATGGCGCCGAAGAACGCCGCCGACTGCGCGAGCGTGATCCGGTTGACCAGGTCACCGCCCGCCTCGGGCAGTTCGATGGCGTCGACGACGTCGAGGCCGCGGGCGTCGAGCGCGGCCACGGCCTGCCGCAGCTGGCGCGGGTCCGGGACCGTGTCCGCGTCGTACACGGCGACGAACGGGTCGTCGACCGAACGCAGCGCGTGGTTCAGGGCCTTGGCCTTCGGCGTCATGGAGGGCACCGGCACGACGTGCAGCCCGCCGCCGAAGTCCGCCCGCGCCGACGCGGCGATGTTCTCCGCGGCCGCCACGTCCTCGGGGTACCGGGCGTCGACGAGCCAGCGCACGGACAGCCTGTCGTGCGGATAGTCCAGCGACCGGAGCATGTCGGCGGAGCGCCGCAGGATCGCGGCGGTCTCCCGGTAGAAGGGGACGAGGACGGTGACCGGGGGGAGTGCCGACGTGGCGGCCCCCGGGTGTTCCCGAGGTGTGAGACGGGCATTGGGGAGGAGAAATCCGGTCACCGTGTCCCTCCGGTCCTGGCGGGAGGCCGCAGTTCGACCCGCAGGTCGGGTCCGGTCCGGTCCACCGAGGCGATGCGGAACCGGTGTGCCTCATGGATCGACCCGATTCCCAGCGGTCCGGTGGCGCCGACTCCCTCGGAGCCCAGGAGGAGGGGCGCGACGTAGGCGACGACACGGTCGACGAGCCCGGCGCGGACGAAGGAGGCGGCGAGTGCGGGGCCCCCTTCGACCAGCACGGACCGCACGCCTCGGCCGTCCAGCGCGGCGAGCAGGTCGAGGGGCGGGAAGTGCCCGCGCGCGTCGGTCTTCAGACGCAGTACGTCGATGCCGCTGGTGCTGGTGCTGGTGTTGCCGTAGTCGGTGGTTCCGGTGGCCGGATCGGTCACCACGAGCGTAGGGGCCGCGCCGTCCAGCAGCCGGGAGTCCGGCGGCAGCTCACCGCGGGCGTCCAACGCGATCCGCAGGGGAGGGTGTCCCACGACGCCGTGACGCAGGTCGAGCCGGGGATCGTCGGACCGCCAGGTTCCCGAGCCGACGAGGACGGCGTCGTGCCGGGCGCGCAGTTCATGGGCGTCCGCCCGGGACTCGGCCGAGCTGATCCAGCGGGCGGAGCCGTCGGCGGCGGCGCTGCGGCCGTCCAGGGTCGCGGCGAACTTCCAGGTGACGAAGGGCCGTCCGACGCGTACGGCGGTGAGCCACATCTCCAGTACGGCCTCGGCCTCGGCCCGGAGGACTCCGCCGACGACCTCGACCCCGGCGTCGGCCAGCCGTCTCGCACCGCCGGCCGCGACCCGGTTCGGGTCCGCCACCGCGTACAGGACGCGGCGGACCCCCGCCTCGATCAGGGCCCTGGAACAGGGGCCGGTGCGGCCCTGGTGGTCGCAGGGTTCGAGGGTGACCACGGCGGTGGTCCCGCGCTGCCGCCCCCGCGCCCGCCGCAGCGCGTCGACCTCCGCGTGCGGGGTGCCCGGTCCCCGGTGGACACCGGTCGCGACCGTCGCGCCCTCCGCGTCGAGCAGCACGCAGCCGACCGCGGGATTCGAACCGGTCGACCCGACCTCGGCATCGGCCAGCTCCAGCGCCCGGCGCATGGCGGCCAGTTCCCGCGGGGCGACCGCGCTCGGCTCCTCGGGCCGGCCGAGCCCCTCAGACCTCGAGTGCATGACCGGCCCGTTCGCGCTTGGCCGTCAGGTAGGCCTGGTTGTTCTCATTGACGAAGGTCCCCGTCGCGACGACGTCCGATATGACAACGCCGTACGAACGCAGCTGGTTTCCCTTCTCCGGGTTGTTGGACAGCAGACGGATTCTGGGCACGCTCAGCGCGCTCAGCATCTCGGCCGCCACCCGGTAGTCCCGCAGATCATGGCTGAAATTGAGCACTGCATTCGCTTCGAAGGTGTCCAGACCCCCGTCCTGCAGCAGGTAGGCGTCGAACTTGTTGTACAGCCCGATACCGCGCCCCTCCTGTCGCAGATACAGGATGATGCCGCCTTCGTGGGAGCACATGGCGAGTGCCTCGTGAAGTTGTGGACCGCAGTCGCAGCGCTGAGATCCGAAGACGTCACCGGTGAGGCATTCGGAATGTACCCGCACCAGCGGATCGCTCTTCCTTTCCCAGCCCGGCATAAGGAGCGCGACGTGCTCGCGACCGTCGTGCAGTCCGTCGAAACTGACCATGGTGCTCGCCCGGCGCCCCAGGCCGGGGACATCGACGGGAACCTCCACCCGGGCCCTCACCTGCACGGCGGTGGAGGGTGCGACGATCACGTCTTCGTTCTCTTCGGTGCGCATGGTCATCCCCACTGCGAGTCGTCCGTCGAATCGGTGAAGGCAGAGATCTCGAACTCTGATTCGTGCTGCGCTGTGTCGGAAAATGCGGCGAACGCTCCCAGAGAAAGGAACGCGGAAAGGGTGAACGCGGCGATCGCCGTGCGTAAATGCGCGGTCTTGAACATGCAGCTGCCCCCTGTTTTCGCCCGCCGTCAATGCCGGGTCGAGTTGCCGTGATGTCTGCTGAAGATCTTGCGTCCCGACCCGGTCTTGTGCCAAGAGGAAAATGTGGCATGATCATGCATTGCCGGAATCTGAAGGATGTACAGATGTGTGTGAAACTGGACATACCGAACCATATTCAGGTGCATGAGATCTGCCAGAAGGGGTTGAACTTCTATGCGCGAATTTTGAAAGGACGCTCAATAAATCAGGAAATCCCGGAGTGCCTGACGAGCCTGGGTCTTCTGCGGCGGGCGCCCGACGGCGGTGTGGTCGCCATTCCGCCGGGGCTGGCCGCCGGTGGCATCCTGCGGCCCCTGGAGGCGGCCATCGGCCGTCAGCAGCACGCGCTCGACGCGGTCCACGCGTCGATCCACCGCGCCGAGCAGGTCTACCGCGACAGCTACCGCGAGGACGGGGTGCAGGCCGCGCGGGTCATCAGCGGAGCGGACGTCATCAGCACCACCCTCGCCTCGGCCGTGGACTCCTGCCAGGAGGAACTCCTCACCGCCCAGCCCGGTGGCGGCCGGCCGCAGGAACTCCTGGCCAAAGCCCTCGCCAGCGACCTGCCGGCGCTCCGGCGCGGGGTGCGGCAGCGCACGATCTACCAGCACACCATCCGCACCCACAACCCCACCCTCTTCTACGTCGAGCAGATCTCCGCCGCCGGGGCGGAAGTCCGCACGCTGGACGAGGTCTTCGACCGGATCATCGTCTGTGACCAGCGCATCGCCTTCGTCCCCGACCCCGGCGAACGGCGGAGCCAGACCGCCCTGGCGATAGAGCACCCGGGTCTCATCCGCTACCTCGTCGGCATGTTCGAGCACGCCTGGGAGCGGGCCACCCCGCTCCGGTACTCCCCCGGAGCGCACCGCCCGCCCCTGCTGGCCGACGAGACCCGCCGGTCCGTCCTGCAGCTGATGGTGAACGGCTACACCGACGAGGCCATCGCCGGGCGGCTGGGGATGAGCGTGCGGACCGTGGCCACCCATGTGCGCAAGGCGTCGGAGGCCTTCAGCAGTCGCAGCCGCGCCCAGCTGGCCTTCCTCATCGCCAAGACCGGCGTGCTCGACGAGGGCCCGGCGCGCGCGGGTGACGACCCGTCGGCCCTCGCGGCCGACTGACCGACCCGCGCCGGCCGAGCGGGGCGCGGTCCGCGCCGGAGGAGGTGCCCTCCCGGAGGAGGGGTGTCCCGGCGCCCCCGGCAGGACTCGAACCTGCGGCCAAGCGCTTAGAAGGCGCCTGCTCTATCCACTGAGCTACGGGGGCCTGGTGTGGCGGCCTCGGTCGTGCGTGCCCGGGTGTGGGCCGGTCCGTGACCTCGCCGGGGACAAGGATAGGGCTCCCGGCTCCATGTCCCGGACGCTTCCCCTCCGTGGCTCGATGTGGAGGTTCGGTGAAGCGATCCCGATAATCGCAGGCAGTTACGAATCGTGCATCGCTTTTGGCGTCTCGCGCATCGGGTGTTGTCCACTCGTTATGCCTGGACTGTCCGCGCGCCCCAGTAGTCCCTTCCGTCCGGAGTGTCCGGTCGGCGCGCAGACATGCTCATCATGCTCATATGCTTCAGAATTCCCTCAAAATTGGGCATTCTTCACATGTGGTGACCTTGGACGTACGGCCTCAGCTGCTCGACGCACTCTCCGCCCTGCGCGACCGTGTCGCGGCCGCACGCTTCCCGCTGCCCCTCGCGGGGGCCCCACGCGCGCGTGCCAACCGCGACGAACTGCTCGCACAGCTCGACGACTACTTGGTGCCCCGCCTGAAGGAGCCCGAAGCGCCGTTGCTGGCCGTGGTGGGCGGATCCACCGGCGCCGGAAAGTCGACCCTGGTGAACTCCCTGGTGGGACGTCGCATCAGCGAGGCGGGTGTGCTGCGTCCCACGACCCGCACGCCGGTCCTGGTCTGCCATCCGGAGGACCACCACTGGTTCAGCGGCATGCGGGTGCTGCCCGACCTCACGCGCGTGTGGGTGCCCCACCGGGACCCGGACGACGACCTGCTGCTGCCCGGCGAGAACCCCGCGCGCGTGCTGCGGGTCGAGACCGCCGACACCCTTCCGCCCGGCATCGCCCTCCTGGACGCGCCCGACGTCGACTCCCTCGTCGCCGACAACCGCGTCCTGGCGGCCGAACTGATCTGCGCCGCCGACATCTGGGTGATGGTCACCACGGCCGCGCGGTACGCCGACGCGGTGCCCTGGCACCTGCTGCGCACCGCCAAGGAGTACGACGCCACCCTGGTCACCGTGCTCGACCGGGTGCCCCACCAGGTGGTGTCCGAGGTGTCGCGGCAGTACGGGGCGCTGCTCACCAAGGCCGGCCTTGGCGACGTCCCCCGCTTCACGGTCCCGGAACTGCCCGAGTCGGCCTGGGGCGGCGGCCTGCTGCCGGCCAGCGCCGTGGCACCGCTGCGGTCCTGGCTCGTCCACCGGGCCCAGGAACTCGACGCCCGGCACCACGCCATGGCCCGCACGGCGCACGGCATCCTGGACTCGCTCAGGTCCCGGATGCCCGAGCTGGCCGGTGCCACCGCCGCGCAGTACGCCGCCGCGCTGCGGCTCACCGCCGCCGTCGACGGCGCCTACGACGGTGAGCACGCGCGCGTGCGGGGCCGGTTGCAGGCGGGCGCCGTGCTCGCCGGGGACGCGCTGAAACGCTGGCGGGCCTTCCCCCTCGACTGCTCGCCGGAAGAGCTCCTCGACTCGTTGGTGGAGAGCCTGAGCGCCCTGCTGCTGTGCGCCGTCACGGCCGCCGACGAAAGCGTCGACGAGGCCTGGCGGCACGAACCGGCGGCGGGCGCCCCCGAACTCGCGGACCACGTCCCCGCGCCGGAGAGCGCCGAGCAGCGCATCGGGGTGGCCGTACGGCGCTGGCGGCGCGAGCTGGAGGAGTACGCCGAGGACGAGGTGCGCGAGCTGGACCGGAACCTGGCCCCGGACCCCGGGGTGGTGGCCGGACTGGTCGCCACCGTGCTGCTGGGCGGGCGGCGCGCACGCATCGCCGGGGAACGGCTCGCCGAGCGGATCGGCGCCCACGGCGCGCTGCGGCTGCGCGACCGGGGCGGGCGGCTGCTCGAGGAACACGTCGACCGGGTCATGCACGTCGAGCGCGAGCGCAGGCTGGCGCCGCTCGACGGTCTCGAGGTGCACCCCGAGCCGCAGGCAGAGCTCATCGCCGCGCTGTCCGTACTGCAGAAGGAGAGGTGACCGGTGACCGCCGTCACTGACCAGGACCCCACCGAGCACACGACGAAGGAGGCGGCGCGGGCGGACCGTACCGGCGATTCGGACCCCCGTGACGACCGGGATCACGGGGATCGCGCGGACCGAGCGGACCGAGCGGATCGCGGGGGCCGCGGGGACGACCGGGACGAACGGCACGGCCGGGGCGACCGGGACGACCCGGACCCGCGCGGCGGCCGCGACGACCGGGACGACCGGGAGGGACGGGGCTCGCAGGGTAGTAGCGACAAGCGAGACCCACGAGACGACCGGGGCGGCAGGGACAGTCGGGGCGGTCGGGGCGAGGAGGGCCTTGCCGAGAAGGCGGTCTCCCGCGAGGGCTCCCACGCACGCGTGCCGGACGACCTCACCGGGGCGCACCGCGGCTCGGAACGCGCGGAACGCACCGATGCCCCGGCCGACGGTTCGGCAGCTTCCGGCAACGGGGGCAGGGGCGGGGGCGCGGAGGAAGCCTGGGGCGACGGGCTGATCGCACGGCGGGTGGACGAGAACGGCGGGACCGAGCAGTTCGCCGTCCTGCCGAGCCGGCCCGCCTCCTCCTCGGCCGCCCTGATGCCGCTCGCCTACGACGGGAACCTCAGGTCACGCCTGGACGCGCTGCGCGAACTGGTGGGCCTCTCCCGGACCCGGCTCGACAGCGGAACCCTGGCCGAGGCGGGCCGCGTCCTGGACGAGGCCGCCGCGCGGCGCAGGCTCTCCGGGCAGCACACCGTCGTCGCCATCGCCGGCGCGACCGGCAGCGGCAAGTCGCAGCTGTTCAACACCCTCGCCGGGGTGACGATCTCCGAGACCGGTGTCCGCCGGCCGACCACCGCCGCGCCCATCGCGTGCAGTTGGAGCGACGGCGCGGCCAGCCTTCTCGACCGGCTCGGCATCCCCGGCCGGCTGCGCCGCCGTCCGCTCCAGCACCCGGACTCCGAGTCACCGCTGCGCGGCCTGGTCCTGATCGACCTGCCCGACCACGACTCGGCCGCCGTGCAGCACCGCGAACAGGTGGACCGCATCCTGGCGCTGGTCGACGCCGTCATCTGGGTCGTCGACCCGGAGAAGTACGCCGACGCCGTACTCCACGAGCGCTATCTGCGGCCGATGGCGGGCCATGCGGAGGTCACCCTCGTCGTCCTCAACCAGGTCGACCGGCTGCCCGGGGAGGCCGCCGAGCAGGTCCTCGACGACCTGCGGCGCCTGCTCGACGAGGACGGCATCGCGCTGGGCGAGTACGGCGAACCCGGCGCGACCGTGCTGGCCCTGTCCGCGCTCACCGGGGAGGGCGTCGGTGAACTGCGCGAGACGCTCGGCCAGTTCGTGGCCGAGCGGCAGGCCCCGGCCCGCCGCATCGCGGCCGACGTGGACGCCGCCGCCCGGCACCTGCGCCCCGTGTACGTCACGGGGCGGCGCACCGGGCTCAGCGAGGAGGCGCGGGAGGAGTTCGCGGACCGGCTGGCCGACGCGGTGGGCGCCACCGCGGCGGGCGAGGCCGCCGAACGCGCCTGGCTGCGCAACGCCAACCGCGCCTGCGGGACGCCCTGGCTGCGGCTGTGGCGCTGGTACCACGACCGGCGCGACCCGGTCACGGGACGGCTGTCGCAGCGCGCCCAGACGGACGAGGAGGCCACGGCGCGTCAGCGCGTCGAACAGGCGGTGCGCACGGTCTCGGACCGGGCCTCGGCCGGACTGCCGGCACCGTGGGCGCTGGCGATGCGGGAGGCGGCCGTCCGCGGTGCCCAGGGGCTGCCCGAGGCCCTCGACGAGCTGGCGGTGCGCGCGGGGCTGCCGCCGGGGCGTCCGCCGCGGCCCGGATGGTGGCCGGTGGCGGTCCTCGCCCAGGCGACCATGACCCTGCTCCAGGTGGTGGGCGGCCTGTGGCTGCTGGGCCAGATCATCGGCGTCGTGCCGCCGAACCTGGGTGTGCCCGTGCTGCTGATGGTGGCCGGCATCGTCGGCGGCCCCCTCATCGAGTGGAGCTGCCGTCTGGCGGCCCGCGGCCCCGCCCGGCGCTACGGCCATGAGGCGGAACGCCTGTTGCGGGAGGCGGCCGCGGGCTGCGGCCGGGCCAGGGTGCTGGATCCGCTCGCGGCGGAACTGCTGCGGTACCGCGAGGTGCGGGAGCAGTACGCGCGGGTCACCGGGACGGGCCTGGGGGCGGGGGCGACGGCGACGAGGTAGCGGCGCCCGTCCACGGCTGCCACCCGTGCGGGTGGCGGAGTTCTCCACAGGCGCCGGGCCGGTCCACAGCCCTCGGCGGACCGGCCCGGCCGCGGGCAGTCTGGCCTCCACGGCGATCGCGACGGACGCGGTCGCCCCGGCCGCCGTACGGGACAGACCCGTGCGGGAGGGAGGACTCGCGATGAACGAGACGATGATCTGCGCGGTGGGGAACGTGGCCACCACCCCGGTCTTCCGCGACCTGGCGAACGGACCGTCGCTGCGCTTCCGGCTCGCGGTCACCGCGCGCTACTGGGACCGCGAGAAGAGCGCCTGGACGGACGGGCACACCAACTTCTTCACGGTGTGGGCCAACCGTCAGCTCGCCGCCAACGCCTCCGGGTCACTGGCGGTGGGCGACCCCGTCGTCGTGCAGGGCAGGCTGAAGGTGCGCACCGATGTGCGCGAGGGGCAGAGCCGGACCTCGGCCGACATCGACGCGGTGGCGATCGGGCACGATCTCGCCCGCGGCACGGCGGCGTTCCGGCGCACCGGCAGGACGGAGGCCTCGACCTCCCCGCCCCAGCCGGAACCCAACTGGGAGGTCCCGGCCGGGGGCACGCCGGGAGAACCGGTCCCCGAACAGCGGCCGGACCCCGTCCCGGTGGGATGAGGCGGAGCCGGACAGGATGGATTTGTCGATAATCCCTGTTCGAAAACGCTCTCGGCGATAACGATTCCGAGTCGGATCACCGCGCGGACGACGATCACCGGCAAGCCCGGTCCCTTACGTCCTTAGGATGCCGAACGAGCCCTGTGTGGCTGCTGATTCTGCTGGTGGGACCGTTCCCCCCACGCCAACGGGTCCTGCTCGAAGGGGAATTTGGTGTTTTCTTCGCACGCTGCGCCGTCTCTGCCCGGTCGAGGGGCGGCGCGCCTCGCCGCCGGAGCGCTGGCGTCCGCGCTCGCGGTCGCCGGTGTGGTGACCAGTGCGGCTCCGGCCGCCGCCCAGGACGGGGCGGCGCGGGGCCAGGGCGGGGCGACGGCCACCATAGGTGGCCTCAAGACGCACGGCACCGCGGTGATCCACGGTCAGGACGGCGACCAGCAGGTGCCGGCCGGCCTGTTCGAGATGTCCGTCGAGGGCGGCGGCATGCTGCAGACGTACTGCGTCGACATCCAGAACCCGACGCAGAAGGACGCCAAGTACCAGGAGACCCCCTGGAGCGGGACGTCGCTGGGCACCAACAAGGACGCCGGCCGCGTCCGCTGGATCCTGCAGCACAGCTACCCGCAGGTCAACGACCTCGCCGCGCTCGCGAAGAAGGCGGGCCTCCGCGGCGCGCTCACCGAAGAGGACGCGGCGGCCGGTACCCAGGTCGCCATCTGGCGCTACTCGGACGACACGGACGTCGAGGCCGTCGATCCGCAGGCCGAGCGGCTCGCCGACTACCTGGAGGAGAACGCCCGCGACGTCGCCGAGCCCGCGGGGTCCCTCGCCCTGGACCCGCCGGCCGTCTCGGGCCGCCCCGGCGAACGGCTCGGCCCGGTGACGGTCCACACCAACGCGGGCGGCGCGACGGTGACTCCGCCGGTGGACGCCACGAGCGAGGGCGCGGTACGGATCGTCGACAAGAAGGGCGAGCCTGTCACCAAGGTCACCGACGGCACCCAGATCTTCTTCGACGTGCCCGAGGACGCGGCGGCCGGTACCGCCCAGCTGTCCGTCCAGGCCTCGACGACCGTGCCGGTCGGCCGCGCCTTCGCCTCCGAGAGCCGGAGCCAGACGCAGATCCTGGCCGGGTCCAGTGAGTCGACGGTCGCGGCGACGGCGACCGCCACCTGGGCCGCCGACGGCGCGATACCCGCCCTGTCCGCCGAGAAGAACTGCGCCGAGGGCACCCTGGACATCACCGCGCTCAACAAGGGCGACGAGCCCTTCACCTTCGAGCTGCTGGACACCGAGTACACCATTGCGCCGGGCGAGACCCGGACGGTACCGGTACCGCTGCCCGAGGACCGCGCCTACGACTTCACCATCCGCGGCCCGGCCGGCTTCGAACAGCGCTTCACCGGCGTCCTCGACTGCCGCACCCAGAGCGCCGCCCTGTCCGACACCACCCACACCCTCAGCGAACCGGCCCCCGCCACGGTCGTCACGCCCTCCCCCGAGCCCAACCCCAACCTCGCCGAAACCGGCAGCTCCGACGCGACCCCGCTGATCGGCGGCGCGGCCATCGGCCTCGTACTCCTCGGCGGCGCGGCCCTGCTGTTCGTCCGCCGACGGAACGAGCGGTGACGAGAACACGGCCCGATGGGCGATCGCCCTCGGTCCCGATTTCCGCCACCGGCGCGAACCGCGGCCGGCGGCGTTTCCGGCGAGTGACTTGACGCGCCCCCGCCTTGCGGGCGGAGAGTCTTAGAACGGCCCCTGAGGTGGTGCGCTCACCTCGGCGCGACGGCATCGAGCCATCCGGCGAGCGTGGAGAAGTCGGCGTCATTGAGGCCCTTGGTCGGCTCGACCTGGTGCAGGAGTGAAGGCCCGGGGTGGCTGGCGTCGATCCAGAGGCGGTCCATGGGGCTGATCTCGTCGTCGACCCAGATGAAGGGTCGGCCGGCGGCCCACTCGACCATGGGGCGGGTCTTCCAGTGGAGGCCCCGTGGGGTTTCTCCTGCGTCGGCGTCCGGCCACTCCAGCACCGGCAGCCTCGGCAGGCCGATGCGCGGGGCGACGACTTCGTTCGCCTCTTCCATCCAGGTCGTGGCCCACACGAGCCGGCAGTGCAGAGCAGTGAGGCGCGCCCCGATGCCGGGGTCGAGTCGGGCCAGCAGAGGGTTTCCCTCGTCGACGGTCGTCGAGGAGGTGGCGGCGACCTCCGGATGGCCGGCCGAGGACCCGAACGGGATCAGTGGGCCGTCCACGTCGAGGAAGAGGAGAGGGCGCTCCGATGAGCTGGTCACGGCAGCACCGTAGCCCCGCGCAGCGGGGGAGCGGCGACCGACAGTGACAGGTGGGGCCGGGATGCCATCCAGGAAAGCCCAGCTCAGGGGCCCCGGGCGGAACGCGTTTCCGCGCAGGGGTGGCGGTGCGGCAAGATGGGGTGTATCTGCCCACTGCCTGATCAAGCTGCCGGACGGTTTCTCTTGGCTGAGTACATTTACACCATGCGCAAGGCGCGCAAGGCGCACGGCGACAAGGTGATCCTTGATGACGTCACCCTGAGCTTCCTGCCCGGCGCGAAGATCGGTGTGGTCGGACCGAACGGTGCCGGTAAGTCCACCGTTCTGAAGATCATGGCGGGGCTGGAGCAGCCCTCGAACGGGGACGCCTTCCTGTCCCCGGGCTACACCGTCGGCATCCTGCTCCAGGAGCCCCCGCTCAACGAGGAGAAGACCGTCCTGGAGAACGTCCAGGAGGGTGTCGCCGAGGTCAAGGGCAAGCTCGACCGGTTCAACGAGATCGCCGAGCAGATGGCGACCGACTACTCGGACGCGCTGCTGGAGGAGATGGGCAAGCTCCAGGAGGAGCTGGACCACGCCAACGCCTGGGACCTCGACGCCCAGCTGGAGCAGGCCATGGACGCGCTGGGCTGCCCGCCCGGCGACTGGCCGGTGGTGAACCTCTCCGGTGGTGAGAAGCGGCGCGTCGCGCTGTGCAAGCTGCTGCTGGAAGCTCCCGACCTGCTGCTGCTCGACGAGCCCACCAACCACCTCGACGCCGAGTCGGTGAACTGGCTGGAGCAGCACCTCGCCAAGTACGAGGGCACCGTCGTGGCCGTCACCCACGACCGGTACTTCCTGGACAACGTCGCCGGCTGGATCTGCGAGGTCGACCGCGGCCGCCTGCACGGCTACGAGGGCAACTACTCCAAGTACCTGGAGACCAAGGCCACCCGCCTCAAGGTCGAGGGCCAGAAGGACGCCAAGCGGCAGAAGCGGCTCAAGGACGAGCTGGAGTGGGTGCGCTCCAACGCCAAGGGGCGGCAGGCCAAGTCCAAGGCCCGCCTCGCGCGGTACGAGGAGATGGCCGCCGAGGCCGACAAGATGCGGAAGCTGGACTTCGAGGAGATCCAGATCCCGCCGGGCCCGCGCCTCGGCAGCGTCGTCGTCGAGGTGAACAACCTCAGCAAGGCCTTCGGGGAGAAGGTACTGATCGACGACCTCTCGTTCACGCTGCCCCGGAACGGCATCGTCGGGGTCATCGGGCCCAACGGCGCCGGCAAGACCACCCTGTTCAAGATGATCCAGGGGTTCGAGGAGCCTGACTCCGGCACCATCAAGGTCGGCGACACCGTCAAGATCTCCTACGTCGACCAGAGCCGCGAGCACATCGACCCGAAGAAGACCCTGTGGGCGGTCGTCTCCGACGAGCTGGACTACATCAACGTCGGGCAGGTGGAGATGCCGTCGCGCGCGTACGTCTCCGCCTTCGGGTTCAAGGGGCCGGACCAGCAGAAGGCGGCCGGGGTCCTCTCCGGCGGCGAGCGCAACCGGCTGAACCTGGCGCTCACCCTCAAGCAGGGCGGCAACCTGCTCCTCCTCGACGAGCCGACCAACGACCTCGACGTCGAGACCCTGAGCAGCCTGGAGAACGCGCTGCTCGAGTTCCCCGGCTGCGCCGTCGTCGTCTCCCACGACCGGTGGTTCCTGGACCGGGTGGCCACCCACATCCTCGCCTACGAGGGCGAGTCCAAGTGGTTCTGGTTCGAGGGCAACTTCGAGTCGTACGAGAAGAACAAGGTCGAGCGGCTCGGCGCCGACGCCGCCCGTCCGCACCGCGCCACCTACAAGAAGCTGACCCGGGGCTGATCTTGCGGCACATCTACCGCTGCCCACTGCGCTGGGCGGACATGGACGCGTACGGCCACGTCAACAACGTGGTCTTCCTCCGCTATCTGGAGGAGGCCCGTATCGACTTCCTGTTCCGCCCGGAGAAGGACTTCAAGCAGGGGTCCGTGGTGGCACGCCATGAGATCGACTACAAGCGGCAGCTCGTCCACCGGCACCACCCGGTCGACATCGAGCTGTGGGTCACGGAGATCAGGGCGGCTTCCTTCACCCTCACCTACGAGGTCAAGGACGGCGACGTGGTCTACGTCCGCGCCTGCACGGTGATCGTGCCGTTCGACTTCGAGGCACAGCGGCCCCGGCGGCTCACCGCCGAGGAGCGGGAGTTCCTCCAGGAGTACGCCGACGCCGAGGAGGAGGCCGTCGCAGCATGACGGTGCTCCACCTCGCCGACGAGGGGGAGGCCGCGGACCTCGCGGCCTTCCTCTCCCGGCTGCTGCACTACGACCGTTCGGCCGCGGTACGCCTCCAGGCGGCCGGCACGGCCCTGGCCGTCTTCGGCCGGCCGCCCTCCTTCGAGGTGCTGGCGATCCGCGCGGCACGGCTGGCCAAGCCGTACGAGAACGGGCTCGACGACACGCTCGACGTGACCGTCTCCGCCGGTGAGCTGCTGGAGTCCGTGGACGAGCGGGCGGCCACCGCCGGTGTGCCGGGCGCGGTGACCGGGCCGCCCTGGGCCGGGGTGCTGCCCCCGCGCGGGGGCTGGCGGACCGAGGCGGGGCTGCCCGCCCCGGACGCCCTGCGCGCGCTGGTCGCCGCCGCGGTGGCGGAGTTCCGTACGCGCACGGAGGAGCTGGCGCCCGAGGACCGGACCCGGGCCGAGCTGGACCGGGTCGGCCGGGAGATCTGGTCCCGGACCGTCGGGGAGACCGGGCTGCCGGTGCGGGCCGTGCACGCGGCCCAGTCCCTCGGGTTCCTGCGGACACGCGCAGCATCCGGCCCCGACCAGGGCTCCGGTCCCGACCAGGGCTCCGGCTCAGGTCAGAGCTCCGGCCCAGGTCAGGGCGTCGGCTCGGACGAGGGCGCGCCGAAGCTGCTGTCCTCCGGTGCGTGGCTGCGGCTGCGTACGCCCTTCGGGTCCGTCGCGCTGCGGCGGGCGGGGACCGGGGCCCTCGGCATCAGTGTGCGCTGAGGCCGCCCCCCGCCGCCCCGCCGCCCACGCGGCCCCCGCCGCTCAGTGCTGGGGTTCGCTGTCGTCCGGGCGTACGGCGATGTGGTCGCTCTCCAGTTCCAGGGCGACGCGGTCGCGCATGCCGAGGGCCGCGGTGTAGTCGGCGGGCAGCTGGAGCCGGCCGGCCCGGTCGAGCATGGCGTACTCGCGGGCCACCACCGTCTCGTGGCCGGTCTCGGCGTCCACCTCGCTGCGGCGCAGGACCTCCGTGGAGGTGCGGCCGTCGCGGATGGCGACGGTGCGGCGGACCTCGCCGGCCACCGCCTGGTCGTGGGTGACGATGACGACCGTGGTGCCCAGGTGTTCGTTGGCCGTGCGGAACGCGGCGAAGATCTGTTCCGCGGTGTGGGAGTCCAGCTCGCCCGTCGGCTCGTCCGCCAGCAGCAAGGACGGGTTGCCCGCGAGGGCCACGGCGATGGCGACCCGCTGCTGCTGCCCGCCGGACATCTGCTGCGGGCGCCGGTCGCGGCAGTCCGCGATGCCCATCAGGTCCAGCAGCTCCAGCGCGCGTTCGGCGCGGGCCGCCCGGCGTCCGCCGGTGCCGGACAGCTGCATGGGCAGGGCCACGTTCTGCGCGGCCGTCAGGTAGGGCATGAGGTTCCGGGACGTCTGCTGCCACACGAAGCCGACCACCGTACGGCGGTAGGCGAGGCGGTCCTTCGCCGTCATCGCGAGCAGGTCCCGCCCCGCGACCCGGGCCGCCCCGGCGGTGGGTGTGTCCAGACCGGCCAGGATGTTCATCAGCGTGGACTTGCCGCTGCCCGAGGCGCCCACCAGGGCCATCAGCTCGCCCTCCCGGACCAGGAGGTCGAGTCCCTGCAGGGCCTGCACCTCCACCCCGTCCGCGCTGAAGATCCGGACCAGGCGGTCGCAGGTGATCAGGGCGTCGTGCCCGTAGGCGGGCCGGTCCCGGGACGCCGTGGCGCGGTCGGCCAGCTCCGCGAGGGTGGGGTCGGTCGTCATGGGGTCTCCTCCGTGTCCGCGTCCGCGGTCCGCCGTGTCCGGGTTCGCGCCCTCACCGCGCGTCGCCCGCCCTGAGTTCCGTCACCGCTCCGCGCCGGCCCGACCACCATGCCTGGACGGCCGCCACTCCCACCGCCAGGACCAGCACCGCCACCGCCGGGACGGCCAGCGACCACGGGTCGGCGCTCAGCTCCGCGCGCCCCGCCGGGGACGTCGCCGCCGGCACCGCGAGGGTCGTCAGGTCGATGCCGGGGGAGAGGAGGCGCACGGCGGCCCAGCCGGTCAGGATGCCGCCCAGAGCCGCGGGCAGCGCCTGCGGGAGGGACTCCAGGACCAGCAGGCGGCGGCCCTGGGCGCGGGTGAGGCCCATGGTGCGCAGCCGGGCGAGGAGCGCGGCGCGTTCGGGGGCGGCGCTCGCGAGGGACAGCAGCAGGGCCAGGGCGGCGTAGCCGGCGGCGGCGGCCACGGCGGCCGTGTAGATGCGCTCCGCGCCGGACTGCAGCGGGGAGTCCACGTAGCCGCCGCGCTCCTCGGACCGCAGGTGGACGGTGCCGGCGCCGTCCGCCGCCCGGTGCACCGCGCCCGCGTCCAGGTCGCCGCCGGTCAGCAGCAGTACGTTCGGCCGGGTGGCCGCGGCCGGCAGTCCGGCCCGGTCCACGACGAGGAAGTCGTCGCCGGACACGGCCGGAGTGCGGTCGCGGACCAGTGCGATCCGCAGGGTGGCGAGGGTGCCGTCGGCCAGGCGCACCCGGAAGGTGCCGCTGCCCAGCCGTTCGGCGACCGCGGGAGAGGCCAGCGCCGGCAGGACGGCGTCCCCGGAGCCGCCCTCGGAGTCGCTCTCGGAACCGGACCCGCCCTCGGAACCGGCGCCGTCGGGCCGCCCCAGCTCGCCCGCGGGGAAGGCACCGAGACCCGTTCGGCCGGCCAGCGCCGCGTAGCCGCCCGGGTCCACCGTCGCGAGCGGCAGCGACTGGCGGCCGTCCTGGATCTTGGCCTGGTAGTCGATGCCGACCTCGGTGACCTCCCGCACCCCGGGCGCCTGCCCGAGACGGCCGGCCAGCCCGGCGGGCAGCGCGGCCTCCGCCTCCACCCGGGCGTCGGCGCCGACCGAGAGCAGTGCCGCCCGGTCGCGGGCGTCGGCCACGCCGTTGAGGACCGACCCGCCGAACGCCGCCACGGTGAACGCGGTCAGCAGCGCGAGCAGGGGCAGCACGGCGGAGGCGGAGGTACGGCCCGCCCGGGCCAGCGCGAGCGGCCCGACGGCGCCCCGCAGCCGCCTGGCCGGGCGGGCCAGCCCGCGCAGCGGCAGCGGGTACAGGCGCACCAGCACCAGCGCGGCGATCACCCCGACCAGGACCGGGGCCACCGCCACCAGGTCACCGGCGCCGTCCGTGGCGCCGCGCCGGCGCAGCATCTCGACCGCGCCGAGCGCGAGGACCACGACGGTCAGTTCGGCGACGGTACGGCGCCGGGACGCCCGCGCGGACGCCACGTCGCGCCGGCCGTCGTGGATCCGTACGGCGTGGTGGGCGGCGGCGGCCCGCAGCGGCAGCGCGAGAGCGGCCAGGGCGGTGACCGCGGCGGCGGCCCAGAGCGCGGGGAGCAGCCGGGCGCCGGGCAGGACCAGCAGGGCCGTGCCGAACCCGAGGGCACCCGCGGGCACGGCCACGACGGCCGTCTCGGCGAGCAGCCGCCCCACCATGCCCCGTACGGAGGCGCCGCGGGCGCGCAGCAGGGCCAGTTCGGCGCGGCGCCGCTCGCCGGCCAGGCCGCCCGCCATCAGCAGGACCACGGCGGCGACCGTGCCCGCGCCCGACGCGGCGACGACGACCAGCGGGCCGATGTCGCCGCGGAGTTCCTCGTACGAGGTGAAGGCGGCGTCGAGTCCCGTCGTGACGTCGGTGAGCGGGTTGATCGTCGCGTGCAGCCGCTCCAGGCCGGGACCGGACTCCAGGGAGGCCACGGCGGAGGCGAGCCCGTCGAGGTCGCGGCTGTGCAGGGCGTCCGGGGAGGGGGTCAGGTGCCAGTAGCGGACCGTGGAGGTCGCGCCCAGTACCGCGGGCGCCGCCTCGGGGGCGAGCAGCAGACCGCCGACCCAGTAGGAGGGGTTGGAGGCACCCATCGGTCCCGGCACCCGCCGCAGGGAGGGGCCGCGCAGCAGGGAGTCGACGGACCAGTAGGGGCTGTCGGCGTCCTCGGGCGTGACGATGCCGGTGACGCGGACGGTGAGGTCGCGGTGGGCCGAGACGTGGATGACCGAGCCCACCTCGATGTGCAGTGTGCGGGCCGTCTCCTCGGTCACCGCGGCCTGCACCTCGGTGGTCTCGATGCCCGCCTCCCCGCCGGGGACCTCGGGCAGCCGGCCGGAGCGCAGCCGGGTGTGGTCGGCGAGACCGTGCGGGGCGGCCAGGAGCATCTCCGCGGGGAGGCCGTCGGGCCGGGGCAGCCACTCGTCCGGCGAGGGAAGGGTGTCGGTGGCGCGGACGCCGTAGGAGGACCGTTTCCCGTCGATGACGAGCGGCCGTTCGACCGTGTCGAGGGTGGACCTGTACAGCTCGGTGAGGCGTTCGGGACGGACGCTGTCCTCCGTGTGGGCCACCCCGCCGTCGAGGTCGGGACCCGCGGTCACCAGGATGCTGCTCTCGTCGACCGGGGTGCGTTCCACGGCCTGGCGCAGACCGGCGTCCGTGTACCGGTCCAGCGCCCGGGGGAACGCGGCGGCCAGGCACGCGGTCAGCGCGACCAGCACCGCCAGCGCGACGGCGGCGCCGGGGGCGGCCCGCAGCCGGGTGCGCACCCAGGGGGCGGTCACGCGGTTCACCGTCCGGTACCTCCCTGTCCTTCCGGGGCCGCCGTCGTGCGGATGCGGCGCGATGCCCGTGCGGCGGCGGTCACCGACGCGGCGGTTGTCACCGGCACGATGGCGGTCACCGGCACGGCGGCGGTCACCGGCACGGTGGCGGCCTTCTCGGCCGGTGGCGGGGCGGTCACGGGGCTCACCGTCCGGTACCTCCGTGGTCCTTGAGGGTCACCGTCGTGTCGGTGCGGCGCAGGGCCAGTGCCGCGGTGACCAGGAGCGGGACGACGGCCATGCCGGCCAGCAGCAGGGCGATGCGGTCACCCGGCAGGGCCACGTGCACGTCCGGCACGGGCCGGGTGGCCTGCGGGGTCAGTACGGTCAGCGGGATCACCGCCCGGGTCAGGACCGCGCCCAGGGCGGCGCCGGTCAGCAGCGCGAGGCCGATCAGCACGCCCTGCTCGGCGGCGACCGTGCGGGCCAGCCGGCGGCGCGAGGCGCCCAGGGCGCGCAGTACGGAGAACTCGGTGCCCCGCTCGCGCAGCGACCCGGCCGCGCTCACCGCGAAGCCGACCGCCGCGAGCGCCGCCGCCACCAGGGTCGCCGCGGCGAACGCCGCCCCGGGACCGGCGCCGAACGGGTCGTCCCGCAGCCGCTCGGCGACCTCGTCGCGCACCAGTACCCGGGCCGGTGCGGTGTCCGGGAAGTCCCGCAGGCCCGCCGCCGCCTCGTCGGTCCTGCCCGGCCCGGCCCGCAGCCACCACTCGGTCGGCGCGACGGAAGCGCCGTACTTGGCCTGCAGGTGCCGGTTGACCGCGGGCAGGTCGACCAGCAGGGCACCGCCGAACTGCGCCGAGGGGGTCTCGGGCCCGGTGCCCGGCAGCTCGCGCACGGAGCGCACGATCCGCACCGGGACGTCGTGGCCGCCGATCAGCACCGTGACCCGCTGCCCGGTGCTCGCGCCCGAGGAGTCGAGGAAGCGGTCGGTGGCCACGGCGGTCACCTCGGCCGGTTTCGGCTGCGCGACCCGCAGCCGCACGGTCAGGGTGCTGATCTTCCAGCTGTCGGCCTCCGAGTGGCCCGTGGAGTACTCGACGGCGAGCGGCCCCGACTTCAGCAGGCGCGGAGTGGACGGGGCGCCCGCCGCGTCCGGGGTGACCGACGGCGGCGCCAGCTCCGACCCGGCCGTCCAGGCGTCCGGCAGCGGCACCGGCCGGGCGGTTCCGTCGGCGGCCGTGGCCGTCACCCGGCGTACCGTCAGCCGGTGCTCCTCGCCCCGGCCGCCGGGCTGGACCACCGTGAACTCGACGCCGGTCAGGGTGAGCGGTCCCGCGGAGACGTCCATGTCCAGGGTGTGCTCCCGGCCGTCGGCGGCCAGGGAACCGGCCGCCAGCCGGTACGGGCTGCCCCAGCGGTCCTCGACGACGACCGTCACGTCCGCCGAGCGGGAGCCGGCGGCGCCCGGGTCGGCGCCCGGATCAGTGCCCGGGTCCGCGTCCGGACCGGCGTCCGGGCCGGTGCCCGCGACCGCCAGGGTCGCCGCCAGCGTGAGCCGGGCCGTGCCCGCCGGGATCGTCGCGCCCTTCGACGGCTGTTCCGGCGCCATGCCGGACAGCAGCCCGCGCGGCGACTGGTCGGCCAGGTCGGGGCGCATCAGCAGCAGGCCCGCCGCGTGCGAGGTGTCCAGCGCGAGCACCGTCGCCGTCCGGTCGCCGGACAGGGAGACCTCGGACCGGGCCGCGGGGGCGACCTCCGCCACCCCCGGGACGCCCGCGACCAGGTCGGTGCGGCCCGGGCCGGGCGTGCCCGAGGCCTCCACCCGGATCGGCGCCCCCGTGCGGAAGTCGGCCTGGTCGTCCTGCGAACGGGACCACGAGGCGCCCTGCCCGATCGCCACCGTGCCCAGCGCCACGGCGAGCACCAGCAGCAGCACCGGACCCGCCCCGCGCATCGGACGGCGGCTCAGCTGCCAGCCCGCCAGCGCCGCCGACAGGCCGCGCCCGCTCGCCGCCCGGCGCTCCGCGAGCCGCGCCACCAGCGGCAGCAGCCGCAGCGCCAGCACCGTCCCGGCCAGCAGCGCCAGCGTGGGCGTCGCCACGAACAGCGGATCGACCCCCAGGGTGCCCGGGGTGTCGGTGTCGCCCGTCCCGGCGGCGGAGGAGGTCTGCTGGTCCAGCTGCCAGTAGGCGATACCGGCGATCACCAGCAGACCCACGTCCGCGCCGGCCCGCAGCCAGCCCGGCAGCGCCCGGGGCCGTCCGCCGCCGGCTTCCGGCGCGAGGGTCAGCGCGGGCAGCGTCACGGCCAGCGTGCACCCGAGCGCCGCGACCGCCGCCACCAGCCACACGGTGCCGCTGCCGCCGGCGCTCGGCTCCCAGCCGAGCCCGATCCGGGCCGGCGCCCCCTGCCCGGCCAGCAGCCGGACCAGCGGCCCGGCCAGCAGCGGCGCGCAGACCAGCGCGGGCACGGCCAGCATCAGCGCCTCCAGCGCGGAGCCGGCCGCCAGCCGGGCCCGGGAGGCGCCGCGCGCCCGCAGCAGCCGCAGCTCGCCCGCCCGCTCCACGCTCAGCAGCCGCGCCACCAGCAGCAGCGCGCCGCCCGCGAGCAGCACCAGTTGCGAGGCGATGACCAGGAGGGTGGAACGGGACACCTCCAGCGAACGGTCGAGACGCTCCAGGATCGCGGGCAGTTCGGTGGTCGCCGCGGTGGTGCCGCTGAGCACCTGCTGCTCGCGCAGCCACGCCAGGCCGCCCCGGGCCGCGTCCCCGAGCTCCTGCGTCCGCCCGGTCGTCAGCGACGAGTAGTCCGCCGTCACCAGCCATCCGGACGACCCCGCGCTGACCCGGCCGCCGCTCAGCGCACCGGGCGGGGCGAGCAGCGGCCCGTACGTCGTGAAGCCGCCCTGCTGGAGGCCGCGCCCGGCCAGGTCGTCGAGGCGCCAGTACGGTGACCCGGCGTCGACCGGCCGGTACAGGCCGCTCACCACGATGTCGACGGCCGGGCCGTCGAGCCGGTCGGTGAGGGTGAGCCGGTCGCCGGTACCGACGCCGGTGCGCTCGGCGGCGGCCACCGGCACCGCCACCTCGACCGCGCCGCCGGACTCCCCGCCGCCGTCCTCGCCGCCGCCATCGCCCCCGTCCCCGGGCAGCCGTCCCTCGTCGACGCGGACCTGCGTCGGGTCGAGCGCCGCGAAGAAGGTCAGATCGGGGTCGCCGGACCGCTCGGTCGGGGGCCGCAGGGAGCCGGGCAGCGCGTACGGGCCCGAGCGCACCAGGGTCCGTACCGTCCGCGGCAGCCCGTCGAAGGTCTTCGCGGCGCCCTCGCGCACGGTGGCGTCCGCCGCCGACCGCTGTGCCGCCGGCACGTCCGCCTTCACGATCAGCGCGGCGTCGGCCCCGGTGCGCGAGTCCGCGAGGGAGTGCCGCAGGGCCGCGTCGCCGATGGCGCCCGAGTAGGCGGTCAGGGTGGCCAGCACCGTGGTGGTCAGCAGGACGGTGAGCAGGGCCGCGGCCAGCAGCAGGCGGTGCGCACGCGCCCGCAGCAGCACGAACCCCATGAGCCCCCCGTACCCTGCCACCCGGCCCCCCGCCGCTGTTGTCCAGACCTCTCCGGGATGTTGTCAGAGGAGGAGGTGCGGAAGTAAGCGCTTGGGACTTGGACTTGACCGGATTGTGACCGGAATCCGGCGTCGGCTGACCGGAATGTGCCCAGAGACCGGACGACGGGACCGGTCAGTCCGGGGTGTTGATCATCGAGGCCGCGGCGTACGTCAGGTACTTCCACAGCGTCTGCTCGTGCTCCTCGGACAGGCCCAGCTCGTCGAGCGCGACCCGCATGTGCTTCAGCCAGGCGTCGTGCGCGGCCCGGTCGACGGCGAAGGGGGCGTGCCGCATCCGCAGCCGCGGGTGGCCGCGGTTGTCGCTGTACGTCGTGGGGCCGCCCCAGTACTGCATGAGGAACAGCGCGAAGCGGTCCTCGGCCGGACCCAGGTCCTCCTCGGGGTACATCGGCCGCAGGATCGGGTCCTCGGCGACCCCCTCGTAGAAGCGGTGGACGAGTCGGCGGAAGGTCTCCTCCCCGCCGACCTGCTCGTAGAAGGTCTGCTCCTGAAGCGTGCCGCGCCGAATCTCATTCACGCCGTCCATGGTCTCAGACCCGGGGGCATAGGACTCAAGACCTAGGACCCCGCCGGGACCCTGCCCGCGGCCCGCCCGGCCCGTACTGTGGAGGCATGGGCGGGTACGAGGACCTGGACAGCCTCGCCGCCTCCGCGCGGGCGGGGCTGGTGCGGGAGATCGAGCTGAGCGGCGCCTGGACGGCCGACCCGGTGTGGCGGGAGGCGTTCCGGGAGGTGCCGCGCCACCTCTTCGTGCCGTACTACTACGTCGGCGTCCGGGGCGGCTACGAACGCCGGTGGGGCGAGGACCCCGACCCGGGCGCCCGCGAGCGCTGGGTGCGCGGCGCGTACGCGGACGCCCCGCTGGCGACGCGGATGCGCGACGGCGAACTGCTCTCCTCCAGCAGCCAGCCCTCGCTGATGGCGATGATGCTGGTGGAGCTGGACGTGCGGGACGGCGACCGGGTCCTGGAGATCGGCGCCGGGACCGGCTACAACGCGGCCCTGCTCGCCCACCGGCTCGGCGCGGACGACCTGGTCACCACCGTCGACCTGGACCCCGAGATCACCGAGTCGGCCCGCCGGCACCTGGACGCCGCCGGGTACCACCCGGCCGTCGTCACGGGCGACGGCGCCCGCGGCGTCCCGGAACGCGCCCCCTACGACCGGATCCTCGCCACCTGCACACTGCCCTCGGTGCCGCGCGCCTGGCCGGCCCAGTGCCGTCCCGGCGGCCGGATCCTGACCCCGCTGGCCACCGGCCTCGTCGTCCTCACCGTCCGCGACGCCGAGCACGCCGAGGGGCGCTTCCTGCACACGCCCGCGTACTTCGTACCGCTGCGCGGCGCGGACCGCGCCGCGCCCGAGACACCGGGCCTGGGCGGCGTACCGCGGCGGGCCCGGGAGGACGACCTGTTCCGCTTCCTGCTGTCGCTGAGCCGGGGCGGGCTCGATCCGCAGGAGGCGTACGCGCTGTGGGACCGCGAGGACGCCCCGCGCCGCGAGCGCTACGGCATCACCGTGAGCGGCGAACGGGCCTGGGCGTGGCTGGACGACCCCGAGGGGCCGTACGCCTGGCCGTTCGCCTGACGGCGACCGCCTCTCGCTATCCCCGGCGGACCGTGATCGTCGTCCACGCGCCGACGTGCACCCGGTCGCCGTCCTGGAGCGGCACCGGCACGAAGGGCTGGATCGGCTCCTCGCCGCCGTTGACCGTCGTACCGTTCGTCGAGTTCTGGTCGACGACCGCCCAGCTGCCGTCCGGCTGCTGCACCAGCACCGCGTGCTGGTGCGAGACACCCGGGTCCTCCGGCGGCACGGCCAGATCGATGTCCGGGGTGTCGCCGGTGGAGTGCCTGCGGCGGCCGATGGTGATCTGGTTGCCGGTGAGCGTGCGCTGCTGCTCGGGCGAGTACGCGGGCAGGTTCAGGCCCGCGGCCTCGGGGCCGGAGCGCTGCATCATCGCCATGAAGTACTCGCGGTCCGGGCCGATCGTCGCCGACCAGGTGGCCGGCTGCTGGGGCCGCTGCGGCTGCTGCGGGAAGCCCTGGCCGGGCGGGGGCGGCGGTGCCTGGGTGGCGCCGGGCTGCGGGTAGCCGTAGCCGCCGCCCTGGGCCTGACCCGGGCCGCCGGGACCCCCGGGAGCGCCGGACGTCGGCGGGGAGAGCACCCAGTCGTCACCGCCGCCGAAGGACGGGCCGCCCTGCTGCGGGCGGTTGGCCTCCTGCGGGAAGGCGGGCGGGGCCGGCGGACCGGCCTGGAACCCCTGCGGAGCGCCACCGGGGCCGCCGGGGCCGCCGGGCCCACCCGGCCCGCCGGTGCCACCGGGCGGGGGCGGGACGGGGCCGGGCGGAGGCGGGACCGGACGCGAGGGGTCGCTGCCGAAACCGGGCGGGGCCGGAGGACCGGAGGGGCCGTTAGGGCCGCCGGGACCACCTGGGCCGTTGGGACCACCAGGCCCGCCGAAACCGCCGGGACCACCGGGGCCACCGGGGCCGCCAGGCCCGCCGAAACCGCCGGGACCATTGGGCCCACCGGGGCCGCCCGGACCGTTGGGGCCACCCGGGGCACCCGGGGCACCCGGGCCGCCAGGCCCGCCGAAACCGCCGGCGCCGTTGGGGCCGCCGGAACCGCCGGGACGGTTGGGTCCGTCGGGGCTGCCGAAACCACCAGGCCCGCCGGGCCGGTCAGAACCCCCGGGCCCCCCGGGGCCGAAGGGGCCGTCGGGGCCACCTGCGGGTCCGCCAGGTCCGCCAGGGCCGCCAGGGCCGCCCGGACCACCGGGGCCGCCCGGGCCACCGCGGCCCGACGGGTCGGAGCCGAAGGGCGGCGGGCCCGGGGGGATCGGTTCTGCGGGGCGGTTCACCTGGGACGGGCGGGAGCCCTGGTAGTCGTACGAGTCACCGCCGCCGTACGACGGACCCGCGGGCGGCTGCCCGAAGTGCGGCGCCGGGCCGCCGGACGCCGGCGGGCGCGGGGCGGCCGGGGTGTACGAGGTGGCGGTGTTGGTCAGGAAGTTCCACCGGCACTCCTCGCAGAACGGCGCACCGCCCTCACGCGGCGTGCGGCACTGCGGGCACAGCTGCGGCTCGCCACCGGGACCGCCGCCCGGCCCACCGGGTCCACCCGGACCGGCGGGCGGCGGGAAGCCGTAGCCGCCGCCCGGGGGCGGTGGCGGCGGAGGGGGCGGCACGGCACCGGCCATGCGGTGACCGCAGACCTCGCACCAGTCGTCGGAACCCGACTGGTGTCCGTTCGGGCAGGTCGGCATGTCGGAGCTTCCCTCTCTTGCGGGCGTGTCGCGCGGTTGTTGAGCGTCACTTCTTCACACGAACAGTCTTGGTCGACCGGGTCTCGAGAGTCATCTCGTCGGCCTCCTCCACCTTCGCTTTCAGTCGCACAGTACCTGCCGCCGCGTCCACCACGTCCACCACCTTCGCAAGCAGTTTCGCCGTATCCGCGTTTCCGGAGACTCCCGCGAGCTGAACCGCGCGGCCCAGTTTGGCCGTTGCTCCGTCGATGTCTCCCGCTTTGCGCAGATCGAGCCCTTGTTGGATGGCTTGTGCCAGTTCGGCCTGCCCGGTGTAGTGGGCGACTTGGGGGTTGATCGACGTGGAGGCGGTCATGTCGTCGGTCCACACGGCCCGTACGAGACCCTGCGCGCCGAGGTTCTGGACACTCCCGTCGGGCTCCGGGATGACCAGGGAGACGCGGGCGGCCAGCATCTCCCGGCCGAGGTCCGCGGCCGGTACCTCGACGCAGACGTGGTAGTCACGGGACTCGTCGCCCCAGGAACCGGTGGGGTAGTCACCGGCCCGCGGCCCCGCCTCGGTGCGGCGGGCGGTCAGCTCCTCGACGGTCGGGGCGACCTGCTTGACGAACTTCACGGTGGTGCCGACCGGGGTCCACAGCCGCAGCGCGACGTCCGCGACCTCCTTGCCCATGGCCGTCTCCATCATCCGCGTGAAGTCGGCGGCCAGGCCCGCCGGATCGGCGACGATGTCGGCGGTGCCGAGCAGGGCGGAGGCGATCCCTGTGACTTCTTTCACCTCCCAGTCGGTGCCCACGCCCCGGGCGTCGCACGTGAAACGCCCCGCGCAGGCGTCGAGCGCGGCCCTGAGGTCCTCCGGCGACTCGTGCTCGTTGCGGCCGTCGGTGAGCAGGATGCCGTGCCGGATGGCGACGTCCGCGGTGGACAGCAGCCGGTCGGCCAGCCGCAGCCAGGTGCCGATGGCGGTGCCGCCGCCCGCGCTCAGCCGCCGCAGCGCCTGCTTGGCCTGCTCCCGGGTGGTGGCGTCCGCGACCGCGAGCCGGCCGCCGCCCGGGTAGACCTCCTTGGCCACGTGGGTGCCGCCGACCACGGCGAAGTGCACGCCGTCGCGCAGGGTGTCGATCGCGGCGGACGTGGCGTCGCGGGCGTTGCGCATCTTGGTCGGCGGGTAGTCCATGGAGCCCGAGCAGTCCACCATCAACGCCACGGCGGCGGACGGCCCCTGGCCGGGCGAGTACAGGTGGGGCGCGGCGACCGCGCTCCCGACCGTGCCGCCGCCGGTCGCGGTGACCGTGACGATCGCGTTGACCTCACGGCCGCCCTCGGGCAGGTACTCGTTCTGGTAGACGTCCACCGCGAACTGCGGCACGTTCGACTTCGAGAAATTGGCCATGCCGGATCGCATCCCCCTCTACGTCCCCACAGCGGTGGGGGTCTTGGCTTGCTGGCGCGGACCGCCCCCTGCGGTCCGCGAGGCCGCCCCTCCACCCGTGTACGCGCGGGGGCCTCAGGCCGATCCTGCCCCCTGCGGCGGGGCCGGGAACGGCAGGAGGGCCACTGTTACGTTGTCGTGGCCCCCGCCGTCCAGGGCGTGACCCACCAGCACGCGGGCGCCGTGCAGCGGACGGGAGGCGGCGTCCAGGGGCACGGCCTCGGCCATCTCCTCGGCGGACTCCGCGTAGTTCCACAGGCCGTCCGTGCAGACCACGACCACACCGGCGCGGTCCGGTTTGAAGGACGCGGTGTGCGGCTCCAGTTCGTAGGCGTCGGCGCCCAGCCAGCCGGTGATCGCGTGGGCGCGCTCGTCGGCGTAGGCCTCGGCCTCGTTCATCAGACCGGCGGCGACCATCTGCGCGGCCCACGAGTCGTCCTCGGTGAGCCGGGCGGGTGGGGTGGCGCGGTCGGCCGGAACCCAGTAGACGCGGCTGTCGCCGACCCAGCCGACGACCAGCAGACCCGCGGTGACCACGGCGCCGACCAGCGTGCAGGCCGGCGCGTTCTGGTGCGGGGCCTGCTCGCGGGCGGTGGCGGGCTCGTCGGCCAGCGCGTTGACGGCGTGCGAGGCGGCGAGGATGGCGTCGTGCATGGCCTGCTGCGGATGCGTGCCGCGCGGCAGGGCGCCGAGCAGCGACTCACCGGCCGCCCGGGACGCGGCGAGCGAGGCGTCGTCGGGGCGGGTCGCCGAGGACACGCCGTCGCAGACGATCGCCACCGAGGCGGGGGCGCCGTCGGGCAGCGCGGTGCAGCCCACCGAGAACGCGTCCTCGTTGCGGTGGTGGCGCAGGCCGCGGTCGCTGACGGCGGCGATCGGGCCCGACTCCTGCTCCATGTGGTCGCGTTCGCGGGGCTGGGCGTGCCCGCAGTTCTCGCAGTAGCCGTCGTCGTCGACCCGGCCCGCGCGGCAGGCCACGCACACCTTCTCGGCGGCGGCCGAGTCGGGAGCCGGAGCCGGCCCGGGGGCCGGGGGCTGCTCGGCGGTCAGTCGCGGGTCGGGTGCCTGCAAGGGGTACTCGTCGGGCTCCCCCGGCCGGTCGAAGCGCACCCCGGCCGCGGGCGCCCCCGCCGGAGCCGCGGGTGCCGAAGGCGGTGCGGGTGCCGAAGGCGGCGCGGCGGGCGGCGGCGGGGGCGGCGGCAGCGGTGAGCCGCCCGAGTCGGTGCCCGGCAGTTCGGCCGCCGCGTGCACGGGGGCGGGGTGGCCGTGGCCGTCCGAGTCCCGGGCCACGGGCCAGTCCACGCCGTCCGGGGCGGGCACCGCGCCGTTGATGGCCAGGGTCGGGCTGTCCTCGGGCCGCGCGGGCACGACGGACAGGTCGTATCCGCACGCACCGCAGAACCGGTCACCCGACTCGAGGGGTTCCTCGCAGCTCGGGCACTTCGGCACGGCGGCCTGCTGGGGCTTCTGCGACATCAACTACACCCACGTCCGGGGGCGGTAACGATTGGCACGTTCCACCAGGTCGATCCTCTCCTCGCCGCCCCGCGCCAGCCGGGCCAGCGTGCGGTACGAACGCTCCAGGCCGAAACGCAGGCCGCGTTCGTCCAGGCCGCTGCCGAGCAGCGTCCGTCCCCCGGCGGCGGGAGGGACGGAACCCCGACCTCCGGAGAGTACCCAGTCCAGCGCGCACCCGAGGACCTCGGCCGACAGCTGCTCGCGCCGCGCCGGATCCAGACCGTACACGTCCAGCGCCTCGACCTGCCGCGCGCCGGCGATCAGGTCGTCCAGGAACCGCAGGTCGCCCGCGGCCGCGGTGCGCTGCCGCAGCCGCGCCCGGACGGCCGCCACGCGCGCCGCGGTGCAGTGGACGGACGACTCCGGCACCGACTCCAACGTCCGTACGGCGGCCGCCCGGTCACCCGCGGCCAGCTGCACCCGGGCCAGCCCGAACGCCGCGCTGACGTGGCTCGGGTCGGAGGACCACACCAGCCGGTAGTACTCGGCGGCGTTGTCGAGCTGCCCCAGCACCTCCGCGCACAGGCCGAGCGCCAGCTTGGGCGCGATCTCGCCGGGAAAGGCGTCGTAGATCGCGTCGAAGGCCAGCGCGGCGTCCTCGTGGGCGCCGGTCACCAGCGCGGCAAGACCGCGGTACCAGACCACCCGCCAGTCGTCGGGGCGCTCGCCCTCCAGGCTCTCCAGCGCCTCCAGGGCGCCGGACGCGTCGCCGTTCTCCAGCCGGGCCCGGATCTGCCGCAGCCGGGTCTCGGTCGACGGCGCCGGAGCGGCGGCCAGCGCGGTCAGCAGCTCGGCCGGCGCGGACGCCATCAGGCCCGCCAGGAAGCCCGCGTTGGGGTCGCCGGCGTCGACCCGGGGGACCGGCAGCGCCAGCGAGGCGGTGGGCGCGTCGGCATCCTTGACCAGTCCTGCGGCCCCGGTGCCGAGACCTCCGACCGCGCTGACCGCACCCGGCAGCGAGGCGCTCGCGCCCCCGGACGCGGCCACCGGCGTACCCGCCGTCGCCCCCGTCCCCGCGGCGACCTGCGGGGCGTGCGGGGCGTGCGGGGCGTGCGCGACGGTCCCGCCCGGCGCGCCCACAGCGGGAGGGGACCCGCCCGGCAGCGCGGGCGCGGGTCCCGCGCCGGTCGGCAGGGCCGCACCGGAGCCGCCCCGCCGTCCTCTCGCAGGGGGCACCCTGGCCCCCAGCCGCGACACCTCGCCGTCCAGGCGCGGGAACAACTCCGTGTCCGTCACCCGCACCTCGGGCCCGAACAGCGTGGAGACGGCGGGCCTGGGCCGGCCCGTCTGGAGCGAGACGACCTCGCGCAGCACACCCGTCAACTGCTCCGCCATCTCCTGCGCGGAGGCGAACCTGCGGGCCGGATCCGGGTCGGTGGCCCGCACCAGCAGGCGGTAGAACGACTCGTAGTCCCGGAAGACCTCGATGCTGTCGGGGTCCGGCAGCGAGTCCGCGTAGACGGTGGTGTAGCCCTGGAAGTCGAACGACAGCACGGCCAGGGTCCGCCCGACCGTGTACAGGTCGGACGCCACCGACGGGCCGACGTCGGCGACCTCCGGGGCCTGGTAGCCCACCGTGCCGTAGATCGCCGACTCGTCGTCGTCCATGCGGCGCACCGCGCCCATGTCTATGAGCTTGAGCTGGTCCTCGGTCTGGATGGCGTTGTCGACCTTGAAGTCGCAGTACAGCAGCTTGCGGCTGTGCAGGTGACCGAGCGCCTCCAGCGCCTCGATGCCGTACGCGCAGGCCTGCTCGACCGGCAGCGGGTCGCGCCGTCCCTGCGGGGAGCGCCGGGCGTTGGCGATCTCCTTGAGCGACTTGCCGCCCACGTACTCCATGACGATGTAGCCGTCGAGGGAGCCGGTGCGCTGGTCGAGGTGCTCGACGAAGTTGTAGATCCGCACGATGTTGGCGTGCTCGATCTCGGCGAGGAAGCGCCGCTCGGAGATCGCCGCCGCCATCGCGTCCTGGTCGCCGGTGTCCAGCAGGCCCTTGAGGACCACCCAGCGGTCGGAGACCGCCTTGTCCACGGCCAGGTAGATCCAGCCGAGGCCGCCGTGCGCGAGGCAGCCCACCACCTCGTACTGGCCGTGCACCACGTCGCCGGACTTCAGCTTGGGCACGAACGAGTACGGGTGGCCGCACTTGGTGCAGAAGCCCTCCGTGCGGCCCGGCCGCTCGCCGCGCGAGCGCCCGACCGGCCCCCCGCAGTCCGAGCGCGAGCAGAACCGCTTGCGCTCGGGCACCTCCGGGTGGTCCATGACCATCTCGCGCGGGTCGGGCCGCGGCACCGCCGGTACCTCGACGAGACCGACGCCGAGCCGCCCGCGCCCGGTGGAACCGGCGCCGGAACCGGAGCTGCGCACCGACACCGAACGGCCCGTGGAGCGGCCCGAGACGGCTCGGGAGAGCCGCCCGGACACCGAGCGCCGGGACTTCGACGAGCGCGACGACTGGGACGAGGTGCGCGAACTGCGGGCGCTGGAGCGCGAGCCGCCGCTGCCCGAGGAACCCCGCGACCCGCGCGAACCCCGGCCCCCGGCCCCGGCCACGCCGGTCGGGGTCGAGCCGAGCGCGCCGCCCGCCGCGACGACCGGCGCGAGACCGCACGTGTCGCAGTACAGCTCGCCGCCGCCCATGTCCTCGTAGGTCCCGCCGCAGCCGGGACGCTGACACGTCCGCCCTGCCTCACTCATGACGCTGCCTCCCCCTCGTCGCTCCGGTCACCGCTCATGCGCCGGGTCCCGTCCGGTCCACCGGCCCGCCCTGGCCGGGCACGCGCCGTGCGGTGCCGAGCAGTTCGGCCGCCGCGTGCTGGTAGCGCAGCACGGCCTGCTCGGCGACGCGCAGGTCGCAGGGCGCGCTCCACAGCATGCGGCGCGCCTTCTCGTACTTCTCGGCCAGCTCGGGGTCCTCGGCGTGACCCAGCCGGGCCATCTTCGCCTTGTACGCGTCCAGTCGGCCGCGCAGCTCGGCACGGACCGCGAGCGGCGCGGTGACCGCCGTCAGCGACTCCCGGGCCCGCAGCAGCTCGTCCTCCGCCTTCTCCTCCAGGGACTCCAGCAGCGGCGACAGCCGGTGCCACTGGGCGTGCCTGCGGTACTCGGCGGCCGCCGCCAGCTGCTCCTGGAGCACGATCGGCGGCCCGCCGACCACCGGCACCTCGGTCGCGGCGATCTTCGCCAGCACCTCGCCGCGCGCGGTGCGGGCCTCGGCGAGCGTGCGGTCCGCGCGCGAGAGCACGTCCCGCAGCCGGACGATCCGCTGCTCGGCGTCCTGGCGCACGGCCAGCACCGCGTCGATCTCCCGGCGCACCTCCTCCAGGGCGCGCGCCTCCCGGTCGTACACCGTCGTGTCGGGGCGGCCGCCGCCCGGTGCGGAACTGCCCTGCGCGGGCGTCCAGAAGGCCAGCGGGTCGGAGACCACCTGCTCGCGCAGCCGCGTCAGGGTGCGGGTGATCCGCTCCAGGTCGTCGCCGGACGGGTGCTCGCCGGGGCGCACGCCCACGGAGTGCGCCAGCTTGCGGGTGCGCTGCAGCTCGGCGGCGAGTAAATCGATCCGGGCGGGCAGCGCCGACCACACCGCGTCGGCGGCGACCACCATGTCCAGGGAGGCCGCGTAGAGCTGGTTCATCCGGTCCACCAGCGTCACCAGCGAGTACCGCTCGCTGAGCCGGCCGGGACCGGCGTGCAGGGTGGGCGCGTTGGCGGTGGCGGCGGCGCCCGAGGCCACCGCGACGGCCTCGCCGCGCAGCAGTTCCGTCAGCTCCACCAGGTCCTCGCGGCTGGACCAGCGGCGCCGGGAACGGATCTCCCGGGCGGAGCGCAGCGCGCCCGTGTACGCGTCGAAGTAGGTCCACAGCAGCGTGATCGACGCCTCCGCGGCCCCCCAGCGCTCGGCGGTGACGCCGGTCAGCTCGGCGCCTTCGAGGAGTCTGCGGCCCGCGTGGTCCTGGAGGGCGAGGAGCGAGGTCTCGATCGCCTCGTGCTCCGCGCCGAGCCGCGCCAGCGCACGGTCCACCTCGTCCCGGTCCATCACCGGCCCGGTGGGTCCCGTGTCGCCCATCGATCACCTCTCGCCGTCGGGGACTTGCGTGTGCCGTGCGTGTGCTCTGTCTTCGCCTGCGCGGCCGCCGGTCAGCTCCCGCGCAGGTACTGCGGGGTCGGCGGCAGCGACTTCGCCGGGTCGTCCATGGTCTCCGACAGCCACTCCTCGTACGAGTTCTGCCACCCGTCGGCCTGGTCCGCGCGCCACTGTTCGAGGACCCGGTTGACCCGGCGTACCAGATCGTCGGCGTCCTTCTTCATCGCCACGCCGTAGTACTCGGTCGTGAAGGCGTCGCCCTTCAGCTCGACCGTCGGGTCCTGCGCGGCCTGGCTCGCGGCGAGGGCCCCGTCGGTGACCACCGCGTCGACCTCGCCGAGCTGGAGCCGTACCAGGCAGTCCAGTTGGTTGGGCACCGTGGTGCGCAGATCGACGCCCTCGGCCAGCCTGCCGTCCTTCTGGTCCTGCTCCAGCGTGCTCAGCGCCGTCGAACCCGCGGCCGTGCAGATCTCCTTGCCGGCCAGCGTGCCGTCGTACCCCGTGATCTTCGAGGACTTGGGTGCCAGCACCTGCTGGCCGGTCCTGAAGTAGGGGGCGGAGAACGCGACGTCCTCCAGCCGGTCGCAGTTGATGGTCATCGTGCGGACCACCATGTCGACCCGGCCGTCCTGGATCGCGGGGACGCGCTGGTCGGTGGGGATCGCCTTGAACTGCACGGCGTCCTCGTCGCCGAGGACGTCCTTCGCGATCCGGTGCGCCAGGTCGATGTCGAAGCCCTCCAGTTCGGCGTCGCCGCCGCTGTTCGGGTCGCGGTAGCCCCAGCGGAAGCTGTTCTGGTCGACGCCGACGACCAGCTTGCGCTTCTCACCCTCGCGGGCGCGGATCGCGTCGATGGTGGGCCCGTCGTCCCCGGACGGGGCAAGGGTCTGCTTCTCCGGGTCGGTGCACTCCTGCGCGGCCCGGGCCTGGCTGCCGTGGGCGGCGCCGCGGCCGTCGTCCGCAGCATCACCACCGCCCCCGCCTCCGTCTCCGCCTCCGCCGTGCCAGGGGACCGCAGGCAGGAGCAGGGCCGCCAGCACCGCGAGGACGCAGGCGAAGGCCATCGCCCCCACTCCGCCCCAGCCCTTCAGGCCGGTCCGCAACCGTCCCGCTCGCATCCGCACGCCCCCTTTCACGGGTCCTGCCTCCTCGGGCCGCACGCGCGCCCCCTCCCACCGGCCCGCCGGGCCCGCACCCCGCCTCACCGGTACTCCGACAGCCTGCGGCCGATGCCTATGAGCGCGCCGGCCGCCCCCAGCGCGGCGAGCACGCCCGCGCCCTGCGGCAGGTAGCGCATCGCGTCCAGGCCGTCGCCCGCCGCCTGCTCGAACTCGGCCTTCTCGTGCTTCAGGGCGGTGGCGAGCGCGGCGTCGACGCCGTCGAAGCATTCCACCGTGGCGCCGTCGCCGCCGATCACCAGGTTCAGCGCCTGCTGGTAGTTGCCGTTCTCGTCCTGCGTACGGGCCGAGGTGTGGCGCTTCTTCCACTCCGTCATGTTGCCGTTCGCCGTGCCGACGGGCTGTTCGCCCGCCTTGTCGTCGGCGAGCCGTTCCGCCTCGGCCAGCGCCTTGCCGAGGCGGTCCATGTTCTTGCCGAAGGCCAGGTCGTAGGAGTCGTACGTCTTGTCGCCCACCTTGGTCGTCTCCGCGCCGCGGGAGACCAGGGTCAGGTTCTCGTTGCCCCGGGCCTTGAGGGAGGCGATGCGGGCCTCGTTCAGCGCGTTCAGGGAGCGGACGCCGTGCTCGTGGGAGTCGGTCAGGTTCGACCGCGCGACGCCGTGGCCGACGACCAGCCAGAGCAGTACGACGGCGCTGGCGGCGGTCGCCGCGACCATTCCGTGGTTCAGGACGCGGTTGGTGCGCCGGTAGGTGCGGTGCTGGGCCCAGGCCAGCGCGGCGAGCAGGACGACGCCGAGGGCGATCGCCGCCCAGGGGTAGGGCTTGGCGTCGCCGTAGTCGGCGTCCAGCCGCTGGTTCTCCTTCTTGTAGAGGTCCTCCGCCGCCGGGAGCATCTCCTTCTGCATCTTCTCGTTGGCGTAGCGCAGATAGGCGCCGCCGACCGGGAAGCCCTGCCGGTTGTAGGTGCGGGCGCGCTCGACCAGGCCCTTGTACTCGGGCAGCAGGCGGTTGAGCTTCGTGATGGTCGTCGCCGCGGGCGACTTCGGCTCGGAGTTGGCGGCGGCCGTCACGAGCCCCTCGGCGGCCGCGCGGATCCCGTTGTCGTAGCGGGTGCGGGAGTCCTCGGTCTCCTGGCCGCCGGCGAGGAAGCCGCTGGAGGCCGCGGTGTTGGCCTCGGCGAGGGAGCGGTAGATGTCGGCCGCCGCGGAGCTGAGCGGCTGGCTGCGGGTCAGCACGTCGTCGGCGGCCGCGGCGCGCTCGTTCATCTGCCAGGCGGTGACGGTGCCGAAGGCGACGACGAGCACGGCGAGCAGCGCGCCGATGATGCGCAGCCGCCCGGGCTCGGTGACCGCCGCCGCGCGCAGCCGGTCCACGCCCTCGGCGAACGCGGTGCGACGCGGCGCCGTGCCCGGCGGCGGTGCCGCGCTGCTCTTCGGCGGTTGAGTCACTGCTGACCTCCCCCATGGTCATCCGTCGCCGCAAGTATCGCCGTCCGCACCGACATTCGCACCGGCCTTCGTCCGATCTTGATGTGATCCCGGTGCAACGCACCACCCCTGCCCATGAATACGCCACGGGAACCGGTTCGGTTCCCCGTACCGGTTCCCGGTCGTCGTCGGCGGCGGCGCGCTGCGCGGGCGGCTCGGACGGCTCAGGCGGTGAAGTGCTCCCGGGCCCGCTCACCGGCCCCGGGGGCCGCGCCCACCTGGTCGAGCCCCAGCAGCACCGCGCCGAGCACGGGCGGGGCCGTCACCACCCTGGGTACGGCCTTGGGGGCGCGGGCCGCCAGCAGCTCCCGTATCCGCTCGTCGAGCTGCGGATGCCGGGCCGCCAGCACGCTGCCGCCCAGCAGCACCGGCGCGGGTTCGGCCAGCAGGTCGAGCCGGGTCAGCGCGACGGTGGCCATGGCCACCACCTCGTCGGCCTGCCGGTCCACGACCGACCGCGCGAGCGGGTCGCCGTCCGCCGCCGTGGCGAACAGTACGGGCGTCAGCTCGTGCCGCCGTACCGGCTCGACCCGCCGCAGGTGCAGGGCCTCGATGAGCGCGTACATCGAGTCGAGGCCGAAGTGGGCCGGCAGGGTGCGGGCCAGCTCGGTCGGTTCCCCCCGGCCGTCTTCCGCGCGCGCGGCGTGCCACAGCGCCTCCTCGGCCAGCCCCCAGCCGCCGCCCCAGTCCCCGGAGATGCGGCCGATGGCCGGGAAGCGGGCGGTACGGCCGTCGGGGCGCATGCCGACGCAGTTGACGCCCGCCCCGCACACGACGGCGACGCCCAACGGCTCGGCGACGCCGGCCCGCAGGACCGCGAACGTGTCGTTGCGGACCTCGACGCTCCCGCCCCACGCGCGCGCGTGCAGCGCGGCGGCCAGCTGCTCCTCCTCCACCGGCAGGTCGGCGTTGGCCAGGCACGCCGACACGTGCTCGACGGCGGTGACCCCGGCCGCCGCGAAGGCCCGCGTCACCGCGTCCGCCAGGGCGTCCACGGCCCGCTCGACACCCACGGCGGGCGGCCGGAAGGCCCCGCCGCGGGCCGTGCCGAGGACCTCGCCGTCGGCCGCCACCACGGCCACGTCGGTCTTGCTGTTGCCCGCGTCGACGGCGAGGACGCTCGCGCTCAGGCCCACGCCAGGTGCTCCCGGTTGTGCGCGATCAGCCGGTCGGTGAGCTGCTCGGCGTACGCGTACTGGCCGACGAGCGGGTGGGCGAGCAGCGCCCGGAAGACCCGGTCCCGCCCGCCGCGCAGGGCCGCGTCCAGGGCCAGGTCCTCGTACGCCGTCACGTTCGCCATCAGCCCCGCGTACAGCGGGTCCACGTGCGCCACCGGCAGCGGGGAGGCACCCTTGCCGCCGACCGCCGCCGGCACCTCGATCACCGCGTCGTCGGGCAGGAAGGGCAGCGTGCCCCGGTTGTGGGTGTTCACCACCTGGTACGGGGAGCCCGCGCCGCCGAGCAGGGCGGCGGCGAGGTCGACGGCGGCCTCGGAGTAGTAGGCGCCGCCGCGCTTGGCGAGCAGCGCGGGCTTCTCGTCCAGGGCCGGGTCGCCGTACATCCGAAGCAACTGCCGCTCCATCTCCGCGACCTCGGCGGCCCGGGACGGCTTGGTGCGCAGCTCGTCGACGACCTCGTCGTGGGCGTAGTAGTAGCGCAGGTAGTAGGAGGGGACGACGCCCAGGCGGTCCAGGAGCGGCCGGGGCAGGCGCAGGTCGGCGGCGACCGCCTCCCCGTGCTCGGCCAGCAGCCGGGGCAGCACGTCCTCGCCCTCGGGACCGCCGAGCCGTACGGCGGTCTCCCAGGTGAGGTGGTTGAGGCCGACGTGGTCCAGGTGGACGTCGGCGGGCGTCACCCCGAGGAGCGCGGCGAACTTCCGTTGCAGTCCGATCGCCACGTTGCACAGCCCGACCGCCCGGTGCCCGGCCTGGAGCAGGGCGCGGGTGACGATGCCGACCGGGTTGGTGAAGTCGATGATCCAGGCGTCCGGGTTGGCCCGGCGCACCCGCTCGGCGATGTCCAGCACCACCGGCACCGTGCGCAGCGCCTTGGCGAGCCCGCCCGCGCCGGTCGTCTCCTGCCCGACGCAGCCGCACTCCAGCGGCCAGGTCTCGTCCTGCTGCCTGGCCGCCTGACCGCCGACCCGCAGCTGGAGCAGTACGGCGTCGGCGCCGTCGACGGCCGCGTCCAGGTCGGAGGTGGTGACCACGCGGCCGCCGTGCCCCTGCCTGGCGAAGATGCGCCGGGCGAGGCCGCCCACCAGCTCCAGCCGGTCCGCCGCCGGATCGACCAGGACCAGCTCCTCCACGGGCAGCGTGTCCCGCAACCGGGCGAAACCGTCGATCAGTTCGGGCGTGTAGGTCGAACCGCCGCCGACCACGGTGAGTTTCATGAAGTCATCAGTCCTTTGCTCATCTGCTCATCCCTTGACTCCGGTCAGCGTGACGCCCTCGACGAACGCCTTCTGCGCGAAGAAGAACACGAGGATCACGGGGGCCATGACCAGCACGGTCGCGGCCATGGTGAGGTTCCAGTCGGTGTGGTGGGCGCCCTTGAAGGACTCCAGGCCGTAGGAGAGCGTCCAGGCGCCGGGGTTCTCGGAGGCGTAGATCTGGGGGCCGAAGTAGTCGTTCCAGGCGTAGAAGAACTGGAAGAGGGCCACGGCCGCGATGCCCGGCTTGGCCATCGGCAGGACGACCCTCAGCAGGGTGCGCAGCTCCCCGCAGCCGTCGACCTTCGCCGCGTCCAGGTACTCGTCCGGGATGGTCAGCAGGAACTGCCGCAGCAGGAAGATGGAGAAGGCGTCGCCGAAGGCCATCGGGATGATCAGCGGCCACAGGGTGCCGGACAGGTCCAGCTGCTTCGCCCAGAACAGGTACATCGGGATGATGATCACCTGCGGGGGCAGCATCATCATCGAGATCACCAGCATCAGGGACAGATGCCGCCCCCGGAAGCGGAACTTGGCGAGCGCGTACGCCACCGGGATCGAGGACGCCACGGTGAGCACGGTGCCGAGGCCCGCGTACAGCAGCGTGTTCTTCCACCAGGTGAGGAAGCCGGGCGTGTCCAGGACGGTCCGGTAGTTGCCCCACTCCCAGGTGTGCGGCCACAGGTCGCGGGTGAGGGCCTGCTGGTCGCTCATCAGCGAGGTGAGGACCACGAAGACGAACGGCAGGGTGAAGAAGAGGGCGGCGGCCACGCCCAGGGAGTGGACCGCGATCCAGTGCAGCAGGACGCGCCGGCGGGCGGTGCGCTCCTCGGTGGGCTGCGGCGGGCTGCCGGCCGCGACGGGCCGGGCCGGCACCTGGGCCATCGGTACCTGGGTGGTCATCGGTCACCTGCCTGGAGAAGTCCGCCCCGGCGGCGCATCAGCAGCGCCGTGAACGCCATGGCCAGGGCGAACAGCACGAGCGCGACCACGCAGGCGGAGCCGTAGTCGAAGCGCTGGAAGCCGAGGTTGTAGACGAGTTGGGGGAGGGTGAGGGTCGACTTGTCGGGATAGCCCGGCTCGAAGGACTGCCCGGAGCCGCCGATGATCCCGGAGGCGACCTTCCCGGCGACCAGCGGCTGCGTGTAGTACTGCATGGTCTGGATCACGCCCGTGACCACGGCGAACAGCACGATCGGCGAGATGTTCGGCAGCGTCACGAACCGGAACCGCTGCCAGGCCGACGCCCCGTCCAGCTCGGCCGCCTCGTACTGCTCCTTCGGTACGTCGAGCAGCGCCGCCATGAAGATCACCATGAGGTCGCCCACGCCCCACACGGCGAGCGCGGTCAGCGCCGGCTTGGACCAGGCGGAGTCCGTGAACCAGCCGGGCGCCGGTACGCCGAGGCCCTCCAGGACCGAGTTGACCGGCCCCGTACCGGGGCTGAGGAGGAAGACGAAGGCCAGCGTCGCGGCGACCGGCGGGGCGAGGTAGGGCAGGTAGAAGAGGGTGCGGAAGACCCCGGCACCCGTCTTGATCTTCGTGATGAGCAGCCCGACCCCGAGCCCGAACACCACCCGGCAGGTCACCATCACCAGGACCAGCCAGAGGGTGTTGCGCAGGGCGGGCCAGAACAGCGGGTAGTCCTGGAAGACGTAGGCCCAGTTCTCCAGGCCCCGGAACTCCGGGACGCCGAAGCCGTCGTACTTCATCAGCGAGAAGTACACGGTGGACACCAGGGGATAGGCGAAGAAGACACCGAACCCGATGATCCAGGGCGACATGAAGGCCGCCGTCCGAAGCGCCGAGGAACGGCGCTTCGCGCGGAGCGTGTTGATGGCCATGGACCGCTACTTCGTCTGCTCGATGTCGCGGTCGATCTGCGCGGCGGTCTTCTCCAGACCGGCCTTGAGGTCCTTCACCTTGCTCGACTCGTACTGGTAGCCGAAGTCCTGGAGGGTGAGCTGGTAGGTGGCGCCGTTGACGGAGGCGGGCGGGGAGTTCGACTCGGGGTGCTGGGCGATGTCCAGGAAGGTCTTGAACGCCGGGTCGGTCTTCAGGTCGGGCGACTTGAGGGCCGGGAAGGTGGAGGGCACGTTGCGGATGGCGTTGGCGAAGGCGACGACGGCCTCGGTGTCGGTCGTCATGTACTTCACCAGCTCCCACGCGGCGTTCTGCTTCTTGCTCTGCGGGGCGATGCCCATGACGGTGCCGGACAGGAAGCCCTTGCCGTACTCGGCCACCTCGTCGTCGGCGACGGGCATCGGCGCGGTGCCGATCTCGAAGCCGACCCCGGCGTCCTTCGCCATGCCGAGCCGCCACTCGCCGTCCAGCTGCATGGCGACCTGGCCGGTCTGGAACGGGTGCTTGGCACCCCACTCGTCGCCGAAGGTGTTGCGGTACTTCTCCAGCTTCTCGAAGCCGCCGAGGTCGTCGACGAGCTTCTTCTGGTACGTGAACATCTCGGCGAACGCCGGGTCCTCGGCGACGCTGGACTTGCCGTCCTCGCCGAAGTAGGCGTGGTCCCACTGGGACATGTAGTGGTCGACGACGGTCTCGTAGCCGTGGTAGTTCGGCATGAAGCCGAGCTGCTCGTACGAGTCGCCCTTGGTCTTCGTCAGCTTCTTCGCCACCTGGGCGAACTCGGACCAGGTCTTCGGCGGGGCCTTGATCCCGGCCGCCTCGAAGGCGTCCTTGTTGTAGTAGAGGCCGTAGGCGTCGCCGAGCAGCGGCAGGGCGCAGCGCGTCCCGTCGAACTGCGTGTAGTCCAGCATCGGCTTCGGGATGAGCGCGTCCAGGTCGAGCTTCGACTTCTCGACGAACGGCTTCAGGTCGAGGAAGGCGCCCGAGGAGCAGAACTTGCCGATGTTGGAGGTGGTGAAGGAGGACACCACGTCGGGGCCGCTCGAACTGCCCGCGCGCAGGGCCTGGTTGAGCTTGTCGTCGTTGATGTTGCCGACGACCTTGACCTTGATGTTGGGGTGCGCCTTCTCGAAGCGGTCCACGTTCGCCTGTACGGCCTTCACCTCGGCGGGGGCGCTCCAGCCGTGCCAGAAGGTGATGGTGGTCTCGGCGTTCGGGTCGTCGGAGGCGCCGGACTCGGACTGGCCGGTACAGGCGGTGGCGAGCAGGGCGAGGGAGGCGGAGGCGGCGACCGCGAGGGCCGCTTTTCGGGATGTTCCGGGCATGGCGAAGCTCCCAGGGGACAGGGCGGGACAGGGAAGGGTGGTGCGCGGGTACGGGGTACGTGGGTGCGGGGCTGGGACCGGTGGGGTGGCGCGGGGGTCAGCGCGAGGTGTCGAAGACCTCGTCGCGGGTGGTCGCGAGCGCACTCTCCAGCGCGCCGCGCAGGACGGGGTGCTCGGTCACGTCACCGACGGCGAGCCGGGGCCGGGAGGCGGCCAACTCCTCCAGCTCGTCCCGGACCAGGTCGCGCAGCGCCTCGCCGCCCGCGGTGAGGGCGGTGCCGCTGAGGACGACCAGCTCGGGGTCCAGCACCGAGACGAGGGAGGCGAGGCCGGTGGCCAGACGGGTGGCGTAGGTCTGGAGCAGCCGGCGGTGCGGGTCGTCGTCGCCGTCGGCCCCCGCGGCGCGGGCCACCAGGGCGGCGGCGACCTCGGTGTAGGGCCCCGACGGCACGTCGGTGACCCCCACCTCCCGGGCCAGTCCCGCCAGGGCCTGGGAACCGGCCAGCTCCTGGAAGCCGCCGCTGCCGGTACGGCTGACCTTGCGGACCAGCGGGGCGCCCGGCACCGGCAGGAAGCCGACCTCGCCGGCGCCGCCGGTCCAGCCGCGGTGCAGCCGGCCGCCGAGGACCAGGGCGGCGCCCAGGCCCTCCTGGTTCCACAGCAGCACGAAGTCCTCGTGGCCCCGGGCCGCTCCGAGGCGCTGCTCGGCCACGGCGACGAGGTTCACGTCGTTCTCGTACTCGACCGGCATCGGCAGCGCGGCGGCGAGTTCGTCCAGGAGGGTGGGGGAGTGCCAGCCGGGCAGGTGCGAGGCGTAGCGCAGCCGCCCGGTGCCCGGGTCGAAGGCGCCCGGTGTGCCGACGACGAGGCGGTGGACGTCGTCGCGGGCGAGTCCGGCGGCCTTCACCGCGCCGTCGAGGGCGTCGGTGACCTGCTGGACGACGGGGGTGGCGGCGCGCCGGCCCGGGGTGGGCAGCTCGTACCGGCCGACGGTGCGCCCGGTGACGTCGGCGACCGCGGCGAGGATGCGGTGCGGGGTGACGTCGATCCCGGCGGCGTACGCGGCGGCCGGGTTGACCTCGTACAGCTGGGCGCCGGGACCCGGGCGGCCCTCGGTCGTGCCCCCGGCCAGGACCAGTCCGGCCGCCTCCAGCCGGGCCAGCAACTGCGAGGCCGTCGGCTTCGACAGGCCGGTCAGCTTGCCGATCCGGGTCCGGGACAGCGGTCCGTGCTCCAGCAGGAGGTCGAGGGCGGCCCGGTCGTTCATGGCGCGCAGGACGCGCGGGGTGCCCGGCGTACCGGCGGTTCCTGCCATGCGTGTCCACACCTGCCTCTCGGCCGCTCAGCTTTTCAGGGCGCGGTGGGGGAAGTCCACCGCGCGGATCACGGGAAACGTTCCGGCGGGACGCCCGAGGTGCGTCTGTTAGGAAAGTTTCCTGTTGGCTGGAGAACGTAGGCCCGCCCGCACGGAGCCGTCAAGAGACCGCCCCCGAGGCAACGCAGTCGTTACCTCGGGGGCGGGAAGCGCACCGGGCGGGGAGCTACTTGCTGGTGCTGGGCGGCGGAATGGGGGACGCCGCGATGGACTGCGGCGACACGCTGCTCGCGTACGCCGACGGCGCGGCGACGCCCGCCGCGGGGTCGGCGGCGGCCGGAGCGCCCTCCAGCGGGACGGTGGCGCCGCCGACGATCGCGATGCCGGCCGCGTCGAAGGCCCGCTTGATCCGCCAGCGCAGTTCACGCTCGACGGTGAGGGACTTGCCGGGCATGGTCTTCGCGGACACCCGCACCACCATCGAGTCCAGCAGTACGGAGTCCAGCCCGAGGGTCTCGATCGGCCCCCAGAGCATCTCGTTCCAGGGCTCTTCCTTGCTCATCCGCTCGCCGACCGCGGAGAGGGTCTCCTTGACCTTGTCCAGGTCCTCGTCGGAGCGGACGGTGACGTCGACCCCGGCCGTGGACCAGCCCTGGGAGAGGTTGCCGATGCGCTTGACCTCGCCGTTGCGGACGTACCAGATCTCGCCGTCCACGCCGCGCAGCTTGGTCACCCGCAGCCCGACCTCGATCACCTCGCCGGAGGCCACCCCGGCGTCGATGCTGTCGCCGACGCCGTACTGGTCCTCCAGGATCATGAAGACGCCGGACAGGAAGTCGGTGACCAGGTTGCGGGCGCCGAAGCCGATCGCGACACCGGCGACACCGGCCGAGGCCAGCAGCGGGGCCAGGTTGATCTGGAAGGTGCCGAGCACCATCAGGGCCGCGGTGCCGAGGATGAGGAAGCTGGCCACCGAGCGCAGTACGGACCCGATCGCCTCGGAGCGCTGGCGGCGCCGCTCGGCGTTGACCAGCAGCCCGCTCAGCGCGGTGCCGGTCGACGAGCCGGTCCTGCGGTTCATCCGTTCTATGAGCTTGGTGATCGCCCGCCGCACCACGGCGCGCAGCACCAGCGCGATCACCACGATCAGCAGTACCCGCAGCCCGATCGCGAGCCACGTCGACCAGTTCTCCTCGACCCAGCCCGCGGCGTTGGTCGCGCTCTCGTGGGCCTCCTTCAGCGAGGGCACGGTCGGCGCCGTCGGGGACGGCGACGGCGAGGGCGACGACGCGGACGAAGCAGATGACGAACCGGCGGCCGGCAGGGGCAGGACGGCGGCGGACAGGGACACGGCGGAAACCTCCAGATGCGGCGGCCCGTCCTGCGCGGTCCGGTCCGAGGTCCGGTCCAAGGTCACGGAAAGGTCACCGGACGGGCAGATGCACCACACTAACGGGGCACCGGACGCGGTTCGGCCCGAAACGGGCGGGCGAGACACTGCTCACCCACGCCTGAACCGGTCACGCCCGGGACCGCGGGCCCCGTGTGGTCGAAAACACTCCCAGCCCGTTACCGGGACATGGTGGCGCTACGACCAGGCATGAGGGGAGACTGAACCAGATCGTCCCGGCGCGAGCCACGCGCCGCCGACGCCCAAGGAGGCACCCGTGCCGCATGTCCTGGTCCTCAACGCGTCGTACGAGCCGCTCGGCGTCGTACCGCTCCGCCGCGCGCTCGTCCTCGTCCTGGAGAACAAGGCCGTGTGCCTCGAGGAGTCCGGCGCCTACCTGCACAGCGCGACCGTCACCGTGCCCGCACCCAGCGTGGTCCGGCTCAAGCGGTTCGTGCGGGTGCCCTACCGGGGCCCCGTCCCGCTCACCCGACGCGCCCTGTTCGCGCGCGACGGGGGCCGGTGCATGTACTGCGGCGCCGTCGCCACCAGCGTCGACCACGTCATCCCGCGCAGCCGCGGGGGCCTGCACGCGTGGGACAACGTGGTGGCGTCCTGCCGCCGCTGCAACCACGTCAAGGCCGACCGCCACCTGGTCGAGCTGGGCTGGCGCCTGCGCCACAAACCCGCCCCGCCCACCGGTCTGGCCTGGCGCATCATCGGCACCGGCCATCGGGACCCGCGCTGGTTGCCGTACTTGCAGCCGTACGGCGCGGAGGACGCCATGGCCCGGATCGACGGCATTTCCGCCTGACGTCCGGGCCTCCGCTTGCTCCGGCTTTGGCCCCTGCTCCGGCTCAGCGCACCCAGTTCTTCAACGGCTCGGTGTCCAGGACGATCCCGACCGGCTCGGGCAGCGCGACCTCCTTGCCGAAGGGCAGCGTCTGCACGGTCTCGTACCGTCCCCCGTCCGGACGGCTGTGCACCTTGACCTCACAGGTGCCCCGGTCGATGAGCAGGTACACCGGGATCCCCGTCTCGGCGTAGGCCCGGGGCTTGGCGACCCGGTCACGCCGGTCGGTGTCCGAGTCGTACGAGGTGACCTCGACGACCATGAGGACGGGAGCGGGGTCGGCCCATTCGCCCGCCCCGACGAAGGCGTGACTGGGGACCAGGGAACCGTCGGGGCGGGCGCGGCCCTCGCCGTGGCGCCCGACGCTCAGTCCCTGCCGGGAGTCGAGCCACAGCTCGCGGCGCTGTGACAGGCAGGTGCGCGTGAGCCACTGGATGACGCGTCCTCGGGATCCGTCGGGCCAGACCTTCCGGCCGAGGAGTCCACCGAGGAACTCCAGCCGGGCCTCCTCCCTCACGTGGCTCCCACCACTGCGGCGGTGGGCAGGTCCCACTCGGCGTACACGGTCTTGCCGACGCTCCGTGGCTCCCAGCCCCACCGCGTGGCCAGCGCTCCCACCAGTAAGAGCCCGCGCCCGAACTGCTCACCGGCCTCCGAGAGCGGGCGTGGGCGCGGCAACCGCTCGCCGCGCGGGTCACTCACCTCCACGCGGAGGATCCGGTGACCGAGGGTGACGTGTACGCGGATGAGCCGTCCCCGGAGGCTGCCGTGCAGCAGGGCGTTGGTCATCAGCTCCGACACGACCAGGGCGGCGTCTCCTGCGATCCCCGGCTGCCCCCACTCCGAGACGAGCCGTGCGGCTCTGCGCCGGGCGAGGGGGACGCTGCGCTGGGTGGGGGTGTAGTCGAGCAGGTCTTCACGGAGGGGCGGTGCGGGCGGTGACAAGGGCACGGGTTCTGTCATGGGGCGGTGCCTCCAGGTAGGGGGAGCCAAGGATGGGCCGCAGAGTGAGCGGCCGAGCACTCAAAGTAGTGGGATGCAGTTCCTGGGGGCAATCGCTTCAGGGAATTAATTCCCAAGAGTTCGACGTGATGGGGGATCGACGCCACACTGTGGCGGGTGACGCGATCAACTCTGGCCGCAGGAAACCGGATTTCGACGGTTCTGGGCCGCAAGCTGGGTGCCGAACTGCTGCGTCTGCGTGACGGGTCGGGCCGTACGCAACAGCAGGCGGCCGGTGCCATCTCCGCAACCGCGACGAAGGTCGTGAAGATGGAGCGTGGCTGGGTACCTATGCGGGACCCGGACATCCGCGCGCTCTGTGAGTTCTACGGGGTGCGTGAAGGCCGGACCGTCAACCGGCTGCTCGGCCTTGCTCGGCTGGACCGGGAACGCCGTAAGGCGAAGGGCTGGTGGAAACAGTCGCCGCAGGCCGAGGCAGTGGCGGAGTACATCTCCATGGAAGACGTGGCCGGCGGGGTGCGCACTTGGCAGCAGGCATTCGTGCCCGGGCTGCTCCAAACGCCCGAGTACACGCGGGCCTTGGTGGTCAGTGAAGGGGTCTGGACGGACCCGGACGAGATCGAGGGCGTCGTCGACGTCCGGATGAAGCGGCAGGAACGTCTTGAGGGAAGCCGGCCCCTTCAGCTTTACGCGGTCGTCTGGGAGGCCGCTCTACGGCAGCAGGTCGGCGGCCCCGACGTGATGCGCGCGCAGCTTCACCGCATCCTGGAACTGGCTCAACTCCCCAACGTGCGACTCCAGGTACTGCCGTTCCGGGCGGGCGGACACGCTTGTATGGCCGGTGCCTTCAGCATCGTCTCGTTCGTCGAGCCGGAGGCCGTCGACGTGGTCCACGTCGACACCATCGCGGCTACCGTGTGGGTCGAGGACGAGGCCGAAAGCGCTACGTACAGTTCGTTCTTCGACCGCACCGCACGACTGAGCCTGGCTCCCCAGGACTCGCTCAGACTGATCGAAAACATCAGCGAGGACATGCATTGATGAACGGCTTCGATTTCGTGAAGTCCAGCCACAGCAGCGGAAGCGGCGAATGTGTCGAGGTGGCCTTGAACGTCATCGGGACCGTGGCCGTCCGCGACTCCAAGGGCGCTGCCGACGGGCCGATACTCCGGCTCGCGCCGCAGGCGTGGGCGAGATTCGCGGGGGAGTTGGGCCGGCAGGCCGCTCAGGGGCGGCGCCACGTGAGTGTGTAGCGCCAGAAGAGGCGACGGCGCAGCCGGGCGCCGGGCAGCACCGTGCGGGCCGCCTCGGCGATGTGGGCGAACGGCATGTCGGCGGGGCGGGTCCGGGCGGTCATCGAGGTGGGTGGGGCGGCGCTCCGGCCTCTGTTCTTGAGCCATCCGGTGGCGGCGTTCGGGAGGGCGGCGGCCGCGCTCAGCAGGTGGTCCGTGGCGGTCTGCGGCCGGTAGAGGCCGACGAGGACCAGGGTGCCTCCGGGAGCGAGGTGCCTGCGGAAGGTGTCCAGGGCCTCGGTGAACGGTAGGTGGTGAATGGCGGCGACGCAGGTGATGACGTCGTGGGGTCCGGCGGGGAGCTCCGTCGGGGCGTCCGCGACGGTGAAGGACGCCGCCGTCGCCTCCGGGGTCAGCCTGCGTGCCCGCGAGACGATCACGGGGTCGGAGTCGACGCCGTGCACGGTGTCGGACCGGGTGGCGAGCAGGCGGGCCAGGTCGCCGGTGCCGGAACCGACGTCCAGCGCGCTGCCGAACCGGCGGGGGAGCTGCCGCAGGATCCAGGGGTGGTAGTGGGCGTTGTGGTCCCAGGGGTGAGTGGTGTTGAACCGGTCGAGCGCCTGGAGGAGCCGGTGCGGCAGTGACGTCATGTGTTCCTTCGACGATTCGTCCCGGGGTCACAGTTCCCGAGACTGTGAGTACGCGTACGTGGCCTGGCCCGGTGACCGGTTTGGGTGATCCCTGCCCGGGTTACGTGTTTTTTTGGCTGGGTATGTACGTGTTCGGGAGGGGGTGGGTGTGACCAGGGCCACGTTGGCGGTATTGGGGCGTCTGTCCTCGCGGGGACTGGGTAGGGGCTGCCGTAACTCGCCACAAGCGTGCTCGACACAACGCCCGACCCGGGGCCCGATGGCGGGCCCGTTCCACCGTCCGACCCAGAGCCTGATCCAAAGGAGACCCCCGTGGCTGCACTGGCGCCCCTTCTGCTGCCGGCCCCCTCCAAACCCGTGGCGGAGCCGTCCACCCCCTGGGCGGAGCCCTCCGCCGCCTCCGAGACCCCGCACTACTGCGTCTTCGGCGCCACCGGCAGCTGCGCCGAGACCCCGCTGACCAGCGAACCGCCGCTGCCCGACGCCGAGCCCCTGACCAGCGAGTCGCCGTTCGCCGACGCCGTGCCGCTGACCAGCGAGTCCTCGCCCGAACTCACGGCCGACGTGCCGGAGCAGGGCGGCCCCTCCTTCGCCGTCCCCGTCCCGGAACCCACGAGGTCGTAGAGGAAGCAGATGCCCGCAGCGCAGCCGGCCGAGCCCCCCGCCGAGGACCTTCCCGAGGATCTGACCAGGCTCGCCGCCCTGCACGGCGTCGCCACCTCCTACCGCCCCTCCCCGGACCGCACCGTCCCGGCCACGGCCACCGCCGTCTCCCTCGCGCTGGCCGCCCTCGGCGTGGACACGCGCACCCCCGGGGCCGTACGGGCCGCGCTCGCCGCCCGGGAGACCGAGCTGCGCGAACGGCTGCTGCCTCCCACCGTCGTCCGCTGGGACGGCGGCGGCACCCCGGCCGCCCTGGCGGCCCTGCCCGCGGGCACCCGGCTGCGCGTCGAGACCGAGCGAGGCGAGCGCCGCGACGGAGTCGAGGGGCTTGCGCACGGGGTCCACCGGCTGACCGCCAGCGCGCCCGACGGGCGCACCGCCGACGCCCACCTGATCGTCGCGCCCGCCCGGCTGCCCAGCCCCGCCGCGCGCTGCCACGGGCTTCTCGTCCAGCTCTACTCCCTCCTCTCCCGCCGCTCCTGGGGCATGGGCGACCTCGGCGACCTCGGGGAACTCGCCGACTGGGCCGGACGCGCCCTCGGTGCCGGGTTCGTGCAGGTCAACCCGTTGCACGCGGCGGTACCGGGCGCCCCCACCGACCCCTCCCCGTACCGGCCGTCCTCGCGACGCTTCCCCGACCCGGTGCACCTGCGGATCGAGGACGTGCCCGAGTACGCGTACGTCGCCGATCCCGAGCGCGCCCGGGCCCTGCGGGAGCGGGCCGGTCGGCTGCGCGAGGGCGTCCTGGAGAAGGACGCGCTGATCGACCGGGACGCCGTGTGGGAGCTGAAGCGCGACGCGCTCGAACTGCTCCACGAGGTCCCCCTCGGCCCGGGCCGCCGCGCCGCCTACTGCGACTACCTCGCCGCACAGGGCACCGCCCTGGAGGACCACGCCACCTGGTGCGCGCTCGCCGAGGTCCACGGCTCCGACTGGCACCGCTGGCCCGAGGGCCTGCGCGACCCCCGCTCGGCCGACACCGACCGGGCCCGCGGCGAGCTGATGGACCGCGTCGACTTCCACTCCCGGCTCACCTGGCTCACCGACAACCAGCTCACCGCCGCCCAGCGCACCGCCCGCGAGGCCGGCATGCCGGTCGGGATCGTCCACGACCTCGCCGTCGGCGTGCACCCGCGCGGCGCCGACTCCTGGGCCCAGCAGGAGTACTTCGCCGCCGGGATGTCGGTGGGAGCGCCGCCGGACGCCTTCAACTCCCGCGGCCAGGACTGGGGTCTGCCGCCCTGGCGCCCGGACCGCCTGGCCGGGTCCGGGTACGCGCCCTTCCGGGAGCTGTTGCGCGGCCTGTTCCGGTACGCCGGGGCGCTGCGCGTCGACCACGTCATGGGCCTGTTCCGGCTCTGGTGGGTGCCCGAAGGGCGGCCGCCCACCGAGGGCACCTACGTGCACTACGACGCCGAGGCCATGCTCGCCGTCCTCGTCCTGGAGGCCCACCGGGCCGGTGCCGTCGTCATCGGCGAGGACCTGGGCACCGTGGAGCCCGGGGTGCGCGAGGCGCTGCGCGAGCGCGGGGTGCTGGGCACCTCGGTGCTGTGGTTCGAACGGGACTGGACCGGCGACGGCCGCCCCCTGCCGCCCGAGCGATGGCGCGCCGACTGCCTGGCCACCGCCACCACGCACGACCTGCCGTCCACCGCCGCCCGCCTCACCGGCGAGCACGTCGAACTCCGCGACCGGCTCGGCCTGCTCACCCGCCCGCTGGAGGAGGAACGCGCCGAGGCCGCCGCGGACACCGCCGAATGGCTGGAGGTCCTGGCCCGGCTCGGGCTGCTGCGCGGCACCGGCGGCGACACCGGAACGCCCGCCGAGGAGGCGGAGATCCAGGCCGTGCACCGCTTCCTGCTGCGCACCCCCGCCCGCATGGTCGGCGTCTGGCTCCCGGACGCCGTGGGCGACCGGCGCCCGCAGAACCTGCCCGGCACCTGGGACCAGTACCCGAACTGGCGACTGCCGGTCGCCGACGCCCAGGGCCGCCCGGTGACGCTGGAGGACCTGGCCGCCTCGCCCCGGCTGCACGCCCTGATCGACGCCGTGCGCGCGGCCGCGAGCCGCTGACCGGGGCGGCCCCGGACCCCGTACGGGCACCCCGGGCGCGCGGCCGCCCGGACGGTTCGCTAACTTGGCACCGTGGACAAGAAGAACGCCCTGCGCGCCGGCGCCCTGGCAGCCGGTACGACGCTGATGATGCTGCTCATGTCGTCCCCCGCGCTCGCGCTGACGCGCGACGACGGCGACGACCCCGGCACCGGCCTGAGCGTCGTCGAGACGCTGGGTCTCTACGTCCTGGCCCCGATCGCCCTGTTCGCGATCATCGCGGGCCTGATCATGGTCCTGGACCGGTCCCACCCGGACCACCGGGTCTCGGCTCCCGGTGCCAAGAACAAGGCCAAGGCCAAGGTCGCCGCGAAGGCCTGACCCGACGCCCGGCCGCCCGCCCCAGTCTCACCGAGGGCGCCGCCCCCACCGCACGTACGCGCGCCAGCCGTACGCGGACGGGGACGGCGCCCTTCGGCGTTTCCGCGGCGCTCAGGGGCTCGGCGCCGTCAGGTAGCGCTGGAGCGTGGGCGCCAGCCAGGCCACGACCTCGTCGCGGTGGAGCGCCGCGGTCGGCGGGAAGCGCAGTACGTACCGGGTGAGCGCCAGCCCGAGTACCTGTGTCGCGACGAGCGCGGCCCGTGCGGGGGCCTGTTCGGGGTCCGGGCACACGCGCTGTGCGACCGGCAGGAACTGGTCGCGGAAGATGCCCCGCATGCGCTCCGCCCCCGCCTGGTTGGTGACCCCGACCCGGAGCAGCGCGGTGAGCACCTCGTCCTCCTCCCACCTGGCGAGGAAGTGGGACACCAGGGCCCGCCCGACGTCCTCGCGCGGCAGTCCGGTCAGATCGGGCAGCGCGAGGTCGACCGTCATGGCCGCCGCGAACAGGCCCTCCTTGTTGCCGTAGTAGCGCATCACCATCGACGGGTCGATGCTCGCGTCCCGGGCGATGGCGCGGATGGTGGCCCGTTCGTAGCCGTCGGCGGCGAAGCGTTCGCGTGCCGCGTCGAGGATTGCCGCGCGGGTGCTCTCGGAGCGACTGGAAGGCATGCCCACAAGCGTAGGCCAACACCTGTAGGCCAACAAGTGTTGACTTCGGTCCGGGACAGTCCTACGGTGACAACAAGCGTTGGCAAACCGTTGTTGGCAAACAAGCGTTGGCATCGCAAGGAGGCCCAGATGAACGGCACCCGGCACGCGAACCCCAGCCCCAGCCCCCGCCCCAACCCCAGCCCCCGCCCCCGCCCCGGTCCCGTGATCGTCGTCGGCTCGGGCCCCACCGGCCTGCTGCTGGCCGGTGACCTCGCCGCCGCAGGCATCCCCGTCACCCTCGTGGAGAAGCGCCCGCGCCGGATCAGCAACCTCTCCCGCGCCTTCGTCCTGCACGCCCGCACCCTCGAACACTTCGACGCCCGCGGCCTGTCCGACGAGGTGGAGGCCGTCGGCCGCCCGCTGGACCGCCTTCGCCTCTTCGGCCGCCTCACCGTCGACCTCGCCGACCTGCCCTCCCGCTTCCGCCACCTCCTGGTCCTCCCGCAGTACGAGGTCGAGAAGGTGCTGGAGCGGCGGGCGGTGGCGGCCGGGGTGGAGTTCCGCCACGAGACCGAGACGGTCGGCGTGCGCCAGGAACCGGCGAAGAGCGGCGCGGAGGACGCCGTGACCGTCGAGGTCCGCGGTCCCGGCGGGGAGACGGAAACACTGCGGGCGGCCTACGTCGTCGGCGCCGACGGCATGCACAGCACCGTGCGCGAGGCGGTCGGCCTGCCCTTCCCCGGGCGATCGGCCATCCGTTCCGTCGTCCTCGCCGACGTGCGCCTCGCCGAGCAGCCGGAGACGCTGCTGAGCGTCAACGCCGTCGGGGACGCCTTCGCGTTCCTCGCGCCGTTCGGCGACGGGTACCACCGCGTGATCGGCTGGCACCGCGGCCGGAACGTCCCCGACAGCGAGCCCCTCCACCTCGACGAGGTCAAGGAGATCACCCGCCTCGCCCTCGGCCGGGACTTCGGGATGCACGACGCCCGCTGGCTGTCCCGCTTCCACAGCGACGAACGGCAGGCGCCCGCCTACCGGGTGGGCCGCGTCTTCCTGGCCGGCGACGCCGCGCACGTGCACACCCCGGCGGGCGGCCAGGGCATGAACACCGGCCTCCAGGACGCGGCGAACCTGAGCTGGAAGCTGGCGGCCGTCCTGCACGGGCACGCCGGGCCCGAGCTGCTGGACACCTACCAGTCCGAACGGCACCCCGTGGGCAGGTCGGTGCTGCGCAGCAGTGGCGGCATCGTCCGGCTCGCCATGGCCAAGCGCCCCTGGACGCTGGCGTTGCGGGCGGCCCTCACCGCCGTCCTCGACCACGTGGGCCCGCTCCGCCGCCGGGCGACCGGCCACATCACCGGCGTCGGGTTCCGCTACCCCGCGCCCCGCGGGTCCCACCGGCTCACCGGCACCCGGGTGCCCGACGTGGCCCTCGCGGGCGGCGGCCGGCTGTACGAGGCGCTGCGCGGCGGCCGGTTCGTCCTCGTCACCCCGGACGCGGAGGAGTACGGCGCCGCCCTTGGCCGCGAGGACCGGCTGACGGTGGCGCACTGGGCGAGCGGACGCCGTACGACCGTGCTGGTGCGGCCCGACGGTCACGTCGCCTGGGCGGCGGACGACGCGGACGCGGCCCGGACGCGGGCGGCGCTCGCCGCGCACGTGGGCTGAGGCGGGCCGCCGCGGCGCGTCTCGCCTGCGCCCTCGCCTGCGCCCCTCGCCCGCGCCTTTCGCCTACCTCTCGGTGCCGGCGAGGAGGTCCCGCAGCAGGTCGGCCAGCTGGCCGGCCCGTTCCGCGTCGAGGGCGGCCAGCGCCTCGGTCTGGGCGTCCAGACCCGCGCCGACCGCCTCGTCGATCAGTTCGAGGCCCCGTTCGGTGAGGGTGACCTGGAGTCCCCGGCGGTCGTGCGGGTCGGGGGAGCGGCGCAGCAGGCCCGCCCGCTCCAGCTTGTCCAGCCGGCCGGTCATGCCGCCGGTGGTCAGCATCAGCGTGGCCGACAGCTGCCGCGGCGAGAGCGTGTACGGCTCCCCGGAGCGGCGCAGGGTGGCCAGGGCGTCGAACTCCCCGCGCGAGATGCCGAAGCGCGCGTACGCCTTCTCCATCCGGTCGCCCATCGCGCGCGCCAGCCGGAAGACCCGGCCGAAGACCTCCATGGCGGCCGTGTCCAGGTCGGGCCGGACCGCCGCCCACTGGTCGATGATCACGTCGACGGGGTCCTTGCGCGGTCCGGGCTGCGGGGGGCGTTCAGTCATGCGACGAGTATCGGGGCCGGTCCGCTCGGCCGCAAGAAAGTGGCTTGACGGAAACTAGCTTAGAAGTAAGCTAGTGGCTACTGAGCTTTCCGATCGCCGAGCCTGCCTCGATCCCCGCGAAGGATGCCCTCATGCCCGCCACCCGCCCCGCCCTCGTCGCGCTCACCGCCCTCGCTCCCGTCTCCTGGGGTACGACCTACGCGGTGACCAGCGAGTTCCTGCCGCCGGACCGGCCCCTGTTCACCGGGCTGATGCGCGCCCTGCCGGCCGGGCTGCTGCTGCTCGCCCTCGCCCGGGTGCTGCCGCGCGGCGCCTGGTGGGGGAAGGCGGCGGTGCTGGGCGTGCTCAACATCGGGGCCTTCTTCCCGCTGCTGTTCCTCGCCGCCTACCGGATGCCCGGCGGAATGGCCGCCGTCGTCGGCTCGGTCGGTCCGCTCCTCGTCGTCGGTCTCTCGGCCCTTGTGCTCGGGCAGCGGCCCACCACCCGGTCCGTGCTCACCGGCGTCGTCGCCGCGTCCGGCGTCAGCCTGGTGGTGCTGGAGGCGGCCGGGGGACTGGACGCGCTCGGCGTACTGGCGGCCCTCGCCGCCACCGCGTCCATGTCCACCGGCACCGTGCTCGCGGGGCGCTGGGGCCGCCCCGACGGCGTCGGCCCGCTCGCCCTCACCGGCTGGCAGCTGACCGCGGGCGGCCTGCTCCTGGCACCGCTCGCCCTGCTGGTCGAGGGTGGCCCGCCCGCCCTGGACGGCCCGGCGGTCGGCGGCTACCTCTACCTGGCGCTGGCCAACACGGCGCTGGCGTACTGGCTCTGGTTCCGGGGCATCGGCCGGCTCTCCGCCACCCAGGTCACCTTCCTCGGCCCGCTCTCACCGCTGACCGCCGCCGTGATCGGCTGGGCGGCGCTCGGCGAGGGGCTCGGCCCGGTGCAACTGGCGGGGATGGCGCTGGCGTTCGGGGCGACCCTCGCGGGGCAGAGGGTGCCGCGTGCGAGCACGGTCGAGGTGGTGCGCGGTCCCGGCCTCAGGGCGGTCTCCGCACCCCGCCGCCCGGCCGGGCCCCCGGCCGCACCCGCCGACCGGTAGCAACGGGGAAGGGGACGCCCGGCGCGACACGTGCGCCGGGCGCCCCCTCGTACGTACCGACCGCCTACTCGGCCGCCGCCGCGTCCGCCGCCTGGGCCTTCAGCGCACGCTCGACGCCGGAGCGGGACTCCGAGACCAGGCGCCGCAGGGCCGCGTTCGGCTCGGCGGAGGCCAGCCACGCGTCCGTGCGGTCCAGGGTCTCCCGCGACACCTGCACCGCCGGGTACAGGCCGACCGCGATCTGCTGGGCCATCTCGTGCGAACGGGACGCCCAGACGTCCTTCAGCGCCTCGAAGTACCGCTCCGTGTACGCCGCAAGCAGCTCGCGCTGGTCGGTCTGGACGAAGCCGGCGATGACCGCCTCCTGAACGGCGTTCGGCAGCTTGTCGGAGTCGACGACCGACTCCCAGGCCTCCGCCTTGGCCGCCTCGGTCGGGCGGGCCGCCCGCGCGGTGGCCGCGTGGCGCTCACCGGCGGCGGTCTTGTCCCGCTCGTACTCGCTCTGGATCTCCGAACCGCCGAACCGGCCCACGGCCGCGAGCCGCTGCACGAACGCCCAGCGCAGCTCGGTGTCGACGGCCAGGCCCTCGACCGTCTGCGTGCCGTCCAGCAGCGCGTCCAGCAGGTCCAGCTGCTCCGGCGTCCGCGCCGTCGCCGCGAACGCCCGCGCCCACGCCAGCTGGTGGTCGCTGCCCGCCTCGGCGGCCCGCAGGTGGGCCAGCGTGGCCTCGGTCCAGCGGGTGAGCAGCGCCTCCCGGGCGGTCGGGGCGGCGTACTGGTCGACGGCCAGCTTCACCTGGCGGTGCAGCGACTGCACGACACCGATGTCGGACTCCTTGCCGATGCCGGACAGCACCAGCGACAGGTAGTCCCGGGTCGCCAGCTCCGCGTCCCGGGTCATGTCCCACGCCGACGCCCAGCACAGGGCGCGGGGGAGGGACTCCGTGAAGTCGCCCAGGTGCTCGGTGACCACGGCGAGCGACTGCTCGTCCAGGCGGACCTTGGCGTACGACAGGTCGTCGTCGTTCAGGAGCAGCACCGCCGGGCGGGGCTTGCCCACGAGCTGCGGCACGGCCGTCAGCTCGCCGTCCACGTCCAGCTCGACGCGCTCGCCGCGCACCAGCTTGCCGTCGCCGTCGAGGTCGTAGGCGCCGATCGCGATGCGGTGCGGGCGCAGGGTGGGCTCGCCCTTGGCACCGGCGGGCAGCGCCGGGGCCTCCTGGCGGACGGCGAAGGAGGTGATGACACCCTCGGCGTCGGTCTCGATCTCCGGGCGCAGCACGTTGATGCCGGCCGTCTCCAGCCACGCCTTCGACCAGGCCTTCAGGTCGCGCCCCGAGGTCTCCTCCAGCGCGCCCAGCAGGTCGGACAGGCGGGTGTTGCCGAACGCGTGCCGCTTGAAGTACGCCTGCACGCCCCGGAAGAACGCGTCCTCACCGACGTAGGCGACGAGCTGCTTGAGGACGCTGGCGCCCTTGGCGTACGTGATGCCGTCGAAGTTGACGAGCACGTCGTCCAGGTCGCTGATGTCCGCCATGATCGGGTGCGTGGACGGCAGCTGGTCCTGCCGGTACGCCCAGGTCTTCATCTGGTTGGCGAACGTGGTCCACGAGTGCGGCCACTTCGAGCCCGGCGCGTCGGCCTGGCAGGCGGCCTCGGCGTAGGTGGCGAACGACTCGTTCAGCCACAGGTCGTTCCACCACTCCATGGTGACCAGGTCGCCGAACCACATGTGCGCCAGCTCGTGCAGGATCGTCGCCGCCCGCACCTCGTACGCGGCGTCCGTCACCTTGGAGCGGAACACGTACTGGTCGCGGATGGTCACCGCGCCCGCGTTCTCCATCGCGCCCGCGTTGAACTCCGGCACGAAGAGCTGGTCGTACTTCTTGAACGGGTACCGGTAGTCGAACTTCTCCTGGAACCAGTCGAAGCCCTGCCGGGTGACCTCGAAGATCGCGTCCGCGTCCAGGTGCTCGGCCAGCGAGGGGCGGCAGTAGATGCCGAGCGGGACGGACTGGCCGTCCTTCTCGTACACGCTGTGCACCGAGTGGTACGGGCCGACGATCAGCGCCGTGATGTACGACGAGATGCGCGGCGTCGGCTCGAACTCCCAGACGTTGTCCTTCGGCTCGGGCGTCGGCGAGTTGGAGATGACCGTCCAGCCCTCGGGGGCCTTCACGGTGAACTGGAACGTCGCCTTCAGGTCCGGCTGCTCGAAGCTCGCGAAGACTCGGCGCGCGTCCGGCACCTCGAACTGCGTGTACAGGTACGCCTGGTCGTCCACCGGGTCGACGAACCGGTGCAGGCCCTCGCCGGTGTTGGTGTACGCGCAGTCGGCGGCCACGCGCAGGATGTTGCGCCCCGGCAGCAGGCCCGGCAGCGCGATCCGGGAGTCCTGGAACACCTCGGCGGCGTCGAGGGCGTCGCCGTTCAGCGTCACCTCGTGGACCGCCGGCGCGACCAGGTCGATGAAGGAATCGCCGCCGCCCTCCGCGACGTCGAAGCGCACCGTGGTCACGGACCGGTAGGTCCCGCCCTCCTGCGCGCCGGTGAGGTCGAGATCGATCTCGTACGAGTCAACGGTCAGCAGCGTCGCCCGCTGCCGCGCCTCTTCGCGAGTCAGGTTTGTGCCAGGCACGCGGTCATCTCCTCGTTATGTGTGGGTTGCGCCATCCTTCCACGGTGTGCGGCGTCCCACGATGCCCGGCCCGGATGCCGTGCCGCGAACCCCCGGCCGCCCGGGCTCAGGCCGCCGCCAGGGGGGCCGTGGCCGCCGCGGCCGGTGCTCCCGAGAGCAGGGCGTAGGCGTACGCGGCCGCCACCAGCGTCGTGTGGCGGTGCCAGCCCGGAAAGGACCGGCCCTCGAAGTCGAGGAGGCCGTAGTGCTCGCCGAGGGTGCCGATCGTCGCGCGGGCGCCGGCGGACGCGTCGGCGAGGCTCAGCAGCTCGCTCATCCTGCGCTGGGCCAGATTGGTCAGCCAGATCCGGCCCAGCCTGCGGTGGGTGGCGTCCCACTCGGCGAAGACCCGGCCCGGGGAGGAGACCCGGCTGCCGTCGGGCCGCAGGGCGGGTATCTCGGCCGGGCTCGAGACGACGTGCAGGCGCCGGGGGTGCCCGTCCGGCCCGGCCGTCAGGGCCACGTCCGGATGGCGGATGCCGCCCTGGAGCAGCAGCTGGCGGGCGGAGACCGGGGCGGCGGGTTCGTGCAGGGCCCGGGGGGCATGGCGCCCGACGGCCAGCGGCAGATGGCCGTCGACGCCGAGCAGGAAGCCGTGTCCGTGCCCGGACAGTCGCTCGACCAGCGGGCGGATGTCCATCAGGGCGGTCAGGTCGGCGACGACCGGGGCGGGGACGGCACCGGGCCGTGCGGCCAGCGTCTCGACGAGTTCCAGCGCCTGGGCCCACAGCGGTTGCGGGCGGGTCGCCTCCGGGACGCGTGCCCGGCTGCGGACGGCCCGGTCGCCCGCCCAGCGCTCGGGCAGGTGCAGGCGCCAGTCGACGGGGACGTGTACGTCGGCGGCGGAGAGGAGGACCGCCAGGCCGAGCTGGCAGTTGAGGGTGCGGCCCTGCTCGCGCACGAAGCGGCGGTGCACGCCGACCGAGTGGTCGCCCCGCTTGGGCAGCACGGCCGGTGCGAGGGTCCAGGCGCGGGTGCTCAGCCGTCCCGCCGCCCAGCGCAGCAACTCGCCGCGAGGAATCTCCCAGTCCCAGGGGCTCGCGCTGACGAACTGCTGGAGCGACTGGTGTGCCGTCGGAGAGGCGGCCACCGCCTCCGCCATGCGCCGCACCGACTTCTTGCCCGGGGTGTCCAGCAGCCCCTGGAGGTACAGGTGCCCCCAGCGCTGCTGGTCGGCCCGGGGCAGGTGCCCGAACAGCCGCCGGCTGAACTCGGTGAGCGCCGTGGCTCCGTCCAGCCATCCTCGTGCCGTCGGGTTCCGCCGTGCTTCTTGAATCGTGGACACCCCGTCCCCCTCCTTGCGGTGTGGTCCCGTCCAGGCTTGCAAGAAGCATAAAGAACGTTTGCTTTGTTTCGGGCCCAGTCTCGACTACTTTGGCGAGTCCGGCCCTCCTTCAGGGCGTCACCAGGGGAATGTCAGAAGGGGGACGTCCGTCGTCGGCTGGCGACGACGGCACCGGAAGGCGGAACATTCCATGCAGCAGAGGGCTGCGCTGACGCAGCGAGCACTGATCCACGCGGCGGCGGAGGACTTCGACCGGCACGGCTACGAAGGAGCCTCGCTCTCCCGCATCAGCAAGGGCGCGAACAGTTCGATGGGGGCGTTGACCTTTCACTTCCCCACGAAACGGGCACTGGCCGACGCGGTGCGGGCCGCGGGGCGCGAGATCGTCGAACCGGTGGTGTGGGGGGCGCTGAGCGACACCGGCACCCCGCTGAGGGTTCTCGCGGACCTGACGGCCGGCCTGGTCCGGCTGCTGAACGACGACGTGGTGGTCCGGGCGGCGGCCCGGCTGGAGCGCGACGGTCCGGACGGAACGGCCGACAGCGCGCAGGCCCGGATCTGGTCGCTCGCGCTGCGAACCCTGCTGGAACGGGCCGGAACGGCGGGCGAGCTGCGGCCCGGTGTGCGGCCCGAGACCGCGGCGTCCCTGATCGCCAGGCTGGTCGAGGGCAGTTGGGAGCGGGCCGGGCGGATACTCGGCGAGCCGCGCACCGGGACGGCCTCGGCGGCGGACTTCTGGGACCTGGTCCTGCACGGGGTGAGCGTCGCCCGCCGCTGACGGCACGGCGGGCGGCGCCCCCGCCCGTCAGCCGCGGGCGGACGGCACCGGCGGCGCGGTGGTCCGGGACCGCTTCCCGGTCTGCCGCGCGGCCCGGGCAGCCAGCTCCCCCTGGACCTCGGCCAGGGACCGGTGCTTCGTCTCCGGGACCGTGCGCAGCACGAAGACGGCCGCACCAGCCGACACCGCGGCGAAGAACCAGAACACCGGCCCCACGCCGACCAGATCCGCCGTCGGCAGGAACATCTGCCCGACGACGAAGTTGGCGGCCCAGTTGACCAGCGCGCACATCGCCCCGCCCCGGGCCCGGACCTCGGGCGGAAACAGCTCGGCGGCCAGGATCCAGAAGACCGGGCCGAGCCCGATGGCGAAGGAGGCCACGTAGACGACCATGAGAACCAGGGCCGTCACGTTGGCCACCGGGCCCGTCGGCAGCCCCAGCACCACCCCCAGGGCGACCAGCGAGACGGCCATGCCCGCCAGCGAGACCAGCAGCAGCGGGCGCCGGCCGGCCCGGTCCACGAGCGGAACGGCGGCCACGGTCGCCACCACGTTCACGGCGCCGATCACCACCGAGTACGTGATCGAGTTGGCCGCGGGCAGCCCCGCCCGGGCCATGATGCTGGGAGCGTAGTAGATGATGCTGTTGATGCCGCCGAACTGCTGCGCGGCGGCCAGGACCGTGCCGATCAGCAGGGCCGGCCGCACGACGGGCGACAGCAGCGCGGCGCGCGACGTCCGGGCGGCGGCGGCGCCCGTGCGCGCGGCCCGGGTGCGCAGCCACTCGGGGCTCTCCGGGATCGCCAGGGTTCCCACCAGCATGACGACGGAGGGGATCAGTCCGACCGCGAACATGGCCCGCCAGTCGGCGCTGCCCGAGTAGGCGAGGTTGATGAGGTAGGACACCAGGATCCCCACCGTCAGCAGGATCTGGTTGGCCGTCACCAGCCGGCCGCGCAGCCGCGGCGGAGCGATCTCCGCGAGGTACAGCGGTACGACCGTGGAGGCGCCGCCCACCGCGAGGCCGAGCACCGCGCGTGCCGCGACCAGCGTCGTGAAGCCCGTGGCCAGCACGGCGGCGAGCAGCCCCAGGGTGAAGGTCAGCGCGATGGCCACGAGTACCTTCTTGCGGCCGAACCGGTCCGCGGGCCGCCCGCTGCCCAGGGCCCCGAGGGCCGCCCCGAGCAGCAGTGCGGAGATGATGGCGCCCTCCTGGAAGGAGTTGAGCCCGAAGTCGGTCCTGATGAACAGCAGCGCCCCGGACACCACCCCGGTGTCGAAGCCGAACAGCAGCCCGCCGAGAGCGACGACCGCCGTGCACAGTCCGAGGCGGGCGGGCGGAAGCGCGGCCACCGGTGCCGCCGGACCGTCCTGCGGGGGAGCGTCGAGCATGGTCGTCCTCTTCCGGTCGCGAGCGGTCAGGCCCGGGTGATGAGCAGGTCGGGATCGTGCAGGAGGGCCGCCGTCTCCGCGAGCACCCGGGAGCCGAGGTCGCCGTCGACCAGGCGGTGGTCGAAGGAGAGGGCCAGCGTGGTGGTCTGCCGTGGCACGACCCGGCCGCGGTGGACCCAGGGGCGGGGCGCCACGGTGCCGAGCGCGAGGATGGCCGACTCACCGGGGTTGAGGATCGGCGTGCCCGTGTCGACGCCGAACACGCCGATGTTGGTGAGGGTCACGGTGCCGCCGCGCAGTGCGGCGGGCGGGGTCCGCCCCTCCCGGGCCGCGCGGACCAGTTCGTCGAGGGCGGCGGCGAGTTCGGGCAGGGTGCGGCGACCCGCGTCGTCGATCACCGGCACCAGCAGCCCGCGCGGGGTGGCGGCGGCGATGCCCAGGTTCACCCGTGGCTTGCGGACGATCTCCTGCCGTTCCTCGTCCCAGGAGGCGTTGATCTCCGGGTTGCGCCGCACCGCGAGGGCGAAGGCGCGGGCGGCCAGGAGCATCGGTCCCACCCGCAGGCCGGCCATGTCGGGGTGCCGCTGGAGGCGGCGGACCAGCTTCATGCTGCGGGTGACGTCGACGGTGACGAACTCGGTGACGTGCGGCGCGGTGAAGGCGCTGGCCACCATGGCACGTGCGGTCGCCCGCCGCACACCGGTGACCGGGACCCGGGTCTCGTCGGCATCGGACACCGGCGGGCCGGACACCGGCGGGCCGGACACCGGCGGGCCGGACACCGGCGGGCCGGACACCGGCGGGCCGGACACCGCTCCCGTGCGCGGTTCGGCCGCGGCGGCCTGGACGTCGGCGCGGGTGACGTCCCCGCGGGGTCCGGTCGGCCGGACCGCCGCCAGATCCACCCCCAGCTCCTTGGCCAGCCTGCGCACCGGCGGCTTCGCCAGCGGCAGCGCGGCGGGTGGTGCCGGGGCGGCGGCGGGGGATCGGCGGGCGCGCCGGGCCGGGGCGGCGGCGGGGGTGGCGCCGTAGCCGACCAGGACCGGCGTACGGCCCTCGGCGGCGTCGGCGCTCTCGGCGCTCTCGGCGCTCTCGGCGATTCCGGCGGCTTCCGCGCCTCCGGTGCCGACCGGTGCCGGCCGCTCCGGGTCCGCGGGGTCCGCGTGGTCCGCCCCGGCCCGTGGCCGGGTGTCCACGGTGATGATGGGGGCGCCGACGTCGACCGTCGCGCCCTCCGGGAAGCACAGTTCCCGCACCACGCCCGCGAACGGCACCGGCAGTTCCACGGCGGCCTTGGCGGTCTCGATCTCGCAGACGATCTGCCCGTCGCCGACGGTGTCCCCCGGCCCGACGAGCCAGCGGACGATCTCGGCGTCCCTGAGACCCTCGCCCACGTCGGGCATCAGGAACTCCCGGTCGTACTCAAGGGTGTCCGTCATGGTCAGCAGAGCTCCTCAGTGGGCCAGTGCGCGGTCGACCGCGTCGAGTACGCGGTCGATCCCGGGGAGGTACTCGTCCTCCAGCCGGGACGGCGGATAGGGACTGTGACAGGCGCCGACGCGGAGCACCGGCGCCGACAGGTGGTAGAAGCAGCGCTCGGTCACGTGGGCGGCGATCTCCGCGCCGGCGCCGAAGAAGACCGGCGCCTCGTGCGCGACCACCAGCCGGCCGGTACGGCGCACCGAGCGCTCCAGGGTGTCGAAGTCGATCGGCGAGACGGACCGCAGGTCGACGACCTCCAGGCCGTGCCCCTCCTCGGCGGCCACCTCGGCGGCGTCGAGACAGACGCGCACCATGGGCCCGTAGGCGGCGAGCGTGAGGTCGCTCCCCGGCCGGACCACGCGCGCGGTGGACGCCGGCGGCTGCCGTTCACCGGCGACGGGGTCCGGGTCCACCTCGCCCTTGTCGTAGTAACGGCGCTTGGGCTCGAAGAAGATCACCGGGTCGTCGCTCGCGACCGCCTCCCGCAGCATCCAGTAGGCGTCCGAGGGCGTCGCCGGGGACATCACGCGCAGCCCCGCGACATGCGCGAACAGGGCCTCGGGAGACTCCGAGTGGTGCTCCACGGCACCGATGCCGCCGCCGTACGGGATGCGTACGACGACCGGGAGACGTACCAGGCCGCGCGATCGGGCGTGCATCTTGGCCAGCTGCGTGACGATCTGGTCGTAGCCCGGGAAGACGAAGCCGTCGAACTGGATCTCCACGATCGGCCGGTAGCCGCGCAGTGCCAGTCCGATCGCCGTGCCGACGATGCCGGACTCGGCGAGCGGCGTGTCCAGCACGCGGTCCTCGCCGAAGTCCTTCTGCAGCCCGTCGGTCACCCGGAACACGCCGCCGAGCCTGCCGACGTCCTCGCCCATGACGAGTGTCTTGGGGTCCGAGGCCAGCACCTGGCGCAGGGCCGTGTTGAGGGCCGCCACGAGGGTCATTCGGGTCGCCGTCACGAGGTCACCCCTTCTCGGCGAAGGTCGCCTGGTAGGCCGCGAACGCGGCACGTTCCCGGTCCACCCCGGAGTGCGCCTCGGCGTAGACGTGGTCGAACAGTTCGCCGGGCGCGGGGGAGCCCATGGCGCGCACGCCGTCCCGGACGCGACCGGCCAGCTCCTCGCCCGCCCTCGCGGTCGCGGCGAAGAACGCGTCGTCGGCGGCGGCCTCGTTGCGCAGCAGCCGTTCGAGCCGCAGCAGCGGGTCCTTGGCCCGCCAGCTCTCCACCTCCGCGGCGTTCCGGTACCGGGACGGGTCGTCCGAGGTGGTGTGCGCCCCCATGCGGTAGGTGAACGCCTCGACGAGGAACGGCCCGCGGCCCGAGCGGGCGTGGTCCAGTGCCGCCCGGGTCACCTCCCGCACCGCGAGGACGTCGTTGCCGTCCACCCGGACCCCGGGGAAACCGAAGCCCTGGGCCCGCTGGTGCAGGGGCACCCGCGTCTGGCGCTCGTTCGGCTCGGAGATGGCCCACTGGTTGTTCTGGCAGAAGAACACGATCGGCGCGTCGTACACGGCGGCGAAGTTGAACGCCTCCGCCACGTCGCCCTGACTGGTGGCACCGTCGCCGAAGTACACCATGACCGCCGCGTCGGCGCCGTCCCTGGCCATCCCGCACGCGTAGCCGGTCGCGTGCAGCGTCTGCGAACCGATGACCAGCGTGTAGAGGTGGAAGCCGTGCGCGTCCGGGTCCCAGGACCCGTGGTCCACCCCGCGGAACAGCCGCATCAGGGCCAGCGGGTCGACCCCGCGGCCCAGCGCGACGGCGTGTTCCCGGTAACTGGGGAACACGTGGTCGCCGTCGCGCAGTGCCCGCACCGATCCGGTCTGGGCCGCCTCCTGGCCGAGCAGCGAGGGCCACAGGGCCAGCTCGCCCTGCCTCTGGAGGGTGACTCCCTCGGCGTCCACCCGCCGGGCGACCGCCATGTCCCGGTACAGGGCGCGCAGTTCGTCCGGGCCCGCCTGCGACGCGTAGTCGGGGTGCGCCACCCGGGTGCCGTCGGGCGCGAGCAGCCGTATGCCGTCGCCGCTCACCGGGTGCCGCCGAGGCCCAGTCCGGCCATGGCGCCCGCCACGGCCTTCACCAGCGAGGAGGCCCGCTTGTCGTCGGGCCCGAGCGCGATCAGCCGGTTCATCACGTAGCTGACCCCGGCCGCCGCCCGCGGCCACGCCTGGTTGGCGGAACCGCCGGCGCCGTCGTGGCCGAACGAGTCGCCGTCGACGGTCGGCCGCGGACTGGTCCGCAGCCGGTAGCCGCCGCCCCCGTAGACCATGGGTACGTCGATGAGCTGATCGGTCTTGCTGACCCGCGGCGCGCGGGCCTCGTCGAGCAGCGGGCGCGACAACAGCACCGGTGCCTCGTCCGCCGGACGCGCGGCGTCGGCGGCGAGGATGCCGTAGAGCTTGGCGAAGCCGCGGGCGGAGCCGTAGACGTTGGCGGCGGGAATGAGGGCGAAGCGTCGGTCCGAACGGTTCCAGATGTCCTCGTCCTCGGGAAACGGGACGGGGTTCTGCCAGATGCGCTGGGTGAGCGGGTCCTCGCTGGTGAAGTACCCGGCGAACTGGGCGCGGAAGCCTGTGCCGTACTCGGTGCGGGCGACCCGGTCCAGCCACTGGGGGGCGAGCCCGAAGGACACGTCGATCCCGAGCGGCTCCGCCACCTCCTCGGCGAAGAAGCGGTCCAGCGCACGCCCGTCGACGCGGCGGATCACCTCCGCGATGATCCACCCGGTCGCCCAGGGGCCGTACAGGATGCCCTCCGCGCGCGGATCGGCCTCCGGTTCCTGGTCGGCGAGGAGTTTGGCCATCGCCCGGGGGTCGCAGAGGTCGTCCTGGGTCAGCCGGGCGGCGACGGCGGGCATGCGGGCGGTGAAGGTCAGCACCTGGCGCACGGTGATCGCACCCTTGCCGCGGGACGCGAACTCCGGCCAGTAGCGGGCGACCGGCGCGTCCAGCTCGACCTCGCCGCGGTCGACGAGCAGCAGCAGGGCGGTCGCCAGCACGCCCTTGCTGCCGGAGAAGATCAGTTGGACGGTGTCGCCGTCCCAGGCACGGCCGGTGACGGGATCCGCCGGGCCGCCCCACAGGTCCACGACCCGGTTCCCGCCCACTGCCACGGCGAGCGCGGCACCCTGTTCGTCCCGCTCGGCGAAGTTGCGCGCGAACTCCTCGCGCACGGCCTCGAATCCGGGCGCGACGTGGCCGTGGACGACGACTTCCTGTGCTGTGGTCATGGAGGGAGCACTCCGATCGGTGAGACGAGACGAGACGAGATGGGACGAGACGAGACGAGACGAGATGAAGTGATGTGCGGTGAGCCGGACGGCCCGGGCGGGCCGGAACGTGGAGTGACGCGTCCAGCGGTGTTCAGGCGGGCACCATGGACGGCAGCCGGGTCGGCAGGGTCAGCCGCAGCGCGTCGCCCGAGTCGGAGCAGGCGGCGCCCCGGTAGTCCGTGATCCGCGGGCGGCCCCGGGCGGCCCGGCCGCCGTGCGGACCGACCACCACGGTCCAGCCGCCGGCGGCGCGGCCCGCCCGCAGGCCCAGCTCGGCGTCCTCGAAGACGACCGTCGCCCGCGGGTCGACCCCCAGCCGGCCGGCGGCGGCCAGGTACCCCTCCGGGTCGGGCTTGCCGCGCCGCACGTCCTCGGCGGCGACGACCACGTCCGGCAGCGGCAGTCCGGCAGCGGCCATGCGCCGTTCGGCCAGCTCCCGTCCGGCGGAGGTGACGAGCGCCCAGCGCCCGCGGGGCAGCGCGGCCAGCAGCTCGGCCGCGCCCGGGAGGGCGACGGTGCCGCTGGTGTCGGCGATGTCCTGGGCGACGAGCCAGGCCGTCTCCGCGGCCGTGTCCGTGCCCGGCGGCGCGTGCGCGGCCACCGTCTCGGCGGTCCGCTGCCCGTGGGCGCCGGCCAGCACCGCCGCCGGGTCGAGTCCGTGCCGCGCGGCGAACCGCCGCCAGGTGCGCTGCACCGCCGCCGTCGAGTCGACGAGGGTGCCGTCCATGTCGAACAGCAGCGCCTGCGCCGTCACCGTGATGCCCATGTCCCCGCCGTTTCCTTCGCTTCTGCCGAGTGGTCCGCCACCGTGGTCCGCGGCCCCCGGCGCAGCCCCGCGGCGAGCGCCCGGAGCCGGTCGAGGTCGGCGCGCAGACGGGTGGCGTCGCCCGCGCGGTGATCGTTCTCCAGCACCAGGGCACGTACCGGCGGGCCGTGGGCGGCCATCGCCGCGAGCGTGCCGCCGACCCTGCCGTCGCCCTCCCCGAGCAGGGGCGTGGCGTCCGCACCGGCCGGCCCGTCCTTGGCGTGCACCTGGTCGGCCAGGTGGGCTCCGGCCGTGGTGACCAGGGCCACCGGGTCCAGGCCCGCGGCACGCGCGTTGTAGGTGTCCAGCAGCAGCCGGAACGCGGGCGAGCCGACCTCGCCGACCAGCCGCAGGCTCGCTCGTGGTGTCAGGGTGTTCTCGCTGGCCAGGACGAGGCCGCGGGCCGCCGCCCGGTCGGCCGCGGCACGCAGGACGAGGGCGGTGCGGCGCAGCGCGGTCTCCGTGTCGATCGCGCTGCGCCGGAAGCTGGGCACGAAGACCAGCGGCGCGCCGAGCCCGGCGGCGGCGTCCAGGAGCCGCCGCAGCACGTCCTGCACCCGGGCGGCGGCGAGGGTCCCCTCCGGGGCGGTGAGACCGATGTCGTTGAGCACGTTGCCGGTGACCGCCAACGGGACGACCCCCGCCGCGCGGGCGGTACGGGCGAGCCGGGCGAGCCGCCCCGGCGCGTCCAGCAAGGGGCCGCGGCCGGGTCCTCCCAGGTCGAACTGGATGCCCGGGACCCGGTACCGGAAGGCGAGGTCCACCGCCGCCTCTCCCCGTACGGGCAGCCGCCAGTCCGCCAGCGCGGTCAACGGGTGGCCGGACTCCGGCCGTCCGCCGCCCGTCACGACGGTTCTCCCAGCCGTACGGCCAGCTTGACGAGCCGGCGGCCGGAGACGATCCGGTCGCCGGACTCGGCGAGCCGTGCCAGCACCGGCACCGCGCCCGCCAGGTCGACGACATGCGTCACCAGGTCGCGGTACCGCTCGGGCGACCGGCACAGCTCGGCGGCGGCTTCGAGCAGGTGCTCGCCCGCCACCCCGCGATGCCCCAGAACCCGCACCTTGTGTCCGTTCACGGTGCCCAGTCGCCCCACCCGCGGCGGCAGCGGCCGGCCCGCGCGGTTCGCGGCCCGCAGGCCCGCGAGGTCCACGCCCGGCAGCCGGGTGCTGGTGGCCGGCGGCGCCAGCCCGCTCACCAGGTCGACGACGGCGTCCTTGCCGTCCACCGCGTCGAGCGCCAGGTCCAGACAGGGCAGGGTCGCCGCTGCCGGGGTGGCGACCAGCACGCCGAGCGGCTCGTCGCCGAGAACGTCCGCGAGCCGTCCGGCGGACAGGTCGGCGAAGCGCAGTCGCACGTCGGCGGCGTGCCGGGCCCGCTCGCTCCAGGCCAGGCCCTCGCCGGTGTGGTGGACGTGGACGGTGCGCACGTCGGGCCCGTACCAGCGCCGCGCGGTGCGCACGGCGAGGTGCCCGACCGTGCCGTCGCCGAAGACCAGCAGGGTCCGCGGGCGGTGTTCGGCCAGCGCGAGGGCGGCGTACCGCACCACGGCGAGCGGTTCGATCAGCGCGCCGAGGACGCCGGGAGGGACCTCGGGCAGGGGCAGGACCAGGCCGTCGCGCACCGCCGTTGCGGGGATCAGGGCGCGCTCCTGGAGGAGACCGTCCGTGGTGTTGTGGCCCAGCAGGAAGGACGGGTCGGTGGGGTGGGTGGGATTGACCACGACCTGGGCTCCGGGCACCAGGCGCGGATCATCGACGCCGGGACCGGCGGCCACGATCCGCGCCACGCCCTCGTGCCCCAGCACGGGCGCGCCGTCGTTCCGCAGCCCCCGCAGCATCTGCAGATCGGTGCCGCACACGCCCGCCACGCCCGGGGCGACGAGCAGCTCGCCCGGTCCGGGGCGGGGGGTGGGGCGCGGGGAGAGGTGCATACCGGTGGCGTCACGGACGACGGCATAGTGCCGGCGTGCGCCGTCGGCCGGACCGGGGGCGGTGTGCGGACGGACACGGACCGGGGGGCCGTACGCGGCCCCGTCGGGCGGGGGACCGCCGGCGGGTGGGCCGCCGAGGGCCGCGATGCCCGCGCCGACCAGCCCGTTGGCCTCGCCGGGCGCGCACACGGTGATGCGGCCGGTCAGCCAGCCGGGTGCCAGTTCACCGGTGAGGTACAGGTCCTGGCGGGCGAAGTGCCGGCGCAGGGAGTCCTCGTAGTGCCTGCCCAGGCCGGTGGCCACGCCTCCGGTGATCGCCAGTTCGTCCAGTTCCGGGTCGAGGCACAGCGCGGTGCGCAGTACGTCGGCGACCGGCGCCGTCGCGGCGTCCAGCAGCTCGGCCGCCAGGGCGTCACCGGCGTCGAGCGCGCCGCTCAGCGCCTGGTCGAAAGCCTCGGCCCCGGCCAGCCGCCGGCCCAGCTCCGACGCCTGCCAGCGGTCGCCCGCGCGCTCGCGCAGTACGTCCGCCATCCGGCGCAGCGCCGGGCCGGAGGCGTACGCCGACACATGGCCCACGACCCCGCAGTCGCACGTCAGTTCGACAGGTGATCCGCAGAGTTCCGTGCCCGAGGGCAGGTGACCCGCCTCGCCCTGGAGCCCGCAGGCGTCCGTGGCGATCGTGCCGGTGCGCAGGTCGACGGTGCGGCAGGCGATTCCGGAACTGACCGTCATCAGCAGGACCTTGCGCAGGTGCCGTCGGCGCGGCGCGGACGCGAGGTGCAGCAGCGCCGCGGTCACGTCGTTGACCACGTGCCAGCGCACGTCCGGCCGCCGTTCGCGCAACGCCCCCGGCAGGTCCAGCGGGGTCGTCTCGGCCCCGAAGAGCGGCGCCGAGCCGTAGACCGTGCCGGTGCGCTGGTCGAGGGCCGCGCCGAAGGAGACGCCGGCCGCCGCCGTACCAGGAGGCACCGCCTCGCAGATGACGGTCAGCAGCCGGGCCTTCAGCCTCTCCACAGGCGTCCCGGGATGGTTGAGCAGGCTGGGCGAGGGCGAGTCGGTCACTTCGCCCAGCCCGTCCCGGGGCGACCAGAGCGCGTGACGCACATGGGTCCCGCCCACGTCCAGTACGGCGATGGTGCCCTCGGCGGTCACCGTCCCGGTCCGTCCGCCCGCTCGGTGAACGCGTGCACGTACTCCAGCGCGCGGGCCAGCTCGGCCGGCGTGACGTCGTTGACGAACACGCAGGACCCGATGCCGTCGGTGAGCGGCAGCCGCTGGCGGCCGTCGCGGTGCTTGACGGCGTCGGCCAGCCCCACCTGGAGCAGTTCGGGCGTGAACACGGGGTGCGTCAGGGGAAGTCCGGCGGCGGAGATCAGCGCGAGCGCCCGGTGGGCCTCGTCCTCGGCGAGGTACTGGCGCCCCACCGCGAGGGCCACACACACCGCCATGTCGACGGCCACGGCCTCGCCGTGCAGCAGCGGCGGATCGGCGCGCAGTTCCAGCGACGGGCTGAAGGTGTGGCCGTAGTCCACCGACCGCTCCAGCACGCTCTCCCACAGGTTCGGCTCCAGCTCGTCGAGCATGCCCGCGATGGCCCGGGAGACCACCTCGCTCATGTCCGATCCGCAGTCCGCCAGCGTGTCGTTGGAGATGTGCGCGACGGTCTCCTCCAGCAGCCGGAACAGGTCCGCGTCCTTGATCAGCGCCATCTTGATGATCTCGGCGAGTCCGTTGGAGATGTGCCGGGCCGGCACGGTGCGCAGGAACTCCGGGTCGATCAAGGTCGCCTCGGGCGCGAAGTAGGTGCCCAGCCGGTTCTTGTGCGTGCCGTGGTTCACGCCGGTCTTCACGCCGACGCCCGCGTCGACCTGGCCGACAAGGGTGGTGGGGACCCGGACGTAGGGGGCACCGCGGCGGTAGAGGCTGGCCGCCATGCCGACGACGTCCATCAGCACACCGCCGCCCACCACGACCAGGCGCTCGGTACGGCGCAGGATGCCCATGTCGGTCATGGCCCGGGTGACCTCGACGACCTGCTCCAGGGCCTTGGTCTCCTCGTCACCGGGCATCACCAGCCAGCGGGCGTCGGCCTGCCAGGCGGCGAAGTACGCGCGCAGCGCGGTGCCGTACAGCTCGTCGACGCTCCGGTCGACCACGACCAGGGTGCGCACGCCGTCGCGGCCGTCGGCTCCCACGGCCTTCGCCAGGGTCGGGTTGGCCGGGGCGAGCAGTCCCCGGGTGAGGGACACTTCGTACCCGACGGGCTGCTGGGCCTGTACGTACCAGGTCAGCCCCGGGGCGCGGGGTATGTCGAAGGCGGACGTCAGGCGCGACGGCCTGGCCGTCGTGATCTCGCTCATTGCTGGTCTCCCACTGAGGGTCGGCGACGATGAGGCGGTACGAGGGTGTGGGGGTGCGGGTGGGGGGAACGGCGGACGGGCCGGGTACGACGTGCCCCGCCGGTGCCGGGCCGAGGATGGCCCGGCCCCGGCACCGGCGGGACGGTTCCGGCGGGGATCACCCGCCGAAGCAGGACGGGTGCGGCGGGCCGGCTCAGGCCTCGGCCGCGCCCATGGGCTCGGGCAGCGCGTCCAGTTCGGCCACGTCCTCGGCGCTGAGCACGAGGTCCGCACCGCCGACGTTCTGCTCCAGGTAGCGGCTGGTCTTGGTGCCGGGGATCGGCACGACGTGGTCGCCCTTGCCGATCAGCCAGGCGAGCGCCACCTGCGCGGTGGTGGCCTCGTGCCGCGCGGCCACCGCGGCGACCGTGTCGACGATCGCCCGGTTGTGGGCCAGGGCCTCACCGGTGAACCGCGGCTGCGTGCTGCGCCAGTCGTCCTTGGGCAGGTCGGCCGGCGTGGTGAAGGCACCGGTGAGCAGGCCGCGGCCCAGCGGGGAGAAGGGCAGGAAGGCGATGCCCTGTTCGACGGTGTACGGCAGCACGTCCCGGAAGGCGTCGCGGGTGAACAGCGAGGCCTCGGACTCCACGGCCGCCACCTCGTGCACCTGCTGGGCGGCCCGGATCTGGTCCAGCGTCACCGCCGACAGACCGAGGGCGCGGATCTTGCCGGCCTCGACCTGCTGGGCGAGCGCGCCCCAGCTCTCCTCCAGCGGCACGGACGGGTCGACCCGGTGCAGGAAGTACAGGTCGATGTGGTCCACGTCGAGCCGCTGCAGACTGGCGTCGACGGCGGCCGACAGGTGCTCGGGGCGCCCGTCGAGCCCCAGCCCGTCCGCACCGACGACCAGGCCGCCCTTGGTGGACAGCACGACCTCGTCGCGCCGGCCCCGCAGGGCGCGGCCGACGAGCGTCTCGTTGGTGAAGGGCCCGTAGGCGTCGGCCGTGTCGATCAGGTTGACGCCGAGGTCCAGCGCGCGGTGGATGACCTGGACCGAGGCGTTGTCGTCCCAGCCGTGCGGGTCGTAGCCGAAGGACATGCCCATGGTGCCGAGGCCGACGCGTCCTACGACGGGGCCCTTGGTGCCGAGAGTCGTGGTGCGCATGTTTGATCACTCCAGTTCGGGAGGGTCGGGTGTACGGGTGGTGCGAGGGGTTGGTCTAGGGGAGGCGGACCGACTGCCGGTGCCGGAACACGTCGCGGGGGTCCCAGTCCCGCTTGACCTGCTGAAGCCGCGGGTAGTTCTGCTTCCAGTACAGGTCGTGCCAGGGGACGGAGGAGGTGTTGTAGGCCGGGTCCGACAGGTCGCCGTCGGGGTAGTTGATGTAGCAGCCGTCGGTGACGTCGTTGGGCACGGGCACGCCCCCCGTGTCGCCGTAGACGGCACCGAAGGCTCCGCGGATCCACGCGGTGTTCTTCGCGTCGTCCGCCGCCGCGTACCAGCGGCTCTCGAAGTTCACCTTCATGATCGCGTCGCGTTGGGCCACGGCCGTCGCGGTGGGCGACACGCTCGCGATCCGGCCGCCGGAGGCGGACAGCACGATGCCGGTCATGGTGCTCGGCCGGTCGTCACTGGTGAGGTGGGCGTACATGGCGTCGATCTGGCGCTGCGGGGTGCGCTTGCGCAGATGCGCGGACTTGTGGCAGCCGCGGGTGGTGGGATCGAGCTGGGTCGGGGAGATGGCGCCGATGTAGCGGGTGCCGCGCAGCCACGGCATGAGGCGGGTCGTCGTGTACTGGGAGTCGAGCACGCCGTCGTGCCGCGCGGTCGCGGAGTGCAGGCCGAGGGCCTGGTCCATCCCGGCGAGGAAGTCGGACAGCACACTGGCCGCGTTCGGCAGCGAGGCGTCCAGCTGGACCACCGCGGCCAGCGAGCCGCTGTCGCGGTGGTTGAGCATCAGCCAGGAGTAGAGCGAACCGGCCGTGGTGCCGGCGGTGTTGTGCTGCTCGAACCAGGTGCCCCAGTAGTCGACGAGCCCGCTGAAGCCCTCCTCGGTGACCTTGTCCCAGGGCCAGTTCGCCAGGGTGAGGAATATCTTGGAAGGCGCCTTGGGCAGCAGGGCGCCCGCGGCGCCGGTGGCCCCGGGGGTGCGGAAGAAGTAGGCGGTGACCACACCGAAACTGCCCCCGCCCCCGCCCGTGTGCGCCCAGAACAGATCACGCAGCCGGGCGTCGGACGAGTCCCGGGCGGCGACCACGGCGCGTGCCTGGCCGGCGGCGTCCACGACGACGATCTCCACGGCGTGCAGGTGGTCCACGGTCAGCCCGTACTGGCGGGAGAGGTTGCCGTACCCGCCGCCGGGTATGTGCCCGCCCACGCCGACCGTGTGGCAGATGCCGCCGGGGACGGTGACGCCCCAACCCTCGTAGAGGGCCTCGTAGACATCGAGCAGGGTGGCGCCGGAACCGACCTTGAACGCGTTCATCGAGGGGTCGAAGGAGACCGCGCTCATCAGGGACATGTTGATGTTGATCCGTATGTCCGCGTTGAACACGAAGTCCTCGAAGCAGTGGCCGCCGCCGCAGACGGACAGCCGCTTGTCACCGGTGACCGCCTCCTGCACCGCGGAGACGACCTCGGCGGTGGTCCGCGGCAGCACGACCTTGTCCGGAGCCGCCTTCCAGCGCAGGTTGTTGCCCGACGTCAGGTCCGGGTAGCGGGAGTCGGACGGCGTCACCGCCACAGCCACCGCATCCGCCGCCCGCGCCGTACGAGCCGTACGGGCCGTTCCCGTGCCGGCCCGTGCCGCCGGCGCGGTCGCCAGCCCCGTTCCGGCAGCGGCCGTGAACGCCAGCCCGGAACCGATCCCGACGAACCGACGTCTCTTCAAATCACTCATCAAAAGCCCCCGTTTCTTGAACCGCGCTGTGAAATCGGCACGCCGGAATCCGGCGCGCGCCTGAATCGGCATGTTCGGAATCGGCATGTTCGGAATCGGCAGGTCGGGAATCGACCCTGCGTGAAGTCGGCGGGATTCGGCTCACCGCCCTCGACGGACACCATCTGAACAGGGCCCGATCCCCGAACGCCAGCCCGCCGCGCGTACTTCGGCATGTCCGGCCGACTTCCCGGACTCGCCCTTGTCCCCGCCCGGCGTTCCGCACAGGATTCCGGCCGGAACCCGGGCACACGGCCCGGAACAGCCACGCGTCCGCCCCGGCGGACCGATGCCGAACGGAGCGGAGACGTGAGCACACTTCCCGGAGCCCGGGCCGTCCACCACATCGCCTACACGGTGCCCGACCTGGAGCAGGCGGTCACGTTCTTCGTGGACGTCATCGGCGCCGAACTCGCCTACCGGCTGGGCCCGGTCGAGGACCCCGAGGGTGACTGGATGACCCGCAAACTCGGCGTTCACCCGCGGGCCTCGGCGCACATCGCGATGCTGCGGCTGGGCCCTGTGACCAACCTGGAGCTGTTCGAGTACACCGCCCCCGACCAGGACCGCCGCCGGCCTCGCAACAGCGACTGGGGCGGACACCACCTCGCCATCCACGTCGACGACGTGGACAAGGCGGCCGCCCACCTTCGCGAGGTTCCCGGAGTGACGATTCTCGGGGAGCCGGAGACCATCACGGACGGTCCCATCGCCGGAGACCGGTGGGTGTATTTCACCACCCCCTGGGGTCTGCACATGGAACTCATCAACATGCCCGCCGGAATGCCGTTCGAGGCGACGACCGACACCCGCCTCTACGCTCCCGAGGAATCCTGGGACGCCCATCGGCCGCGACCGGAAAAGGCGTCCGAGAGCGTCAACGCCAATGCCTTCAACCGCCGGGTCATCGACGAATTCCGCGCGAGCGACGGCCGGGTGGCCGACTTCGGCGACGTGCCGCTGCTGCTGCTCAGCACCTCCGGCCGGCGCAGCGGCATGACCCGGACCACCCCGCTGGTCCACCTGCGGCACGAGGGCCGCCACATCGTCTTCGCGGCCAACGGCGGGGCCGACGCCCACCCCGCCTGGTACCGCAACCTCATGGCGGCGGGCGCCGGCACGGTGGAGCTCCCGGGCCGGCGGTTCGCCGTCCGGCCGGTGCCCGTCCCGGCCGCCGAACACGAGGAACTGTGGAACCTGCAGTGCGCCCAGGACGCCAACTTCGAGCAGTTCCGCGACCGTACGGACCGGGACATCCCGGTCGTCGAACTGGTCCCGGTGGAGGCCGCACAGTGACGACGGCCACGGAGTTGTTCCGCAGTGCGCGGGACTTCCTGCTGGAGCACCGCGAGGACTACACCGCCGCCTACGAGGGGTTCCGGTGGCCCCGTCCCGATGCCTTCAACTGGGCGTTGGACTGGTTCGACGTCATCGCCGAGGGCAACGGGCGCACCGCGCTGCACATCGTGGAGGAGGACGGGGGCGAGGTCCGGGTCTCCTTCGCCGAGATGTCCGCCCGCTCCAACCGGGTCGCGAACCGTCTGCGCGAGTGGGGGGTCGGCCCCGGGGACCGCATTCTGGTGATGCTGGGCAATCAGGTGGAGCTGTGGGAGACGGCGCTGGCCGCGATGAAGCTGCGCGCGGTCGTGATTCCGGCGACCACGCTGCTCGGTCCGGCCGATCTGCGCGACCGGGTCGACCGGGGCCGGGTGGGGCATGTGATCGTGCGGGCCGAGGACGCCGGCAAGTTCGACGAGGTGCCCGGCGACTACACGCGCGTCGCGGTGGGCGGGGGCACACCGGCTGCCGGCTGGCGGGCGTACGAGGACGTGTACGGCGCCTCCGACGTCTTCTCCCCGGACGGCCCGACCGCCGCCGACGACCCGCTGATGCTGTACTTCACCTCGGGCACCACCGCCCGCCCCAAGCTGGTCGAACACACCCACGTGTCCTACCCCGTGGGGCATCTGGCGACCATGTACTGGATCGGGCTGAAGCCCGGGGACGTGCATCTGAACATCTCCTCGCCGGGCTGGGCCAAGCATGCCTGGTCGAATCTGTTCGCGCCGTGGAACGCCGAGGCGACGGTCTTCCTGTACAACTACACGCGGTTCGACGCGTCCCGGCTGATGGCCGAGATGGACCGGGCGGGGGTGAGCACGTTCTGCGCGCCGCCGACGGTGTGGCGGATGCTCATCCAGGCCGATCTGTCCCGGCTGGCCACCCCGCCGCGTGAGGTCGTCGCGGCCGGGGAGCCGCTCAACCCCGAGGTGATCGAGCAGGTCCGCCGTCTGTGGGGGAGGACGATCCGGGACGGTTTCGGTCAGACGGAGACCGCCGTGCAGGTCTCCAACAGTCCGGGCCAGGTGCTGAAGACCGGTTCGATGGGCCGTCCCAGCCCCGGTTACCGCGTCGAGCTGCTGGATGCGGTGACCGGCGCGCCCGGTGCCGCCGAGGGGGAGATCGCCCTGGACCTGTCCGGGCGTCCGGTGGGTGTGATGACCGGCTACCACGGCGACCCGGACCGTACCGGCGAGGCGATGGCGGGCGGCTACTACCGCACCGGGGACATCGGCGCGCGGGACGCGGACGGTTACCTGACCTATGTGGGCCGGGCCGACGACGTGTTCAAGGCCTCCGACTACAAGATCAGCCCGTTCGAGCTGGAGAGCGCGCTGCTGGAGCACGAGGCGGTCGCCGAGGCCGCGGTCGTGCCCGCCCCGGACGAGCTGCGCCTGGCGGTGCCGAAGGCGTACATCGTGCTGGCGGCGGGCTGGGAGCCCGGACCGGACACCGCGAAGGTGCTCTTCGAGCACTCCCGCGACAGCCTCGCCCCGTACAAGCGGGTGCGCCGTCTGGAGTTCGGCGAGCTGCCCAAGACCGTCTCCGGCAAGATCCGCCGGATCGAACTGCGCGAGGCCACCGCGGCCGGTTCCACCAACGAGTACCGCGAGGCCGACTTCCGCTGACCTGCTTCGCCCGTGCGGCCGGCACTCGACGGGGTGCCGGCCGCACGGGCGTTCTCAGCGCCGTGCGCCACCGGGCTCCGGCGCCCTGGTGCGGCTCAGCACCCACACCAGTGGGAGTGCGGCCGCGCAGATCACCGCACCGGTCAGCGGCAGCGCGGCGACCCCGTGACCGGTGCCGACCCAGCCGGCCACGGCGGAACCGGCGGCGATTCCCGCGTTGCCCGCCGACGCCCCGAGCGTCGACGCCAGATCCGCACCGGGACCGGCCAGTTCGAGGGTGCGCACCTGGAGCGCCGGTGCCAGACCGAAGCCGAACAGCCCGAACGCGGCCAGGGCGAGGGCGGCCGCCACCGGGTGCGCGCCGACCGGGTGGAGTGCGGCCAGGGCCAGCGTCAGCACCGTGCCCGCCGTCAGTAGCGTCGCCCCGGTGTTCCGGTCGGCGCACCGCCCACCGACCAGCGTGCCGACGGTTCCGGCGGCACCGAACACCAGCAGGTAGCCGCCGACCGCTGCGCCGGACACGCCGGTGACCTCCCGCAGGTAGGGGCCGAGCAGGGTGAAGAGGGTGAACTGGCCGCAGAACAGCACCACCGCGGTACCCAGTGCGATCAGCACCGGCCGCCTCAGCACGTACCGGGTCTGCGCCCGCAGCGCGCCGCGGCCGTCGTCGGGCACCCGGGGCACCAGCGCGAAGGCCAGGGCGAGTGCGGCACAGCTCAGGACGGCGATTCCGGCGAACACCGACTGCCAGGGCAGCACGTGGCCGACGTAGGTGGCCAGCGGCACCCCGAGCAGATTGGCGGCGGCGATCCCGCCGAAGACCACGGCCACCGCACGCCCCTTGCGCTCCGGGCCCGCCAGCGTGCCGGCGGTGGCCGAGGCGGCCCCGACGAACAGTCCGTGCACCGACCCGGTGACCGCCCGGACCGCCACCAGCACCAGGAAGTCGCCCGCGATCGCGGCCACGGCGTTGGCCAGCGCGTACAGAGCCAGCGTGGCGCAGATCAGCAGGCGGCGCGGAAGTCGGATCGTCAGCGCCGTCAGGAGGGGGCCGCCCACGCAGACCCCGAGTGCGTAGGCCGTGACCAGCAGACCGGCGGTGCCGACCGTGATGTCCAGCCCGGCCGCGATCCGGTCCAGCACACCGACCACGACGAACTCGGCCGTGCCGACCACGAACGCGCTGAGTCCCAGCGCGACGAGGGCGCGTCCGCCGGGCCTGCGCGGGGCCCGCGGGGCCGAAGGTCTGGAGGTGGCCGGACGCAATGTCGGCGGTCGGCCGGCAACGGTTCGGGGCATGACGGCTCCTCGGCTTTCGAACGGCGATGGTGTGCGGTCAGCTCACCAGGTCCGCCCACCGCTCGTCCTCGCCGACTGCCCCAAGTAGCGCCCGATCTCGCGCGGCACGTCGGGACGCCGCGCGACGCCGCGCCTCACAGGGCCGTCGCGCCGCCGTCCACCGGTATCGCCCCGCCGGTGATGAAGGAGGACGCGTCCGCGCACAACCAGGCGGCGACGCGCGCGACTTCGGCGGGTTCGGCCATCCGCTTCTGGACCGCGTGCGACGCGAAGCGCTCCTCCAGCTCCGGTGTCTCCCGGAGCACCTCTTCCATCATCTCGGTACGGGTGCTCCCCACGATCAGGGCGTTGATCCGGACACCGTGCGGTCCGTACTCGGCGGCGGCCGCCCGGGTCAGTCCCAGCACGGCGTGCTTGGCGGCGACGTAGGCCGCACTGGCGCCGGTGGCCCGCTGCCCGGCCACGCTGGAGGTGTTGACAATGGCACCGCCCCGCTCCAGCAACCGGGGTATCTGGTGGTGCATGCAGTTCCAGACACCGCGCACGTTGACGTCCATCGTGCGGTTGTAGACCTCGGTGTCCGTTTCGTGCAGGCGGGTGCCCGCCGTTGCGTAACCGGCGTTGTTGAAGGCGCAGTCGAGCCGGCCGAACTCCGTCACGGCCGCCTCCACGACGTGCCGGACGTCGTCCTCCGAGGCGACGTCGCCGGGCAACGCGAGAGCCCGGGCCCCGGACGCGGTGAGTTCCTCGGCCAGGGCGCGCAGCCGGTCCTCGCGCCGGGCCATCAGCACGACCGTCGCCCCCTCTTCGGCGAACAGCCGGGCCGCCGCCGCACCGATGCCGCTGGAGGCACCGGTGATCATGGCTACTCTGCCCCGCAGAGTGCCCTGCGCCTGCGTCTGCGTCTGCACCTGCTCGTGTCCCTGCCCCTGCCCCTGCCCCTGCCCCTGTCCGGGCTTGTGCCCCTCCCCCTGGCGCATCGTGCGGGTCACACCCTCTCGGCGGCGGCGGGCGCCCAGAAGGTGCCGCGGGCCAGTTCCGTGTCGACCGTCCGCAGCAGCGGTTCGTCGATCCGGTCCAGCGCGTCGACCAGATGGCGCACCCCCGCCTCGCGCATGAGCGCCGGCTGATGACTGTGGGCGAAGCCGGTCGGATGGCCGATGAACGCCGTCCCCAGGTCCCGTGCCGCCTCGGCGACGCGGGCCACGTCGTCGACGAACAGCGCCTCCTCGGGCCGCAGTCCGAAGACGTCCTCGGTGATTTCGCGGAGTCCGGGCCGGAAGTCGTTGGTGCACACGTACCCGGGGCCGTCGAACAGGTCCGCGTAGTGGCCGAGGAAGCGCTCGAAGTGGTCGGCGCCCAGCCCGCCGTAGCACACCGTCTTCAGCCCCAGCCGCCGCAGTCGCCGCAGCAGTGCCTCCGCGCCGGGCAGCACGCGGACGGGGTGGTGGGCGAGGTGGGCGTCGCGTTCGGCGAAGTACGCGGCGAGAGCCTGCGGTCCGGTGAGCTGCCCGGGCACCGCCCTGGCCATGTTCTGCCCGGCTATGTGCTGCGGCTGGGAGAACACCGAGCGTTCGAGGTCGGCCGTGTACCGGCCGCCGCGGCTCACCACGAAGTGGTGGATCACCGGGCTGAAGGTGTCGTTCAGCAGTACGCCGTCGATGTTCAGCGCGGCCAGCCGCAGGCGTGCCAGACCTTGGGACATGGGTCCTCCGTAAGCGGGCGCGGCGGTGAGCGCCACGCGGGTGGTGAGGTGGGGTCGTGCGGGTCGGTTCGGCCGGGCCCGGGATCAGACGAGCGGCGTCCGCACGCGCTCCGGGCCCAGCTCGATCCGGGCGACGATGGCCGGTACCGCGATGCCGGGCAGGAGCAGTCGCCACATCCTCGTGGTCCGCTCCATCAGATCCTCCCGGCCGCTGATGACGGCCGAGAACATCTGCATGCCGGTGCACGCCTCGACGACGAACTCGCCGACCTCGGCGGCCTCCACTCCGGCCTGCAGTTCGCCGCGCTCGTGCGCCTCGTGCAGGCAGTCGGCCATGATCTGCGCCCACTCCCGGTAGGGGCTGGCGTCCTGCAGCCCGAAGGACGCCTGTTCGTTGGTCAGCCGGACGCCGGCCCGCAGCAGCGGGTCCACCTGGAGGCGGCGGGACCAGTTGAGCGTGATGTCCACCAGCCGCTGCAGTCCGTGGGACTCCAGGCCCGGGACAACCGTCTCGGCCTGGCTGTTCATCACCGCCCGGGCCAGCTCCTCCTTGGAGTCGAAGTGGAAGTAGAGCGCCCCCGCGGTGAGTCCGGCACGCTTCAGGATCCGGTTGATGCTGGCACCGGAGTAGCCGAATTCGTCGAACGTCTCCGCGGCCGCGCGCAGCAGCGACTCCCTGGTGTGTACCGCTCGCTCCTGCTTCACGCCGCCGGCCATCACTGCCCTTTCAGAAGTAGAACGTTCCTTATGTTATCGGCCGGGTGGTGCCGCTTGGCAACCCTCCGACGGGCGAGGAGGCGGCCGGAAGTGGCTTGTTTTGGTCGTCCATTGGGATTTTCTTTACTCTTTCTTGGTTTGAAGAAAAAAGAACGCTCTTTATGTTTGTGTCTCGGCAACTACCAGAACCTGGGGGGATTCGGTATGTCCGGAATACTTGAGCAGCGCGCGCCGCAGGCCCGGTGGCCCGTCGGGGAGGTCCGCGGACCGGCCCTGGCCGTGCACCAGGAGCACGTGCACAAGAGGAACGGCGCGGAGGTCCTGCTCTCCACCTGGCGGCCCGAGGGGGAGGACACCTTCACCGTCACCGCGCTCTGGCCGCGCGACCATTGCTTCTACGGCCCCGTCCACGGACTGCACGACCCGCTGCTGCTCGCCGAGTCCGTGCGGCAGTCGGTGCCCCTGCTCTCCCACGTCGCCTACGGTGTTCCCTTCGGCCACCAGCAGGCCTGGGAACGGCTGAACTTCGAGCTGGACGCGATGTCGCTGGTGGCCACCACGGCCCCGGCCGAACTGGAACTGCGCGTCAGGTGCTCGGACATCGTGCGCCGGGGTACGCGGCTGGCCGCACTGACCATGACGGTGGACCTCGCCCTCGACGGGCGGCCGCTCGGCACCGCGTGCACCCGATTCAACAGCCAGCCGCGCGCCGTGTACCAGCGGCTGCGCGGCCGCCATGCCGACCTCGAAGGCGCGCTGGCCCGTGCGCTGCCGCCCGGCCCGGCCGTCGCGCCGCACCGCGTCTGCCGCACCCGGGAGGAGGACGTCGTGCTGTCCCCGACCTCGACACCCGGCCGGTGGCGGTTGCGGACGGATCTGTCCCACCCCGCGCTCTTCGACCATCCGGTCGACCACGCCCCGGGCATGCTGCTGCTGGAGGCCGCCCGGCAGGCGGCACACACCGCCGCCGCGCGGGCGTCGACGGTCGTCGCCATGGACAGCGAGTTCGTCCGGTACGCCGAACTCGACGCCCCCTGCTGGGTCTGGACCGACCTGCTGCCCTCCGACGCGCAGGGCCGCCGCAGGGTGCTGGTGACCCTGGAGCAGAACGGGGCCCGCGTCTTCTCCGCGGACGTCACCCTGGAGTCGGCTCCCGGGCTGTGACACGCGCGAGGGCGCGGCCACCGTCGGGTGGCCGCGCCCTCGCGCACGTCACGACGAGCCGTCAGGCACTCCGCCGGTCCTTCAGCTTCGCCAATCCTTCAGCTCCGCCGGTCCTTCAGCTCCGCCGCCACCAGCTCCGCGATCTGCACCGCGTTCAGGGCCGCGCCCTTGCGCAGGTTGTCGTTGGAGACGAACAGGGCGAGGCCGTTGTCCACGGTCTCGTCCTGGCGGATCCGGCCCACGTACGACGGGTCCTGGCCGGCCGCCTGCAGCGGCGTCGGCACCTCGGTGAGCGCCACGCCGGGGGCACCGGCCAGCAGCTCCTTGGCGCGCGCCACGCTGATCGGCCGGGCGAAGCGGGCGTTGATCTGCAGGGAGTGGCCGCTGAAGACGGGCACGCGCACGCAGGTGCCGGACACCTTCAGCTCCGGGATCTCCAGGATCTTGCGGGACTCGTTGCGGAGCTTCTGCTCCTCGTCCGTCTCGTGCAGGCCGTCGTCGACGATGGAACCGGCCAGCGGCAGCACGTTGTAGGCGATGGGCGCCACGTACTTGTCCGGCTTCGGGAACTCGACCGCCGAACCGTCGTGGGTCAGCTTGGGTGCGTCCGCGCCCACCTTCTGGACCTGCTCGAACAGCTCGTCCACGCCGGCCAGGCCGGAGCCGGACACCGCCTGGTAGGTGGCGACGACGACGGCCTCCAGGCCCGCCTCCGTGTGCAGCGGGCGCAGCACGGGCATCGCGGCCATCGTGGTGCAGTTCGGGTTGGCGATGATGCCCTTGGGGCGGTCGGCGATCGCGTGCGGGTTCACCTCGGAGACCACCAGCGGGACCTCGGGGTCGCGGCGCCAGGCGGAGGAGTTGTCGATCACGACGGGCCCCTGCGAGGCGACCTTTTCGGCCAGCGCCCTGGAGGTGGCGCCGCCCGCCGAGAACAGCACGATGTCCAGCCCGGAGTAGTCGGCGGTGGCCGCGTCCTCCACCGTCACGCCGTCCAGCTCCTTGCCGGCGCTGCGGGCCGAGGCGAACAGGCGCAGCTCGGTGACGGGGAAGTCGCGCTCCGTGAGGATCCTGCGCATGACCGTGCCCACCTGACCGGTGGCTCCGACGATTCCGACCCTCACGGTGGCTCCTTCTCCGTTTGTGCGCGTGTCTTCACGCGCGCTTTGCTCGGCCGAGACTTTTCCATCATGGGGCGAAGCCCGGCCCGCCTGTCCAATCCTTTGCACGGTGTTCCCGCACCTTGGGACGCGGTGGCTCGGTCCGCCCCTGCCCATCCCTTCCCGCCCCACACGACGATGTGACGTACGCCTCGCGCCGAAAGGCGGCCGTGCGGGCGAACGTTTCGGGCCGCTCGCGCGTCGTAAGGGAAACGTGGCCGGGGGAGGAAATGGCTTTGCTGCGCAGAAGGGCTCGCCGCGGCCAGGGGGACGACGTACGGGACGACCCCCTGGACGCGGCACAGGAACGCCGGGTGCGGGCGGTGCTCGCGCTCGGCGGGGTGCCGCAGGCGGACCTGCCGGACGGGGTGCAGCAGGTCCGCCTGCGGCTGCTGGAGCGGACGGCCAGTGGCCGCGAGGCGCCGCGCGACGTGTCGGCCTGGGCGGCGGTCGTCGCCTCCAACCTGGCCATGGACTGGCACCGGGCCCGGCGCCGCCAGGACCGGCTCGGGGAACGCCTGGCCGCGTTGCGCCAGCCGGAGCACCCCCGTGACGAGGACCGCAGCGTCCTGTCCCTCGCCGTCGCGCAGGGCCTGGACGAGCTGCCCGACGCCCAGCGCCAGGTCCTCGTCCTGCGCTTCTACGCCGATCTTCCGGTGCGCGGCATCGCCGAGGAGCTGGGCATCCCCGAGGGCACGGTCAAGAGCAGGCTGCACACGGCGGTACGGGCCCTGCGCGCCCGCCTGCACGAGGACGAGGTGGTGTGAGATGGCCGCCGAACAGCACCCCGGTGGGTACGACGACGGGTACGACGCGCTGATGGCCGCGGTCACGGGCGAGCCGCTGCCGCCGGACGCGGGGCCCGACGCCCGCGGCGAGTACCGGGCGGCGACGGCCGACGTGGCGCTGCTGCGCGAGCAGCTGGCCCTGCTCGGCGACGCCCTGGGCGAGGCCGCCCCGGCCGAGCGCCCGGCTCCGGCCCCCGTCCGGGTCCCGGCACCCCGCCGCCGTCCCTTCCGTCTCGCGCTGGGCGTCCTCGCGGCGGCCTGCGCGGGTGTCGTGGTCACGGGCCTGGGCTGGCTGGTCGTGCAGGGCGGCACCGGTGCCACCCAGGACGCGGCGAGCGACAGCGCGGCCGACAGGTCCGCGGCGCGGCCGGACCGCCCGTCCGCGGGCCAGGAGGCCGCCGTGGTCTTCGGCACGCCCCGCTACCTCGCCTGCGCCCGGCTGGTCGCCGAGGGCACGGTGACCGCCGCCGAACCGGTACCGGGCACCGCACGGCACCGGATCACGCTCCGCGTGACGCACACCTACGCACCCGCCAGGAGCACCGGGCCGACGACGGCGTTCGTCCTGGACGACACCCTCGCCCGCCTCGCCCCCGGCGACCGGGTGCTGGTCGGCGCCCTGCGGGACCGGCCCACCGCGGACACGGTGATCACCGGCGACCGGAACATCGCCACCGCCCGCACCTGGATCACCGCCTCCCTCCCGGAGTCCCGCACCCTCACCTGCGACTGACGCCCGGCCCGGGGCAGGCGAAAGGGGCGGGCGCCCAACCCGGCGCCCGCCCCTCCCCGTACCGCACCGGACTACGGCACGACCTTCCCGATCCGCACGCTGCCCAGGCCCGCGACCGTGCCGCGGGCGTTGACCAGCTGGACGCGGCCGAAGAACTCGCGGCCCTCGGGCGCGGCGGCCAGGGCCGTGACGCTGCCGGAGACCGTGGCGGAGTCGCCCGTGCCGAGCTTCACCGCCGCCGAGTCGTCCACCGTCACCGAGCCGAGCGTGGCGGCGAAGTACACGTCCCGGTAGTCGTACTCCGTGCTGCCCGACGGCACCGAGTAGCCCACGACCTCGACGGTGTACGTGCCGGCGGCCGGCTTCGCGACGGAGACCGACTCCTCCGAGTCGCCGTCGGCGGACTGGGCGACGACGGCGCCGTCCTCGCCGTAGACCGTCAGGTCCAGGTCGGCGGCCGCGTCGGAGACGCCCCCGATGGCGACGTCCAGCGACTGGGCGCCCTCGGGCACCTCGACCGTGGAGGTGGCCGTCTGACCCTGCTCGATCGTCGGCCGGGACGTCTCGGAGGAGCCGAGCGGGCCGCCGACCAGCTTGCCCTCCAGGGCGGCGTACTTGTTGGTCACCGTCCAGGAGGCGTCGGCCGGGGTGCCGGCCTTGGCCTCGGGCACGGTCACGACCTCCGGGTCGAAGTCCGCGCCGAGCACGGTGACGTCCAGCTCGTAGGGGTTGTCGAGCAGCGGCGACGTGCGCCGTGCCTCGACCTCGACCTCCCAGACACCCGGCTGCGGGTCCGCGTACGCACGCGCGTCGGGGCGGCAGCCGTTGCCGTCGAGGTAGTTGTTGTAGCAGTACGGCGTCGAGGTGTTGTCGGACGGGACGCCGTACGGGTGGATGGAGATGAACCGGGTCTGGCTCTCACCCTTGAGCCCGCCGATCGCCACCTCCAGCGCCTTCGCGCCCTCGGGGACGGTCACGAAGTACGACTCGGTGCTGTTGCGCTGCACCGAGCCCTTCGCGGAGAAGTCGTACTTCAGCGGGGCGGAGACCACGACCGTGGTCAGCACCTGCTGGTCGACGCCCTCGGTGCGCGGGTCGTCCACCTCGAGAATCGCGCTCTTGAGCCCGGCGGAGCCGGGGCGCGCCTCGACCTCGACGGTCACCGGCTCGTTCAGCGGCAGCCGCACCTCGTCGCGGCCGACGATCCGGAAGGTGCGGCCCGCGTTGTTCTCGAAGTCCAGCTCGTGCCGGATCGGCCGGTCGGCGCCGGAGGTACGCGTGAGCGTGATCTCGTAGGTCTTCCGCTGCCCGGCCTTCAGGCCGCCCTCGCGGTCGTAGAGGCCGGTGCCGTAGCCAGGCGTCTCCAGGAACTGGTCGATCGCGGTGTCGACCGGTGCCTTCACGGTGTACTCGTGGGCGCTCGCGCCGCGCCGGATCGACTTCCAGGCGTCGGGGACGTCGATCAGACCCGCGCCCTCCTCGTACGCCTGCACACCCTTGATGTGGTCGGCGGTGGAGGTCAGCGCCGTGCGCAGCTTCGCCGGGGTCAGGTCGATGCGGGCCTGCTTCGCCGCCGACAGGAGCAGCGCCGAGGCGCCCGCGGCCTGCGGGGACGCCATCGAGGTGCCCTGGAGCATGCCGTAGCCGGCCGGGAGGTCGTAGCCCGCCTCCGGAACCGGGGCGCCCGGCATCCAGGTCTGGATGGAGTTGACCGCCGCGCCGGGCGCGGTCAGCGTCGGCGTGAAGCCGCCGTCCTCACGCGGGCCGCGCGAGGAGAACGGCATCATCTGGTACTTGGTCCGAACCGCGGAGCCGTAGTTCGCCGCCCAGGTCTCGCGGGAGATGGACGCGCCGACCGAGATCACCTTGTCGGCGAGGCCGGGGTCGCCGATGGTGTTGGCGCCGGGGCCGGAGTTGCCCGCGGAGATGACGAGCTGCACGCCGTAGGTGTCGATGAGCCGGGTGTACAGCTCGGCGCGGGCGTTGTTGCCGTCGTTGAGGGCGGGCAGTCCGCCGATCGACATGTTGACGATGTCGACGCCCCGGTCGACCACGAGGTCGATCATGCCCTCGGTGAGCGCGACGTTGGTGCAGCCGCCGCTCCACGTGCAGGCGCGGGACGACACGATCTTCGCGCCGGGCGCGGCACCGTCCATCCGGCCGCCGAACAGCCCGTTGGCGGCGGCGAGTCCGGCCACGTGCGTGCCGTGCTCGGACTCGATGACGCCGATGTTGACGAAGTCCGCCTTGTCGCCCGCGGAGTTGTGGACGACGTCCTTGCGGATCTCGACCACGAAGGGCTGGCGCTCGGCCACGTCCGTCTTCGGGTCGTCGGTGCCGAAGTACCCGACCTGGAAGCCGTCCTTGTAGGGCTTCATCGGGGTGTCGTCGGAGAAGTCGTGGTTGTCGTTCAGGTCGACGCGGACCGTGCCGGCCTGCGCGTCGTACAGGACGCCCCAGGAGTCGGTGGTGTCGCCGTCCCGGTTGGCGTCGCCCGCGGCGTCACCGCCGGTGGTGTACGACTCCAGGAAGGTGCTGACCCGGTACGCGCCCGCGGGCGCCGTCCAGGTCTGCCCGCCGTAGGTGAAGGTGGGCCCGGAGACCGAGGTGGTCATCGGGCGCCAGGTGCGGTCGCCGTCGACGACCGGGTCGGTGGCGGTGACCCAGTCGACGATCTTGCGCTCGCCGGTGGTGGTCTTCTGCAGCGCAGGGTGGCCGAGGTCGACACCCGAGTCGAGGATGCCGATGGTCACGCCGCGGCCGTCCGACTTCGGGTGCTTCTTCACGAAGTCGACGGCGCCCGTCTCGAAGGACGGGTTGTACGGGTTCTCGGCCGGGGTCCAGCGGTTCGGCGCCGGGTAGGAACGGCCCTTGTGCGAGGCGCCCTTCGCCGTGTCCGCGCTCGGCGTCGGGTCGTCCAGCGGGATCTCGTCGCGCAGGTCGATGCCGTGCACGGAGGAGAGCTTCGCGGCGGCGGCGATGGCCGAGTCCGCCTTGGCGGTGGGCACGGTGGCACGCACGTAGCCCAGCTCGTCGTAGGTGCGGCCGACGGTGCCGCCGGAGACCGCGTCCAGCTCCTTGGCCACCTGCTCGGTCCGGCCCGGCGCGGTGGCGACCATCATCGTGACGTTCTTCTCGCCGTCGGCCTTCGCCTCGGCGAGCAGGTCCGCGTCGTCGGAACCGAGCTTGTCGTGGGCGGACTTGACGGACGCGTCGACGGGCGGCGCGGTCGTCGCGGGCCCGTCGGCGGCGAGGGCCGCGGGCACCGGCCCGACGGCGGCGAGCGCGGCGGCGAGACCCGTGGCGAGGGCCAGACGGGCCGCGCGTCTGGCGCCCGGTATCGGTTCGCGCTGGGGGCTGTTGGTCATCGGCATCCCTTGGGGTGAAGGAACGAGCGGTACGACCAAGGCCGACCGGCCCTGGCCGAGGCGGTCCGGAATCCGATCCCGGACGACCGCTCAGCTTTACTCAAGGGATCACTGATTGGGGAGAGTTGTCCGGGACGGGACGAAGCCATGGCGTACTTCCGCCATGCGCCATCGGGGACGCAAGGGGCGGCTCATGACAATCCCGTCACCCGGTGGCCCGCCCGGCGCCCCCTACCGGGGCAGTACCACGACATACGCGGCGGGCTCCCGGTCCCCGGCCGCCATCAGCGCCGTCCGTACGACGGCCGCCTGGTGCTCCGGGCAGTCCCGCAGCTTGCGCGGGGTGAGGTGCACGACCGTGATCCCCAGCCGCTCCAGGTGCTCGCGCTTGCGGGCGTGCTCCGCCCGGGCGGCGTCGTCCTCCTGCTGCCGGTGCGCCCGGGTGTCCAGCTCCAGCGCCACCGCCTGCTCGGGCCAGAAGGCGTCCACGCCGCCCAGGTGGGGGCCGCCGGGCAGGCGCAGGCCGACGTTCCAGACCGGCTCGGGCAGGGCGTGCTCGCGCACCATCCGGTACAGCCGCTGCTCGGCCAGCGCCCGCCCCTCGGCGACCAGCGAGTCCACCGCGTCCACCACGTGCGGACGGCTGAGCAGCCGCGCCCGGTTCAGCTCCCGTACCACCGCGGCCGGTTCGCAGTGACCGCCGCGCACCGCCTCCGTCAGCAGCCGGTGGACCGTGCCCGGGTCGGTCAGCTCCGCGACCGCGTCCGCCAGGGCCCGCGCCACCGGCGCCACCGGAACCCCCGTCAGCTCCACGGCGGTCGGCAGCGCGGTCGTGCGGACGATGCGCGCGCACCCCGTCGTGCGCAGCCTGCGCAGCCGCGGGACCAGGACGTCGATGAGTTCCAGGGCCGACAGCGGGGGAGCGGCGGAGAAGCCGTGCAGCGTCAGCGCGGCCAGGCCCGTGATCATCGCCTCCGCGTAGGCCGGTACCGGCGGGTGCTCCCCGCCCGGCTGGACCGGGACCGAGGCGGTCCCGCCGGGTGCCGTGCCCGAGGTGCGCTCCCGCGCCGCGTAGAGCAGCACCGCGTGCAGGCGCTCGTCGCTGGTCGGCGGCCCCGGGTGCAGCAGGACGACGTTCGGCAGGAGCTGCTGCCAGGGTCCGCCGGGCCGGCACTGCTCGTTGGTCTCCGCGGCGGAGACACCGTGCGCCCGCAGCTGGGCGGCCGTCATCAGCCGGCGCCGGCCGTCGGCCAGGACGTGCAGCGGGCGGGGGCGGGGCGAGAGCGGGATGTTGTGCGTCATGACCGGCAACTTCCCGCGCCCGATCGGCCCCTTAACCGCTGTTACACGCCCATCGCCGAACCGGGACAAGCCCGGACTAAAGGACGGGTGTTCGGATGCCGAAACCCCTGGTCCGAACGGGTGGGACCAGGGGTTACGGCCGGCCGGGCACTCATCTTGTAACGACGACGGAACGCCCAGTCATTGGCCAGAGATCGGGTGATCCGAGCGGGGAGGGCGCCCGCTGCCGAACGCCCGCTACGGAACGCCCGCTACCGAACGCCCGCCGCCGCGTCGCAGGCCTGCCCGCGCAGCGCCCGCGCCAGGTCGTCCCGAGCCTCCAGCACCAGCCGGCGCAGCGCCGGAGCCGCGTCCTCGTGCGCCGACAGCCACGCGTCGGTCGCGTCCAGGGTGTCCCGGGAGTCCCGCAGCGACGGGAACAGGCCCCGGACCACGTCCATCCCGATCTGGATGGACCGCTCGGCCCACACCCGCTCGATCGCCGCGAAGTACTTCTCGGTGTACGGCGCGATCAGGTCCCGCTGCGAGGGCTGCGCGAACCCGGCGATGGTCGCCTCCACCAGCGCGTTCGACAGCGCGTCCGACTCCACCACCTGCGCCCAGGCCTGCGCCTTCACCGCCGCCGAGGGGCGGGCCGCCAGACAGCGCACCTGGTGGCGCTTGCCGGAGGCCGTGTCGTCGCGGGCCAGCTCGGCGGCCAGGACGCCCTCGTCGGCGGCGCCGTGGGCCGCCAGCGGCGCGAGGAAGGCCCAGCGCAGCTCCTGGTCCACGTCCAGGCCCTCGATCTTCTCGGTGCCCTCCAGCAGCCCGCGCAGCAGCTCCAGCTCCGCCCCGCCGGACGCCACCGACGCGAAGAACCGCGCCCACGCCAGCTGCTGCTCACTGCCCGGCGCCGCGTCCCGCAGCTCGCGCAGCGCACCCTCGCCGAGCAGCCGGCCGCCGGTCTCCCGCCAGTCGGGGGCCGCGTAGTGCACCAGCGCCGAGTTCGTCCAGGCGTGCAGCATCTGCAGGACGCCGATGTCGGACTCGCGCCCCGCGAACCGCAGCACCAGCGCCGCGAAGTCCCGGGCGGGCAGCAGCGCGTCCCGCGTCATGTTCCACAGCGCCGACCAGCACAGGGCACGGGCCAGCGGGTCGGTCAGGGACCCCAGGTGTGCGCGCAGCGTCTCCAGCGAGGTCGCGTCGAACCGCGTCTTGCAGTACGTGAGGTCGTCGTCGTTGACCAGGACCAGCTCGGGCGCCTCGGCACCGGCCAGCTCCGCCACCACCGTGCGCGGCCCCTCGACGTCCACCTCGGCGCGCGCGTACCGCTCGAGCGCGCCCTCGGCGGTACGCCGGTACAGGCCCACCGCGACGCGGTGCGGGCGCAGTTCGGGATGCGACTCGGCGGCCTCCTGCACGACCGCCAGCTCGTCGACCGTGCCCGCCTCGCCCAGCAGCACCTGCGGGGTCAGCGAGTTGACGCCGGCCGTCTGGAGCCAGGAGCGCGACCAGGCCGCCATGTCCCGGCCGCTGGTCTCCTCCAGCACCGACAGCAGATCGCCCAGGCGCGTGTTGCCGTACGCGTGCCGCTTGAAGTAGCGCCGCGCGCCCTCCAGGAACGCGTCCTGCCCGACGTACGCCACCAGCTGCTTGAGCGCGGAGGCGCCCTTGGCGTAGGTGATGCCGTCGAAGTTGAGCTTGGCGTCCTCCAGGTCACGGATGTCGGCCGTGATCGGGTGCGTGGAGGGCAGCTGGTCGGCGCGGTACGCCCAGGCCTTGCGGCGGTTGGCGAAGGTGATCCAGGCGTCCTTGAAGCGGGTCGCGTTGACGTTCGCGAAGGCGCCCATGAAGTCCGCGAAGGACTCCTTCAGCCACAGGTCGTCCCACCACTCCATGGTGACCAGGTCGCCGAACCACATGTGCGCCATCTCGTGCAGGATCGTGTTGGCGCGGCCCTCGTACGACGCCCGCGTCACCTTCCCGCGGAAGATGTACTCCTCCCGGAAGGTCACCATCCCCGGGTTCTCCATCGCGCCCAGGTTGTACTCGGGCACGAAGGCCTGGTCGTACTTCCCGAAGGGGTACGGGTAGTCGAAGTGGTCGTGGAAGAAGTCCAGCCCCTGCTTGGTGATCAGGAAGACGTCGTCCGCGTCGAAGTGCGGCGCCAGGCCCTTGCGGCACAGGGCGCCGAGCGGGATCTCCAGCCGGGTGCCGTCCTCGAAGGTCCGCTCGTAGGAATCCGTCACGTAGTGGTACGGACCGGCCACGACACACGTGATGTACGTCGAGATCGGCTTCGTCTCCGCGAACCGCCACACCCCGTCGACGCGCTCACCGGCGCCGTTGGACCACACCGTCCACTCCTCGGGCGCCCGCACCTCGAAGCGGAAGGGCGCCTTGAGGTCCGGCTGCTCGAAGCCCGCGAAGACCCGGCGCGAGTCGGCCGGCTCGTACTGGGTGTACAGGTACACCTCGCCGTCCTCCGGGTCGACGAAGCGGTGCATGCCCTCGCCGGTACGGGAGTACGCGCACTGGGCGTCGACCACCAGTTCGTTGTCGGCGGCCAGGTCCTCCAGCGCGATCCGGGTGCCGTCGAAGACCTCGCTCGGGTCGAGGTCGCGGCCGTTGAGGGACACGGCGGTGACGCTCGGTGCGACCAGGTCGGCGAAGCTGCTCGCGCCGGGCTCGTTGCAGCGGAAGCGGAGCGTGGTGACGGACCGGAACGTGCGCGGCCCCTCGCCCTGCGCGTCACCGACGGCCGAGCGCACGTCGAGGGACACCTCGTACCCGTCGACGGACAGCAGGGCGGCCCGCTCCCGGGCCTCGTCGCGGGACAGATTCTCACCGGGCACGGGCGGCACTCCCTCGGAAGGTGTTCAGTATGCGGACAGCACCGATCCTGCCATGCGCCCCTGACGGGCGGCAGCCGGGAATGGGCGGGCCGGTCGTTCGGTTGCCCCGATGAGTACTCGCTCGCGCCGCCTCATGAGGAGAGACATGTCGGAGAAGACGCCCGTCGACTTCTGGTTCGACCCGGGCTGCCCCTGGGCCTGGATGACCTCGCGCTGGATCCTGGAGGTGGAGAAGGTCAGGGACATCGAGGTCCGCTGGCACCTGATGAGCCTGGCCGTCCTCAACGAGGACAAGCTCGACGAGCTGCCCGCCGAGTACCGCGAAATGCTGGAGACCAAGGCCTGGGGCCCGGTGCGCATCGTCATCGCCGCCCAGGAGGAGCACGGCGCCGACGTGCTCGGCGACCTCTACACGGCGCTCGGCACCCGTATCCACAACCAGGACGAGGGCCTGGGCCGGGAGACGGTCGCGGCGGCCCTGAAGGACGTCGGTCTGCCCGAGTCCCTCATGGACCACTGGGACGACACCCCCTACGAGCCGCAGCTGCGCGCCTCCCACAAGGAGGGCATCGACAAGGTCGGCCAGGAGGTCGGCACCCCGGTCATCGCCGTGCCCGGCGCCGACGGCGGGCAGCTCGCCTTCTTCGGCCCGGTCGTCACCCCCGCCCCCAAGGGCGAGGACGCCGCCAAGCTCTGGGACGGCACCCTGGCCGTGGCCTCCGTGCCGGGCTTCTACGAGATCAAGCGCACCCGCACCAAGGGCCCGGACTTCAGCAACCTCTGAGCAGGGCACGCATGTCCCCGCGCCCCTCCCAGGGGGCGCGGGGAAAAGGAGGGGGGCAGTCAGTCCTCCTCGGGCAGCGTCGCGCCGACGCGCCACCGGTCCTTGCGCTGGATCCGGCGGCAGCCGTTGTACGTGCAGCGGTGATAGGCCTTGGCGACGAAGACCTCCCCGGGTGCCAGCAGCTCCCCGAGGGCCAGCCGGGCCGCCGCCTTCTCCTCGTCCCCCTCCAGGTCGCGGAACTCGTGCATCGTGTCGCCGCAGTTCGGACACCGTACGTACGCCATGAGCGCCTCCTCGGGTGAACGGTGAGTCATTTCCCCCCGGGGAGGCGCCCTACCCCTGCGCTCGCAGGGGCCGTGTCCGGTCCGCCGCTACGCGGCGACCGGGGTGTAGTGCGAGGCGTCGCCCTCGATGGAGTAGCTCTCCTTGCCCTCGATGCCCACCGGCACGGGGCCGGCCAGCGTCACCCGGTGCAGCCGGCGCGGCCGGCCGTCGTAGTTGTCGACGGCGTAGTGCTGGGTGATGCGGTTGTCGAACAGCACCAGCTGGTTCTCCGACCAGCGGTGGCGCAGCACGTTCTCCGGGCGGGTGACGTAGGACTGGAGCAGTTCGAGCAGCTTGCGCGACTCGCCCACCGACAGGCCCACGATCCGCTGCGCGAACCCGCCGATGAACAGTCCGCGCTCGCCGGTCAGCGGGTGGACCCGCACCACCGGGTGGGCCGTGCGGTACTTGATCGAGGTGAACCTGGACCGGTGCGCGGCCTTCTCGGCGTCGATGTCCTCGTCCGCCACCGCGTAGTCGTAGTCGTTGGTGTGCTCCGCCCACAGGCCGTCGGCCAGTCGCCGCAGCGGCTGGGGCAGGTCGCGGTAGGCGCCCGCCGAGGACGCGATCAGGGTCTCGCCGCCGTACGGCGGGACGGTCAGGCTGCGCAGCGAGGTGGCCTGCGGCGGGTTGAGGACGAAGGTGACGTCGGTGTGCCAGTGGTTGGCGCGGCCCCGCTCGCTGTCGACCGGCAGCACGTTCGGGGCGCCGTTCACCGCGTCGACGGTCGGGTGGGCGGTGGTGAGGTCCCCGAAGGCGCGCACGAAGGCCTGCTGGCCCTCGTCGTCGAGGTTCACGTCGTCGAAGACCAGCGCCTTGTGCTCGGCGAGGGCGGCCCCGAGCGCGGTGACGGTGGCCCCGTCCAGCGGCCGGGAGACGTCGACGCCGGACACCTTCGCGCCGATACGGGAGGTGATCTTGGTGATCCGCAGATCGCTCATGCCGGTTCCTCTCAGATGCGGGTGAGTGCGGCCGGTGCCCCGGCCGCGGCCGGGCCGGTGGCCTCGGTGACGTACTGGTTGCGGGGCCGGGGCAGCCCGTAGCGCTCGCGCAGGGTCTGCCGGGGCCCGTACGCGGTGCGCAGCAGTCCGCGCCCGCGCAGGATCGGGACGACGTGGTCCACGAAGGTCTCCAGGCCCGAGGGCAGCACCGGCGGCATGATGTTGAAGCCGTCGGCGGCACCCTCCGTGAACCACGACTCGATCCGGTCGGCCACCTGCTCCGGTGTCCCGGTGAAGGTCAGATGGCCGCGCCCGCCGCCGAGCCGCCCGATCAGCCGCCGCACGGTCAGGCGCTCGCGCCGGGCCAGCTCCACGATCAGCGTGTAGCGGCTCTTGGCGCCCTCGACGGCGCTCTCCGGCGGCAGGTCGTCCGGGAGCGGACCGTCCAGGTCCAGGGTGCCCGGCTCCAGCCGCAGCAGGTCCTCCAGGCGCCGTACGCCGTGCGCGGGCACGATGTGGTCGTCCAGGACCCGCTCCGCGGCCCGTGCCTCCGCCTCGGTGGAACCGAGCACCGGGACGATGCCCGGCAGCACCTTGAGGTGCCCGGGGTCGCGCCCCGCGAGCCGGGTACGGGCCTTGATGTCGGCGTAGAAGGCCTGCGCGTCCCCCAGCGTCTGCTGTGCGGTGAACACCGCCTCCGCGTACCGGGCCGCGAAGGACTTGCCGTCCGTGGAGGACCCGGCCTGCACCAGCAGCGGGTAGCCCTGCGGGGTGCGCGGCACGTTGAGCGCGCCCTCGACACGGAAGTACGTGCCCTTGTGGCGCGGCGGATGGACGCGGGCGTCGTCGCCCCACACGCCGGCCGCCTTGTCGGCGAGGACCGCGTCGTCCTCCCAGCTGTCCCACAGCTTCAGCGCCACGTCCAGGAACTCGGCGGCACGGGCGTACCGCTCGGCGTGCGCGGGCTCGGCGTCCAGGCCGAAGTTGCGGGCCGCCTCGGCCCCCGCGGTGGTGACGATGTTCCAGCCGGCCCGGCCGCCGCTGACGATGTCCAGCGAGGCGAACCTGCGGGCCAGGTTGTAGGGCGAGTTGTAGGACGTGGACGCCGTCGCGATCAGCCCGATGTGCTCGGTCGCGGTGGCCAGCGCGGTGAGCAAAGTGAGCGGTTCCAGCGCGCCGGCCGGCCGCTGTGCGAGGTTGCTCCACAGCTGCGGGCCGTCGGCGAGGAACAGCGAGTCGAAGGTGCCTCGTTCGGCGGTCCGGGCGAGATTCACGTAGTGCGCGAGACTCACGTGCGCGTACGGGTCGCTCTCCGGCAGCCGCCAGGACGCCTCGTGGTGACCGGTGTTCATCAAGAACGCGTTCAGATGCAGTCGGCGGGTCATCAGTGGTCCTCCGTCACACCGAGGGCGGCCAGCAGCCGCTCCCGGTACTCGCCCAGCTTCGGCTCCCGGTAGGAGCGCGGATGGGGGCGGTCGATGGTCAGGTCGAGGCCGATACGGCCGTGCTCCAGCACCAGCACCCGGTCGGCGAGCACGATCGCCTCGTCGACGTCGTGGGTGACCAGCAGCACCGTGGGCCGGTGGCGCGTCCACAGCTCCCGCAGCAGGCCGTGCATCCTGATCCGGGTCAGGGCGTCCAGGGCGCCGAACGGCTCGTCGGCGAGCAGCAGCTGCGGTTCCCGCACCAGGGCCCGGGCCAGTGCCGCCCGCTGGGCCTCGCCGCCGGACAGCTCCCCGGGCCAGGCCCGTTCCCGCCCCGCGAGACCCACCTCGGCCAGGGCGGCCCGGCCGCGCCCGGCGGCCTCCTTGCCCTCCGCGCCGAGCAGCACGTTGTCCAGCACCCGGGACCAGGGCAGCAGCCGGGAGTCCTGGAACACCACCGACACTCGCTCCGGCGCCGACAGCCGGCCCGCGCCCTCCACGCCGTGGTCCAGTCCGGCCACGGCCCGCAGCAGGGTGCTCTTGCCGGACCCGCTGTGTCCCAGCAGCGCCGTGAACTGGCCGGCGGGCAGTTCGAGGTCGATGCCGTCGAGCACCGTACGGCCCTTGAACGACCTGGTCAGACCGCGCAGCCGGACGGCCGGACGGGTCAGCTGCTCAGTGTGCGTCGCCATGACAGCACCCTCCGCTCGATCAGACGGACCACGCTGTCGGAGACCAGGCCGAAGACGCCGTAGATCAGCAGGCCGACGAGGATCACGTCCGTCTGGCCGTAGTTCTGGGCCTGGAACATCAGGTAGCCGAGGCCGCTGGTGGCGTTGATCTGCTCCAGCACCACCAGCCCCAGCCAGGAGCCGGTGACACTGAGCCGCAGCCCCACGAAGAAGCCGGGCAGCGAGCCGGGGATCACCACTTGGCGGATGAACCGCAGCCGGGACAGGCCCTGCACCTCGGCCAGTTCGACGTAGCGGCTGTCGATGCCGGACAGCGCGGCGTGCGTGTTCAGGTACATCGGGATGTACACGACGATCGCGATGATGGCGATCTTGAAGGTCTCCCCGATGCCCAGCCACAGGATGAACAGGGGGATCAGACCCAGGGTCGGAACGGCCCGGTTGAGCTGCACCGTCCCGTCGATCAGGGCGTCGCCCACCCGGCTGAGCCCGGCGGCCAGCGCCAGCAGCACCCCGGCACCGAGCCCGATCGAGAATCCGGTCGCCGCCCGGCGCAGCGAGGTGACGACGTCGGTGGCCAGCGTCCCGTCCGACCACAGCCGGCCGGCCGTCTCCGCCACCGTCCAGGGCGCCGGGATCGCGCCGGGATCCAGCGCCCCGGCGGCCGAGGCGGCCGTCCACAGGACGACCACCAGCAGCGGACCGGCGAGCCGGGCGGCCGGCCACCGCTTTCCGGGCGACAGCCGGCGGCGCCTGCGCACCTGACGGGTGTCCTCGGCGAGGGTGACCGCGCTCTCGGCGGTCGCGAGGGTGGTCACGGCGCTCACCTCCGGTATTCCGCCGTCGCGGCCCGTGCCGCGATGGCCTCGAAGCGACGGTCGAAGAGCTGCGTCACGTCGAACTTCTTCACGAAGCCGCCCTCCGCCAGCAGGTCCGCCGTCTCCTGCTCCCACCTGATCGCCTCGTCCCAGTTCGGCGGGAACAGCGGCTTGTTGGCCAGTTCGGTGACGGCCTCCGCCTGCGCGAGGGTCAGGTTCTGGGTCTTGACGTAGTACTCCTCGTTCCACCGGTCCGGGTGCTCCCAGGTCCAGACGAGGCCCTTGACCCACTGCGGGATGTAGGCGGCGACCGCGGCGGCCTTGGCGGGATCGTTCAGTACGGACTGCGGCGCCCACAGCACGCTGAGCAGGTCGACCACGTCGGTCTCGATGGTGTGCGCGCCCTTGGACCCGTACTGGTTGAGATAGGCGGGGGCCTGGCTGTTGGCGAGCGGGGCGATGTCCACCTGACCGGACTGGAGCGCGGTCAGGAACTGGTTGCTGGTCAGCGGCACCAGTTCGACCTGGTCGTGGTCGAGTCCCGCCTTCTTGAGCGCGCGCAGCAGCACGACGCCCTGCGCCTGCCCCTGCGAGAAGGCCAGTTTCCTGCCCTTGAAGTCGGCCGGGGTGCGAATGTCGCTGCCGGGCTTCGTCGCGAACAGGTAGTTCGGTTTACGGGTGAGGTTGACGGCGACGATCCTCGCCCTGAAACCCTGGTAGTAGGCCTGGATCGGCGGAATACCCGCATTGTTGGCGAGGTCCAGGGAGTCCGCCCGGAAGGCGTTGATGACGTCGGGTCCCGCACCGATGTTCAGCCAGTCCGACACCTTGAACGGAACCGTCAGCCGGGCCAGTTCGAACTGGATTTGCTGAGTGTTCTGATAAGAGGAGATCTTCAGGCTGGTGCCCTCGGGCACCGTGTCGGAGAGCGGAGCGGTGGAGGCGCCCTCCGTCTCGGCGGCGGCACTGCCGCCGGCGCAGCCGCTGAGCCCGGCGACGGCTGCCGAAGCGCCGATCAGCGAGGTGAGGAAGAGACGGCGGTCAATGCCTGTGGCAGGCGGAGAGGGCATGGGAGAACTCCCTGATCTCATACGGACGGGAAACGGCGGCAGCCGGGGAAGACGGCACGGCACGGCAGGGTGGTGCCGGGGCAGTGGGGCATGCGGAATTCCGGAGACGGAAAAGGGAATTCACGCAGAATTCACGCAGCGGGATGCGCGCTCCGGGCGCGCCGGGGCGTCAGCAACAGAGGGTGCGACAGCTCATGGGGTGAATGCTTCCGGTCGTCGGTGATCCGTGTCAACATTCCGAGGCGCTGAATTAATTAACCTCAGGTGAAGCGCCCAACGGATCCCGGTACAGCACGTCCAGGACGACCGAGCCGCCCGCGACGGCCAGCACGGATTCGGGAAAACTCGTCGGGAAGACGTCCGCCGCGCGTTCGGCGCCGACCTCCTCCCGCAACGCCGCCAGGCAGTCCGTGCGGTGCACGGCGCCGATCTCGGTCACCAGCACCGTCTCCGGGTTGAGGACGTCCGCCAGCAGCCCCGCCGCCCGCCCGGTGGCCCGCGACCGCTCAAGCAGCAGGGCGGCGGCCACCGGATCACCGGCGTCCGCCGCGGCGAGCACGTGCCGCGGATTGGCCCCGTCGGTGATCCCGGCCGCACGGGCCCGACGGCACAGGGTCCGCTCGCTCAACTCCGCCTGGAGGCAGCCGGTACGCCCGCACGCGCACGGCTCGCTGCCGCCCGGCACCGGCAGATGTGCGATCGCGCCCGCCTGCGAACGCGGCCCGTGGTGCACCTCGTCGTGGGTGGCGAAGGCCGCGTCGACCACGTTGCCGACGAACAGGTGCAGCACGCTCCCGCTGCCCCGCGCCCGGCCGAACAGCCGCTCACCGTTGACCAGCGCCCGGGCGTGCCCGTCGACGTGGACCGGCAGCCCGGTGTGCGCGCCGAGCACCTCCCGCACCGGTACGTCCCGCCAGCCCAGCAGTCCGTGCTCGACGATCACGCCGGAATCCCGGTCGACCCAGCCGCCGGCCGCGAGCCCCACCCCGAGCGGCCGGGCGTCGCGGACCTCGGCCAGCATCGCCGCCAGTGCCTCGGCCGCGCGGGGCAGCACCCACCGCGGATCGGTGCGCTGGTGCTTCAGTTCCCGCTGCCGCACCACCCGGCCGCGCAGGTCGAGCAGCGCGACGGTGGTGTGGGGGACGGCCACGTGCAGCCCGCCGACCACGAACCGCGAGTCGTCGAGGTCCAGGGGCACGTGCGGACGGCCCACCCCCTTCGACCGCCGCGGCGGCTCGGCCTCGCGGACCAGCCCGAGCCGGGTGAAGCGGGCGCAGTAGTCCGTCACGGACGCCGGGGACAGTCCGGTCAGCCGGGCTATGGTGCTGCGCGCCACGGGCCCGTGCTCCAGCACGGAGCGCAGCACCACACCGGCGGTGGCCCGCCGCCGGTCGCGGTCGGCGCCGCGCGGTAGGGGGGAAGCGATCAGGGTTGCCGCGGTACGGGGCATGGGGGTGGGTCTCCTCCGGAACGGGTCCGACACTGCGCCGTCTGAACGGACGGAGGCGTGCCGGGTCCACCCCGCCCGCCTCACGGATCTGTTGACTCGTTCGCCGGGGGCACCCGTGTGGTGGTGCCCCGTCAGCTCACGCGAGGACGGCGACAGGTGGCGGTGCCCTGGCGTCGCAGGTCGACATAGCGACGCGACGTGAAGTTCCGGGCCTGGGCAACCATGTGTTCGAAGCTAGCAAAACGCCACCGCCCTGCCCAGACGGCGACCGACGGGCGAGACGGAGAGCGCCGTGCGGCGAGACGGAGAGCGCCGAACGGCGAGACAGAAGGCCCCCGCGAGTCACGTCCTCGCGGGGGCCTTCCTCATTCCGCCTGCCCGGTGAAGGTTGAGAAGACGATCACGAGGCAGGGCGATCGGGGGCGGCTGTCACGGCGCCAGCAGCAGCGTGTTGGTACGGGACTTGGCGGCCTCGTAGCGCCTGGCCACGTCCTGCCAGTTGACGACGGCCCACATGGCGTCGATGAAGTCCACCTTCTGGTTTCTGTACTGCAGGTAGAAGGCGTGCTCCCAGGCGTCGAAGACCAGGATCGGGGTGGAGCCCTGGCCGACGTTGCCCTGGTGGTCGTAGATCTGCTCGACGATCAGCCGGCCGCTCAGCGGCTCGTAGGCCAGCACGCCCCAGCCCGAGCCCTGGGTGGTGGCGGCGGCCTTGGTGAGCTGGGCCCGGAATCCGGCGAAGGAGCCGAAGGACTCGGCGATCGCGTCGGCCAGCTCGCCCACGCCGTCCTTGTCCAGGGGCTCGCCGCCGCCGTCACCGGTCATGTTGTGCCAGTAGATCGAGTGCAGGATGTGGCCGGAGAGGTGGAAGGCCAGGTTCTTCTCCAGGCCGTTGATCGAGCCCCACGTCTCCTTGTCCCGCGCCTCGGCGAGCTGCTCCAGCGTGTCGTTGGCGCCCTTGACGTACGCGGCGTGGTGCTTGTCGTGGTGCAGCTCGATGATCTCGGGACTGATCACGGGAGCCAGCGCCGAGTAGTCGTACGGCAGTTCAGGAAGCGTGTAGACGGACATGGCGGATCCCCTCCGGCCTCTTATTGCAAAGGGCTTGCAAGTGCACGCTAGCAGCAAGAGGTCCGGGAGGGGCGGACCCGGCACGCACGAAAGGACCCCCGCACGCCTTCGTGCGGGGGCCCGGGGGAGATTCGCGGGCGGGGACCCTAGCGGCGAGCCGCGCTCCGCCGCTGCCGGGCGTAGCCGACGGCCGCCAGGACCAGCGTCATCCCGCCCGTCGAGTACAGCTGCACCCGTGTGTCCGGCTCGCGGGCCATCAGAACGAACACCGCGGCCATGCCCGCCAGCGCCACCCAGGTCAGCCACGGGAAGGCCCACATGCGCACGACCAGCTTCTCGGGCGCCTCCCGCTCCAGCCGGCGGCGCAGCCGCAGCTGCGCGGCGGCGATGAAGATCCAGACGACCAGGATGACCGCGCCGATCATGTTCAGCAGCCAGGAGAAGACGTCGTCCGGCCGCCAGTAGCTGAGCAGCACGCAGCCGAAGCCGAAGAGGGAGGAGACCAGCACCGCGACCCGCGGCACCCCGCCCGACACCCGGCCCAGCACCTTCGGTCCCTGACCCCGCTCGACCAGCGAGTAGCCGATGCGTGAGGCGCCGTAGATGTTGGCGTTCATCGCGCTCAGCAGCGCCACCAGCACCACGATGTTCATGAGCTGCCCCGCGCCCGGGATGCCCAGTTCGTCGAGGGCCGCCACGTACGGGCCCTTCTCGACGACCTCGGGGGAGTCCCAGGGGACCAGGGTCACGATGACCGCCATCGAGCCGATGTAGAACAGCGCGATGCGCCACATCGCCGTCCGCACGGCGCTCGCCACGCCCCTGACCGGGTTCTCCGACTCGGCCGCCGCGATGGTCACGGTCTCCAGGCCGCCGTAGGCGAACACCGAGGCGAGCAGGCCGATGATCAGACCGTTGCCGCCGTTCGGCAGGAAGTCGTCCAGGTGGGAGGTGCCGGGGGAGTCGGTGCCCGGCAGGACCCCGCAGACCGCCAGCACGCCGAGCACCAGGAACAGCGAGATCGCGCCGACCTTGAGGGCGGCGAACCAGAACTCGAACTCGCCGAAGTTCTTCACGGCGGCCAGGTTCGTCCCGCAGAACACCACCATGAACAGCGCCACCCACGCCCACTCGGGCGTACCGGGCAGCCAGCCGTGCACGATCTGCGCGGCGCCGATGCCCTCAAGACCGACGGCCGTGCACAGCAGCACCCAGAACGCCCAGCCCGCGGTGAAACCGGCCCACGGGCCGATCGCCCGCTCGGCGTGCGCGGAGAAGGAACCGGAGGAGGGATACGCGGCGGACATCTCGCCCAGCATCCGCATCACCAGCATCACGAGCAGGCCGGAGACGGTGTAGGCGACGACGATCGAGGGTCCCGCGGCGGCGATCCCGGCGCCGGAGCCGACGAACAGCCCGGCTCCGATCACCCCGCCGAGGGCGATCATCGACAGGTGGCGCTGCTTGAGGCCGTGGGAGAGGGAGGCGTCCGGCGACTGCTGCGGCGCCTTGGTGGTGGTGCTGTTGGACATGGAGCGGCTCGTCCAATGCGTGGGGGGCTTGGGCAGGGCAAAAGCGCCCACAGTCTCGGGTCTCGTGCCGCCCGGCGACAGCGGATGCCCACGATACGGACGACCCGGATACGGAATGTGATCATCCGAATGCGAAGTTCCGCTTACTGGTGACGCCCGCCTCACCCCCTCGGTGACCGGTGTCACCCGAGTCCGTGTGTATCCCGCGGCCTTTGTCGGGAGCCCACCAAGCCCACGCGCGGGCCTTTGTCGAGCGCTGCTGGTGATCGGTCCCGCCCGCTGGGATAGCGTCGCGGTGTCCCGACATGTCCACACCACCCCACCGCGGAGTCCCCATGAGCACCGCTGCCGTCCCCGCCCGATCCGGGCAGGTCCTCGCCGACCTCATCCCCTCCTCCCGAGTCCGGGACGTCGCGCTGGTGGCGGGCGGTGCCGTGCTCACCGGCATCGCGGCCCAGATCGCGGTGCCCGTGCCCGGCTCCCCGGTGCCGGTGACCGGCCAGACCTTCGCGGCGCTGCTCGTCGGCACCTCGCTCGGCGCCCGCCGCGGCCTGCTCTCCCTCACGCTCTACGCCCTGGTCGGGATGGCGGGCGTGCCGTGGTTCGCCGAAGGCGGCTCCGGCACCGCCGCCCCCTCCCTCGGCTACGTCTTCGGCATGCTGCTCGCCGCCACGGCCGTGGGCGCCCTGGCCCGCCGCGGCGCCGACCGCTCGGTGCTGCGCACGGCCGGCACGATGCTGCTCGGCGAGGCGGTCATCTACGCCGTCGGCGTGCCGTACCTGGCCCTGGCCGCCGACATGTCCCTCACCGCCGCGATCGCGGCCGGCCTCACCCCGTTCCTGATCGGCGACGCGCTGAAGGCCGCGCTGGCGATGGGCGTCCTGCCCACGGCGTGGAAGCTGGTCGACAAGCGATAACCGGCCGCCGCGGGCCCGCACGAGAAGAGGCTCGCCGGAGCGCTACAGCGCCCGGCGAGCCTCTTTCGTTTCCCGGCGGAGATCAGCCCTTCACGGCGTCGGCGGCCTTCCGCGTCGCGGTGACCCGCTGCTTGACGAAGGCGACGACGAGGACGAGCGCGGCGACGAGCAGCGACAGCAGCACGGTGCTGCGCCCGTCGTGCTCGGTGTCGGTCAGCATGTAGCCGAGCACGAAGACGATGACCGCGGCGGCCGCCCAAGTCAGGTACGGGTACAGCCACATCCGCACGACCAGCTTCTCCGGCGCCTCGGCCTGGATGATCTTCCGCAGGCGCAGCTGCGAGAAGCAGATGGCCAGCCAGACGAAGAGGGCCACCGCGCCCGAGGAGTTGAGCAGGAAGAGGAAGACCGTGTCGGGGAACTTGTAGTTGAAGAAGACCGCGACGAAGCCGAAGACGACGGACGACAGGATCGCCGTCTGCGGCACCCCGCGCCGGGTGGTCCGGGCGAAGGCCTTCGGCGCGTCCCCGCGCTGACCGAGCGAGAAGGCCATGCGGGAGGCGGTGTAGAGCCCGGAGTTCAGACAGGACAGCACGGACGTCAGCACGATGAAGTTCATGATCTCGCCGGCGTTCGGGATCCCGAGCGAGTCCAGCGCGGCGACGTAGGAGCCCTGGTCGACGATCGACTGCGAGTCCCAGGGCAGCAGCGCGACCACGACGAAGATGGACCCGAGGTAGAAGACGGCGATGCGCCAGATGATGCTGTTGGTCGCCTTGGTGACGGCCCGCTGCGGGTCCTCCGACTCACCGGCGGCGAGCGTGGGGATCTCGCTGCCCATGAAGGAGAAGACGACGAGCAGTACGCCGGTGAGAACGGCCCCGGCCCCGTGCGGCAGGAACCCGCCGTGTTCGGTGAGGTTCCCGAGCCCGGCCTGGTCGCTGTCCACGCCGGGCAGCACCCCGAAGACGGCCAGCCCGCCGACGACGATGAACGCCGCGATGGCGACGACCTTGATCCCGGCGAACCAGAACTCGAACTCGCCGTAGGAGCCGACGGAGGCGAGGTTGGTGGCGGTGAGCACGACCATCACGATCAGTGCCCAGCCCCACTGCGGCACGGCGGGAATCCACCCTTCGAGGATCTTGGCCCCGGCGGTGGCCTCCACGGCCAGCACCACGACCCAGAAGAACCAGTAGAGCCAGCCGATGGAGAACCCGGCCCACGGGCCGAGCGCACGGTCGGCATGTGCGGAGAACGAGCCCGAGGTCGGGTTGGCGGCCGACATCTCCCCGAGCATCCGCATCACCAGCACCACGAGTGTGCCGACGAGGGCGTACGAGAGGAGGATGCCGGGTCCCGCGGTGGCGATTCCCGAACTGGAGCCCACGAACAGCCCGGCTCCGATGACGCCGCCGATGGCGATCATCGAGAGGTGGCGGTTCTTGAGTCCGGCCTGAAGACCGGAACCGGGTCCCGAGGGGCCCGCGGGCCCCTCCTCGGACTTGGTCAAGGTCGGCTGCGAAGTCATGGGGGGAGGGTTTCCTTTGCGCCGGTCGAGCACTTTCCCGTACGAGCGGTGTACGAGCCGGACCAGTGAAACGGAGGCGAACGAATTCAGGAACCTTTGAATCCGGATCGATACTTGAGCTTTTCCTGAGCTTTTAAAGTTTCACGAGTCGTTTTCCCAGTCGCGACCCGAAGCGTCCACCGCTCGGCGCGCGTGTCACACTCGACGCATGCGCGTGTATCTCGGCTCGGACCATGCGGGCTTCGAACTCAAGAACCACCTCGTCGAGTGGCTCGCGGCGGCGGGTCACGAGCCCGTCGACTGCGGTCCGCACATCTACGACGCCCAGGACGACTACCCGCCCTTCTGCCTGCGCGCCGCCGAGCGCACGGCCGCGGACCCCGACGCCCTCGGCATCGTGATCGGCGGATCCGGCAACGGCGAGCAGATCGCGGCGAACAAGGTGAAGGGCGTGCGCGCGGCGCTGGCCTGGAGCGAGGAGACGGCGTCGCTGGGCCGCCAGCACAACAACGCCAACGTCGTGGCGGTCGGCGCCCGCATGCACACGCAGGAGGAGGCGACGAAGTTCGTCGAGACCTTCCTCGGCACCCCGTTCTCCGGCGACGAACGCCACATCCGCCGCATCGACATGCTCACGTCCTACGAGACGACGGGCGACCTTCCCCCGGTGCCGTCCCACCACCCGCAGCAGTAGAACCCCCCGAGGACCCGACCCGCCCCGCCGCCCCCCACCGCGCGAGCACCGGGGGGCGGCACCGGCCCCGCGGCCGGGCGAAAGGACACCGCACGTGCCAGAGGGGCACACGATCCACCGGCTGGCCCAGGACTACACCGCCGCCTTCGCCCGCACGGCAGTCCGCGTCACCAGCCCGCAGGGCAGGTTCGCCGACTCCGCCGCCCTTCTCGACGGCACCGTCCTGACCACCGCCGACGCCCACGGCAAGCACCTCTTCCTCGGCTTCGGCACAGCCGGGAACGCGACCGAGGACGCGGCCGGGAACGCGACCGAGGACGCCGCCGAGAACCCCGCCTGGGTCCATATCCACCTCGGCCTCTTCGGCAAGGTCGCCTTCGGCCCGGCCCCCGCGCCGCCGCCCACGGACACCGTCCGCCTCCGCCTGGCCAACGACACCGCCCACGTCGACCTCCGCGGCCCCACCACCTGCGCCCTGATCACGGCCCCGGAGAAACAGGCGATACACGACCGCCTCGGCCCCGACCCGCTGCGCACCGACGCCGACCCCGCGGCCGCCCACCGCCGGATCTCCCGCAGCCGCACCACCATCGCCGCCCTGCTCATGGACCAGAAGGTCGTCGCCGGCGTCGGCAACGTCTACCGCGCCGAGGTCCTCTTCCGCCACGGCATCGACCCGTACCGCCCCGGCAAGGACCTCACCCCCGCCGAGTGGGACACCATCTGGCAGGACCTCACCGCCCTGATGCGCGAGGGGGTGCGGAACAACCGCATCGACACCGTCCGCCCCGAGCACACCCCCGAGGCCATGGGCCGCCCGCCCCGCGTCGACGACCACGGCGGCGAGGTCTACGTCTACCGCCGGGCCAACCAGCCCTGCCACCTGTGCGGCGGCCCGATCAGCACCGCCGACCTCGCCGCCCGCAACCTCTTCTGGTGCCCCACCTGTCAGAAACGGTGAGAGTCCGGACTCAGAACCCGTGCGGCAGCCACGGCGCCACGTCCGACCCGAACCCCACCGACGCCTCCGCCAGCGCCCCGGCCCGCACCTCGCGCACCCGGCCGGCCGCGCCCAGCGAACCCAGCCGCACACCCCCCAGGTACGCCGCGCCCAACTCCCGCACGGACAACGCCAGATCCGCCCCGTCGGACGTACGCTCGCACGACGCGCCCTTCGCGTCGCCGCTGAGGCGCCAACGCCCCGCGTTCCAGGGGCAGAAGGCGTCCTCCACCTCGAACACCACGTCCACCGGCGCCTGGTAGGTCCGCGCCGCGAGCGCCGCACCCACGTCCACCAGCCGCACGTACAACGCGTCTCGCAGCTCCGGACGGCACCGCCGGATGTCCGACACCTGGTACTGCCACGCCTCGTCGACCGGCCGCCCCCGCACCGCCAGCCGGGAGGTCAGGTCGACGTCGTACAGGAAGCGCCACAACGCCGCCTCGGTCGCCGGGTCGAGCCCCGCCAGATCGCCGAGGACCACGGTGCCCCCGGCCCCCTCGGGCCCCCAGGCCGGCCGCACCCGGAACCGCGCGAACCCGGTGACCTCGCCGCCCCGCCGGGCGAGGACGCACTGCAGGGGCGAGGCGCCGTCCCGCCCGCTCTCCGGATCCAGCAGCGCCAGCCGCTCCCAGCCGGGCCGCCGGGCCAGCATCCCCGGCCGCCCCGGCACCAGCCGCGCGTAGACCGCCTCGCACGCGTCGAGCACGTCGGCGGGCGCCGCGTACCGCAGCCGTACGTCATCCGTGCCGGCCGGCACCGACAGCCGGACCCGGCTCGTGTCGATCTCCGCGCTCAGCGAGAAGGTCGCGGCGCCGTACCCGAACCGGCCGTAGATGGCCGGCTCGGAGGCCGTCAGGACCGCCAGCGGCTCGCCCCAGGCCCGTACGTCGTCCAACTGCCGCCGCATCATCGACGTCAGCACGCCCCGGCGCCGGTGCGTGGCGGCGACGCTCACCATCGTCACGCCCGCCGCGCGCACCCGCGCGCCGCCCGGCACGGTCATCCGGAAGTCGAACGACCCTGTCGTCCCGACGCACGCCTCGCCCTCCCCGTCGTCCTCCCAGACGCCGATCGACCGGTCCACCCGCGTCAGCTCCCGGAACAGCTCCAGCTCCTCGGCCGGCTCCGGAACCCCGCCGAAGGCACGGATCAGCGACCCGTACCAGGTGTCCCACTCCTCGCGCCGCAGCACCCGCGGCTCCGTCGTCGTCATCGGCATCGTTGTCGTCGTGCCGCCGCCGTCATCACCCGTGGACCGTTCCATACGGCATGCGTACCAGGGCGGCACGAGTCGGGCGAGACAATTTCCGCAGGGGTGCGGCGCGGGAGCCGTTCGTGAAGTTCACTGTGAAGTCCGGCCTCGGACGGGGGACAAGTGGGACCTCCCGTGCCAAGCGGCCGGTCCGATGGATAGGGTCCCGAACTAATGGCAGCAGGACGACAGCGGCGCGCGGAGGCCGAGACGTTCACGGCCCGGTGGAAGAAGCAGTGGCACCGGGCCCGCGTCGGCGTGCGCCGAGCCGCCGTCGACTACTTCCGCGGCGACGGCTCGGACTGGATCGCGCTCGCCGGACTGCTGCTCACGATCCCCGTCATCGCGGCCACCACGATGGCCAACTCCGTGTGGTGCTCGCCCTCCGCGCTGGTCATCCCGATCGTCGCGGGCGGCCTGCTGCTGCGCCCGGCGAGCCTGCTCGGCCTGTACGCCGCGGCGGCCACCGCGCTGATCGTGGAGTCGGTGCAGCTCGGCCCGTACACCGAGGGCCCCTCCCGGGTCACACCCGGCGTGGTCCTGGTGGTGGCGGCCTGCGGCTTCTTCGGGCTCCTCGTCGCCCAGTTCCGCAGCCGGGTCGGCGTGCCCTGGCGGCGCGGCGGCACCATGCTCTTCGACCTGCGCGAACGCATCCGCGTCCAGAGCAAGCTGCCCAAGCTGCCCAAGGGCTGGCACCGCGAGATGGCGCTGCGCCCGGCGGGCGGGCAGTCCTTCTCCGGCGACTTCGTCGTCGCGGCCCGCACCAACGGCGGCCGGACGCTGGAGGTCGTCCTCACCGACGTCTCCGGCAAGGGCATGGACGCCGCCTCGCGCGCGCTGCTGCTGTCGGGGGCCTTCGGCGGACTGCTGGGCAGCCTGCCCCCGCACGCCTTCCTGCCGGCCGCCAACGGCTACCTCCTCCGCCAGGACTGGGACGAGGGCTTCGCCACCTCCATCCACCTCGTCCTGGACCTCGACTCCGGCGACTACGAGCTGTACTCCGCCGGGCACCCGCCGGGCCTCCAGCTCAGCGCGGGCACCGGCCGCTGGGAGGAGAAGTCCGCCGACGGACCGCTGCTCGGCGTGTACGACGGTGCGCAGTTCGACCAGGTGAAGGGCTCGCTGCGGCCCGGGGACGTACTGATGCTGTTCACCGACGGACTGGTGGAGACCTCCGACCGGGACATCGCCGAGGGCATCGACCGCCTCACCGGCGAGGCCGACCGCTATGTCGCGGGCGGCTTCCACGGCGCGGCCTGGCACCTGATCGAGGCCGTGGCCAAGGACGTCAACGACGACCGGGCGCTGCTGCTGATCTGCCGGGAGGGCCCGACGGCCCAGTCCGCACCGGCCACGGACTGAGGCCCGCGCCGGCCACGGACCGAGGCCTGCGCCGCATACTGGGCCCCATGCCCCACGACTCCGGACCGCCCGCCCCGCCGCTCACCCTGGCCGAGGTCGAGGCCACGGCCCGCGCCGCCCACGCCGGACAGACCGACAAGGCGGGCCGGCCGTACGCCGAACACCTGAGGGCCGTCGCCGAGGGCGTGCGGCGGCGCGGTGGCGACGACGAGCAGGTCGCGGCCGCCTGGCTGCACGACGCCGTGGAGGACGACGCGCTGACCGAGGGATGGCTGGACGCGGCGCCGCTGAGCCGTCGTACCAAGGACATCGTCCTGGCCCTCACCAAGCGGGCGGGGGAGCCGCCCGAGGCGTACGTCGCGCGGATCCTGGCCACCCCCGGCGCGCGGCTGGTCAAGGAGGCGGACCTGGCGCACAACGCCGACCCCGCGAGGCTGGCCGTCCTCGACGGGGCCACCCGCACACGACTGACCGAGAAGTACACGCGGATGCGCGCACTTCTCGGTCAGGGGTGACCCACCGGTTCTAGACGGAGACCTTCTCGCCGCCGGCGTCCGACGCGGCGGGCTCGGCGGACGCCTCGCGTGCCCCGGTACCGGCCCGGTCCCGCTTCTCACGGTCCCGGGCGGCGTCCCCGGCGTCGTGTCTGAAGGCCCAGTCCATCCTCGGTTCGACCACGTACCGCAGGACCCGTTGGACGGGCTTGGTGCACAGCAGGGTGATGGCGGCGGCGCCGAGTACGGTGAGCCCGATCTCGCCGAGCGGCCGGTCCAGGAAGGGCTGCTGGAACCAGCCGGTGTAGTCGCCCTCCTTCACCAGGAAGCCGTGCAGCAGGTAGCCGTAGATCGTGCCGGCGCCGAGCGCGGTGAACCACATGCGCCGGCCGGGCACCCAGGCGAAGAAGCAGGCGGTGAGCACCACCGAGCAGCCGAAGAGCGCGAGGGTCAGAACCGGCCCGGACCACCAGGGGGCGCTCGTGTCCTGCACCGAGGCGTTGCGGTAGAACCAGCCGGTCTCCATGCGCGGCACCGACCACCAGGCGATCGCCAGCGCCGCCGCGACCACCGGCACGGACCAGATCCGCACCGAACGGCGCCGCACCAGCTGGAAGTGCTCGGGGCGCAGCAGCAGACCCAGTACGAAGCACGGCAGGAACTGCAGCACCCGCTGCATGTTCAGGTCGTTGCCGACGGTCGGCGTCACGGAGGCCAGCGCGGCGATGCCGAGGGCGATCGGGAGCGGCCAACGGAGCGTCTGCCACAGGGGGGTGGTCAGCCGCCACACGAACAGCGCGCACAGGAACCACAGGAGGTAGGTGGGGTCCAGCAGGCTGATGTCGTTGGCCGGGTCCTCGCTGACGCGGCGGTGCAGCGCGTAGGCGACCTCGAAGACGACGTAGGGGACGACGACACCCGTGATCAGCCGTTTGACGCGCTTGGGGCTCAGGTCGAAACTGCGCGAGAAGTAGCCGGAGATGACGATGAACGCCGGCATATGGAACGTGTACAGGACCCGGTAGAGGGTCTCCACGGTCCGGTTCCCGTCCAGGATCTGGCCCCAGGCGTGGCCCACGCCGACCAGGACGATCGCCAGGTACTTGGCGTTGTCGAAGAACGCGTCGCGCTGCCGGCTCGGGCGGGTGCGTGGGGACGGCGACTTCCGGTCGCCGTCGGATCGCAGCGAGCTAGTCATGCAACCACCCGCCGAAAATCCGGCGAGTAGTCACAGGACCTCGCTGCTCTGATGGGGGACGAGGCAGCGTAGAACATCTGAGGCACCCTAGCGTTCGCCGTCGTATTCCGTAAAACGCTCGACGTCATTCCTGCATTTCGGGTCTTGGGCACGGTGTGAGTACGGTGCGAGTACCCCGTATTTCGGGAACTCGGCCTGCCCGGACGGGTGACGGCCCCCGCGCGGGAGCGCCCTGTTTGTCCTGACACATCATGACTGAACAGCGCACTTACGGGCTTCACGGGTGATCCTGTGATGTCCCTGTGATTCCCCTGTGATCACCCTGTGGTGATGCTGCCGGCGCACTCGCCGATGTGTCCACCGCGACAATTCGAAATACCTGCGAACGCGTTGTGTGGGCACGGAAACGAAACGACTCGAATTCCCCGCAGGTATGGATCGTCGAAATCATGTGCGGGCGGCGACGGCGGGCCGCGCCCGCGTGCGCGGGGGAGCGTGCCGCTCACGGAACCGGCCGGACGATGTGTCACCTGCCGCATGACAGGGCCCGGTTGGTGGCACGATGGTTCTGGCGGGGGTGTTGCGGTGCCACACCTCCGGGCGGGAGTGCGGACCGACCGAGGGTGTGATCAGTTGTGGCCATTTCACTGTCAGTGGTGCTGCTCTTGGGGATCATCCTGGTGGTGCTGCTGCGGGGAGGGTCGATCAAGGCGGGGCCGGCGGTCGTCGCGGTCCTCTTCGGCTTCTTCCTCGCCTCGACCGGCATGGCCGACGACATCCAACGCTTCCTGGACTCGATAGCGGACACGATCAACTCGATCCAGTTCTAGCCCCGCCGCCGCCAGGCCCCGTGCGGTCCGGGCCCCCGGGACCGCACAAAGGCCCCGGGGGCCCGCCCGGAGGCCTCCGGGAACCGCACAAAGGCCTCCGGCCCGATCCCTGCGGGACCGGGCCGGAGGCCTCTCGGAGCGGGCGACGGGAATCGAACCCGCGTAGCCAGTTTGGAAGACTGGGGCTCTACCATTGAGCTACGCCCGCACAGCACGCGCCGCAGGTCGGTGACCGCGGCACTGCACGCATCGTAGCGGGTCGTGCCCCCTCACCGCACACCCCTTCCGGTCCGCGCCGGACCTTCACGGACGCTCGGGAAACCCTGAGGTCCCCGGTGGCCGGCGGCATGTACCCTACGTGTCGCACCAGACGGGGTGTGGCGCAGCTTGGTAGCGCGTCCGCTTTGGGAGCGGAAGGCCGTGGGTTCAAATCCCGCCACCCCGACCATCGACCCATCGACCGACCTCCGAGTGATCGCCGAGTGATCGCCTTTTGGGCCGTGTAGTCGCTGCCGTTACTATGCAAGCTGCACGCCCGTGTGTCTCAGTGTCTGAAGTCTCCGGGCGGCGTAATTTGCCGGACACTCTCTGGTTCCGGCAGAACCCAAGAAGTCAGCCACCAAGGAGACCGAACCGTGAAGAGCGCCGTGGAGACCCTGAACCCGACCCGGGTTCGGCTCACTGTCGAGGTGCCCTTCGAGGAGCTCAAGGACAGCCTCGACGCGGCGTACAAGAAGATCAACCAGCAGGTCACGGTGAAGGGCTTCCGCAAGGGCAAGATCCCGGCCCGGGTCATCGACCAGCGGTTCGGCCGCGGTGCGGTTCTGGAGGAGGCGGTCAACGACGCGCTTCCCAAGTTCTACACCGACGCGGTCAACGAGGCCGAGCTGAACCCGCTCGGCCAGCCCGAGGTCGACATCACGGAGCTGAAGGACGGCGAGACGCTGAACTTCACCGCCGAGGTCGACATCCGCCCCTCCATCGAGATCCCGGACTACTCCGGCATCGAGGTCGAGGTCGACGCCGTCGAGGTCAGCGACGAGGACGTCGAGAAGTCGGTGGAGCAGCTGCGCGAGCGCTTCGCCTCGACCTCCCCGGTCGAGCGCGCCGCCGCGGACGGCGACGTGCTCACCCTCGACCTGCAGGCCAAGGTCGACGGCGAGGTCCTCGAGGACGGCGTCGCCGACGGTGTGTCCTACACCATCGGCTCCGGCGAGCTGCTGGACGGCATCGACGACGCCGTGAAGGGCCTGGAGGCCGGTGGCGAGGCCACCTTCACCTCCGAGCTCAAGGGCGGCTCGGCGGCCGGCAAGGAGGCCGAGGTCACCGTCAAGGTCTCCCAGGTCGCCGCGCGCGAGCTGCCCGAGCTGGACGACGACTTCGCGCAGCTCGCGTCGGAGTTCGACACGCTTGAGGAGCTGCAGGCCGACAGCCGCAAGCGCCTCGCCAACATGAAGCAGTACGACCAGGCCACGCAGGCCCAGGAGCGCGTCCTGGACAAGCTGCTCGAGCTGGTCGAGGTCCCGGTCCCCGAGAAGCTCCTCGAGGACGAGATCAACACCCGCAAGCACAACCTCGAGCACCACCAGCTCGGCCAGATGGGCCTCGACCTGGAGAAGTACCTCGAGCTGCAGGGCAAGACCGCCGAGGAGTTCGAGACCGAGACCCGCGAGGCCGCGGTCAAGGGCATCAAGACCCAGTTCGTCCTCGACGAGCTGGTCAAGCAGGAGAAGCTCAACGTCAGCCAGGAAGAGCTGACCGAGCACCTCATGCGCCGTGCCGCCTCCTCCGGCATGTCCCCCGACCAGTTCGCCCAGGCCGTCGTCGAGCAGGGCCAGGTCCCGCTCCTCGTCGGCGAGGTCGCCCGCGGCAAGGCCCTGGCCGCCGTGGTCGAGAAGGCCACGGTCAAGGACACCAACGGCGAGATCGTCGACCTGGACGACGAGGAGGACGAGGAGACGGAGGCCGCCGAGGCCGCCGCCACCGAGCCCGCCGACGCCGAGAAGGCCGACGACAAGGCCGAGGAGAAGACCGAGGGCTGATCCCCTCGCGCCGTCCCCGACGGATGTGAAACGGGCCCCGGACGTTCCGACGCCGGGGCCCTTTCACTTACGGCTGGACAGCGCCGCAAGGGGCGCGGGGAACTGCGCGACCAGCCACCCACGGACCCGCACCCGGCAATGAACAGGCACCGTCACGGCGCTACGCCCGAGGCGAACACCCGCAGAACCGGGATGGCACCGGAGGGTCACCGCGTTAGGGTCCATGAATACGAGGGCAGGGGAGTCCCGGAAAGCGGCTCCAGCCCCGCAGGGAAACGTGAGACGGCCCGGCGCCGTCGTAAGACGAGCAGGTGGATACGTGACGAATCTGATGCCCTCAGCCGCCGGCGAGCCCTCCATCGGTGGCGGCCTCGGCGACCAGGTCTACAACCGACTGCTCGGCGAGCGGATCATCTTCCTCGGCCAGCCGGTCGACGACGACATTGCGAACAAGATCACCGCACAGCTGCTGCTCCTCGCGTCCGACCCGGACAAGGACATCTTCCTGTACATCAACAGCCCGGGCGGTTCGATCACGGCCGGCATGGCGATCTACGACACCATGCAGTACATCAAGAACGACGTGGTGACGATCGCGATGGGTCTCGCGGCCTCCATGGGACAGTTCCTGCTCAGCGCGGGCACCCCCGGCAAGCGCTTCGCGCTGCCGAACGCCGAGATCCTGATCCACCAGCCCTCCGCCGGCCTGGCCGGTTCGGCCTCGGACATCAAGATCCACGCCGAGCGGCTGCTGCACACCAAGCGGCGCATGGCCGAGCTGACCTCCCAGCACACCGGCCAGACGATCGAGCAGATCACCCGCGACTCGGACCGCGACCGCTGGTTCGACGCCTTCGAGGCCAAGGAGTACGGCCTCATCGACGACGTCATCGCCACGGCCGCCGGCATGCCGGGCGGCGGCGGCACGGGCGCCTGAGCCATCCTCCGCCCCGAGCCGACCGCCTCAGCCCCTTTACAGGAGACACTGTGAACGACTTCCCCGGCAGCGGCCTGTACGACCGCATGAACGCCACACAGGACATGCGCGCCGCTTCCCAGGGCCGCTACACCGGCCCCCAGGCCGAGTCCCGCTACGTCATCCCGCGCTTCGTCGAGCGCACCTCGCAGGGCGTGCGCGAGTACGACCCGTACGCGAAGCTCTTCGAAGAGCGCGTGATCTTCCTCGGGGTCCAGATCGACGACGCCTCCGCCAACGACGTCATGGCGCAGCTGCTGTGCCTGGAGTCGATGGACCCCGACCGGGACATCTCGGTCTACATCAACAGCCCCGGCGGCTCCTTCACCGCGCTCACGGCCATCTACGACACGATGCAGTACGTGAAGCCGGACATCCAGACGGTCTGCATGGGCCAGGCCGCCTCCGCCGCCGCCGTCCTGCTCGCGGCCGGCACCCCGGGCAAGCGCATGGCGCTGCCGAACGCCCGCGTCCTGATCCACCAGCCGTACAGCGAGACCGGCCGCGGTCAGGTCTCCGACCTGGAGATCGCCGCCAACGAGATCCTCCGGATGCGCTCGCAGCTGGAGGAGATGCTGGCCAAGCACTCCACCACGCCGGTCGAGAAGATCCGCGAGGACATCGAGCGCGACAAGATCCTCACGGCCGAGGACGCGCTGAGCTACGGCCTGATCGACCAGATCATCACCACCCGGAAGATGGACAACTCCTCTCTCCGCTAGGCGGGAGGCTGTATCGTCTGCCGCTCCTTGGCACGGTTTGACGCGATTCACGTCAAAGCGAACCGTGCCAAGGGGGGCCCGGACGAGGGGCCCGGCAAGGTACCGTCGGACATAAGGCAGCACCAGGAGTCCGCCCGCCGTCGACGTGACGTCGACGTACGGGAGTCTCCCAGGCGAAGGGGAAGCACACCGTGGCACGCATCGGTGACGGCGGCGATCTGCTCAAGTGCTCGTTCTGCGGGAAGAGCCAGAAGCAGGTCAAGAAGCTCATCGCAGGGCCCGGTGTGTACATCTGCGACGAGTGCATCGACCTCTGCAACGAGATCATCGAGGAAGAGCTGGCCGAGACCAGCGAGGTGCGCTGGGAGGAGCTTCCCAAGCCGCGCGAGATCTACGAGTTCCTCGAGAGCTACGTGGTCGGCCAGGAAGCGGCCAAGAAGGCCCTCTCCGTCGCGGTGTACAACCACTACAAGCGGGTCCAGGCCGGCGAGAACGGCGGCGCCCAAGGCCGCGAGGACGCCATCGAGTTGGCGAAGTCCAACATCCTCCTGCTGGGCCCCACGGGCTCCGGCAAGACCCTCCTCGCCCAGACCCTCGCCCGCATGCTGAACGTCCCCTTCGCGATCGCCGACGCCACGGCGCTCACCGAGGCGGGGTACGTCGGCGAGGACGTCGAGAACATCCTGCTGAAGCTGATCCAGGCCGCGGACTACGACGTCAAGAAGGCCGAGACCGGGATCATCTACATCGACGAGATCGACAAGGTCGCGCGGAAGAGTGAAAACCCGTCCATCACACGCGACGTGTCGGGCGAGGGCGTTCAGCAGGCCCTGCTGAAGATCCTGGAGGGCACCACGGCCTCCGTGCCGCCGCAGGGCGGCCGCAAGCACCCGCACCAGGAGTTCATCCAGATCGACACGACGAACGTGCTGTTCATCGTGGGCGGCGCCTTCGCGGGCCTGGAGAAGATCATCGAGGGCCGGGCCGGCGCCAAGGGCATCGGCTTCGGCGCGCAGATCCGCTCCAAGCGGGAGATCGAGTCCAAGGACCAGTTCGAGCAGGTCATGCCGGAGGACCTGGTCAAGTTCGGCATGATCCCCGAGTTCATCGGCCGACTGCCCGTCATCACCTCCGTCCACAACCTCGACCGCGAGGCGCTCCTCCAGATCCTGGTCGAGCCGCGCAACGCCCTCGTCAAGCAGTACGAGCGCCTCTTCGAACTCGACGGCGTGGAGCTGGACTTCGAGCGCGAGGCCCTGGAGGCCATCGCCGACCAGGCCATCCTCCGCCAGACCGGCGCCCGCGGCCTGCGCGCCATCATGGAGGAAGTCCTCCAGGGCGTGATGTACGAGGTCCCCTCCCGCAAGGACGTCGCCCGCGTCGTCATCACCGCCGACGTGGTCCTCTCCAACGTCAACCCCACGCTGATCCCCCGCGATTCGCGGGGCCGCGGCCCGGGCGAGCAGAAGACGGCGTAGCCGGTCACGCGCCACGCACCACGCGCAACGCACGCGGGAGGGGCCCGGTCGAATTCGACCGGGCCCCTCCCGCGTTGCCGTTGGACGCGCGCGTCAGGCCTTGACGCGGACCTCCTCGCGCAGCTTCGACGTGATGTCGATCGCCTTCTGCTTGCCGACCCCGGTACCGGCGTTGTCGCCGGGGGAGACCATGGCGATCGTGCTGTAGTCGGCCCAGGCGCAGAACCAGTCGGTCGACTCCTTCTTGGTGAGCGCGTTGGTGGCCTTGGTCGACTGGCACTTGGCGACCGTGCCGTCGATCTCGACCTCCTCGGGCTCGCCGACCAGCTCGGCGTTCTGCATGCCGCCGGTGTCGCTGGTGGAGCTGTCCTTGACTTCCTTCTGGATGTTGGCGAAGAACTTGTCCAGGGTCGCCTGGGGGTCGTCGATCTTGCCGTAACCGCCCACCATCGTGAAGCCCTTGGCGGTCAGCAGCTCCGACTTGTCGGGCAGCGTGGACGGGTCCTGGGGGTCGTAGCCGCTGAGGTCGGCGGTCGACCACTGCCCGATCACGGCGGTGCCGTCCTTGACGCCGCTCTTCTCCATGTCCTTGGCGGTGTCGGAGTCACCGCTCTCCTGGCCCTGGACCTTCGTGTACTCGCCGAGTGCCTTCTCCGGCGTCGCCAGCTTGTGCGCGCCGTCGTCCTCCAGGCCGCCCGCGCCACCGCCCCCGCCGATCACGAAGTAGGCGCCCACGCCGATCGCCGCCACGACGGCGACCGCGCCGATGATCAGGCCGGCCTTCTTCTTGCCGCCACCGCCCGGAGCCGGGGGCTGGGGCATGCCGTAGGGCTGCTGACCGTAGGGCGGCTGCTGACCGTAAGGGGGCTGCTGGCCGTAGCCGGGCTGCTGGCCGTACGGGGGAGTCTGCGGCGGGACGCCGCCCTGCTGGGGCTGCTGCGGGTAGCCGTAGCCCGGCTGCTGCGGCGGAGGCGTCTGCTGGGGGTAGCCGTAGCCGGGCTGCGGGGCCTGCGGCGGCTGCTGACCGTACGGTCCCGGCTGGCCGTACGGTCCGGGCTGCTGGGGCTGCCCGCCGTACGGGCCCGGCTGGTTGTGACTCATTTCTGGGTTCCCCCTCGGATGCTTTACGTGGTTCTGACATCCTGACTCAAGCCTGGCGTGCGCAGGTCACCGGGGGCCGCACCGTTACAGAAGAAACGCGTTTCGGGACAGGGCCGTGACGCCCGTAAACTGACCCACGTGACCGAGAACTCTCAGCAGCCGCAGCCCGCACCCAGCACCGAACTGCCGACCCAGTACACGCCGGCCGAGGTAGAGGGGCAGCTGTACGAGCGCTGGGTGGAACGGGGTTACTTCGAGGCCGACGCGAAGAGCGACAAGCCGCCGTACACCGTCGTCATCCCGCCGCCGAACGTCACGGGCAGCCTGCACCTCGGGCACGCCTTCGAGCACACGCTCATCGACGCCCTGACCCGCCGCAAGCGCATGCAGGGCTACGAGACGCTGTGGCAGCCCGGCATGGACCACGCCGGCATCGCCACCCAGAACGTCGTCGAGCGGGAGCTGGCCAAGGAGGGCAAGTCCCGGCACGACCTCGGCCGGGAGGCCTTCGTCGAGCGCGTCTGGCAGTGGAAGAGCGAGTCCGGCGGGCAGATTTCCGGCCAGATGCGCCGCCTCGGCGACGCCGTCGCCTGGTCCCGCGAGCGCTTCACGATGGACGAGGGCCTCTCCCAGGCCGTCCAGACCATCTTCAAGCGGCTCTACGACGACGAGCTGATCTACCGCGCCGAGCGCATCATCAACTGGTGCCCGCGCTGCCTGACCGCGATCTCCGACATCGAGGTCGAGTACCAGGACGACGACGGCGAACTGGTCTCCATGAAGTACGGGGACGGCGACGAGACCATCGTCGTCGCCACCACCCGCGCGGAGACGATGCTCGGCGACACCGCCGTCGCCGTCCACCCCGAGGACGAGCGCTACAAGCACCTGGTCGGCAAGCTCATCAAGCTGCCGCTGACCGACCGCTCCATCCCGGTCGTCGCCGACGAGCACGTCGACCCCGAGTTCGGCACCGGCGCCGTCAAGGTGACGCCCGCCCACGACCCGAACGACTTCGAGATCGGCCAGCGGCACGGTCTGCCGTCCATCACCGTGATGGACGAGCACGCCGTCATCACCGCCCACGGCCCCTTCCAGGGCCAGGACCGGCTCGAGGCCCGCTCCGCCATCGTCGCCGCGCTGCGCGCCGAGGGCCGGATCGTCGCCGAGAAGCGGCCCTACGTCCACTCCGTCGGCCACTGCTCGCGCTGCAAGACCACCATCGAGCCGCGCCTGTCCATGCAGTGGTGGGTCAAGGTCGGCCCGCTGGCCAAGGCCGCCGGTGACGCGGTCCGCGACGGCCGGGTCAAGATCCACCCGCAGGAGATGGAGAAGCGGTACTTCGACTGGGTCGACAACCTCCACGACTGGACGATCTCGCGCCAGCTGTGGTGGGGCCATCGCATTCCCGTCTGGTACGGCCCCGAGGGCGAGGTCGTCTGCGTCGGCCCCGGCGAGGAGCCACCCAGCGGCGAGGGCTGGTACCAGGACTCCGACGTCCTGGACACCTGGTTCTCCTCCGGCCTGTGGCCGTTCTCCACGCTCGGCTGGCCCGAGCAGACCGAGTCGCTCGCGAAGTTCTACCCGAACTCGGTCCTGGTCACCGGCTACGACATCCTCTTCTTCTGGGTCGCCCGGATGATGATGTTCGGCCTCTACGCGATGGACGGCACCCCGCCGTTCCACACCATCGCCCTGCACGGCATGGTCCGTGACCAGAACGGCAAGAAGATGTCCAAGTCCTTCGGGAACGTGGTGAACCCGCTGGACTGGATGGACAAGTACGGCTCCGACGCCCTGCGCTTCACCCTCGCGCGCGGCGCCAACCCGGGCGTCGACGTGCCGATCGGCGAGGACTGGGTCCAGGGCTCCCGGAACTTCGCCAACAAGATCTGGAACGCCACCCGCTTCGCGCTGATGAACGGCGCGACGGTCGAGGGCCCGCTGCCGGACGCGTCGAGGATGTCCTCGACCGACCGCTGGATCCTCTCCCGCCTTAACTCGGTCGTCGCCGAGGTCGACGCGTACTACGAGGACTACCAGTTCGCGAAGCTCTCCGACGCCCTGTTCCACTTCGCCTGGGACGAGGTCTTCGACTGGTACGTCGAGCTGTCCAAGACCACCTTCCAGGCGGGCGGCGAGGCGGCCGAGGTCTCCAAGCGGGTCCTGGGCGAGGTCCTGGACGTGACGCTGCGTCTCCTCCACCCGATCGTGCCCTTCGTCACCGAGACGCTGTGGACGACGCTGACGGGTGGCGAGTCGGTCGTCATCGCCGAGTGGCCGTCGGCTGTGTTCGTTCCTGGGGCTGACGCCCCGGGCGGTTTCCGGGACGCGGAGGCCGAGCGGGAGATCGAGACCGTCCAGTCCGTCATCACGGAGGTCCGCCGCTTCCGCGCCGACCAGGGGCTCCAGCCCGGCCAGCGGGTCCCGGCCCGGCTGACCCTCGCGGGCAGCGCGCTCGCGGCCCACGAGGCGGCCGTCCGGCAGCTGCTGCGGCTCCAGCCGGAGGGTGACGGTTTCGCCGCGACGGCGACGCTGCCGGTCGCGGGGGTCGAGGTCGCCCTCGACCTCTCCGGTGTCATCGACTTCGCCGCCGAGCGCAAGCGGCTGGCGAAGGACCTCGCCGCGGCGGAGAAGGAGAAGGCCCAGGCGAACGCCAAGCTCGGCAACGAGGCGTTCCTCGCCAAGGCGCCGGACCACGTGGTGGACAAGATCCGCGGCCGCCTGACCAAGGCGGACGAGGACATCACCCGCATCACCGCCCAGCTGGAAAAGCTGCCGAAGGCGTAGCCGCCGTACGTCGACGAAGGCTCCCGGCGCCGTATCGGCACCGGGAGCCTTCGCACGCTCAGGGGCGCGGGGAACTGCGCGACCAGCCACGACGGCGCTGCACTCGCCCGGGTCCCAAGTCGCCCCCTCCGTTGGCGCCCCGCAGGGCATCGCGCAGCCCGGCGCTCACGGGGTGCCGCCGCGCCCACCCGTGCCGCCTCGCGACTGCCCGCGGTCACGGGGGGCGGGGTACGTAGACTGGTCCCCGTGAGCGACATCCCCGGCCAGAACGACCAGCCAGACCCCTCCGACCCCCTCGACTCCTTCGACGAGATCATCGACGCGGAGACCACCCGCGACCCCGACCTCGCCGTCATCGAGGCCGGCAGCCGCACCCTGCGCACCCAGGGCGGCCCCCCGCAGGCCGACGTCCCCGGGCGCCCGGAGGACCCCGAGGTGGACGCGGCCCTGCGCGCCGTCGAGACGGAGCTGGCGACCCGCTGGGGCGAGACCAAGCTGGAGCCGTCCGTCAGCAGGATCGCCGCGCTGATGGACGTACTGGGCGAGCCGCAGCGCTCGTACCCCTCCATCCACATCACCGGGACCAACGGCAAGACCTCCACAGCCCGCATGATCGAGGCCCTGCTCGGCGCCTTCGAGCTGCGCACCGGGCGGTACACCTCGCCGCACGTGCAGTCGATCACCGAGCGGATCGGCCTGGACGGGGCGCCGATCTCCGCCGAGCGGTTCGTCGAGACCTACGACGACGTCAAGCCGTACGTCGAGATGGTCGACGCGCAGCAGGAGTACCGGCTGTCCTTCTTCGAGGTGCTGACCGGCATGGCGTACGCCGCCTTCGCCGACGCGCCCGTGGACGTGGCCGTCGTCGAGGTCGGGATGGGCGGCTCCTGGGACGCCACCAACGTCATCGACGGGGACGTCGCCGTCGTCACCCCCATCGACCTGGACCACACCGACCGGCTCGGCGGGACGCCCGGCGAGATCGCGGTCGAGAAGGCCGGGATCATCAAGCAGGACGCCACCGTCATCCTGGCCCAGCAGCCGGTGGACGCGGCGCAGGTGATGCTGAAGAAGGCCGTCGACGTCAACGCCACCGTGGCCCGCGAGGGACTGGAGTTCGGCGTCGTCGCCCGGGAGGTCGCCGTCGGCGGGCAGCTGGTCACCCTGCGCGGACTCGGCGGCGAGTACACCGAGGTCTACCTGCCGCTGCACGGCGCCCACCAGGCGCACAACGCGGCGGTCGCGCTGGCCGCCGTCGAGGCGTTCTTCGGCGTCGGCGCGCAGCGCCCCGAGCCGCTGGACGTCGACACCGTGCGCAAGGCCTTCGCCTCCGTCGCCTCGCCGGGGCGGATGGAGGTGGTGCGGCGTTCGCCGACCGTGGTCCTCGACGCCGCGCACAACCCGGCCGGCGCCCGGGTCACCGCCGAGGCGGTGGGGGAGGCCTTCCAGTTCAGCCGCCTCATCGGGGTGGTCGGCGCCAGCGCCGACAAGAACGTGCGGGGGCTCCTCGAAGCCTTCGAGCCGGTCTTCGCCGAGGTCGTCGTCACCCAGAACTCCAGCCACCGCGCGATGGACGCCGACGAGCTGGCCGCGATCGCCGTCGAGGTCTTCGGCGACGACCGCGTCCAGGTCGAGCCGCGGCTGCCGGACGCCCTGGAGGCCGCCATCACGCTGGCCGAGGAAGAGGGCGAGTTCGCGGGCGGCGGTGTGCTCGTCACCGGATCCGTCATCACCGTCGGCGAGGCCCGACTGCTCCTGAGGAGGGGCTGAGCAACCGTGCGTACGCTCTGTGCTTCGACGCTGATCGGCGAGTTCTTCGTGATCGGCTTCGCCGGACTGGTCGCCATGAAGGACCCGGACCTGTCGGTGGGGACGGTGTGGACGGTCAGCGGCATCGCGATGGTCCTCAGCGTGCTGCTGTGCGGGGTCATCACCCGGCCCGGCGGGGTCGCCCTCGGCTGGGCGCTGCAGGTCGCGCTGATCGCCTCGGGCTTCGTGGTGCCGACCATGTTCTTCCTCGGCGCGATCTTCGCCGCGCTGTGGTGGGCCTCCGTGCACTACGGACGGAAGATCGACGAGGCGAAGGCGCGGTTCGCAGCTCAAGCCGAGGCCTCCGCGCCCGACCCCGCCTGAGCGCGGGAGCGGCCGACGGGGCCGACCTTCGGGCGCGGTATGCCTGACGCTGCGTGACGGACGCCGCGACACGCCCGGTAACCTCAGTCATCACCCGCACGACCGCACAACTCGAACATCTTCAAGGGAGCCCTCGTGACCCAGCGCAGCCTCGTCCTCCTCAAGCCCGACGCCGTCCGTCGTGGCCTGACCGGCGAGATCATCAGCCGCATCGAGCGCAAGGCCGGCTGGCAGATCACCGCGCTGGAACTGCGCACCCTGGACGCCGAGACGCTGGAGCAGCACTACGGCGAGCACAAGGGCAAGCCGTTCTACGAGCCGCTGGTCGAGTTCATGGCGTCCGGGCCGGTCGTGGCGATGGTCGTCGAGGGCGAGCGGGTCATCGAGGGCGTGCGCGCACTGGCCGGTCCGACCGACCCGATCGCCGCCGCCCCGGGCTCCATCCGCGGGGACTACGGTGTGATCGTCCGGGAGAACCTGATCCACGCCTCCGACTCCGAGGAGTCCGCCGAGCGCGAGCTGAAGATCTTCTTCCCGGGCCGGGGCTGATCCGTCTGTTCCGATCCGTCTTCGGGACACGCCGGAGAGGCTTTTTTTCTGACACCGTGTCAGTCGAATGGACCGGGCGGAGCCGGGGCGGTCGCGTAAAAGCGACCGCCCTGTGGCATATGCGCGCCTGATCGGGGGAACGGATCCCACCGTTGGCCCGTCTCCACAAGCGAGGCGGTGCGCCATCTGCTGACAATGGCGAAGACCCTCGCGCAGTGTTCGCGAAAGCGCGTCTACGATGGAAGCCTCCACGCGTCACTGCACCCACTTCGCCTACCTGAAAAGCCCTCAAAAGCTCCTGGGAAGGCCAGTCGAATCCTGATGGGGAACTCAATGTCGTTCATCGGCCGTGACATGGCTGTCGACCTCGGGACCGCCAACACGCTGGTGTACGTCAGGGGTCGCGGGATCGTACTCAACGAGCCGTCCGTCGTCGCGATCAACACCAACACCGGTGGCATCCTCGCGGTCGGCGCCGAAGCGAAGAAGATGATCGGGCGCACGCCCGGCAACATCGTTGCCGTGCGCCCGCTGAAGGACGGCGTCATCGCCGACTTCGAGATCACCGAGCGGATGCTCCGCTACTTCATCCTGAAGATCCACAAGCGGCGGTATCTGGCTCGGCCGCGGGTCGTCGTCTGTGTGCCCTCGGGCATCACCGGCGTCGAGCGCCGCGCCGTCATCGAGGCGTCGTCCCAGGCCGGCGCCCGCCAGGTGCACATCATCGAGGAGCCCATGGCCGCGGCCATCGGATCCGGCCTGCCGGTCCACGAGGCCACGGGCAACATGGTGGTGGACATCGGCGGCGGCACGACGGAGGTCGCGGTCATCTCGCTCGGCGGCATCGTCACCGCCCAGTCCATCCGTGTCGCGGGTGACGAGCTGGACAACGCGATCATCCAGCACGTGAAGAAGGAGTACAGCCTTCTGCTGGGTGAGCGCACGGCCGAACAGATCAAGATCACGATCGGTTCGGCGTACGACCTCGACTCCGACGAGCACACCGAAATCCGCGGCCGGGACCTCGTCTCCGGGCTGCCCAAGACCGTCGTCATCTCCGCCGCCGAAGTGCGCAAGGCGATCGAGGAGCCGGTCAACGCCATCGTCGACGCCGTCAAGACCACCCTCGACAAGTGTCCGCCGGAGCTGTCCGGCGACATCATGGACCGGGGCATCGTCCTGACCGGCGGCGGCGCGCTGCTGCGCGGGCTCGACGAAAGGCTGCGCCGGGAGACCGGGATGCCGATCCACATCGCCGAGGACCCGCTGGACAGCGTGGCGCTCGGCAGCGGCAAGTGCGTCGAGGAGTTCGAGGCGCTCCAGCAGGTGCTGGACGCCTCGCCCCGCAGATGACGTAACACTTCGGTTCCGCCGTACGAGACGATCTCCTCTCGTGCGGCGGATCGTTGATATAGAGGGTTGCGGTACCGGATGCGCGTGAAGTGCCCGACGTACCGAATCAGCTCAATTCCTGAACACCGCCACGTACATTCCGAGATTCCCGAATTCCGACGAGGAAGGCACGGCCGCCGCACGTGAGGGACACGAAAGAGAGCCGGCTGCTCCTGGTGCTGCTGATCGCCATCGCGTTCGCACTGATCACGGTGGACATCCGCGGCGGGGAGGACTCACCGGTCGACGGTGCCCGGCAGGCCGCGGCCAACGTCTTCGGTCCGATCGAGAACGGGGTCTCCTCCGCGGTCGACCCGGTCGGCAACGCGGTCTCCGCGATCCGCGACTCCGGCGACCGGCACGACCGGCTCGCGCGGCTGGAGACGGAGAACGCCGCCCTCAAGGCCAAGCTCGGCAGCGACGAGCGCGGCCGCAGCCGGCTGAAGCAGTTCGACAAGATGCTCGGGCTGGCCGGCGCCGGGCAGTACGGCATCAAGGGCGCCCAGGTCATCGCCATAGGAGCGGCCCAGGGCTTCTCCTGGACCATCACCATCGACGCCGGTGCCGACGACGGCGTCAAGCGCGACATGACCGTCCTCAACGGCGACGGCCTCGTCGGCCGTGTGACCACCGTCGGCCCGGGCACCGCCACCGTGCTGCTCGCCAACGACCCGGACTTCACCGTCGGCACCCGGATGGAGTCCGGCGACGAACTCGGCTTCGCCTCCGGCCAGGGCAGCCGCCCCCTGCGCGTCGAACTCCTCAACGGCAAGGCCGACGTCAAGAAGGGCGACCGCCTCGTCACCTTCGGCTCCCAGGCCGACAAGCCCTTCGTGCCGGGCGTGCCCGTCGGCACCATCACCCGCGTCGACCCCAACGGCGGCGACCTGACCCGCATCCTCGACGTCACGCCGTTCGTCAGCTTCACCAAGCTCGACATCGTCGGCGTCGTCGTCCAGGCCCCGGCCAAGGACCCGCGCGACACGGTGCTCCCGGAGAAGAAGCAGCCGAAGCCCACGCCGACCGTGACGGTCACCGTCACCCCCGGGGCCGACCCCGAGGGCCAGGCCCAGAACGACGAGGCCGGGCAGAACGACGAGGCCGTGCCCAACGACGCGACCGGCCAGAACGACGCGACCGGCCAGAACGACCAGACAGAGCAGCAGAACGAGCAGCCCGAGCCGTAGGAGCCTTCACCCCATGCGCGTCAACCGGATCCTGCTGTCCGTCGCCCTCGTCGTCGTCGCCCTGGTGGTCCAGGTGAGCGTCCTCGCCCGCCTCCACCTGCCCGGCGCCGTCCCCGACCTGCTGCTGCTCACCGTCCTCGGCCTCGCCCTGGTCTACGGCCACGTCGGCGGCGCCCTCGTCGGCTTCGGCGCCGGACTCCTCGCCGACCTCGCCCCGCCCGCCGACCACGCCGCCGGGCGCTACGCCCTGGTGCTCTGCGTCATCGGCTACCTCGCCGGACTCGCCAGACCGGACAACGGACGGCTCCGCTCGGCCACCGGCCCCATGGTCGTCGTGGTCGCCGCAGCCGTCGGCACCACCCTGCTCTACGCCGGCGTCGGCGCCCTCGTCGGCGACACCGCCGCCCGCCACGTCGGCCTGCCCAGCCTGCTGTTCACGGCCGCCCTGTACGACCTGCTGCTCGCGCCCTTCGTCGTCCCCGGCATCATGGCGCTCGCCCGCCGCGCCGAACACGACCCGCTGGCCGACACCAACTCCGCCGCCCAGAGCCCCGACATCTCCTCCGGCTGGCTCTCCTCGGGCACCGGCCTGCGCATCGGCAGACAGCGCAACGCGCTGCGGGTGAAGACGGCCCGGGCCCGCGTGGCCCGCGCCGGACGCATCAAGGGGGTCAAGCGGCTGTGACGACGCGGCAGCACACCAGTACCTGCTTCTTCAGGGGGAGGCACCAGCAGTGACCAATCCCCACCCGTCGCCCACCACCACCCTCGACCGGATGGGCTGCGCCCATGACTAACATTCCGGAGACCGGCCGCAGCACCCGCGTCCAGACCCGGCTCGTCGTCATCCAGATCCTCGTCCTCTCCCTCCTCGCCACCCTCGGCGGCCGCCTCTGGTACCTCCAGATCCGCCAGGGCGACGAGTACGCCGCCGAGGCCTCCGGCAACCACGTCCAGCAGGTCGTCCAGCCCGCCACCCGCGGCTCGATCCTGGACGCCCGCGGCGTCGCCCTCGCCGACAACGAGACCCGCCTCGTCGTCTCCGCCTCCCGCACCGACCTGCTGAAGATGAGGGACGACGGCAAGGCGGTCCTCACCAAGCTCGCCGGTGTCCTCGGCATGAAGCCCCAGGACGTCATCGACAAGGTCCGGCTCTGCGACGCCGAGACCCCGCAGCCCTGCTGGAACGGCTCGCCCTACCAGCCGATCCCCGTCACCGACGAGGCCACCGTCAAGCAGGCCCTGCAGATCCGCGAACGCGCCGAGGACTTCCCCGGCATCACCGCCGAGCCCATGGCCGTACGCCGCTACGCCGCCCCCGGCAAGTCCAACACCGCCCAGGTCCTCGGCTACCTCTCGCCGGTCACCGACGAGGAGCTGCAGAAGGCCCAGGACACCGACTCGCCCTACCTGCGCTCCGACCAGGTCGGCCGCTCCGGCCTGGAACGCCAGTACGACAAGGCGCTGCGCGGCAAGGCCGGTGTCACCCGCTACGAGGTCGACAACCTCGGCCGCGTCATCGGCGAGGCCGAGTCCGACCCGGGCACCCCCGGCGCCAACCTCGTCACCAGCATCGACGCCCGCGTCCAGCGGGTCGCCGAGTACGAGCTGAACGAGGCGATGAAGGCCGCCCGCAAGGAGATGGACCGCAACACCAACCGGCTCTACGAGGCCGACGCCGGCGCGGTCGTGGTGATGGAGGCCAAGACCGGCCGCGTCGTCGCCATGGCCTCCAACCCCGACTACGACCCCAACGCCTGGGTCGGCGGCATCTCCGCCAAGGACTACAAGAAGCTCACCGGCAAGGAGTCCAACTACCCGCTGCTCAACCGCGCCACCCAGGGCCAGGCGGCACCCGGCTCCATCTTCAAGGTCGTCTCCTCGGCCGGCGCGGTCGAGGCCGGCTACGACTTCGACGGCAACTACGACTGCTCCAGCGCCTACAACGTCGGCGGCCAGGTCTTCAAGAACTTCGAGTCGGCCAACGAAGGCATGATCAGCATCGGCCGCGCCCTGGAACTCTCCTGCGACACCGTCTTCTACCGCCTGGCCCACCAGGAGTGGAAGAAGGACGGCGGGATGAACCCCAAGAACCCCAACGACTACTTCTACAAGGCCGCCCACCAGTTCGGCCTCGGCGCCAAGACCGGCATCGACCTCCCCAACGAGGTCACCGGCCGCGTCCCCGACCGCCAGTGGAAGCAGGACTACTGGGAGGCCAACAAGGACGCCTGGTGCAAGTCCGGCAAGAAGGACGGCTCCTACGTCGAGAAGATCGCGTACGAGAACTGCCACAGCGGCAACAAGATGCGCGCCGGTGACTCCATCAACTACTCCATCGGCCAGGGCGACACCCTCGTCACCCCCATCCAGATGGCCACCATCTACGCGGCCATCTCCAACGGCGGCACCATGTACGACCCGAGCATCGGCAAGGCGATCGTCAGCCCCGACGGCAAGAGCGTCCGCGAGATCGAGCCCACGGCCCACGGCAAGCTGCCCATAAGCAAGACCACGCTGGCCAAGATGGACGAGGCCCTCGCCGGCGTCGCCAGCCGCGGCACCGCCGCCTGGCGGTTCGCCCAGGTCGGCTGGCCGCAGGACAAGATCCCGATGCACGCCAAGACCGGTACCGCCGAGGTCTACGGCAAGCAGACCACGTCCTGGTTCGCGACGTACACCAAGGACTACTCGATCGTCATGACGATCTCCCAGGGCGGCACCGGCTCCGGCGCCTCGGGACCCGCCGTCCGCAACATCTACGACGCGCTCTACGGCGTCTCCGACGACGGCGACATCGACCCGAAGAAGGCACTGCTGCCCAAGCCGCAGGCGAGCCTCCCGAAGATCAAGACGGACGGCACCATCCTCTCCCCGAAGCTGCCGAAGGACGTCGTCAAGGAACTCCAGCCCGACGAGAAGGCATCTCCGGACGAGGAGTACGCCCCCGTCGAGGAGGGCGGCCAGCCCGCGACCACCCCCAACCAGAACGGGGAGAACCGCGACACCCGCCGCCACCGACGGCGCGGCGGCGCACGCGGCGCCGGGCGCGGTGCCCGGCCGGGCGGCAGCGGAAGAAGCCGGAGGGCACGCGGATGACCGGCAACAGCTTCCATGTCTCCGGCTACGGCCCCGACAGGGGCGGCTGGAGCCGCCTCTTCGCCCGGGACTCCATGGCCCGGCGGCTCGACTGGCCGATACTGCTGGCCGCCGTAGGGCTGTCCCTGATGGGCTCGCTGCTCGTCTACTCCGCGACCCGCAACCGCACCGAACTCAACCAGGGCGACCAGTACTACTTCCTCACCCGGCACCTCCTGAACACCGGCATCGGCCTCGCCCTGATGGTCGCCACCGTCTGGCTCGGCCACCGCGCGCTGCGCACCGCCGTACCGCTCCTGTACGGCTTCTCGGTGTTCCTGATCCTGCTGGTGCTCACCCCGCTCGGCTCGACCATCAACGGCGCCCACTCCTGGATCAAGCTCCCCGGCGGCTTCTCCCTGCAGCCCTCGGAGTTCGTGAAGATCACGATCATCCTGGGCATGGCGATGCTGCTGGCCGCGCGGGTCGACGCGGGGGACCGGCCGCACCCCGACCACCGCACCGTGCTCCAGGCCCTCGGCCTGGCCGTCGTGCCGATGCTGATCGTGATGCTCATGCCCGACCTCGGGTCGGTCATGGTGATGGTCATGATCGTGCTCGGCGTCCTGCTCGCCTCCGGCGCCAGCAACCGCTGGATCTTCGGGCTGCTCGGCGCCGGCACCGCCGGGGCGCTCGCCGTCTGGCAGCTCGGCATCCTGGACGACTACCAGATCGCCCGCTTCGCCGCCTTCGCCAACCCCGCCCTCGACCCCGCGGGCGTCGGCTACAACACCAACCAGGCCCGCATCGCCATCGGCTCCGGCGGACTCACCGGCTCCGGCCTCTTCGAGGGCTCCCAGACCACCGGCCGCTTCGTCCCCGAGCAGCAGACCGACTTCGTCTTCACCGTCGCCGGCGAGGAACTGGGCTTCCTCGGCGCCGGGCTCATCATCGTCCTGCTCGGCGTGGTCCTCTGGCGCGCCTGCCGCATCGCCCGCAGCACCCCCGACCTGTACGGCACGGTGGTCGCCGCCGGGATCGTCGCGTGGTTCGCCTTCCAGACCTTCGAGAACGTCGGCATGACCCTCGGCATCATGCCGGTCACCGGCCTGCCCCTGCCCTTCGTCTCCTACGGCGGCTCCTCCATGTTCGCCGTGTGGATAGCGGTCGGCCTGCTCCAGTCGATCACCGTGCAGAGACCGATGTCGGCGTAGACCGGCACCCGGGGGGTGCGTGGTGAGGGGGACCGGTCCGGCCGGGTTAGGCTGGATGGTCCCCCTTGTCAGCACACGAAGGTCCCGTGAGATGCCTGCCGAAGCCTCCCCGGCCGCCGAGTCCGTGTTTCCGCAGCTCGAAGCCCTGCTCCCGCACGTGCAGAAGCCGATCCAGTACGTCGGCGGCGAGCTGAACTCCACGGTCAAGGAGTGGGCATCCTGCGACGTCCGCTGGGCCCTGATGTACCCCGACGCCTACGAGGTCGGCCTGCCCAACCAGGGCGTCATGATCCTCTACGAGGTGCTCAACGAGCAGCAGGGCGTCCTCGCCGAGCGCACCTACAGCGTGTGGCCGGACCTCGAGGAGCTGATGCGGGAGCACTCCGTCCCGCAGTTCACCGTCGACAGCCACCGCCCGGTCGGTGCCTTCGACGTCTTCGGCCTCTCCTTCTCCACGGAGCTGGGCTACACCAACATGCTCACCGCCCTGGACCTCGCGGGCATCCCGCTGGAGGCGAAGGACCGCGGCATCGACGACCCGATCGTGCTGGCCGGCGGCCACGCCGCCTTCAACCCCGAGCCGATCGCGGACTTCATCGACTGCGCGGTCATCGGCGACGGTGAGCAGGCCGTCCTGGAGGTCACCGCGATCATCCGCGCCTGGAAGGCCGAGGGCCGTCCCGGCGGCCGCGAGGAACTCCTGCTCCGCCTGTCCAAGACCGGCGGCGTCTACGTCCCCGCCTTCTACGACGTCGAGTACCTCCCCGACGGCCGCATCGCCCGCGTCGTCCCCAACCGCTCCGGCGTCCCGTGGCGCGTCTCGAAGCACACCGTCATGGACCTCGACGAGTGGCCCTACCCCAAGCAGCCCCTCGTCCCGCTCGCCGAGACCGTCCACGAGCGCATGTCCGTGGAGATCTTCCGCGGCTGCACCCGCGGCTGCCGCTTCTGCCAGGCCGGCATGATCACCCGCCCGGTGCGCGAGCGCTCCATCACCGGCATCGGCGAGATGGTCGACAAGGGCCTGAAGGCGACCGGTTTCGAGGAGGTCGGCCTCCTCTCCCTCTCCTCCGCCGACCACACGGAGATCGCCGACGTCGCCAAGGGCCTCGCCGACCGGTACGAGGAGGACAAGATCGGCCTGTCCCTCCCCTCCACCCGCGTCGACGCCTTCAACATCGACCTGGCCAACGAGCTGACCCGCAACGGCCGCCGCTCCGGCCTCACCTTCGCCCCCGAGGGCGGTTCCGAGCGCATCCGCAAGGTCATCAACAAGATGGTCTCCGAGGACGACCTCATCCGCACCGTCGCCACGGCCTACGGCAACGGCTGGCGCCAGGTGAAGCTGTACTTCATGTGCGGCCTGCCCACCGAGACCGACGACGACGTCCTCCAGATCGCCGACATGGCCACCCGCGTCATCGCCAAGGGCCGCGAGGTCTCCGGCTCCGGCGACATCCGCTGCACGGTCTCCATCGGCGGCTTCGTCCCCAAGCCCCACACCCCCTTCCAGTGGGCCCCGCAGCTCTCCGCCGAGGAGACCGACGCCCGCCTCCAGAAGCTCCGCGACAAGATCCGCGGCGACAAGAAGTACGGCCGCTCCATCGGCTTCCGCTACCACGACGGCAAGCCCGGCATCGTCGAGGGCCTCCTCTCCCGCGGCGACCGCCGCCTCGGTGCCGTCATCCGCGCGGTCTACGACGACGGCGGCCGCTTCGACGGCTGGCGCGAGCACTTCTCCTACGACCGCTGGATGGCCTGCGCCGACAAGGCCCTGGAGCCGACCGGCGTCGACGTCGACTGGTACACCACCCGCGAGCGCGGCTACGAGGAGGTCCTGCCCTGGGACCACCTCGACTCCGGCCTCGACAAGGAGTGGCTCTGGGAGGACTGGCAGGACGCCCTCGACGAGACCGAGGTCGACGACTGCCGCTGGACCCCGTGCTTCGACTGCGGCGTCTGCCCGGCCATGGACACCGAGATCCAGGTCGGCCCGACCGGCAAGAAGCTGCTGCCGCTGACGGTGAAGTGACGCAGGTCACTGCCTGTTCGTGACGTACGGTCAGTTTGCCTTGATTCGAACCCGTGGACGAGATCGTGAAGCGTCGTCTTGGATGGCGATGGGGTGCGGGTACCGGGTTCTTCTTGTGAACCGGGGGTGGACGGACTGTGCGTTTCGGCGGATCCGGGTGCCCTTCGACAAGTGAAAAGCAGTCGGCGGACCGCAGCCTTCAGCCCGTAAGGCCGGACGATCCCTAGGACTGCGATGAAGGCACGTAGCAAGATCGTTACACCTCCGAACCGCCTCAGACGGGGCGCATCCCGGCGGCACGCCGGGGTCAGGGCGGCGGCGCTGCTCGGCGTGGCGCCGCTGCTGTTCCTGGCCGCCGCGCCGACGCACGCGGTGGTCGGACAGCCCGGCGGCGGGGTCGACCACGACTTCACCGCCCGGCTCGTGGTCGGCGACCACCAGCGCGGCTGCTCGGGCTCGCTGGTCACCCCCGAGTGGGTGCTCACGGCCGCCAGTTGCTTCGTCGACAACCCCGCCTCCGACCTCTCGCTCCCGGCCGGGCCGCCCCCGCTGAAGACGGTGGCGACCGTGGGCGACGGCCAGGCCCGCACCGTGGTGGAGCTCCGTCCGCACGGTGAGCGCGATCTCGTGCTGGCCCGTCTCGCGCAGCCGGTGCGGGGTGTGGCGCCCGTTCCGGTGGCCGCCACCGCGCCCGCCGCCGGGCAGGAACTGACCGTCGCGGGACACGGCCGCACGGCGAGCGAGTGGGTGCCGCTCGAAAGGCACACCGGCACGTTCGCCGTCACCGCAGTCGACGGCGGCGACCTCACCCTCGCCGGGGAGAACGGCGCGTCGGTCTGCCAGGGCGACGCCGGTGGTCCCGCCGTGGCCACGGTCGACGGCAGGCTCGCGCTGGTCGCCGTCAGCAGCCGCTCCAACCAGGTGGGCTGCTTCGGCAACGAGGCCCCGGAGGGGACCGCGGCCGCCGCGGTCAGCACCCGCGTCGACGACGTCCGGGACTGGATCACCGCCACCGCCCGGTCCACCCCGAGGGCCGACTTCAACGGTGACGGCCGCAGCGACGTCGGCCTGCTCTACGACAACGGAGCCGCCACGGGCGGCGGCTTCAGCGCCGCGCTCTGGTCGCTGACCAGTACGGAGTCCGGGTTCGCCGCGCCGCAGCGCCGGTGGGACAGCACGGTCTTCGGCAGCTGGAACGCGAGCCGCTCGAAGACCTTCGCCGGTGACTTCGACGGCGACGGCCGCAGCGACGTCGGCGTGCTCTACGACAACGGCACACGACCGGACGGCACCGGCAACCGCACCGCGCTGTGGACCTTCACCAACACCGGCGCGGGCTTCGCCGAACCGGTGAGGGTGTGGGACAGCCTGGACGGCGGCAGCTGGACGTGGAGCCGCTCCGAGCCGGTCGTCGGCGACTTCGACGGCGACGGCCGCGACGACGTGGGCGTGCTGTACGACAACGGCGCTCGCGCGGACGGCGGCGGGAACCGCACCACGCTGTGGACGCTGCGGAGCACGGGTTCCGGTTTCGCCAAGCCGGTCATGGCGTGGGACAGCGCGGTCAGCGGCAGCTGGTCCTGGAGCAAGTCGAAGCCGGTCGCGGGCGATTTCGACGGTGACGGGCGCGGTGACGTCGGTGTGCTGTACGACTACGGTGCGCGGGCGGACGGTACCGGCAACCGCACCGGCCTGTGGACGCTGAGCAGCACGGGCTCCGGCTTCGCCAGGCCGGTGAAGGTGTGGGACAGCGGCGACAGCGCCGGCAGCTGGACGTGGGGCAGCTCCGAGCCGGTCTCCGGTGACTTCGACGGTGACGGCCGCGGTGACGTCGGCGTGCTGTACGACAACGGCGCTCGCGCGGACGGCGGCGGGAACCGCACGACGCTGTGGACGCTGCGGAGCACGGGTTCCGGTTTCGCCAAGCCGGTCACGGTGTGGGACAGCGCGGTCAGCGGCAGCTGGTCCTGGGACAAGTCGAAGCCGGTCGCGGGCGATTTCGACGGTGACGGGCGCGGTGACGTCGGTGTGCTGTACGACTACGGTGCGCGGGCGGACGGTACCGGCAACCGCACCGGCCTGTGGACGCTGAGCAGCACGGGCTCCGGCTTCGCCAGGCCGGTGAAGGTGTGGGACAGCGCCGACGGCGGCAGCTGGACCTGGTCGCGCAGCGACCTCGCCTGAGCGACGCGAGTCCGAACCGGACCGCCACGACGGTCGGACGCCGGACGGCGTCCCGTCGTGGCGGTTCGTCGTATCGGTTCGTCGTATCGGTTCGTGTACCGGCGGGAACTCGCGGCGGCCGGAACGCGTACTCTGGAGGAGAGGGCCGGGCGCCACATCCCCATCGAGGTGAGGGTCACGCCCGTCCCGCCCGCCGTACGCAAGGAGAAGTTCCCCTGGGCAAGCGACAGCCCGTAGGCCCGCCGCCCGTTCCCGCGGTGCAGCGCATTCGACTGCGTTACACCAAGCGCGGCCGCCTCCGGTTCACCAGCCACCGTGACTTCCAGCGCGCCTTCGAGCGTGCGCTGCGCCGCGCCGAGGTGCCGATGGCGTACTCGGCGGGGTTCACCCCGCACCCGAAGGTGTCGTACGCCAATGCCGCACCCACCGGCACGGGCAGTGAGGCGGAGTACCTGGAGATCGCGCTCACCGAAGCGCGCGATCCGGAGTGGCTGCGGCTGCTCCTCGACGAGTCGCTGCCCACCGGGCTCGACGTCGTCGACGCGGTCGAGGCCCGGACCTCCGGGCTCGCCGACCGGCTGACGGCCTCCGTGTGGGAGCTGCGGCTGGACGGTGTGGAGCCCGCCGAGGCCGAGAGGGCCGTCGCGGCCTTCGACGCGGCCCCGGCGGTGGAGGTGCAGCGGCGTACGAAGAACGGCGTCCGCACCTTCGACACCCGCTCCGCCGTCGCGCACCTGGAGTGCGTCACCACGCACGGTTCACCGGCTGATAGGCCGAGCGACCGGCCCTGTGCGATACTGCGCCTGGTTGTTCGGCACGTGACGCCTGCCGTACGACCCGACGACGTCCTGTCCGGTCTTCGCGCCGTGGCCGACCTGGCGCCGCCGGTCCCCGCAGCGGTGACCAGGCTGGCGCAGGGGCTGTTCGATGAAGAGACCGGTGCGGTGACCGACCCGCTCGCGCCCGACCGCGAGGCAGAAGCGCCCGAGCCGCATCCGGCCGCCGCTTCCGCCGCCGCGAAGGCGCCGGCGTAAGGAAGGTTCCGCGTAGGGACGGACGTCGTAGCGCCGCCCTCGAACTCGGGAGCCACCTGGGTCGGGCAGCGCACCGACCACAAGACTTTCGCCAGGCCGTGCACGACAAGGGGTACGGAACCGGCGAGACAAGACACGGATGAGCTTCCGAGCGGCGCCCGCGCCCCGGACGGCGGCGACCGCGCATCGCGCGAGCCGCGGACGTCACCGGCGGTCGACATGTCGATGCCGGACCAGGCGCGGCGCCCGGGAGCCTGACGGGAGAAACCCCCGCATGCTCGAACCGACCGAACCCACCGAGTCCTCGACCCCGACGGACTCCGAGTCGAACACCCCCAGCGACACCCTGCCGCCGCGCCGCCGGCGCAGGGCCGCGTCCCGCCCGGCGGGTCCGCCGTCCGGCGGTTCCGAGGCGCCGGCGGAGACCGTCGCGCCGGCCGAGCCGGCCCCCGCCCAGGCGGCCGAGGCCCCCGAGCCGGCGCCGGAGCCCGCGGCCCCCGCCCGGCCGCGGCGCCGTGCGGTCCGCCGTGCCTCCGCGCCCGCCGGGACTCCCGAGGCCGCCGAGGCGGCCGAGACCGTCGTGTCCGCGACCTCCGCCGCCGAGACGCCGGCACCGGCCGAGGAGACCACGGAGCCCGTCGAGACCACCGAGCCTGCCGCGCCCAAGGGGCGTACCCGCCGCCGCGCCACGCGCAGCGTGACCTCGGCCGGCGAGCAGACCGCCACCGAGCCCGCCGCCGCCGCGGCCCCGGAGCCCGCCGAAGCCGCGACGGAGGAAGCGGAGACCGAGGCCGAGGCCGAGAGCGCCGCGCCCAAGGGCCGCACCCGTCGTCGTGCCACGCGCCGTGTGTCCGCCCCGGCCGAAGCGGGCGAGTCCGAGGCCGTCGCGGCCCCCGAGCCCGCGAAGGCCGCGGAGAGCGCCGCGCCCGCCAAGGCCGCGGAGGCAGCCGAGTCCGGCGAGGAGACCGCGCCGCGTCGTGCGCGCCGCCGGTCCACCCGCAAGGCCGCCACCGGGTTCGCCGCTCCGGCGCAGTCCGCCGCCGCGGCGTCCGACGAGGCGGAGGCGCCCAAGCGCCCGTCGCGTCCCGCGGTCGCCGTGTTCCAGGCGCCCGTGTTCGCCGAGCCGCAGTTCCAGACGCCCGAGCGGGCCGCGGCCGAGGCCGCCGCCGAGGCGGCCGGTGCCGAGACGGCGAAGCCGGCCGAGGAGAGCGTGGAGGCCGCTCCGGAGGAGCAGTCCGCCGCCTCCCGCCGCCGTCGCAAGCGCCGGGGCGCCGCCGCCGAGGAGCGGGCCACGGCCGCCGTCACCGAGGACGAGCCCGCGGCCGGTGCCCGGGCTCAGAGCGCCGCCGACGCCGAGACCGACACCGAGGCCGAGTCCGAGACCGAGACCGACGAGTCGGGCGACGAGCACGACGACGCCGACGGCTACGAGGAGTCCGGTTCGCGCCGCCGTCGTCGCCGGGGCGGCCGTCGCCGTCGCCGGGGCGACGCCGCCGACGGCGACACCGACGGCGAGGGCGAGCACACCGGCGCCGACCAGGCCGATCAGGATGCATCGGACACCGCCGAGCAGGCGGACGAGGACGCCGAGGAGAGCGAGGAGGCCGCCGGCGAGAGCGGCGGTTCCAGCAGCAGCCGGCGCCGCCGTCGCCGTCGCCGCCGGGCCGGGGACGGCTCGGGCGAGGCCGACTCCGCCACCGACGACCCCGAGCGCACCGTCGTCAAGGTGCGCGAGCCGCGGCCGGCGCGGGAGAAGAGCGAGCCGTCCGACGAGGTGCAGTCCATCAAGGGCTCGACCCGTCTGGAGGCCAAGAAGCAGCGCCGCCGCGAGGGCCGCGAGCAGGGCCGCAGGCGCGTGCCGATCATCACCGAGGCCGAGTTCCTGGCCCGCCGCGAGGCCGTCGAGCGCGTCATGGTCGTCCGCCAGCACGGCGAGCGCACCCAGATCGGCGTCCTGGAGGACGGGGTGCTCGTCGAGCACTACGTCAACAAGGAGCAGGCCACCTCGTACGTCGGCAACGTCTACCTCGGCAAGGTGCAGAACGTGCTGCCGTCGATGGAGGCCGCCTTCATCGACATCGGCAAGGGCCGCAACGCCGTCCTGTACGCCGGTGAGGTCAACTTCGAGGCGCTGGGCATGGCGAACGGCCCGCGCCGCATCGAGTCCGCGCTCAAGTCCGGCCAGCCGGTCCTGGTGCAGGTCACCAAGGACCCGATCGGTCACAAGGGCGCCCGCCTGACCAGCCAGGTCTCGCTGCCCGGCCGCTACCTGGTCTACGTGCCCGAGGGCTCGATGACCGGCATCAGCCGCAAGCTGCCCGACACCGAGCGCTCCCGGCTGAAGTCGATCCTGAAGAAGATCGTCCCGGAGGACGCGGGCGTCATCGTGCGCACCGCCGCCGAGGGCGCCAGCGAGGACGAGCTGCGCCGCGACGTCGAGCGGCTCCAGGCGCAGTGGGAGGACATCCAGAAGAAGGCGAAGAGCGGCGGCAGCTCGAACGCGCCCTCGCTGCTCTACGGCGAGCCGGACATGACCGTCCGGGTCGTGCGCGACATCTTCAACGAGGACTTCTCCAAGGTCGTCGTCAGCGGCGACGACGCCTGGCAGACCATCCACGGCTACGTGTCGCACGTGGCGCCGGACCTCGCCGAGCGGCTGTCCAAGTGGACCAGCGAGGTCGACGTCTTCGCCACGTACCGGATCGACGAGCAGCTCGCCAAGGCGCTGGACCGCAAGGTCTGGCTGCCCAGCGGCGGTTCGCTGGTGATCGACCGGACCGAGGCGATGGTCGTCATCGACGTCAACACCGGCAAGTTCACCGGTCAGGGCGGCAACCTCGAGGAGACGGTCACCAGGAACAACCTGGAGGCGGCCGAGGAGATCGTGCGCCAGCTCAGGCTGCGCGACCTCGGCGGCATCATCGTCATCGACTTCATCGACATGGTGCTGGAGTCCAACCGGGACCTGGTGCTGCGGCGCCTGCTGGAGTGCCTGGGCCGGGACCGGACCAAGCACCAGGTCGCCGAGGTGACCTCGCTGGGCCTGGTCCAGATGACCCGCAAGCGGGTCGGCCAGGGCCTGCTGGAGTCCTTCTCGGAGACCTGCGTCCACTGCAACGGCCGCGGTGTCATCGTCCACCTCGACCAGCCGACGTCGGCCGGTGGCGGCGGTGGCAAGCGCCGCAAGCGGGCGCGGGCCGGGGCCGAGCAGCCGCACGAGCACGAGGCCGTCGCCGGGGTGGAGACCGGACCGACGCCGGAGCAGGAGGCGGACACCGAGTCCGAGACCGAGGTGGCCGCCGAGGTGGCCGAGCCGGTCGCCCTCCCGGCGCCCGACTTCAGCGCGGACGAGGAGCTGTACAGCAGCGCCGCCGAGGCCGAGGCGGCCGCCACGCGCGGTCGCGGCCGGCGTCGCACCAGCCGGCGGGCGTCCGCCCCGGCGGGTGCGCCCAGGGCGGCGAAGGGCGAGGCGAAGGCGGAGTCCGCGAAGGCGGAGGCCGTGCCCGCCGGGGCGCCGACCGCGCAGGACGTCACGGTGCAGGAGGAGGTCGAGCGTCCCGTGCGGCGCGAGCCCGCCGCCGAGGTGCTGGCCGAGCCCGCCGCCGTCGAGGACGCCGTCTCCGGCGCTCCTGCTCCGGCCGCCGCGGCCGAGACCGCGGCGCCCGCGCCGGAGGAGGCCGCCCCCAAGGGCCGTACCCGCCGTCGGGCCACCCGGAAGGTGTCCGCACCGGCCGGTTCGCCCGAGGGGGCCGAGGCCGCCGTACTGACGGTCCCGGAGACCACCGCCGCGGTGTCCGAGCAGCCCGCGCCGGAGCCCGAGCAGGCACCGGAGGCGGCCCCGGCCGCCGAGCCGGCCGAGAGCGCCGCCGCCCCGGCCCGTCCGCGGCGCCGCGCGGTGCGCAAGCCCACCACGTCCACCGCGTCCGAGGAGGCGGCCGTCGTGGTCGTCCCGTCGGCCCCGGCGGAGGAGGCCCAGGACGCGCGGCCGGAGGCCGAGGAGGCCGCCCCGGCCAAGAAGGCGGCGGCCCGCAAGACGGCCAAGAAGGCGACGGCGAAGAAGGCCGCCACCAAGAAGACCGCGGCCAAGAAGACGACGACCGCGAAGAAGGCCACGGCCAAGAAGGCGGCCAAGACGACGACCGCCAAGAAGGCCACGGCCAAGAAGACGGCGTCGAAGAAGACCGCGGCGGCCGCCCAGCAGGCGCCGTCCTCGGTCTCGGCCGCCACCGACGAGGGCTGATCCGGCACCCGTCCGATACGGCACCTGTCGCACCACGTGTGGCCCCGTGCGAACGGAATCCGTTCGCACGGGGCCACACGTTTCCCCGGCCGCCCCCGCGCGCATCATCAACGACAGCCGGGGTGCCCCGGCAAGGAGAGGAGACCACGTGCCGGTACTGACGAGGCTCATCCCCTCGCCGCTCGTCGTGGACGTCCGGCCGGGCGCCCTGGACGACCTGGCGAGCGTCCTGGCGGACCAGCGGATCTCGCAGTCCGGGAAGCTGGCCGTGGCGATCTCCGACGGCTCGGGGACGCGGCTGCGCCGGCGGCTGGAGCCGTCGCTGCCCGGCGCCGACTGGTTCGAGGTCGGCGGCGGCACCATCGACGACGCGGTGCGCCTGGCCGACGGCATGAAGTCGGGGCGCTACGACGCGGTCGTCGGGCTCGGCGGCGGCAAGGTCATCGACTGCGCCAAGTTCGCCGCGGCCCGGGTGGGCCTGCCCATGGTCGCGGTGGCCACCAACCTGTCCCACGACGGCATCTGCTCGCCGGTCTCGATTCTCGACAACGACGCGGGCCGCGGTTCGTACGGCGTGCCGACGCCCATCGCGCTCGTCGTCGACCTCGCGGTGATCCGGGAGGCGCCGATCCGGTTCGTGCGCTCCGGGATCGGCGACGCCGTCTCCAACGTCTCCGCGGTCGCCGACTGGGAGCTGGCCCACCGGGAGAACGGCGAGAAGGTCGACGGTCTCGCCGCCGCCCTCGCCCGGCAGGCCGGCGAGGCCGTGCTGCGCCACCCCGGCGGCTGCGGCGACGACGGGTTCCTGACCGTGCTGACCGAGGGGCTGGTGCTGTCCGGCATCGCCATGACCATCGCCGGGCACACCCGCCCCTCGTCCGGCGCCTGCCACGAGATCAGCCACGCCCTGGACCTGCTGTATCCCCGGCGCGCGGCCAGTCACGGCGAGCAGGTCGGCATCGGCGCGGCCTTCGCGACGTACCTGCGCGGCGACCGGGAGGGCTCGCTGCTGATGGCGGACACGCTGCGCCGGCACGGGCTGCCGGTGGTGGCCCGGGAGATCGGGTTCGGCGACGAGGAGTTCGTGCGGGCCGTGGGGTTCGCGCCGCAGACCCGGCCCGGCCGGTACACGATCCTGGAGCACCTCGACCTGACGCCCGCGCGGGCGGGGGAGGCGTACGCCGAGTACGTCGCGGCGGTCTCCGGCTGAGGCGCGGGGCCCGGTTTGACCCCTGTCGTGCGGGCCCGTAATCTTGACCGTCGGCGTGTCGACTGACGCGTCACATCCCCGTAAACCTCTTTCCTTCCGGGTGTGCGCCCTCGCGGGCTCCCGCCGGGAGAGGCCGTCCGTGTGTCACCGGGTGGCTGGACTGCGGGGGTGCCGTTCCATAGCGAGAGAGTGAGATCCGCGTGTACGCCATCGTGCGCAGCGGTGGTCGCCAGCACAAGGTTGCTGTCGGCGACATCGTTGAGGTTGACAAGATTTCCACCGCCCAGGTCGGCGACACGGTCGAGCTCTCGACCCTGCTCGTCGTCGACGGCGACGCTGTGACCAGCGACCCGTGGGTGCTGGCCGGCATCAAGGTCCAGGCCGAGGTCGTGGACCACCACAAGGGCCAGAAGATCGACATTCTGCGCTACAAGAACAAGACCGGCTACCGCCGTCGTCAGGGCCACCGCCAGCAGTACACGGCGATCAAGGTCACTGAGATCCCCGCGGCTGCGAAGTAAGGGACTGAGGAGACATGGCACACAAGAAGGGCGCATCGTCCACCCGGAACGGTCGCGACTCGAATGCCCAGCGGCTCGGCGTGAAGCGCTTCGGCGGTCAGGCCGTCAACGCGGGTGAGATCCTGGTCCGCCAGCGTGGCACCCACTTCCACCCGGGCGCCGGTGTCGGCCGCGGTGGCGACGACACGCTGTTCGCCCTGCAGGCCGGCGCGGTGCAGTTCGGCACCCACCGCGGCCGCAAGGTCGTGAACATCGTTCCGGTCGCCTGATCGGACACTTTCGCGAGGCGGGCCTCACTTCCCCGAGGGGAAGCGGGTCCGCCTTTCGCGTGTTACCCAAGAGACATTCGCGCAGTAGGCAGTAACTGGAGGCACATCCCATGACCACCTTCGTGGACCGCGTCGAGCTGCACGTCGCCGCGGGTAACGGAGGCCACGGCTGTGCCTCCGTCCACCGTGAGAAGTTCAAGCCGCTCGGCGGCCCGGACGGCGGCAACGGCGGCCGGGGCGGCGACGTGATCCTCATCGTGGACCAGTCGGTGACCACGCTCCTCGACTACCACCACTCCCCGCACCGCAAGGCCACCAACGGCAAGCCCGGCGAGGGCGGCAACCGCTCCGGCAAGGACGGCCAGGACCTGGTCCTGCCCGTGCCCGACGGCACCGTGGTCCTCGACGGCGCGGGCAACGTGCTCGCCGACCTGGTCGGCCACGGCACCTCCTACGTCGCCGCGCAGGGCGGCCGGGGCGGCCTCGGCAACGCGGCGCTGGCCTCCGCGCGGCGCAAGGCACCCGGTTTCGCGCTGCTCGGCGAGCCCGGTGACCTCCAGGACATCCACCTGGAGCTGAAGACCGTCGCCGACGTGGCGCTGGTCGGCTACCCGAGCGCCGGCAAGTCCTCGCTGATCTCCGTGCTGAGCGCGGCCAAGCCGAAGATCGCCGACTACCCCTTCACGACGCTCGTCCCCAACCTGGGCGTGGTGACGGCGGGCGAGACCGTGTACACCGTCGCGGACGTCCCCGGTCTCATCCCCGGCGCCAGCCAGGGCAAGGGCCTCGGCCTGGAGTTCCTGCGGCACGTGGAGCGGTGCAGCGTGCTGGTGCACGTCCTGGACACGGCGACCCTGGAGTCCGAGCGCGACCCGCTCTCCGACCTGGACGTCATCGAGGCCGAGCTGCGCGAGTACGGCGGCCTGGACAACCGGCCGCGGATCGTCGTCCTCAACAAGATCGACGTGCCCGACGGCAAGGACCTCGCCGAGATGGTCCGGCCGGACCTCCAGGCGCGCGGCTACCGGGTCTTCGAGGTGTCGGCGGTGGCCCACATGGGCCTCAGGGAGCTGTCCTTCGCGCTGGCCGAGCTGGTCGCCACCGCGCGTGCCGCCCGGCCGAAGGAGGAGGCCACGCGGATCGTCATCCGGCCCAAGGCGGTGGACGACGCGGGCTTCACCGTCACCCGCGAGGAGGACGGCCTGTTCCGGGTGCGCGGCGAGAAGCCCGAACGCTGGGTGCGCCAGACCGACTTCAACAACGACGAGGCCGTCGGCTACCTCTCCGACCGGCTCAACCGTCTCGGCGTCGAGGACAAGCTGATGAAGGCCGGCGCCCGCAACGGCGACGGTGTGGCCATCGGTCCCGAGGACAACGCGGTCGTCTTCGACTGGGAGCCCTCGGTCACCGCCGGTGCCGAGATGCTCGGCCGCCGCGGCGAGGACCACCGCTTCGAGGCGCCCCGCCCGGCCGCCCAGCGACGCCGGGACCGGGACGCCGAACGGGACGAGGCGGACCGGGGATACGAAGGGTTCGACCCCTTCGCGTCGTAGCCGCGGTCGCCGTTGCCGGCTCTCCTTGACGATCTCCTCCAGCGGCCGGCACCGCATCAATGCGCCGGCCCCGGACCTGCGGGTCCGGGGCCGGCGCAGAGCAGACGTTCAGCAGTCCTCTAGGAGAGGTCGACAGCGTTGATCGACAGTCCGTTGTCGACGGTGTAGTACGGCCGTACCCTGGCCCGCCCGCGCGGCGTGTCCTCGAACACGGTCACGGGGTACACATAGACCTTCTTGCGGTCCTTGACGTCGCTGAACCACGCGCCGACACGCACTGTTTCGGCCCGGCCGACGAGGCGTACCGACAGGTCCCACAGGTCGTGCTCTTCCTTGTGCAGACGGGCCACGGCCGCGCTGGGAACGCGGATGTGCAGCAGTCCGTCGTCGTCCCGGTGCCATGACGGCTCCAGGACGGCCTCGGTCCGCTTGCGGTTGCGCAGCTCGAAGCCCTCGATCTCGCCTGCGGCGCCGAACAGGCGTGCCGTCACGCCGATCTCGGCGCCGTCGGTGTCGACGGTGATCTGCCGAACCTCGGCGTGGACGTCCGCCTCTCGCGCGGTCAGCGCGATGAAACCGTCCACCGTTGTGTAGGGCAGCAGAGCCTTCACCGGCGACTGGTCCGGCTCGGGCAGAAAGCCGACGAGGCCACGCAGGTCGAGCAGATCGCTGCGCAGGCGCTTGCGCGGCTTCCCCGTCGGCTCGACCCACAAGTCCCACACCGCGTTCCCCAACGACAGGGTGCGCTCGACGGTCGCGCGGACTCGGCCGCCGTCGTCGCGTGTCAAGGGGATGCGAAGCGTCGGGCGGTCGTCCTCGCCGCCACGCCTGATCAGCAGAAGTGTTCCTTCGTCGACCGGTGCCTCGGCCGCCGGCGTGACGTGCAGCAAGCCGTTCGGGTCGGCGTGGAGCGATCCGCTCATGCGCGCGGGTGCGGCGACCGCCTGTGGTTGGGCGGGCCCCGACTGCGCGGCGCGAGTGGGCAGGAGGCGGCGCCAGCGCGAGGTGCGGCGCGAGGCGCCAGCGGAGTCGCCGGCGCCGAGTTCGCGGAACAGTTCCTCGTAGCGCACGGCGATCGCAGCGGGGTCGAACCGCTCGGCATTGCGTCGGGCCGCGATGCCCATCGAGGTCCGTTCGGCTTCGTCGTTGATCAGCCGCAGCAGCGCGGCGCCGATGGCGTCCACGTCTCCCGTGGGAGCGAGCAGTCCGTCCTCGCCGTCACGGATGATCTCGCGCGGGCCGAGCGGGCAGTCGGTGCTCACGACGGGGACGCCACACCGCATCGCCTCCACGATCGTCATGCCGAAGGACTCGCTGGCCGATGTCACGGCCGCGATCGAACCCTTCACCCACTCCGCCTCGATGGGCGAGGCCACTCCCATGAGGTGGACCTGGTTGTACAGGGAGAGTTCGTTGATCAAGGCACGCAGCTTGCCGTGCTGGCTGCCGTCGCCGTATATCCGCAGTTGCCAGTCCGGGTGCTGGGAGGCGATCTTGGCGAAGGCCCGCACGAGGAGGTCGTACCGCTTGACGACCGCCAACCGTCCGGCGGCGACGATCACCTTGGCGGTCGGGTCGGCGGGGGTCACCGCGGGGGCCGGGACGCTGTTGGGTATGGAGACGACCGGCAGCCCCGGCACGGCCATGTCGTTCCGGTAGTTCTCCGCGTCGGCCTCGGAGACCGTGACGAACCCACTCAGGCGTGCGTAGTACTTCTTCAGGTCCGCGACCAGTGGCGCTGGATGTGATTCGAGGGTGATGTGCTCCTGGCCGATACGCAGCGTCCGGTCACCGGCGAGGCGCGCGACGTATACGTTGAGGCCGGGGCGCGTACCGATGGCCACATCCGGGCTGTTCTTCTTGAAGTATTCGGCGACCCGTTCATCGGTCACGGTGCTGTACTGGCGGTAGCGGGCCTCGCCCGCGGGGAAAATCCGGGCCGGCGTATTCCGGTCTTTCTCCGGGACCAGGCGGGTGTCGATCAGTCCGGTGACCTTGACTCGGGGATCCACCGTGAACAGTGGGGCATCCACCGACTGGAAAATCGACACGATCTCAACCTCGTGACGCTCGGCCAAGGCGGAGGCGAGATTGATCGTCGTCCGATTCGTTCCACCCAGGCCATAAATGTTGTGAATCAGGAATGCAATCTTCATGTGAGTCCCGGTCGAGTGAATCGGCTGCCGACATTGAACGACTGTGACGGCACAGAATACCCGAAGGGTGGCACAAGTCCCCCCGCCATTCCGGCCGCGGCCACTCGGCCGGGATGCGCCTGGAAGCGACCTCGATTCGTCGGCGGGTGACCGCTGCCCGGCCCCGTTGAGGAGGACGGTGGATCGAACCGGAAGGTTCAGTCGTCGGCCGCGACCGCCGCGGACCCGGTCCCGTCGGGCACGCGGCGGGAGACGGTTCGGGCGGCAGTGAACAGCACGGGGGTGCGGTCGGCAACGGTCGGCGCCTGTGGAGTTACTCACAGAAAAATCGCGGTGTTCCACACAACCCTGACGGCTGTCTCGCCATTCACCAGCGGTGCGAGGTGAATGGAGGATTGCGTGCACATTTACTGCCGGGGTCGCTCATCTTGCACTGTGGTAACCACAAGTGGGAATATTTCGAGGTTCCCTGTCGCCCCAAGGTAGGTCATCTGTGTCCCAGCACATAGCCAAGCCCCGTACCACCGCAGTGATCCTGGCCGGTGGCACCGGCCAGCGGGTGGGTCTGTCGATCCCCAAGCAGCTGCTGAAGATCGCCGGCAAGGCAGTCATCGAGCACACCCTGACCACCTTCGAGCAGGCCGACTCGATCGACGAGATCATCGTGCTGATGGCGCAGGGGTACGTACCGGACGTCGAGAAGATCGTCGCCAAGGCCGGGTACACGAAGGTCACCAAGGTCATCGAGGGCGGCTCGACGCGGAACGAGACCACCGAGCGGGCCATCGCGGCACTCGGCGAGGGCCTGGCGGAGGGGGAGGACATCAACGTCCTCTTCCACGACGCCGTCCGCCCCCTGCTGTCGCGGCGCGTCATCGACGACTGTGTGACCGCGTTGGAGCGCTTCCAGGCCGTCGACGTGGCCATCCCCTCCGCCGACACCATCATCGTCACCCGGACCCACGGCGAGGACGGCGAGTTCATCACGGAGATCCCGGACCGCTCCCGCCTGCGCCGCGGCCAGACCCCGCAGGCATTCAAGCTGTCCACCGTCCGCCGCGCCTACGAGGTCGCCGCGGACGACCCCAACTTCCAGGCCACGGACGACTGCTCCGTCGTGCTCAAGTACCTGCCGGACGTGCCGATCCACGTCGTGGCGGGCGACGAGTACAACATGAAGGTCACCCAGCCCGTCGACGTCTTCATCGCGGACAAGCTCTTCCAGCTCGCCTCCACCGCCACGCCCGAGCAGAACGACGACGAGGCCTACCGGGAACTGCTCACCGGCCGGACCCTGGTCGTCTTCGGCGGTTCGTACGGCATCGGCAAGGACATCGCGGAGCTCGCCGAATCCTACGGAGCCACCGTCCACGCGCTCGGCCGCTCCACCACCGGCACTCATGTGGAGAACCCGGAGGACGTCGAGAACGCGCTGGCCAAGGCGTACGCCGAGACGGGCCGCATCGACTACGTCGTCAACACGGCGGGTGTGCTGCGCATAGGGAAACTCGCCGAGACCGACAACGCCACCATCGAGGAGGCGCTGAAGGTCAACTACCTGGCCCCCGTGCAGATCGCCCGCTCCGCCTACAAGTACCTGGCCGAGAGCGGGGGGCAGTTGCTGCTGTACACCTCCAGCAGCTACACCCGCGGCCGTGCCGAGTACAGCCTGTACTCCTCGACGAAGGCCGCGATGGTGAACCTCACCCAGGCCCTGTCCGACGAGTGGGCCGGTGACGGCATCCGCGTCAACTGCGTCAACCCGGAGCGCACCGCGACGCCGATGCGGACCAAGGCCTTCGGGCAGGAGCCCGCGGGCACGCTGCTCTCCTCCGAGGCGGTGGCCCGCACCTCGCTGGACGTGCTGCTGTCGGAACTCACCGGGCACGTCATCGACGTGCGCCAGCAGGACCCGACCGCGGGCGCGGCGCGCGCCTCCGGCTTCGAACAGGCGCTGGCCTCGGTGTTGGACCGTCAGGACGGCGTGTAATAATCAAGGACTAATAGCTTCCGACATTCAGGCCCCTGCGCCTTCCCGCCCAAGAATTTGGTGCACGGATATTCGCGGGGGTCTGAATCCGTACTTCCTCAAACCCCAGGCATAAACCGGCATTCTCCCTCCAGAGCAGGTTTCCTCGTGATATCCACCGCTATTCGCGTCGCACGGGTGGACAGCGCGGCCGAACTGGCCGCGGCGATCCTCATGATGCTGGGCTTCCCCTGTCTCATGCTGGGCGCTCTCCTCCCGAGCATTCCCGTCTTCGCGTCCGCGGCCGCCGTGACGTACCTGGCGGACCACTATCTGCACCGCAAGGGCAGCTACCTGATCAAACGGCTCAGCAAGGTCCGGGCGGGCCTGTCGATCCGTTTCCTGATCCGCCAGCTGCTGCTGGTCCTGCTGCTGGCCCGCCTCTCCCTCGCGGACGACCTGATCTACTACGGGGCAACCACCTGCTTCATCGTCTTCTACGCCCTTCAGGCCCCCCAGGGCGCGCTGGTCACCCTGATACGCACCCGCCGCCGCATGCCGGTCGCGACCCGCAACGTCGATCTCGCCTCGCGTGTGCGCATCCCGGACGCCCCGCCGCGCATGCTGCTGCGCCGCTCCGCCGAGAAGATGCTGCACCTCGACCTGGCCGCCGTGGCAGGCATCCTGGTCGCCGCGGCCATGGAGTCGGCCGTGGCCGCCTTCGCCGGAATCGCCGTCACGCTGGCGCTCGGCCTCCTCTACGTGCTGACCCTGGTGTTCTACGCCCGCGTCCGGAGGGTTTCGTCGGACAGCGGCCAGATACTGGCCGCGATCGACGGCTGGCTGCGCGAGTACCGGCCCGAGACGGTTCTGTACTTCTCCGGCTCCAAGGACTCGGCGTACCAGCTCAACATGTGGCTGGAGACCATGGAGCAGTTGGACTCCCGGCCGCTCATCGTCCTGCGCGAGCGAGTCATGCTCGAGCGCATGGCGCCCACCACGGTTCCCGTCATCTGCGTGCCCGGCGGCGTGCACCTGATGAACATGGACCTGTCCACCGTGCGGGTCGCGCTGTACGCGGCGAACGTCGGCAAGAACATCCACATGCTGCGCGTGCCGACCATGAAGCACGTGTTCATCGGCCACGGCGACAGTGACAAGCTCGCCAGTGTCAACCCGTTCAGCAAGGTGTACGACGAGGTGTGGACGGCCGGGCGGGCCGGCCGCGACCGCTACGCCATCGCCGACGTCGGCGTCCGCGACGACGACATCGTCGAGGTCGGCCGCCCGCAGCTCGCGCCCATCCAGACCTGGCAGGGCGTGCCCGACGACCGTATGCCGACCGTCCTGTACGCACCCACCTGGGAGGGCTGGGACGACAACCCCGGCAACACCTCGATCCTGCTGGCCGGTGAGAACATCGTCCGCACCCTGGTGAAGGCCGATCCGCCGGTCCGGGTCCTGTACAAGCCGCACCCCTTCACCGGTACCCGCAGCGCGCAGGCCGCGGCCGCCCACCGGAGGATCACCGCGCTGATAGAGAAGGCCGCCGCGGCGCGCGCCGCCGACCCGCGCTTCACCGCGCAGGCCTCCGCGCAGGCCGACGCCAAGGCCGAGCTGGCCCGCATCGAGGGCCGTCTCGCCGCGCTGTCCGGCGGCACGGCCAAGGGCGACGAGGCCGAGGCGGCCCGCGACGGCATGGTGGACGTCCACAAGCACCAGGAGGCCGCCCGGCTGCGCGCCGACTGGAACGCCGCCTACTGGCGTTCCGTCCCCGACTGGGAGCACCGGGTCGTCACGGGTGCCGAACCGCGTCTGTACGACTGCTTCAACGTCTCCGACGCGATGGTCTCCGACATCTCCAGCGTGGTGTCCGACTTCATCGCCAGCGGCAAGCCGTATGCGGTGACGGACTCCGCGGAGCTGGGTGCCGAGGAATTCCGGAACCAGAACACGGCGGTGCGTGCCGCGGTGATCCTCACCAACAGCGCGACGGAGCTGGACGGGCTGCTGGCGGCGGTCCGAAACCACGCGGCCGACCCGCTGGCCGAGGACCGCGAGGAGCTCAGGCGCTACCTGCTGGGCCCGGACGAGCCGAAGTCCATCGACCAGTTCAACACCGCCGTCGCGGACCTCGCGCGGAAGGCCGAGACCCGCAATTCCGGTCAGGAGACCCGTGTCACGGCCGGCGGCCCGGACGTGGACATGAACCTGACGGAGATACTGCCCGATCAGCGCACGTCGCCCGTTGAGGAGACGGACGACGACCAGCGCACGGCGCCCGTTGAGGAAACGGACGACGTCGCGGCGGGCTGACCCGCCCAGCAGCGGTTCGACGGCTTCGAGCCGTGCGGCCGGGTCCGGCGTCGTGCCGGACCCGGCCGCTTCATGACGGGGCCGAGCGGGGGAGCCGGCGTCAGACCTCCCGCGCCTGCTCCAGCATCAGGTCCACGACGCGCGCCGCGGCCCGGCCGTCGTCGAGGTCGCAGAACAGCTCCTGGAAGCGCCGGTAGCGGTCCGCGTACTCGGCCGACACCTTGTCCAGGTCGCCCAGCGCGCTCACCAGCTCCTCCGAGGTGTGGATCAGCGGACCCGGCGCGTCGTTCTCGAAGTCGAAGTAGAAGCCCCGCAGCTTGTCCCGGTAGTGCTCCAGGTCGTACGTGAAGAACAGCATGGGCCGCTTCAGGTGCGCGTAGTCGAACATCACCGAGGAGTAGTCCGTCACCAGCACGTCGGCGGCGAGATACAGGTCCGCGATGTCGGGGTACTCCGAGACGTCGTGCACGAAGCCGTTGCCCGCGCCGGGAATGCTGTCCACGACGTTGGAGTGCCGGCGGATCAGCAGCACGTGGTCGTCACCCAGCCGCGCGCGGGCGTCCTCGACGTCGATGCGCAGGTCGAACTTGAACTGCCCCCGCCGGTGCGAGAGGTCGTCCCGCCAGGTCGGCGCGTAGAGGATCACCCGCTTGTCGGCGGGCACGCCGAGCCGCTCCTTGATCGCCCGGGCACGCTCGGCGAGGTCCGGCGCGTAGAGGTAGTCGTTGCGCGGGTACCCGGTTTCGATGATCTTTCCGTCGAAGCCCATGGCGCGCTTGAGGATCGGCGTGCTGAAGCGGTTGGAGGAGACCAGCATCGTCCAGCTGCGGGCCTCCTGGATCAGCCGCTCGTGGTACTGCGGGTCGAACTTCGGCGCCTCGATGTCCAGACCGATCTTCTTCAGCATGGTGCCGTGCCAGGTCTGCACGACCACCTGCCCCGGACGGCGCTCCATCCAGTGCGGCAGGTGCGCGTTGGTGACGATGTAGCGGCAGCGGGCCAGCGCCTCGTACCACTCGGTGCTCCAGAACCGCACCTTGCGCGCCGTGTCGGGCAGGTCCACCTGACCGTCCCGGACCAGCCACAGGTACTCCAGGTCGGCCCCCCGGCGCAGCAGCTCCTCGTGCATCGCGCGCGGCGAGTCCGAGTACTGCTTGCCGTTGTAGCTGATGAACAGCACCGCGTCCCGCAGCGGCTGGGTCCGCCCCGCTTCGTACACGTCCTTGCGCAGCCGCTCCTGACGGTAGGCGCCGCGCTCCAGGACGGACAGGTCGGACGGGCAGTTCAGCTGCGGGAAGTTGTACCAGCGGGACTCGAACTCGTACTCCCGGTCCTTCGCGGCGCCGAGCACCGGGAAGTCGTCCACGGCGAGCCGGTCGACGAGGAAGGGGATGTCGCTGCCGTCGGGGGTGCGCAGGAAGAAGTTCCAGCGCCCGCTCTTGAGCGGCAGCGTTCCGTCGGGACCGGACATGGACGCCGGGGTGAACTCGGCGGCGAACGAACCGTCCGGCGACGTCCGCAGGGCCACGGTCTTCTCGTCGAACCGGTCCCGGGCCTTCACGACGAAGTCCGCCCCGTCGATGTCGGCGGCACTCACACCCTCGACGACGTAGCGGTCACCGGCCCAGCGCACCGACGTGATCTTCGCCTGCAGCGGGCGGCCGGAGAACTTCAGATAGCCGTTGTGCCCCGAGACCAGGGCTATCTCGTTGCGGTCGGCGTTCTCCGCGAGGGACGCCGGCAGCCGCATCTCGCCGTCCGCGAGCCCCTCACGGACCACGGTGGAGAAACGACGCTCGCCCCCGTCGGCGGCCACCGCCACCAGCTGGGTGCTCCAGTTGCGCCGGGAGGCCGCCGCGGGGTCCGCGCCGCCGGCGGCGTTCTCCTCCTTCACGACGTCCTGGTGCTCCGGCAGCAGGGCCACGTCCCGCATCGGCACCCGCACCGTGAACGGGGTGTGCGCGCCGTCGGCCGGGCTCAGCGTGACCGGGTAGTGCAGCCGCTCGCCGCTCTTCTTGTTGGTGACGCGCAGCGAGACGCTCTCGCCCGCGTCCAGCGGCACGCGGATCTCACCGTCGATCTCGATGTCCGCGCCGACCGCCCGGTGGCCCGTGATCAGCGCGCGTACCCGCTCGACGGTGAGCCGCAGCGCCCCGTTGACCGGCGTCGGCAGCAGCCGGAAGTCGTCGTCCAGCCACTGGTAGGGCGGGTGGTTGGCCCGCGTCGGGCCCTTCACCTGGACCGCGCGCTTGCGCAGCAGACCGGCGGTGGCGATGCCGATGCCCACCCGCCAGGTCCCCTCCTCCCACTGGGAGCCCCGGCGCAGCTTGAGCGGGTCGAGGTCCGCCTCCCAGCCCGACCAGTCGTAGTTGTTGTGCTTGCGGCCGGACAGCGACGTGGCCTCGGGCACATGGGTGTTGCGCAGCGGCACCACCGTGGCCCGCCGGGAGCCGTCCTTCTTCAGCACCAGGACCTTGGCGGCGCTGCGCCGGCCCGACTGGTCGATCTGGTCGACCCACGCGTGCCCGGCCAGCCGCAGTCTGCCGCCGTCCCAGCGGATGTCCTGCAGCGGGGCGTGGAGCTTCAGGTCCGGGTCGATCCGGCGCGCCTTCTTCGGCAGGCCGGCGGCGGCCGCCTCGACCGTGGGGTAACTGACGTACTTGCGGACGAGCCCGCCGATCTCCACGGCGTCCCCGCGCCGCTCCGCCTTGATCAGGTCCACCAGGTCGTCCAGCGCGTGCTTGCGCACCAGCAGCCACTTGATCCGGGCGGTGGCCGGCAGCTCCATGACCACCTGCGGGTCGACCTGGTCCAGGTACTTGTTGATCACACGCAGGAACTCGGCGCGGAACTCCTCGTCACCGTCCGGCAGGACGTTCAGGAAGATCCGCAGGTCACCGGTGAGGGCGGTGTGGTCGTACGCGTGCTTCAGCTCGGCGCCCGACTCGCCGGGCCGGGAGGCGAAGAAGCGGCTGACGGACTCCACCGCCGCCGCACGGTCCCGTACCGCCTTCGGCTCCGTCCGGCGCTGGGTGATGGAGGGGGCGGCCTCGCCCTCGCGCAGCCGCCAGTAGTACGTGGGCTCGCTGATGATGTCCACGGCCTCGGCGAGGAACTGCGCCGGGAGGATCACCGGGACGTCCTCGTACAGCACGCCCTCGGGGAAGGAGAGGTCGTGCTTCTCCCAGAACGAGCGGCGGAACACCTTGTTGCAGGCTATTCGGTCGGTCAGCAGCTTCTTGTTCCGCGATATGTGCGTCCGCCTGACCGCACCGCCGGCGAGGATGCGGTGCATCGGGGACTGCCAGATCTTGGTGCTGTTGATGTGCTGGACGTTGCCCGTGACGAAATCCGAGCCGCTCTCGTCGAGGGAGTCCACCATCAGCCGGTAGGCGTTCGGCGGGATCATGTCGTCGCTGTCCACGAAGGCGACGTACTCCGACTCGGGTGCCAGCCGTGTCATCCCCGTGTTCCGCGCCGCGCCCAGACCGGCGTTCTCCTTGCGGATCAGCCTGAAGCGCGGATCGCGGGCCTCGTAGTCGGCGGCTATCGACGCCGAGTCGTCCGGCGAACCGTCGTCCACCATCAGCACCTCGAGGTCGCGGAAGGTCTGCGCGGCCAGGGAGTCGAGGCAGGCGGGGAGATAGCGCTCCACGTTGTAGATCGGGACGATGACACTGAGCCGAGGGGCCATGCTGGGTGCGATTCCTTCCGTGGTCAGGCCCGCTCGACCGGTTCGAGCGCCTGGGTGGGGGTCGGGGCGTGGGAACGGTCGTCGAACGGGACGACGGGCAGCAGGTTCTCCTCGCCCAGGAAGACACGTCGTACGACCCGTTCGGCCGCGTGTCCGTCGTCGAATTCGCAAAAGCGCCTGCGGAAGCCGTCCCGGCGCTTGGCCGTCTCCGGGGTGTCGTAGGTGCCGGAGGCGAGCAGCCCCAGCAGCTCCGTCTGGGTGGTGGCCACCGCGCCGGGCGGTTCCTGGAGCAGGTCGAAGTAGGTGCCGCGCACCACGGAGTAGACGTCCCAGTCGGGGACGTAGCTGATGATCGGGCGGTCCAGTACCGCGTAGTCGAACATCGCCGAGGAGTAGTCCGTGATCAGTGCGTCGGCCGCGAGGTACAGGTCCTCCACCCGGGGGTGCCCGGACACGTCCATGATGCGGCCGGTGCGGCGCAGCGCGTCGGTCTGCGGGGAGTCGCCGTAGAAGTAGTGGCCGCGCACCAGCAGCGTCACGTCCGGACCGAGTTCGCGGGCGAACCGGGCCGGGTCCAGGGCGGAGGTGAAGCCCGGCTGGTACTCGCGGTGGGTCGGCGTGTAAAGGAACGCCTTGGTGCCGTCGGCCAGCCCGAGCGCGGCGCGGGCCGCGCGCACGTCCTCGGCGGTGGCGTTGACGAGGACGTCGTTGCGCGGGTAGCCGGTCTCCAGCGTGGTGTACGAGCAGGGGTAGACCCGCTCCCAGACGACGGTCGAGAACCGGTTGGCGCTGATGCTGTAGTCCCAGCGGTCGCACCGCTCCAGGAGCTTCTCGAAGTCCATGTCGGTGGAGGCCGGGTACTTCTGCTGGTCCAGGCCCATGGTCTTCAGCGGGGTGCCGTGGTGGGTCTGGACGTGGATCTGGCCCTCGCGCTTGACCACGGAGTCCGCGAAGTTCACGTTGTTCACGAGGTACTTGGCGCGGGCCAGGGCCGTCCAGTACTCGCGTGAGCCCACCCGGACGACCCGCACCCCCTTGGGCACCCGGCCCGCGTGGTCCGCGTGGACCGCCCAGACGCGGCGCATGCCCGGAGCCAGCCGGGCCAGTTCGGCGTCGATGGCGGCCGGGTTGCAGGAGACGCCGCGGCTCCAGTAGGCGGAGAACAGCGCCAGGTCGTCGTCGAGCGGCAGCCTGAGCTGCGACTGGTAGAAGGCGCCCATCGCGCCGCGCTTGGACCGGTTGAGCGCGGCGCGGATGCCCTTCTTGACCCGTCGGCGCGCCTTCACCGCCGCGAGCGCGCTCATCAGCGTGGTGTAGGCGTCGCGCTCCAGCATCGTGTACTTGTGGCCGCGGCCGCCGCCCGGCCGGGCGAAGCCCTTCGGCATACGGGCGCGGTAGTCGGCGGAGGCACGGTGGAAGAACTCGGCCCGCGCGTCCCGCGGCAGCCGGCCCGGACTCTCCAGCACGGTCAGGTAGTGGTCGACCATCTTGCGGAACAACGGGCCGCGCCATGCGGCGAGTTCCTCGTGCGCGTCGACGTAGTCGAAGACCCGCTGGTACTGGTCGAAGATGTCGAAGTGCTTGCGGCTGACCGTCTTGAGGATGTTGCCGCCCTCACGCCGCTGCCGGTAGTGCACGCAGACCCGGTCCAGCAGGGCGATCCGCTCGGCAGTGATCAGGGAGCCGAACGTCCAGGGCGCGTCCTCGTAGTAGCCGGGCGGGAAGGTGAGCCCGGTGCGGGCGACGAAGTCGCGCCGGTACGCCTTGTTCCAGACGATCTGGAGCAGGTCGAGCAGCTGCGGACGGTCGGTGAGGGAGAACACGTCCGGGCCGGTGTTGCGGAGCAGGTCCGCCCGCTGATTGCGGCTGACTCTGCCGTTCCAGTACGTACGGGCGTAGTCGTAGACGATCAGCTCGGGATCGTCGGTCGCGTCGAGACGGTCCGCTATCGCGCTGAGCGCACCCTCCGTCAGGGTGTCGTCACTGTCCAGGAACAGGACGTAGTCGCCCTGCGCCTTTTCCAGCCCGGCGTTGCGCGCGCGCCCCAGCCCCACGTTCTCGGTGAGGTGCATCACGTGGATGCGCGCGTCGTGCCTCGCGTACTCGTCGAGGATGGCCCCCGAACCGTCCGGCGAGCAGTCGTCCACTGCGATGAGCTCGAAGTCCACGTAGTCCTGGCCGAGCACCGAATCGAGGCATTCGGGCAGGTAGCCCTGCACCTTGTGCACCGGGACGATGAGGGAGAACCTGGGCATCCTTGCAACCTGTTCGAAGGGGGAACTGTCCGTGCGTTGCCGCGTACGGTAGTGCGAAAGCCTGTGGCGTGCGGCCAAGGGTAACGGTCCTGTTGTCGGGTATGCCCGATCCCGTGCCTGATATGTCCGGTCCTGCCCCGGGGGCTCTTATGAGTATCCACACATGCGCCCAGAACGCTCACAGGGCGGTGACAACTTCTTCGCATGCCCGCCCGGGGATGTGGTCCGACTAGTCGACGGGACGGCCCGTCCGCTCAACTCCGCCTGTTGTCAGTGGGGTTGTACCGGTCTTGCCGGTCTCCGGTCGGGGGCCGGGAACGGAGAGGTCCGGGGCGAGGTCCGAGGCGAGGCCCGCGGAGGGGTCCGGGGCGAGGTCCGAGGCGAGGCCCGCGGAGGGGTCCGGGGCCAGGTCCGCGGCGAGGCGTTCGGCCCTGCGGACGCGGTGTTCGCCGGCCGCCGCGCACAGGTCCCGCATCGCACCGGCGAAGCGCTCCCGGGACGGCGGCTCGGCCGGACCCAGCAGGCGCAGGGCCAACGCGGCCCGCTCCTGGGCCAGTTCGTCCCGCTCCGGACGGCGCACCGCCGCCAGCAGCGCCGGCACCCCGGACGCGTCCGGCTCCAGCACGGTCGCCGCCGCCACCGTGGGGAAGGACTTGCGGAACACGTCCTCGGCCAGCGCGCTGGTGTTGGCCACCGCGTACGGCTTGCCGCTCGCCAGGAAGTCGCTGATCACGCTCGACACGTCGCTGATCAGCAGGTCGGCCCGGTTGAAGCAGGCGTACAGCGGCGGCCGGGCGTCCGTGACGACCTGGTGCTCCCACCCGGGCAGCGACGCCCAGTACGCCTCCTCCCACGCGGCCGCCGCCCGCGCTACCGTCCCCGCCCGCCCGGGCTCCGGCTCCGGCTGCCGCAGCATCCGCTCCGCCTGGTCCGCCGCCGACCGGAAACCGGCCGCGGTGAGCCGGTCCAGCTCCGCCGCCCGCCGGGCCAGGCAGGCGGCCGCCGACGCGTCGGGACGCGGACCGCCACGCTCCCGGTTCGCCGCCCGCACCAGCTCCCGGATGCGCAGATCGGCGGCCCGGGCCCGCGGGTCCACCGACCCGGTCAGCGGATGCGGCTTGTACAGCAGCCGTACGCCCGGGTCCGCGAGCAGCGCCCGCACCAGGTTCTCCCCGGCCTCGACCACCGAGGTGTTGCCGGGATTGCCGTCCCAGCCCTCCCAGGTCGGCGCGTACAGGACGGTCGTGAACGCCCCCGGCGCGGGCGGCCCCGCGTAGGGCCGTACGGCGTCCAGCTGCGGGCGGCCGATCTCCACCACGTCCTTGTCCTCGACGCCGACCTCCGCCAGCGCGTACCGCTCGCGCGCCGCGGGACCCGCCACCCACACCTCGTCGTACGCCTTCGCGTACGGGTTGCACGAGGACAGCTTGTCGCTCTCCCCGTGGTTGACGAAGGCGTGCTTGATCGTCGGGATGCGCAGGACCTGCGAGGTCTTGCCGGAGTTGGACGGGTGGAGCAGGACGCGGAGCGTCGAGTGCTCCAGGCGCATCAGCGTGGACACCTTCGGCAGGCACACCACCGGGATGTCGGTCGCCGCGATCCGCTGCACCATGTGCCGCTCCCGCAGCACGATCACCGGCCGCCCGTCCAGCCGCGCCAGCGGCTCCAGCCACATGTTCGCCTGGTACGCCGAGGACGCCCCGCCCGAGAAGTACAGGCCGACCGTCGGCCGGTACCGGGCGAGCCACGCGTCGAACCAGTCGAGCACCTCCTGCTCACCGGCGGGCCTGCGCCCCGGCAGCAGCCGCAGCAGCAGCACGCCCAGGCCGGTCAGTGCCGCGCCCAGCGACAGCGTGAGCCCGGCCACCCCGTACACCGGCGCGTCGGTCGCCGCCGTCGCCAGCAGCCCGGTCGTCGCGGGCAGCCCGAGGACCGCCAGCCGGGGTCCCGGGCGGCGCAGCAGCACCGGGGGTGCCGGGGTCAGCCGCAGCGCGGAGGCGTCGATGTTCCGGGTCACCACGGGCAGCGTCCGGGTGCGCCGGACCAGGACGGACACCGCCTGGATCGACCAGTGCAGGGCGTAGAGGACGAGCAGCCCGGCGACGAGCGGCGCGTAGACGCCCTCCCGGTGCTGTTCGCCGAGCCGCAGCAGACCCACCACCAGCAGCAGGTCGCGCAGCACGTGCCGGACCGTGACATCGGCGTGCGACTTGGCGAACAGCGACACCATGCCCCGCTGCCACCGGTGCAGCACCCCCTCGGCGGCCAGTGAACCGGCGCTCGCCGCGAGCAGCAGCGGCATGTGCGGCAGCAGGGCGCCCACGGCCTGTGCGGCGAAGGCGGCCGCCAGCACGGCCGGGACCAGCAGCTTCACGGCGATCCGCCGCCCGGGCAGGCGGGCCGGACGGGGGCGACGGGGAAGACGGGAAGGACGGGGACGACGGGCCAGACGGGGACGACGGGAAAGGCGGGGACGGCGGGAAGGACGGCGGCGGGGCAGGGATAGGGGCACTGCGGTAGCTCCAGGCTCGTCGCGCATCGGACAACCGGGTTAACGCGGGGTGACCGCCCGACGACACGCGCGTGTTGCCCCGGCCTCCGGGCGCGGCGCGGAAACGGGCGGTGACCGGGTCCGGACCGGCGCGGACCGTGCCGGGGATCCGGCGAGGTCCGTGGCCGTTGTCCGCGGGGTGAACTCCGGTGCGGTGTGCGGTCCCCTTCGCGTAGATTGCCTGGCGGGCGCAGGGATCGGCGCGTGTCGACGGGAGAGGCGGACGGGGCCGTGACAGGGGCAAGGCAGGCCGTGGGCGAGGCCCGCAGGATCGTGGTCAAGGTCGGTTCCTCCTCGCTGACCACCGCCGCGGGCGGTCTGGACGCCGACCGGGTCGACGCGCTCGTCGACGTGCTGGCCAAGGTGCGCGGCGCCGACAAGGAGGTCGTCCTCGTCTCCTCCGGCGCCATCGCCGCCGGGCTCGCCCCCCTCGGCCTGCACCGCCGCCCCCGGGACCTGGCCCGCCAGCAGGCCGCCGCCAGCGTCGGCCAGGGACTGCTGGTCGCCCGCTACACCGCCTCCTTCGCCCGCTACGGCGTCCGCGTCGGCCAGGTGCTGCTGACCAGCGACGACATGAGCCGCCGCGCCCACCACCGCAACGCCTCCCGCACCCTGGACAAGCTGCTCGCGATGGGTGCCTTCCCGATCGTCAACGAGAACGACACCGTCGCCACCGACGAGATCCGCTTCGGCGACAACGACCGCCTCGCCGCCCTCGTCGCCCACCTGGTCCGCGCCGACCTGCTGGTGCTGCTGTCCGACGTGGACGGTGTGTACGACGGCGACCCGAGCAGGCCCGGCACCTCCCGGCTGGCCGAGGTGCGGGACATGGCCGACCTCGCGGGCGTCGACATCGGCAGCGCGGGCAAGGCCGGGGTCGGCACCGGCGGCATGGTCACCAAGGTCGAGGCGGCCCGGATCGCCGCCGCCGCCGGCATCCCCGTGGTGCTGACCAGCGCCGTCCACGCGGCCGACGCCCTGGCCGGCGGCGACACCGGCACGTACTTCCACGCCACCGGCAGGCGCTCCGCCGACCGGCTGCTGTGGCTCCAGCACGCCTCCGCCCCGCAGGGCGCGCTGGTCCTCGACGACGGGGCGGTGCGCGCGGTCGTCGAGGGCCGCAAGTCGCTGCTGCCGGCCGGGATCGCGGGCGTCGAGGGCGACTTCGCCGCGGGCGACCCGGTGGAGCTGCGGGACGGCGCGGGCCGAGCGGTGGCCCGCGGGCTGGTCAACTTCGACGCCAAGGAGATGCCCCGGCTGGTCGGCCGCTCCACCCGGGAACTGGCGCGCGAACTCGGACCCGCGTACGAACGAGAGGTCGTACACAGGGACGATCTGGTGATCCTGCACCCGTAATGGGTCGAAACGTCCCCGAATCGGTGGTGGACGTTCCGCAAAACCGCCCCGCGATCTCGCGCGGCCTGCTCAACTTTCCTCAGGGACAAGTCCGGCCGACCACCGGGCCGAGCCGTGTGCGTGAAGGAGGCCGTCGTGAGCGGAGTACGCCCTGGGACGGCGGCGCCCCGCGGTGGTACCGCCGCCCGCGGTGGTGCGGGCGCCCGCGGCGGCACGGGTGCCCGCCCCGGCGGCGCCCGGGGCGCGAACCGGGCGGGCGGCGAGGAGCGCGCCCTGACCAGCGTCGCCGCCGGCGACCGGTTCCACGGCGAGGAGCCCGAGCACACCCCGCGCCTGTGGCACGTCACGCTCAGCGTCTCCGGCGCCCGCGCCCCGCTCACCGAGGTGCGCCGGGCGCTCGAACAACTCGCGCACGACCACCCCTTCCTGCTGACCAGCCGGTACGCCGACGACCACGCGGAGATCCGGTACTGGGAGGAGGCCCGCGACCTGCACGACGCCGCCGCCGTCGCCCTGCGCCTGTGGGGCGAGCACCGGCAGACCGCCGGGCTGCCGCCCTGGGAGATCGTCGGCCTGGAGGTCATCGACCGGGCCACCTACCACCAGCGCATCGCCGCGGGGTACGGACCGGCACCCGCGACGCCGGTCGGCGTTCACCCGTTTTGACCCCACTCCCGGCGTATCTCGCGGGATGGGACGGCAGGTGGCCGCCCGGAGCGCGCGCACTACGCTTCCCTCCATGACCACGCTCTCGCCGTACGACTCGATGTCACCCGTCACCCGGGCCGCCTACCGGGCCAAGTCCGCCGCGGCCGACCTCGCGCCGCTGCCGCGGGCGGCCAAGGACGACGCGCTGCTCGCCGTCGCGGACGCGCTGGAGGTCCGTACGAGCGAGATCGTCGAGGCCAACGCCCAGGACGTGGCCAAGGCCCGCGCCGCCGGGACCAGCGAGGCCATCGTCGACCGGCTCACCCTGACCCCGGAGCGGGTCCGCGCCATCGCCTCCGACGTGCGCGACGTGGTCGCGCTGCCCGACCCGGTCGGCGAGGTCGTGCGCGGCTCCACCCTCCCCAACGGCATCGACCTGCGCCAGGTCAGGGTGCCGCTCGGCGTGGTCGGCATCATCTACGAGGGCCGGCCCAACGTCACGGTCGACGCCGCCGCCCTGTGCCTGAAGTCCGGCAACGCGGTGCTGCTGCGCGGCTCCTCCTCCGCCTACCAGTCCAACACCGCCCTGGTCCGGGTGGTCCGCGACGCGGTGGGCGGGGCCGGGCTGCCCGCCGACGCCGTGCAGCTGGTGCCCGGCGAGAGCCGGGAGAGCGTGCGCGAGCTGATGCGGGCCCGCGGCCTGGTCGACGTGCTCATCCCGCGCGGCGGCGCCTCCCTGATCAGCACCGTCGTCCAGGAGTCCACCGTCCCCGTCATCGAGACCGGCACCGGCAACTGCCACGTCTACGTCGACGCGCACGCCGACCTCGACATGGCCGTCGACATCCTGATCAACTCCAAGGCCCAGCGCGTCAGCGTCTGCAACGCCGCCGAGACCCTCCTGGTGCACCAGGACATCGCCGCCGAGTTCCTGCCCCGCGCGCTGGCCGCACTCGCCGAGGCCGGGGTCACCGTGCACGCCGACGAGCGGGTGATGGCGCACGCCAAGGACTCCGGCGCGAACGTCGTCGAGGCGACCCCCGAGGACTGGGAGACCGAGTACCTGTCGTACGACATCGCGGCCGCCGTGGTGGACTCCCTGGACCGGGCCGTCGAGCACATCCGGCTGTGGACCTCCGGCCACACCGAGGCCATCGTGACCACCTCGCAGCAGGCCGCCCGGCGCTTCACCCAGCTGGTCGACTCCACCACCGTCGCGGTGAACACCTCCACCCGCTTCACCGACGGCGGCCAGTTCGGCTTCGGCGCCGAGATCGGCATCTCCACGCAGAAGCTGCACGCCCGGGGCCCCATGGGGCTGCCGGAGCTGACCAGCACGAAGTACATCGTCACCGGCGACGGGCACGTGCGGCGCTGACGGCGGGTGCCGCCGCGGGCGCCCCCGGGGGAGGGCCGTGGCCGCACCGATCGGGGCATCTCACCCACCGGATGAATTTCCCCGCCGTCTGCCCAAAACGACCTCCCAGGTCTACTCTGGAGCCGTGCCGGAGGACGTGGGGGGCACGCCGTTCCCGGACGGCAGGGAGCCCGACGACGACCACGACCGCGGGGTGTCGGACGAAGAGTTCGCCTCCGTGGTCTTCGACGAGGCCTTCGTACGGGCGGCCGCGGTGCACGAGCCGACCGCCGTCGAGCGCCTCCTGGCCGCCGCGCAGGCCAGAGCCGAGGCCACCGAGGCGGAAGCGGCCCGCCGGGGCCGCAGCAGAGCCGATCGCTACGACGACGGGTACGGCGATTTCGGCCATGATCCCGACCTCGACGACCCGGACGACGACCGCGACCTCCTCGACCGCCCCTACGGCGCTCCCGCGGCCTACGGCAAGCAGGTCCGCTGGCACCGCCCCGTCGCCTGGCTGCTCGCCCTCGCGATGGGCATCGGCATGGTCGCACTGGCCTTCGTGGCCGTCTACCGGGGCGCGTCCTCGGGCGGCGGGACACAGCAGGTGCCGCCCCCCGCCTCCACCGGGCCGGAGCAGGGCGGCACCGTGACCCCCTCGGCCTCCGCCGACTACTCCCAGCCGGCCGTTCCGGTGATCCCGCGCAGCCCCTGACCTGCCCCAGGAGCGGCGCCAAGCTGTCCCAACTTGACCTGTGGCAGCGCGTTTACGCGTCCGTCCGCTGACCCACTCTGAAGGTATGGCAGGGCTTGGCGGTCCGCCCGGAGGAACGCCCGAGGGCGGTCCCGGAGGCGGCGAGGACGAGTACCGATCCGTCGTCTTCGACGAGTCGTTCGTGCGCGCTGCCCGGCTCCAGGAGTTCTCCGCCCAGGAGCGCATCACCGACCACGCGCCCGCCGTGCGCCGCCGCCCGCCCCTGCGCCGGGCCGGACTGTCCCGGCAGGCCCTGATCCTGGTCCTGCTGATAGCCGTGGCCTTCGGCACCGCCATCTACATGGGCGTACGGCACCCCTACCAGAGCCCCGCCGGGCAGCGGGCCGCCGAGCCGGTGCGGATGACCGTCGTCCCGCTCGCCCCGCGGGAGAGGGTGCCCGGCGCCGACGACGCCGCGTTCCTGTACGCGCACAGCCCCGCCGCGCACTTCAGGACCGCGGCCCAGGGCATCCCGCTGCCGGGGGCCCGGCGTACGGCGCACTTCTCCGAGGACCAGGTGTTCAACGCGCTCACCACCGCCAAGAACTACATCGTCCGCTCGGCGCTCGACCCGGAGGTGCTCGGCGGCGAGGAGGTGCGCTCGGTGCGGGTGCTGCTGGACCCGGACCAGCTTCACCAGTTCGACGAGAGCTTCGAGAAACCCGCCCTGGACGGCCGGCACGCCCCCACGGGGTGGCTGGTCCGCTTCGACCCGGCCCGGGCCGAGCTGGCCGACCCCGAGATCCGGGTGCACGGGAGCCTGCGGGTCGCGGAGAGCGACGCGTCCACCCTGGAGGTCACCGCCGACCACACCATGGTGTACGCGCTGCGACCGGCCGACGACACCCGGGGCGAGGTGTCGCTGTTCACCCTCCGGCGCGAGCTGCACTTCCGCTTCGACCGCGACGACCTGCGGCTGCACCAGACCCGGCTCGTCGCCTCCTACGTCCAGGCCGGGCCGCTCTCCTGCGCCGAGGACGCGGCGAACCACCTCCGCCCGCTGCTGGCCGGCCAGGAGGCCGGGGCCGGTGTCCCCGCCGGCACCGACCCGTACACCTCGGACAACGCCACGGCGCTGTGCGGCAGCCTCGCGGAGAACGCCCGGCCGAAGGTGTGAGCGCGGGACGCGGTCAGGCGCCGTCGCGCGGCGAGCCGTCCCGGGGGGACTCCGGACCGTCGCCGCCGGGCCCTTCGGACCCCTCGGGTCCCTTGGATCCCTCGGGTCCCTCGGATCCTCCCGGCCCCTGCGCCGGCCCGCCGTCGTCCTTGGGCGGCCTCGGCTGGGAGCCCGTGAAGCCGCCGAAGCCCCGCCGCATCCGGTCACCGAGGTCACCGGCGCCGCCCGCGATGTCGTTGACCAGCTTCATCAGCGGGTCCTTGGAGCTGCGCACATGCGTGGCGTAGTGGGACGCGGACTCCCGGAAGGAGTCCCGCACCGAGGTGTCCTTGTCCTCGTCGCGGCGCGGGTAGTGGCCGTCCATGATCCGCTGGTAGTCCCGGGAGGCCGCCCACTTCTTCAGCTCGGCGGCCCGCACGGTGGTGAAGGGGTGCGAGCGGGGCAGCACGTTCAGGATCTTCAGCACCGAGTCGCGCAGGTCGCCGCCCGCCTCGTACTCCTCGGCCTGCTCCAGGAACGCGTCCACGTTCATCTCGTGCAGGTGGTTGCCGCCCGCGATCTTCATCAGGCCCCGCATGGAGGCCTGGAGGTCCTGGCCGACCAGCAGTCCCGCGCGGTCGGCGGACAGCTCCGACTTGCGGAACCACTCGCGCAGCGCGGTCACGATCGCCATGATCGCCACGTTGCCCAGCGGGATCCAGGCGACCCGGACGGCGAGGGAGGTCAGGAAGAGCAGGATCGTCCGGTAGACCGCGTGCCCGGACAGGGCGTGCCCGACCTCGTGCCCGACGACCGCCCGCATCTCCTCCTCGTCGAGCAGCTCGACCAGGCCCGTGGTGACGACGATGATCGGCTCGTCCAGGCCGATGCACATCGCGTTCGGCACCGGGTCCTGGTTGACGTACATCGGCGGGACCTTCTCCAGGTCCAGGATGTAGCAGGCGTCGCGCAGCATGACGTTCAGATGGGCGAACTGCCGGTCCGAGACGCGCACCGAGTCGGACAGGAACAGCAGCCTGAGGCTCCGCTCGGGCAGCAGACCGCTCAGCGCCTTGAAGACCGTGTCGAAGCCGCTCAGCTTGCGCAGCGCCACCAGGGCACTGCGGTCGGCCGGGTGCTCGTACGCCCGTGAGGAGATTCCGGGGAAGCGCCTGCGCTGCCTGCTCGGCACGTTCTCGTGCCCGTTGTGGTGGCCGTCGGACATCTCTTCCCCCATGCGCGTATGTGTGACCTGGACGTACGTATGGTTTTTGCGAACCCTTGTGCGGCCCTTTGCGCCCCCGGAGCCGGGCCCAGCCTAGGCGGAGATACCGTGGACGGGCAGTACGTCGAAGGAGTCCACGCCATGCAGCACATCCCGCACCCCGACTGGCTCGCCGGGGCCGCGACCGCCGCCGAGCAGCAGGGGCCGGGGAATCTGCTCCGGATCGTCCTGATCGTCATGGTGGCGGGCTGTGTGCTGACCGGGTGGTTCCTGCTGCGGGGGTACAAGCAGAAGGACGACTGAGGCGACCCGAAGGTTCCCCGGTCGCCCCGGTCCTCGCACGCCCGCATACGATGAGCGGACGTCTTGTCCCGCCCACACCGGATAGGTCCTGCCGAAGATGAGCCTTCCCCTCAGCGCCGCCCAGTTCGTCACCCTCGCCGCCGAGGGCGGCGAGGAGCACGGCGGCAACCACGCGAGCCTCAGCCCCTACGTCACCGGCATCGGCGCGTTCGTCATCCTGCTGCTTCTGCTGTGGATCACCACCCGGTTCAACCGCGACCGCTGAGCCCGCGGCTCCGTGGGCGCGGCCGGGTCACTCCGGGCGGGCCGGTAGGGTCTGCTCGCATGGGAGAGCACGACACGCCTACCGGCCCGGCGCACGCGCCGGCGCGCGGCACGCAGAACGCGGTGCCCGCCCGCGCCACCGGCCCGGTCCAGGGCCCGGTGAACGGTCCGGCCGACGGCCCGTCGGCCGGCAAGCGACGCCTGGGCGTCATGGGCGGCACCTTCGACCCGATCCACCACGGCCACCTCGTGGCCGCCAGCGAGGTCGCCGCGCAGTTCCAGCTCGACGAGGTGGTGTTCGTGCCGACCGGGCAGCCGTGGCAGAAGAGCCACCGCGCGGTCTCCGCGGCCGAGGACCGCTATCTGATGACGGTCGTCGCGACCGTCGAGAACCCGCAGTTCTCCGTCAGCCGCATCGACATCGACCGCGGCGGCCCCACCTACACCGTCGACACCCTGCGCGACCTGCGCGCCCTCAACCCGGACGCGGACCTGTTCTTCATCACCGGGGCCGACGCCCTCGCCCAGATCCTCACCTGGCGCGACAGCGAGGAACTGTTCTCCCTCGCCCACTTCATCGGCGTCACCCGGCCCGGCCACACCCTCACGGACGCCGGACTCCCCAAGGGCGGCGTCTCGCTCGTCGAGGTCCCCGCCCTCGCCATCTCCTCCACGGACTGCCGTGCGAGAGTCGCCAAGGGCGATCCCGTCTGGTACCTGGTGCCCGACGGAGTCGTGCGCTATATCGACAAACGCCACCTGTACCGCGGCGAGTGAGCCGAGAGGGGCACCGGTGAACGACGGATACGACGCGGGACACGGCGACGACCAGTACGAACTCGTCGGCTACGACGAGTACGGCCGCCCCGTGTACCGCCAGGCCCAGCAGGGTCAGGGGCAGGCCCAGGGCCACGGCCGGCCCGGCCACCAGCAGCAGTACGACCCGTACGCGCAGCAGCAGGGGCAGCAGGGGCAGCCCTACGGACAGCCGGGGCAGAACCACGGACAGCAGGGGCAGCCGTACGGGCAGCCTGGGCAGCAGTACGGCCAGCAGCAGTACGGCCAGCAGCAGTACGGGCGGCAGGGCTACGGCTACGACCCGTACGCCACCGGCAGCCGGCCGCCCGTCCAGCAGCCCTACGACCCCTACGGCAACCAGGGCGGCTACGACACCGGTCAGCAGCCCGCGCAGCCGCCGTACGACCCGTACGGCCGGGCCGCGACCAGTGGCCCGCAGCCCCGGGTCGCCGAGCAGACCGCCCACATCCCGCAGCAGGCGGGCCCGCCCGAGGAGCGGGAGCGCACGGACCCCGCCGAGGCGGCCGAACCCGGCGGGGACTACCGCACCGAGCAGTTCGCCTTCGTCGAGGAGCCGGCCGGCGACTCCGAGGACGTCATCGACTGGATGAAGTTCACGGAGAACCGCACCGAGCGCCGCGAGGAGGCCCGCAGGCGCGCCCGCTCGCGCATCGTCGCCCTGGTCGTCGTCCTGGCGCTGGTCGCCGTCGGCGGCGTCGGCTACCTCTGGTACGCGGGGAAGCTGCCCGGCCTGTCCTCCTCCGACGACAAGACCGGCGGCACCACGACGGCCGGCGCCCAGAAGCGCGACGTGATCGCCGTCCACCTGCACGACACCAAGGGCGGCGGCACCTCCACCGCGCTGCTGGTGAACAACACCACCACCAAGCAGGGCACCGCCGTGCTGGTGCCCAACGCGCTCGCCCTGACCGGCGACGACGGCAGTACCACCACGCTCGCCAAGTCCGTCGACGACGAGGGCCCCGACGCCACCCGCACCGCCCTCGACTCCGCCCTCGGCACCGACATCGAGGGCACCTGGCGGCTCGACACGCCCTACCTCCAGATCCTCGTCGACCTGGTCGGCAACATCGACGTCGACACCGACGCCGACGTCCCCGACCCGGAGTCCAAGGACAAGGGCGCCGCCCCCCTCGTGCACAAGGGCGAGGGCCAGACCCTCAGCGGCAAGATGGCCGTCGCCTACGCCACCTACAGCGCCAAGGGCGAGGAGGCGAACGCCCAGCTCCAGCGGTTCGGGCAGGTCATGCAGGGCGTCCTGCGCAAGCTGTCCTCCGACCCGCAGGGCGCGACGACCACCGTCCAGACCCTCGGGCTGATCCTCGACCCGCCGCTGACCGAGAAGGACCTCGGCACCTTCCTCGCCGGGCTCTCCGACCGCGCCAAGGGCGGCGACTTCAAGACCGCGCTGCTGCCCGTCCAGGACGGCGGCGGACTCAGCGCCGAGGCCAGTGACAGCGTGGTCAAGGACGTCCTCGGCGGCACCGCCAAGAGCCCCGACAAGGATGCCGCCGTCAGCGTCTCCGTCCGCAACGCCACCGGCGTCGAGGACCGCACCGGCAAGGCCCGCGTCGTCCTCCTCAACGGCGGCTTCACCTTCGTGTCGGGCGGCACCGCCTCCGGCACCGAGGCCACCTCGGAGGTCGTCTACGCCGAGGCCGCCGACAAGGAGAACGCCGTCCAGGTCGCCAAGACCCTGGGCCTGCCCACCGACGCCGTCTCCCAGGGGAAGGTCTCCGCGAACGCGCGGGTCTCGGTGGTGCTCGGGCAGGACTACAAGCCGGCGTCGTAGGGGCCAAAGGGGCGGACGGTTTTTTCGCGTGGGCCCGTGTCGGCGGTCGTGAGACCCTTGAGGTCAACCGACCGCCGACCCGAAAGCCAGGCAGTGACCGCGACCGACCGCTCCATCGAACTCATCAACGCCGCCGCCCAGGCGGCGGCCGACAAGCTCGCGCACGACATCATCGCCTACGACGTCAGCGACGTGCTGTCGATCACGGACGCCTTCCTGCTGGCCTCCGCGCCCAACGACCGCCAGGTCAAGTCGATCGTCGACGAGATCGAGGAGCGGCTGAACAAGGAGCTGGGCGCCAAGCCGGTGCGCCGCGAGGGCGACCGCGAGGCCCGCTGGGTCCTGCTCGACTACGTCGACATCGTCGTCCACGTCCAGCACAGCGAGGAGCGCGTCTTCTACGCCCTGGAGCGGCTGTGGAAGGACTGCCCCGAGCTGGAGCTGCCCGCCGACGCCAAGGAGACCCGCGGCAAGGCGGAGGAGCACGCGAAGCTCCAGGCCGCCGAGGAGGCGACGCGCACCGACGAGGACTGGCGATGAGCGCCACCGGTGAGGTGACGGCGGGCAGGCCGGGCCGCGGCCGCCGCGTCATCCTGTGGCGGCACGGCCAGACCGCGTGGAACGTGGAGCGCCGCTTCCAGGGCAGCACGGACGTCGCACTGACCGAGACCGGCGTGCGGCAGGCCCGCCGTGCGGCCGGGCTGCTCCTGCACCTGAGGCCCGACGCGATCGTCGCCTCCGACCTCGCGCGCGCCTCGGACACGGCCGCCGAGCTGTCCGTGCTCACCGGCCTGGAGGTGACCCTGGAGGAGGGCCTGCGGGAGACCTACGCGGGGGTCTGGCAGGGCCTGACCCACGACGAGATCATCGCCCGGCACGGCGACGAGTACGCGGCCTGGAAGCGCGGCGAGCCCGTGCGCCGCGGCGGCGGCGAGCTGGAGACCGAGGTCGCCGACCGCGCCGCCCCCGTGGTGCTCCGGCACGCCGAGAAGCTCCCCGAGGACGGCACCCTCGTCGTGGTCAGCCACGGCGGCACGATCCGCACCACCATCGGCCGCCTGCTCGGCCTGGAACCGCACAGCTGGGAGAGCCTCGGCGGCCTGACCAACTGCTGCTGGTCCGTGCTGGGCGAGGGCGCCCGCGGCTGGCGCCTGCTGGAGCACAACGCCGGCACGCTGCCCGAACCGGTGATCGGCGACGACGTCTGAACGGCGATTTCACTTTCCGGCAGGTCGCAGGCTAAAGTTCTTCTTGTTCGCCCCGCCGAGCGGAGCGGACGAGGAGCAGGACCATGCGGCCCGGGTCGCGTGGCACCAGGGGCTATAGCTCAGTTGGTAGAGCGCCTGCATGGCATGCAGGAGGTCAGGAGTTCAATTCTCCTTAGCTCCACAACCCACGGACGAATCCCGTCCCCTTCGGGGGGCGGGATTTTTCGTCTCCGCCCGCTTGAGCAACATGCGTCCCACAGGCGTATACGTCGGTGGGACTCCGTGTCCGGACCGGTACTGATGCGTCGCTGACCGGGCCGGTCCGGCCGTGGCAGAATCAAACGGCCGGAAGGGGACCGCGGCCCGACGGGAGGGAGTGGCGATGCCTGGGAGCATCCTCGAGGAGGTCGGTCACCTCCTCGGCGGAGCGATGGCAAGGAACACGGTCACCCGCCTCAGCTGTCCTTCCTGCGGTTCCGGGCATGTGGCCCAAGTCCTCGGCGACAACGGCGGAATCTCTTACGTGTGCACGGCCTGCGGCCACAGCTGGAGCTGATCGATGGGTGCACACAGGCGGAAGTGCGACTGGTGCGGCAGCGGCACGCCCATCGTGCGCGACATGGAACCGGTCAACCCCGACTACCAGTACTGGTGCGAGGAATGCGCGCGGGCGCTGATCATAAAAGGCGACCCCATCGAGACGTACCGCGAACTCGAGGGCGAGCCGATCTACGGCCGGCTGCTGGAGGAGCACTGCACGCTCAAACGCTTCTACTCGTTCGTGACGGCATAGGGCGAACCGGACGGAACGGAAACGATTTGGTGTTCGCCCCGGTGGACCGTGTAATGTTGGCGTCGCCGCCGGGGAGACCGGGCGGATGAAGGACAAGGGGCTATAGCTCAGTTGGTAGAGCGCCTGCATGGCATGCAGGAGGTCAGGAGTTCAATTCTCCTTAGCTCCACATCTCAAATGAAACCCCCCGGATCCCTGATCCGGGGGGTTTCGTCGTCCGCGGCCTCAGCGGCCCAGCGCCCGGCGGCCCCGGCCCTGGGAGAGCACCGGAAGGTTGGTGCGCGAGGACGGCGCCTGCCCGCGGGTGTCCTCCTCGATGCGCAGCGCCAGCGCCGGGCAGCGACGCACCGCACGCACCGCCTTGGCCTCCGCGAAACGCGGCACCTCGGCCTGCGCGACGGTCGGGAAGCCGTCGGCGCCCAGCTGGAAGACCTCCGGCAGGATGTCCGCGCACAGTCCGTGCCCCCGGCACAGCGTCCAGTCGACGAAGATCTTCTGGCGGCTCGGGCCGTTCTCCTCCCCGCCGCCGGGGACGCCGGTCGGGGCCCTGCCCCCCTCGAAGAGCGGCAGGACACCCTCCACGGGCCGGCCGCAGCCGTTGCCGAGGACATGGGCGGCCAGGTCGTCCGTGAACGCCTTGACGGTCGACTCCAGGAACATCGCCGAGCCGTCCGGGTGCGAGCAGGCGCCGCGCCGCTTCACGTTCCGCGCGACCTGCTTGACCGCCTCCAGGGCGGCCGGGCCGCCGCCGTTCAGGATGTCCTCAAGGCCCCGCGCGGCGGCCGGCAGGCCCAGGTAGCAGGGGCCGCACTGGCCGGCGCTCTCCTCGGCCAGCCACTGCGCCACCCGCAGCGACTCGCCCAGCGGGCAGGTGTCCTGACCGATCGGCAGGATCGCGCCCGCGCCGAGCGAGCCGCCCACCTGCTGCAAGGAGTTGCGGGAGACGATCGCCTCGTCGACGGTCGCCGCGTCGATCCACTTGCCGTGGTAGCCGCCGGTCAGCACGCCCTGCGGCACCGGCGGAGCGCCGGCCAGCTGGAGGACGTAGCGCAGCGGCACGCCCGTCGGCACCTCGATCACCATCGGCCGGGCCACCGCCCCGGAGACCGTGAGCATCACGGTGCCCGGCTCGTCGTACAGGCCGGTGTTGCCGTAGCGCTCCGGGCCGATGCGGGCGGCGATGGCCAGCTGGGCGAAGGTCTCGGCGTTGGACAGCAGGGTCGGCGCGCCGCCGACGCCGCTCCTGGAGGCGCTCACCTTGCGGCCGGGCGGGATCGCCGGGCCGCCGTCGATGGAGCGGATCAGCGAGGCCGCCGCACCGGTCACCATGCGCACCGGATTGCGCTGCACGCGCGCGCGGAGGGCGGACCGGCGGCCGTTGCTGAGCCCGCGCTCGGCCAGGGCGGCCTCCATGGAGCGCTGCGTGGACTCGCGGGTGACCCCGATGACGAGGGTGCGGGCGCCCATCGCCTCGGCGCACAGCAGCGCGCCGTCCAGGATCAGGTGCGGGGCGCGGTTGATCAGCACCGTGTCCTTGCGGCAGGCGGGTTCGTCCTCGCTGCCGTTGACGACCACGACCGGGCGTACGCCGCGCTTGATCGCCGCCTCGGCGACCGAGCGCAGCTTCTTGTGGAAGGGGAAGCCCGCGCCGCCGCGGCCCTTCAGCCCGATGCGTTCGGAGAGCTGCGCGAGCTGCTCCCCGCCCATCGGTTCGAGCGGTCCGTGCACCTTGAGGTGCATCGGCAGGTCAAGCCGCTCGACAAGGTCGAAGCCCGACGTGAGCTGGGGAAGCCCGACCACGCGGACCTCCGGGACGTCGGGCAGGGCCTCGTTCAATTCAAGCCTCCGGAAGGCGTGTTCCAAGGTTCACCGGAACCCGGTGCGTCGAAGTCGTGGGACGGCGACGGCGCACCGGGGGTTGGTTCGGGGGCGGGACCGCTGTTGTACGTGTCGCTGGGGTAGTACGTGTCGTAGACCGCGTTCGTCTCACTGGTGTCGTACACGTCACTCGAGCCGTAGCCCGAGGCGGGGGGCGCGGAGTACTGCGCGGAGTAGGCCGTGGAGTGGTCCGCCGCCTCCGTGGTGCCGTAGACCGGGATGGTGTGTCCGGTGTCGTTGAGCGGGTCGTAGGCCGACGGGGGTGCCTCGCCGACCGGGGGCGGCGACGGTATGGGCCAGCTGCCCGAGGTGCTGCCGCCGCCGTCCACCACCGGCATCGCCTCGGTGGGCCGCAGGTCGGACGGCAGCCCGGCGGAGGCGGCCGGGTCGGCCGTCAGCGGCGGCCGGCCCGCACCCGGGGGGCCGGACACGGCACGGTAGGCCGCCGCGAAGCCGCTCGGGGGCTCCGGCGCGGTCACGCGCTCCGCGGGTTCGTACCGCAGGGCGGACGGGGACGCGCCGCGTGACCGGGACCGCCCGGCGCTCTCGTAGCCGGGCAGGGCGGCGGTGGCCCTCGGTCGGCTCTCCGCCGCCTCCGCGTCCTCCTCGCGGGCGGGCCGCTCCCCGGTCCCGAGAAGGCCGGCGATCCGGTCGGCGACCCTGCGCTTGACCGGGCGGGGCGCCGCGCGCAGCGCCAGGGCCGCCATGACGCCGACCAGGGACAGGGCGTACAGGACCACGAAGACCGGCTTGGCGGCGCGACCCGCGTAGAGCCCGTGCAGCAGGGCCAGGCACCACGCCGGATAGGCCAGCATGTGCATGGCCCGCCAGCGGGCCGCCACCGGGGCCGGGGAGGCGAAGCGGTTGCGCAGGGCTCCGGTGACCCCCACGAAGATCATGAGCATGCTGGCCAGGGTGCCGAAGCCGATGAGGACGGCCCGGCCGCCGAACGCCTCGTCCTCCGTGGCCAGGAGTCCGAACGGGAGGACCGCGGCGACCCAGGTGGTGTGGTCCAGGACCAGCTTGACCACGATGTGCACCAGCAGGAAGACGACCGAGGCGACCGCGGTGGTCCGGTGCACCGCCTGGGCCAGGATCCGCTGCCGGGTGTCGAGGACGATCCGGTCCTGGGCGAGCAGACCCCAGATCACCGAGCAGCTGAGGAAGACGAGGGAGAGGACGCCGGCGCCGAAGTCCAGGAACTGGGCGAAGGTGTCGTCCACCGTGCTGTCGTTCGTCACCACGACGGGCCTCCCCACGTCAGGGACGTGAGGGGAGGCGGCGGACTGGTGTCGCGAGGGTGGATCGGGGGAGGGTTCATGGGGGCAACTCCGGAGCGGTTCGGGAAAGCGGTCCCGCTGCCGCACTCTAAGTGGCGCCATACCCGTGGGTAGGTGGTTTGAGTTATTGCGTTGTTATCAAATGACAGCGCACTCGTGCTGGTGTCCCTTAGTGGTCGTTACGCGAAGTAACCTTTGACCTTGGTTCAGGTTCGCCTCCGTTTTCCGGATGCCGGGCCCCGGATTCCGGTCGGCCGCGCGTGGCGCGGAAGCCCGTCGCGGCCCCCTCGGCGACTGCGGTACCCTGACGCCATGCGTGCCGTACGCCTTCTGCTTAGCGAGCCGCGCTGATCAGTCCCGACCCCGGTCGTAGTCCGGTGGCCGGAATCGGCGCGGCGTCCCCTCCTGTGCGAGGGGATTTTTCATTTCCCGGCCTTCGCAGCCGCTGGTCATGAAGGTCGCAGCCGCTGGCAGAGACGATCGATGGAGCTTTGAGGATCATGAGCGAGACGAACCCCGCGGCGACCGCCCCTGTGTCGGCGGACGCCGCGCCGCACCGCTACACGGCTGCCATGGCCGCCGAGATCGAGGCACGCTGGCAGGACTTCTGGGACGCCGAGGGGACGTACGCCGCGCCGAATCCCAAGGGCGACCTGGCGGGCGACCCGGAGCTGGTCGCCAAGCCCAAGAAGTTCATCATGGACATGTTCCCGTACCCCTCGGGTGCGGGCCTGCACGTCGGCCACCCCCTGGGGTACATCGCCACCGACGTCTTCGCCCGCTTCCAGCGGATGACCGGCCACAACGTCCTGCACACCCTGGGCTTCGACGCCTTCGGCCTGCCCGCCGAGCAGTACGCCGTGCAGACCGGCACGCACCCGCGCGTGTCCACCGAAGCCAACATGAAGAACATGCAGAGCCAGCTGCGCCGGCTGGGTCTGGGCCACGACAAGCGCCGCTCGTTCGCCACGATCGACCCCGAGTACTACAAGTGGACCCAGTGGATCTTCCTGCAGATCTTCAACTCCTGGTACGACGACGAGGCGAAGAAGGCCCGTCCGATCGCCGAGCTGGTCGCGCAGTTCGAGTCCGGTGAGCGGGCGGTCCCGGGCCACGCGGGCCGGGCCTGGAGCAGCCTGAGCGAGGCCGAGCGCGCCGACGTGCTGGGCGAGTACCGCCTGGCCTACGCCTCCGACGCGCCGGTCAACTGGTGCCCCGGACTGGGCACCGTACTGGCCAACGAGGAGGTCACCGCCGACGGCCGCTCCGAGCGCGGCAACTTCCCCGTCTTCAAGTCCAAGCTGCGCCAGTGGAACATGCGCATCACCGCCTACGCGGACCGGCTGCTGGACGACCTGGACCAGCTGGACTGGCCCGAGGCGATCAAGCTGCAGCAGCGCAACTGGATCGGCCGCTCCGAGGGCGCCCGCGTCGACTTCCCCGTCGACGGCGAGCGCATCACCGTCTTCACCACCCGCCCCGACACCCTGTTCGGCGCGACCTACATGGTGCTGGCGCCCGAGCACCCGCTGGTCGAGAAGTTCACCCCGGCCGCCTGGCCCGAGGGCACCCGCGACGCGTGGACCGGCGGCCACGCCACCCCGACCGAGGCCGTCGCCGCGTACCGCGCGCAGGCCGCCTCCAAGTCCGACGTCGAGCGGCAGGCCGAGGCCAAGGACAAGACCGGCGTCTTCATCGGCGCGTACGCCACCAACCCGGTCAACGGCGAGCAGGTCCCGGTCTTCATCGCCGACTACGTGCTGATGGGTTACGGCACCGGCGCCATCATGGCCGTCCCGGCGCACGACTCCCGCGACTTCGAGTTCGCGCGGGCCTTCGAGCTGCCCGTCCGGTGCGTCGTCGAGCCGACGGACGGCCGCGGCACCGACACGTCGACGTGGGACGAGGCCTTCGCCTCCTACGACGCGAAGATCGTGAACTCCTCCGGTACGGACGTCGCCCTGGACGGTCTGGGTGTCGTCGAGGCCAAGGAGCGCGTCACCGAGTGGCTGGAGCGCACCGGCGCCGGTGCGGGCAACGTCAACTTCCGCCTGCGCGACTGGCTGTTCAGCCGCCAGCGCTACTGGGGCGAACCCTTCCCGATCGTCTACGACGAGGACGGCATCGCCCACCCCCTGCCCGCCTCGATGCTGCCGCTGGAGCTGCCCGAGGTCGAGGACTACTCCCCGCGCACCTTCGACCCGGACGACGCCGACACCAAGCCCGAGACCCCGCTGTCGCGCAACGAGGACTGGGTCCACGTCACCCTGGACCTGGGCGACGGGCGCGGCCCGCGCAAGTACCGCCGCGAGACCAACACCATGCCCAACTGGGCCGGCTCCTGCTGGTACGAACTGCGCTACCTGGACCCGCACAACGGCGAGCAGTTGGTCGACCCCGAGATCGAGCAGTACTGGATGGGCCCGCGCGAGGGACTGCCGCACGGCGGCGTCGACCTGTACGTCGGCGGCGCCGAGCACGCCGTGCTGCACCTGCTGTACGCGCGCTTCTGGTCCAAGGTGCTGTTCGACCTGGGACACGTCTCCTCGGCCGAGCCGTTCCACAAGCTGTTCAACCAGGGCATGATCCAGGCCTACGTCTACCGGGACAGCCGCGGCATCGCGGTGCCCGCCGCCGAGGTCGAGGAGCGCGACGGCGCCTACTACTACCAGGGCGAGAAGGTCTCCCGGCTGCTGGGCAAGATGGGCAAGTCCCTGAAGAACGCGGTCACCCCCGACGAGATCTGCGCCGAGTACGGCGCCGACACGCTGCGCCTGTACGAGATGGCGATGGGCCCGCTGGACGTGTCCCGGCCGTGGGACACCCGCGCGGTGGTCGGCCAGTTCCGGCTGCTGCAGCGGCTGTGGCGCAACGTGGTCGACGAGGACACCGGTGAGCTGTCCGTGGCGGACGTCGCGGAGGGCGACATCGACGCCGGCACCCTGCGCGCCCTGCACAAGGCCGTCGACGGCGTACGGCAGGACCTGGAGGGCATGCGGTTCAACACCGCCATCGCCAAGGTCACCGAGCTGAACAACCACCTGACCAAGGCCGGAGGCCCGGTCCCGCGGTCGGTCGCCGAGCGCCTGGTGCTGCTGGTCGCGCCGCTGGCCCCGCACGTCGCCGAGGAGCTGTGGCGCAAGCTGGGGCACGAGTCGTCCGTGGTCCACGAGGACTTCCCGGTCGCCGACCCGGCCTACGTCGTCGACGAGACGGTGACCTGCGTCGTCCAGATCAAGGGCAAGGTCAAGGCACGGCTGGAGGTCGCCCCCTCCATCTCCGAGGGCGACCTGGAGAAGGCCGCGCTGGCCGACGAGAAGGTGGTGGCCGCGCTGGGCGGGGCCGGGATCCGCAAGGTGATCGTGCGGGCACCGAAGCTGGTGAACATCGTCCCGGCGTAGGCGGTGACCGGGGCGTCCAGGGCGTCCCCTACGGGTCGGGTGCGGGCAGGTTCGGGGTTCTCGCGGAACCCTGGGCCTGCCCGTTGCGTTTACCGTGGAAGAGCGGCACGACGGGTGCCGCGCCGTGGCCGGCCGGCCCGCGGGCCGGACGCTCGGAGGAGGAGCCCAGTGGAAGCAGCGCTCACCGTCTTCGCCCTGCTCTTCCTGCTCGCCGTCGTGCTGGGTGTCTACGCCACGGTGAAGGCCGTCGGCGCCGCCAAGCGCAGCGTGGACCGCGGCATCTCCCAGGCCCGCCGCACCGTCGAGGACCACACCCTGCGGGCCAAGTCCCTGGTCCAGGTGGGCCCGGCGGCCGAGCTGGCACAGCTGCGGCTGACACTGCGCACCTCCATGCGGGCCACGCAGGACGCGCTGCACGCGCGCGTGGCCGAGGACGAATCCCTCAAGGAGTCCCTCACCCTCTTCGAGCGGCTCAGCGCCCACGGCTTCGAGCTGGACGGCGAGCTGCGGCGCCTGGAGTCCGAGCCGGACCGCGCCACCCTCGCCGAGCGCCTGCCCGGGCTGCGCGAGCGCACCGAGCGCATCACACGGTCGGCCGACGCCCTGCGCTGGGCGGCCCGCGACCGCGCCCGCCACTTCGCGGACGACGACCTGGACTCGCTGAGCGCACAGATCGACATGGAGGCCGGTGCCCTGCGGCACTGGACGGAGACTAAGACGCAGGCGGAGGCGGCGGCCGGGACCGGCCCGGGGGAGACACCGCCCGCCGCGCCGCCGTCCTGGCCCGAGGCGCCGCCTGCCGACGCCGCGTCCGCCCGGCAGACCTGGCCGGACGCCCCGGCGCGGGAGCCGGCGGAGGGAAACCCCGCCCGGCCCGCCATCACCCCGCCCGCCGCGAGCCCCGTGTACCCGTGGCAGAAGAAGGCCCGCCCGGAGAGCACGACCTGACCGACCCCGCCGACCCGGTCACGACCCTGTGAACGCCCGGTCGCCGGGGCCGGACTGCCGCACCGGCACTACGCCAGGTAACCTCCAGCTCATGTCCCGCCATGTCGCTATCGTCACGGATTCAACGGCCTACCTCCCGGCCCGGGCGATGGAGCGGCACGGCATCACCGCGGTACCCCTGACCGTCGTCCTGGGCGACCGGGCCCTGGAGGAGGGCACCGAGATCTCGACCCGCTCCCTGGCCCAGGCACTGCAGAAACGGCGGCCCGTCACCACCTCCCGCCCCAGCCCCGAGCTGTTCGCCGAGACCTACCGCAGGATCGCCGAGTCGGGCGCCGACGGCATCGTCTCCCTGCACCTGTCCGCCGAACTCTCCGGCACCCACGACGCGGCCGTCGTCGCGGCACGCGAGGCGCCCGTCCCGGTCCGCGTCGTGGACACCGGGATGATCGCGATGGCCCTGGGGTTCTGCGCGCTCGCCGCCGCGGAGACGGCGGAGGCGGGCGGCACGGTGGACGAGGCCGTCACGGCCGCGGAGAAGCGTGCCGCGGGCACCTCGGCCTACTTCTACGTCGACACCCTCGACTATCTGCGCCGCGGCGGCCGGATCGGGGCGGCCCAGGCGCTGTTCGGCTCCGCCCTCGCCGTGAAGCCCCTGCTGCGGCTGGAGGGTGGCCGCATCGAACCCCTGGAGAAGGTCCGGACGGCGTCCAAGGCCATCGCCCGGCTGGAGGAGATCGCCGCCGACCGGGCGGGCGGCGCGCCCGTCGACATCGCCGTCCACCATCTCGCCGCCCCGGACCGGGCGTCGGCCCTGGCGGACCGCCTGCGGGACCGGGTTCCCGGGTTGGCCGACCTGCACGTGAGTGAGGTCGGTGCGGTGATCGGCGCGCACACGGGGCCGGGCCTGCTGGGGGTCGTGGTTTCGTCGCAGTGAGCGTGTGCCGTGTGCTGGGCGACGCGGGGCGGGCGCTGTCGCCGCACCCGTGAGGGGGACGGAGTTTTCCACAACCCGTGGGTAGTCCCCGGGAATTGAGCATGATCATCGCGGGGGCGCCGAAGTGCCCGATCCTCCTCGCATGGCTCTTCGATCACGCTCACGTTTCCGCACCGCGTCCGCGACCAGCGGCCCGGGCCGCGCCCCGGCCTCCGACGGCCGCCTCGCCCACCGCCGCGCACCCGGCTCCCGCACCCACGCCCGCCACCGCTCCCACGCCCGGCACGGCCGTCGGCACGCGGCGCCGGAGGAGGTGCGGCGAAGGGCGGAGACACTGTTCGCCGAGCGCACCGAGGGAGCCGAGCGCACCGAGGGAGCCGGGGGATACGACCACGCGGGAAACGAGGGGGCACACGGGGAGACGGGGAAGGGGCCACCCCTGCCCGGCCCCGACGCTCCCACCGGCCCCGGGACGACCTGGCGGGAGCGTGCCGGCTCGGCGCTGCGGGAGCGGATGCCGCTGTGGTTGCAGACGCGGTGCGGGCTGGAGCGGCGCAGCGTGGCCGCGCTCTCGGTGCTGCTCGTCGTCGCGGCGGTCTTCGCGGTCCAGCACTTCTGGACCGGCCGCACCCAGCCGGTGGCGGCCCCCGAGGTGGTGCGGGAGGCGGCGGCCTACGGAGCCGGGAAACCGGGACCGACGAGCGAGGGCCGCGACACGACCGGCGGGCCCGGGCCCAAGGTGGCGGCCACGACCACGGCCGGGCCCGAGATCGTGGTGGACGTAGGCGGCAAGGTCCGCGAACCCGGGATCCACCGCCTCCCGGCCGGTTCACGCGTCGCGGACGCCCTGCGGGCCGCCGGAGGGGTCCGGCCCGGCACGAAGACCGACGGACTGAACCGCGCCCGCTTCCTGGTGGACGGCGAACAGGTGATTGTCGGAGCGCCCGCGCCCGTGCCTCAGCCGGGAGCGGGTCCCGCCCCGGGCGGGCCGACGGGTGCGGCGGGACCCGCGGCACCGGTCTCCCTCAACACGGCGACCACCGACCAGCTCGACACCCTCCCCGGCGTCGGCCCGGTCCTGGCCCAGCACATCATCGACTACCGCACCCGGCACGGCGGTTTCCGCTCGGTCGCCGAACTGCGCGAGGTCAACGGCATCGGCGAACGCCGCTTCGCCGACCTGCGGGATCTCGTGCGGCCATGAGCAGGCACATGACCGGAGCGGACCGGCCGCACGGGCTGGACGGGCTGGCCGGGCCGGCCGGTGCCGACCAGCCACCTGCCAGGCCCCCGCGCGCCGCCGTGCACGCCGCCTCCGGTCACCGGCTGGGCGCGGCACACCCCCGGCAGGAGGGCCCCGCCGACCTGCGCCTGGTCCCACCCGCCCTCGCGGCGTGGGCGACGGCGGCGGTGACGCTGGACGTGCCGGCCCGCTGGGCGGTGGGCGTGGTGACGGGCGCACTGCTCCTGGCCGGGGCACTGCTGTCGGCGTCGCCGCGGGGACGGTCCCGCGCACCGGTCGCCGCCCTGCTCCTGTGCGTCGCCGCGTCCGCCGCCTCGGCCGCACTGCACGGAGCGGACCTGCGCCGCGGGCCCGTCCCCGAAGCGGCCCGGCACTACGCCACCGTCACCGCCGAGGTGGAGGTCACCGGCGACCCCCGCCTCACCCGGCCGCGCGTCCGGGGCAACCGCGCGGTGCCGCCCACGGTGCTCATCGAGGCCGACGTGCGGCGGGTGAGCGAGGCGGCCGGGAAGACGGTGACGACCCGGACGCCAGTGCTCGTCCTCGTCGACGTCGGCGAGGGGGACGAGCGGTCCCGCACCCGGCCCGCACCCGCCCGCTGGCTGACTCTGCTGCCGACCACACGGCTCCGCGTCACCGCACGGCTCTCGCCCCCGAGGCAGCGCGGCGACCGGATCGCCGCGGTACTGCGGGTACGCGCCGGTCGACGGCCTCCCGACGTGCTGGCGGCGCCGTCGGCGGCGCAGCGCCTTGCCGGACGGCTGCGGGAGGGCCTGCGCGAGGCGACCGAGGACCTGCCGACGGACGCGAGGGCGCTGCTGCCGGGCCTGGTCGTCGGCGACACCTCACGCGTCACACCGGAGCTGGAGGAGGCGTTCAAGGAGACCGACCTGACACACACCCTGGCCGTTTCGGGCGCCAACTTCACGATCGTGCTCGCACTGCTTCTCGGCCCGCCGGGCCTGGCCCAGCGCAGTGAGCGCCGAGGCCTGGCCCCCCGCTTCGGCCTGCCTCTGAGGGCGACCGCGCTGCTCGGAGCGCTGCTCGCGGTGGCCTTCGTCGTCGTGTGCCGGCCGGACCCGAGCGTGCTGCGGGCGGCCGCCTGCGGGTCCGTCGCCCTGCTCGCCCTGGCCACCGGACGCCGCAGATCACTCCTGCCGGCCCTGGCCACGGCGGTCCTGCTCCTGGTGCTCTACGACCCCTGGCTGGCCCGCAGTTACGGCTTCCTGCTCTCCGTGCTGGCCACAGGGGCGCTGCTCACGCTCGCTCCCCGGTGGAGCGCGGCGCTGCGCCGGCGCCGCATCCCGCCCCGGCTCGCGGAGGCGCTGGCCGCCGCGGGTGCCGCGCAGGCCCTGTGCGCGCCGGTGGTCGCGGTGCTGTCGGCAAGGGTGAGCCTGGTAGGGGTGCCGTGCAACCTGCTGGCGGAGTTCGCGGTGGCCCCGGCCACCGTGCTCGGCTTCGCCGCCCTGGCGACGGCGCCGGCGGCGATGCCCCTGGCCAAGAGCCTGGCCTGGTGCGGGGGCTGGCCGGCCGAGTGGATCGCGGCGATCGCCCGCACCGGGGCCGCGCTGCCCGGCGCGGGAGTGGACTGGCCGGGCAGTTGGGCCGGGGCGGCGCTGCTCGCCCTGGTCACGGTGGGCGTGCTGCTCGTCGGCCGGCGGTTGCCGAGGCATCCCTGGTGGTGCGGTGTCTGCGCGGTGCTGCTGGTGCTCGCGGTGCTGCAGCCGCCGCCGCTGGCCCGGCTGGTCAAGGGGTGGCCCCCACCGGGGTGGCGGATGGTGATGTGCGACGTGGGCCAGGGGGACGCGCTGGTCCTCGCGGCGGGAGAGGGGACGGGCGTGGTCGTGGACGCGGGCCCCGACCCCACCCTCGTCGACCACTGCCTGCGCGCCCTCGGCATCACCCGCGTGCCCCTCGTCCTGCTGACCCACTTCCACGCCGACCACGTGGCCGGGCTGCCCGGGGTGCTGCGGGGCCGCTCGGTGGGCGCGATCGAGACGACCGCCCTCGAAGAGCCCGCCGACCAGGCCGAGTTCGTCCGCAGACAGGCGAGGGCCCGGCGCATCCCCGTGCGGCACGCGGTCACCGGCGAGCAGCGACGCTCCGGCCCGCTGTCCTGGCAGGTGGTCTGGCCCCCGCCGAGCCCACCGGCCACCACCGCACCGGGCACCGAGGGCGGCCCCAACGACGCCAGCGTCACCCTCCTGGTCCGGACGGCGGGCCTGCGCGTGCTCCTGCTCGGCGACCTGGAGCCCCCGGCCCAGCGGGAGCTGGCCCGCTCCCCGGCGGCAGCGGTGCTGAAAGGCGTCGACGTGCTGAAGGTGGCCCACCACGGCTCGGCCCACCAGGACTTCGCGTTCCTCCGCCGGGTCGCCCCGCGTCTGGCGCTCATCAGCTGCGGCGAGGACAACACCTACGGCCACCCGGCACCCGGCACCGTCGCGGCACTGCGCGCCCAGGGGGCGACGGTGCTGCGCACGGACCGGGACGGGGCGGTGGCGGTCGCGGGGAGGGGGAGGGAGCTGCGGGTGGCGGGAGACTGAGGGCATGGATTCAGTTCAGGTCGATGCCTACCTCCGCCGGCTGGGAGCCGGGTACCCGGAGGAGCCCACCGTCGAATCACTGCGCGCGCTGCACCTGCGTCATCTGCGGACGGTGCCCTTCGAGAACCTCTCCGTCCACCTGGGCGAGGAGATCGTGCTGGAGGAGAAGCGGCTGTGGGACAAGGTCGTGGGCGGGGCAAGGGGCGGAGGAAGGGGCGGGTTCTGTTACGAGCTCAACGGGCTCTTCGGGGCGTTGCTCACGGCCCTCGGGTACGAGGTCACGCCGCTGGCGGCGCGGGTGTACGGCGACGGGGGCCGGCTCGGGATCCCGTACGACCACATGGCACTGCTGGTGCGTACGGCGGACGGGGGCGACTGGCTGGCGGACGTCGGATTCGGGGCGCACAGTCACGGTCCGCTGGCGTTCGCGGAGCGGGGCGGGCAGGTGGATCCCGGGGGGACGTTCCGGGTGGTCGAGGCGGGGCCGGACGCGGCGGGGGTGCGCGGCGGACCCGGCGGCCCGGGCGAGGCCGGTCCGGCGGCCGACCTGGACGTGCTGCGGGACGGCAAGCGCGTGTACCGGGTGGAGGTGCGGCCCAGGGTGCTCGACGACTTCGTGTCCGGCGCCTGGTGGCACAGCACCTCGCCCCGGTCGCACTTCCTCCGGTCGCCGGTCTGCTCGCGGCTCACGGAGGACGGCGGCAGGATCACGCTCAGTGGCCGCCGGCTCACGACGACGGCCGTCGACGGCGTTCGTCAGGAGCGGGAGCTGGACACGGACGCCGACGTGCTCGCCGCCTACCGCGACCACTTCGCGATCCACCTCGACGACGTGCCGTCCGTGCCGTCCGCGCCGACCGTGCCCCCTGTGTCCCGGCTGTGAGAAATCCCGCCCGTTGCGGTGAAACCGGAGCACACGGGTCCACTCCTGCCCACTCCCAGCACATATGACGGTTTCCCGCGATGTGGTCCCGTGTTGCCTCGAAAGCCACATCGGTGATCGAATGTTTCTCCGTCAACTAGATTTCCGATGTCGTGCAGAGGGTGTCGCAAATGATCGGCCGCTTGCTGGGAAGCCGAACGAAGCGGATGCAACGGACGGGTCCCCTGGCGGCGGTGCACACCCCGCCGGACGCGGGAGTGCTGAGCTGCCGCGTCCTCGACCCCGTCAACGACCCGGTGACCCATGCGGAGTTCACGGTCAGCGACGCCATGGGGCGCAAGGTGGTCGGCGGCGGTACGGACCCCTTCGGGTCGTTCGTGGCGACGGTGCCCGCGGGGGAGTACCGGCTCGCCGTGTCCGCCGAGGGGTACACCCCGTACCGGGCCTCAGCGACGGTCGTCGAGGACACGCTGGCCTCGCTCGGGGACGTGACGCTGCAAGTGGCCCAGCCGCCGGAGCTGCCCGCGCCGGGCGACTGGGAGATCGAGCCGGCCCACTCCTCGATCGCCTTCACCGCACGGCACATCGGGCTGGCCCGGATCCACGGCCGGTTCAACTCCTTCGCGGGCGCGGTGCGCATCGCCGAGGACATGGAGCAGTCGGCGATGCACGTCGTGATCGACGCGGCCTCCATCGACACCAACGTGAAGATGCGCGACGACCACCTGCGGTCGGCCGACTTCCTGGACGTGCAGCGCTACCCGACCCTGGAGTTCTACAGCGACCGCTTCACGCACCGCGGCGGCAACCGCTGGGCCGTCACCGGGGCGCTGTCCCTGCACGGCGTGACGCGCACGGTCACCCTGGACACCGAGTACCTCGGACTCGGCAACGGCATGGAGGGCGAGACGCGGGCGGCCTGCCGCGCCACCACCGAGCTGCACCGCGACGACTTCACGGTGAGCTGGCAGACGATGCTGGCCCGCGGCATCGCCGTGGTGGGCCCCAGCATCCGCATCGACCTCGACGTGCAGACCGTGCCCAAGGGCTGACCGGAGCCGACCGCAGCTGACCGACAATGGCACCGTGAGCGACGTGAGACATGTACTGGTGCTGCCCGACCGCGACGCCGCGGAGGAGGCCGCCCAGGAACTCGGGGAGCGGTTCGGGACCGACGAGGAACCGCGGATCCTGAGGGACGCCCTGGCCGGCGAGGACGACGCCGAGGACGCCCAGTGGCTCGTCGTCCTGCGGGACGAGCGGGCGCTGCTGGACCCCGGTGAACTGGACGCGTTCGCGGGCGAGTGGGAGGGCTGGCGCGAGGAGCCGTAGCCGCGGCGCCCGTCCGGCAGCTCCCCGTCCGGCAGCTCCCCGTCCGCCGGCTGCCCGACCGGCAGCGGCCCGTCCGGCGTTGTCAGTCGTGCGTGCGATGCTTGTCGCGATGGCCAGGAAGACTGCGAACGACGACCCTCTCGCCCCGGTGACCCTTGCCGTGGGCCAGGAGGACCTCCTGCTCGACCGTGCCGTGCAGGAGGTGGTGGCCGCCGCGAGGGCCGCCGACGCCGACACGGACGTACGCGACCTCACCCCCGACCAGCTGCAGCCCGGCACCCTCGCCGAGCTCACCAGCCCCTCGCTCTTCGCCGAGCGCAAAGTCGTGGTCGTACGCAATGCGCAGGACCTGTCCGCGGACACGGTCAAGGACGTCAAGGCCTACCTCGCCGCCCCCGCCGAGGAGATCACCCTCGTCCTGCTGCACGCGGGCGGCGCCAAGGGCAAGGGCGTCCTCGACGCCGGCCGCAAGGCGGGGGCGCGCGAGGTGGCCTGCCCGAAGATGACGAAGCCCGCCGACCGGCTGGCCTTCGTGCGCGCGGAGTTCCGCACGGCCGGGCGGTCGGCCACGCCCGAGGCCTGCCAGGCCCTCGTCGACGCGATCGGCAGCGACCTCAGGGAGCTGGCCTCGGCGGTGTCCCAGCTGACCGCCGACGTCGAGGGGACCATCGACGAGGCGGTCGTCGGGCGGTACTACACCGGGCGGGCGGAGGCCTCCAGCTTCACGGTCGCCGACCGGGCGGTCGAGGGACGCGCGGCGGAGGCGCTGGAGGCGCTGCGCTGGTCGCTGGCGACCGGAGTGGCGCCGGTGCTGATCACCAGCGCGCTCGCACAGGGCGTGCGGGCCATCGGCAAGCTGTCCTCCGCCCGCGGCGGACGCCCCGCCGACCTCGCCCGTGAGCTGGGCATGCCGCCCTGGAAGATCGACCGCGTCCGGCAGCAGATGCGCGGCTGGACCCCGGACGGCGTCTCCGTGGCCCTGCGCGCGGTGGCCGAGGCCGACGCGGGGGTGAAGGGCGGCGGGGACGATCCCGAGTACGCCCTGGAGAAGGCCGTGGTGATCATCGCTCGGGCGGCGCGTTCACGAGGCCGGACCTGACCTCAGGACCCTTGACCTCAGGACCCTGACCCGGGGCAGGACCCTGACCCGGGCCGGCACTCCCCGCACACACCGAAGGCCCCGGCGCCCGTCCTGGGGAAGGACGGCCACCGGGGCCTTCGGATCAAGCTCGCGGATCCATGCCCGCGTGGCGAACGCAGGCCGCGCACGGATCCTGGGTGCCGGACGGGAGCGGATGAGAGAGGGCCCGCTCTGGGTCCTTCCGGCGGTCACACCAGATAAATCCAGACAGGGGTTCAGCCCTTGAGAGCGCCGACCTTCTGCGCCAGCGCCGACTTCTTGTTGGCGGCCTGGTTCTTGTGGATGACGCCCTTGGAGACGGCCTTGTCGAGCTCGCGCGAAGCGACGCGCTGGAACTCGGTGGCCTTCTCGACGTCACCCGCGGCGGCGGCCTCGCGGGCCTTGCGGATCGCGGTCTTCAGAGAGGACTTGACCGACTTGTTGCGCAGCCGGGCCTTCTCGTTGGTCTTGTTCCGCTTGATCTGGGACTTGATGTTCGCCACGAATGAGCCTTTGCAGGTTCAGGCACGAGGCCGCGAGGGTCCCGTGCCGGTGATTTCTTGAAGGAGTGCCTCGTGCTGAGAGGGCAAGAGACACAGCCACCCACACTACCAGCGGGTCACGGAGGGTCCCAAACCCATACCGGCTCCCCACCCGTGGGACCATGGAGGCTACGTATCGATCCGACCCGAGACCCGAGACCGCAGACACTGCGGACGCCTCAAGAATCAGGACCCTGCGTGCCCGCGATCCCCAGCCATGTGCCCGAGCCGAGCCGTACCGACCCGGCGCTGATCCGCAACTTCTGCATCATCGCGCACATCGACCACGGCAAGTCCACGCTCGCCGACCGGATGCTCCAGCTGACCGGTGTGGTCGAGCAGCGGCAGATGCGCGCCCAGTACCTCGACCGCATGGACATCGAGCGCGAGCGCGGCATCACGATCAAGTCCCAGGCGGTGCGGTTGCCGTGGGCCCCGTCCCACGACAAGGGCGCCCCGCACATCCTCAACATGATCGACACCCCGGGGCACGTCGACTTCACCTACGAGGTGTCGCGGTCGCTGGCCGCGTGCGAGGGCACCATCCTCCTCGTCGACGCCGCCCAGGGCATCGAGGCCCAGACCCTCGCCAACCTGTACCTGGCGATGGAGAACGACCTCACGATCATCCCCGTGCTGAACAAGATCGACCTGCCGGCCGCGCAGCCCGAGAAGTTCGCCGAGGAGCTGGCCAACCTGGTCGGCTGCGACCCCGACGACGTGCTCAAGGTCTCCGCCAAGACCGGCCTCGGCGTCGACGCGCTGCTGGACAAGGTCGTCGCCGACATCCCGGCCCCGGTCGGCGTCAAGGACGCCCCCGCCCGCGCGATGATCTTCGACTCCGTCTACGACTCCTACCGCGGCGTCGTGACGTACGTCCGGGTCATCGACGGCCAGCTCAACAAGCGCGAGCGGATCCGGATGATGTCCACCGGCGCCACCCACGAGCTGCTGGAGATCGGCACCAACTCGCCGGAGATGCTCTCCGCCGACGGCCTCGGCGTCGGCGAGGTGGGCTACCTGATCACCGGCGTGAAGGACGTCCGCCAGTCCAAGGTCGGCGACACCGTCACCAGCCAGCACAAGGGCGCCGAGGAGGCACTCGGCGGCTACAAGGACCCCAGGCCCATGGTCTTCTCCGGCCTGTATCCGCTGGACGGCTCCGACTACCCCGAGCTGCGCGAGGCGCTGGACAAGCTCCAGCTCAACGACGCCGCCCTGGTCTACGAGCCGGAGACCTCCGCCGCCCTCGGCTTCGGCTTCCGCGTCGGCTTCCTCGGCCTGCTCCACCTGGACGTGATCCGGGAACGCCTGGAGCGCGAGTTCGGCCTCGACCTGATCGCCACCGCGCCCAACGTGGTCTACCGGGTGATCATGGAGGACGGCACCGAGCACACCGTCACCAACCCGAGCGAGTTCCCCGAAGGCAAGATCAACGAGGTGTACGAGCCGGTCGTGCGGGCCACGATCCTCGCGCCGACCGAGTTCATCGGCTCGATCATGGAGCTGTGCCAGACCCGGCGCGGCACCCTGCTCGGCATGGACTACCTCTCCGAGGACCGGGTGGAGATCCGCTACACCCTCCCGCTCGCGGAGATCGTCTTCGACTTCTTCGACCAGCTGAAGTCGAAGACGCGCGGCTACGCCTCCCTCGACTACGAGCCCACCGGCGAGCAGACCTCCAGCCTGGTCAAGGTCGACATCCTGCTGCACGGCGACAAGGTGGACGCCTTCTCGGCGATCACCCACAAGGACGCGGCGTACGCGTACGGCGTACGGCTCGTCGCCAAGCTGCGCGAGCTGATCCCGCGCCAGGCCTTCGAGGTGCCCATCCAGGCCGCCATCGGCTCCCGGGTCATCGCCCGCGAGACCATCCGCGCCATCCGCAAGGACGTCCTCGCCAAGTGCTACGGCGGTGACATCTCCCGCAAGCGGAAGCTGCTGGAGAAGCAGAAGGAAGGCAAGAAGCGGATGAAGATGGTGGGTTCCGTGGAGGTTCCGCAGGAGGCCTTCATCGCCGTCCTGTCCAGCGACGACAGCGCGGGGTCGGGCAAGGGCAAGAAGTAACCGCCACGCCGCATGCCAAGTCCGGGTGAAACGGACACCGAGGGGCCCGTCGTACGAAAGTGCGGCGGGTCTCTTCGCATGTCACGGGCAGGCGTCTGTAGGAAATGACAGGGCGCGGGCACTTACGCGGGGGCCGGTCGCCCTTTACTCTGATGCCTGCCCCGTAGTTACTCGTGAGTTAAACAAGTGATCGGACAACGGTCCGCGTCACCGCCTCAGCACCGCCTCAACACCGTTGAACACCGCCCGAGAGTGAACCAGCCACACCTGAGCCAGCCGCAACGAGCCAGCCGCACCGTCGCGGGCCCGGAGGATGTCGTGAGCGACACACAGACACTGATCGAGAACCGTCCGCCCTCCGTGGCGGGACTCTTCCTGGAGCGGGTGGCCGCCACGCCGGACGCCGAGGCGTACCGCTACCCGGTGCCGCCGGCCGCGGGCGAGGGCCCCGACGACTGGAAGTCGCTGACCTGGGCGCAGGCAGCCGAGCGGGTCTACGCGATCGCGGCCGGCCTGATCGAGCTGGGCGTGCAGCCCGAGCAGCGGGTGGCCCTGGCCTCCGCCACCCGGCTGGAGTGGATCCTCTCCGACCTCGGCATCATGTGCGCGGGCGCCGCGACGACCACCGTCTACCCGCAGACCAACGCCGACGAATCGGCGTACATCCTCTCCGACTCCGAGAGCCGGGTGCTGATCGCGGAGGACGCCGCGCAGCTCGCCAAGGCGAAGGAGAAGAAGGCGGAGCTGCCCGACCTCACCCACGTGGTCGTGGTCGACGCGACCGGCGCGGACACCTCCGAGGACTGGGTCCTCACCCTCGACGAGCTGGAGCGCCGGGGCGCGGCCCGCCTGGAGAAGGACCCGCAGCTGATCAAGGAGCGGGTCGGCGCGCTCACCAAGGACCAGCTCGCCACCCTCATCTACACCTCCGGCACCACCGGCCGGCCCAAGGGCGTCCGGCTCCCGCACGACTGCTGGTCGTACATGGCCAAGGCGATCGCGGCCACCGGCCTGGTCACCAAGGACGACGTGCAGTACCTGTGGCTGCCGCTCGCCCACGTCTTCGGCAAGGTGCTGACCTCCGGCCAGATCGAGGCCGGTCACGTCACCGCCGTCGACGGCCGGGTCGACAAGATCATCGAGAACCTGCCGGTCGTCCGGCCGACCTACATGGCGGCCGTGCCCCGCATCTTCGAGAAGGTCTACAACGGCGTCGCCGCCAAGGCCCGCGCGGGCGGCGGGGCCAAGTACAAGATCTTCCAGTGGGCCGCCGGCATCGCCCGCGAGTACGCCAAGGTCACCCAGGACAACTTCAGGCGCACCGGCACCGCGAGCGCCCCCGCCGGCCTGCGCACCAAGCACGCCGTCGCCGACCGGCTCGTCTACGCCAAGATCCGCGAGGCCTTCGGCGGCCGCCTGCGCGCCTGCGTCTCCGGCTCGGCGGCCCTCGCGCCCGAGATCGGCTACTTCTTCGCCGGCGCCGGCATCCACATCCTGGAGGGCTACGGCCTCACCGAGTCCTCCGCCGCCTCCTTCGTCAACCCCGGCGAGGCCTACCGCACCGGCACCGTCGGCAAGCCGCTGCCCGGCACCGAGGTGCGCATCGCCGACGACGGCGAGATCCTGCTGCGCGGCCCCGGCATCATGGAGGGCTACCACAAGCTCCCCGAGAAGACCGCCGAGGTCCTGGAGTCCGACGGCTGGTTCCACACCGGCGACATCGGCGAGCTGTCGCCCGACGGCTACCTGCGCATCACCGACCGCAAGAAGGACCTCATCAAGACGTCCGGCGGCAAGTACATCGCGCCGGCCGAGGTCGAGGGCCAGTTCAAGGCGGTCTGCCCCTACGTCTCCAACATCCTGGTGCACGGCGCCGACCGGAACTTCTGCACCGCGCTCATCGCCCTCGACGAGATCGCGATCACCGAGTGGGCCAAGGAGAACGGCCTGGAGGGCAGGCCGTACGCCGAGATCGTCGCGGCGCCCGCGACCGTCGAGATGGTCGACGGCTACGTCAAGCAGCTCAACGAGGGCCTCCAGCGCTGGCAGACCATCAAGAAGTTCCGCCTGCTGCCCCGCGACCTCGACGTCGAGCACGGCGAGATCACCCCGAGCCTGAAGCTGAAGCGGCCGGTGGTGGAGCGGGAGTACAAGAACCTGATCGAGGAGATGTACGAGGGCTCGCGCGAGGCGTAGGCGGGCCGGAACCTCCCGGCAACCGCGGGTGTTCGAAGATGGCCGGTTTCCGACCGGCTTCCGGCCGTCTTCGAACGTTCGCCTAGCACGGTTCTCACCCGTGGCGGCCCACTTCGGTAACTCCGTGCTTATGGGCGGGGCCGGTCTGTCACTCTGTCGGCATCGACTGCGAGGAATTCGCACGAACTGCCCGGGGAGACGTCCATGGGGGCCATTCCGACGCAGCGGGAGACCGCCTCCCGCGCCGGCGCGCTGCCCGCACACAACGCCGAGGCATCCGCCGACGCAACCGCCGAGAGCTTCGACGCAACTGCCGAGGGCTCCGCGGAGTGCGCGCGGGCGCGCGTGACCCTGCTCGGCAGTTCCCTCGCGCCGGGCGCCGCCCGCGCGATGGTGCGGGCCGCGCTCGCCGACTGGTCCGCGCTCGCCCTGCCCGGCACGGAGCAGCTGACCGAGCACCTCACCGCCGACGCCCTGGTCGTCGTCAGCGAGCTGGTCACCAATGCCGTGGTGCACGCCGGCACCGACGTCGAGGTGGGCCTCCAGGTGGAGGGGACCGGCACGCTCGTCGTCGAGGCCACGGACCAGCACCCGTCCCGCGCGCCCAGGAGCGCCGACCCCGAGACGCCGCACGATTCCGCCGAGTACGGGCGCGGCCTGCGGCTGGTCGCCGCGCTCGCGGAGGCCTGGGGGATCACCTACCGCCCGGGCACCAAGACGGTGTGGGCGCGGTTGTCGGCCGTCGGCACGGACGACGCCGGGCAGGCCGAGGCGTACGCCGGAGGACGCGGGGCGCGACGCACCGACGCGCCGGGTGCCTGGCGGCCGGGGGAGGGGCGGGACGGCCAGGACGGAGGCCCCGGCGGCCAGTACGGCGGCCAGTACGGCAGCCGGGACGGCCACGACGACCGGCGGTCCCAGGGCGGCGGCGGCCCGCGGGCGCTGGACGCCCCGACGCCCGGCCCGCACCGCTGGGCGGCGGCCCCGGGCCTCGAAGCTGCCCCCGGCCTTGAAGCCGACCCCGGCCCCGAATCGCGCCCCGGCTTCGAAACGGGTCCCGGCCGCCGGTCGGAGCCGCCGCGGTGGCCGGACCTGCCGGACGGCGTGACCGGCACCGCCCGGCGCGGCGTCCGCGACCGGGAGTGGCTGGGCCGCGGCGCCCTGTCCTTCCTCGCCGAGGCCTCCGACCTGCTGGCCGGGCAGCTCGACGAGGACCTGGTCGCCTCCCTCACCGGCCAGCTGATCGTGCCCCGGCTCGCCGACTGGTGCGGGGTGTGGCTGGAGGACGAGTCCCTGGGCCGCGGCGCCTGGACCGACGACACCGGCGCGGCCGTCGGCGCCCGGCTGGCCCGCGTGTGGCACTCGGGCGAGGGCCGCCTCGACGAGTTGCACGCCGCCCTGGAGAAGGACCCGCCCCGCCCGCGCGACCCGTGGCGCTCCGGCCCCGTCGGCCACCCCTGGCCCGGCGACGCGCTCGGCCCGGACGGCACGCACGGCACCGCGCTCGCCTACCGGCTGGTCGCCGGCGGCAGGCCGCTGGGCACCCTGGTCATCGGACGGGCCGACACCCCGGGCGCCCCGGACGACTCGGGCACCCCGGGCGCCCCCGGCGCCACCGGTTTCCCCGACGAGATCACCGGCCTGGTCGAGGACCTCAGCCGCCGGGTGGCGCTCGCCATCGGCGCCGCCCGCCAGTACGCCCGGCAGGCCACCATCAGCGCCGTACTCCAGCGCGGCCTGCTGCCCGGCGCGGTCGCGGAGATCCCCGGTGTGCGCAGCGCCCTCGTCTACGAACCGCGCGACAAGGGCGGCCCCAGCGGCGACTTCTACGACCTGTTCCCGGCCGGCGACGGCCGCTGGTGCTTCGCCGTGGGCGACGTCCAGGGCAAGGGCCCCGAGGCCGCCGTCGTCATCGGCCTCGCCCGGCCCTGGCTGCGCCTGCTGGCCCGCGAGCAGTACGGCGTCCCCGACGTCCTGGACCGCCTCAACCAGCTCCTCCTCGACGACGCCACCGAGGCCGCCGACGCCGCCGCCCGCGCGCTGGTCGCCGCCGGAGGCCCACCGGTTGCCCCGGGCGACGGACCGCAGACCCGTTTCCTCTCCCTGCTCTACGGCGAGCTGGTCCCCTTCGACGGCGGCGTCCGCTGCACCCTCGCGTCCGCCGGACACCCGCTGCCGCTGCTCCTCGGGCCCGACGGCATGGTGTCCGCCGTCGCGTGCCCGCAGACCCTGCTCGGCGTCGTCGAGGACGCGACGTACGTCAGCGAGACCTTCGAGCTGCGCTCCGGCGACACCCTGCTGTGCGTCACCGACGGGATCACGGAGCGGCGCAGCGGCTCCCGCCAGTTCGACGACGGCGACGGGCTCGCCGCGGCGCTGGCCGGGTGCGTGGGCCTGGACGCCGAACTGGTCGCCGAGCGCATCAGGCGTCTGGTGCACGAGTTCGGGCCGCGGCCCCCGGAGGACGACCTGGCGCTGCTGGTGCTCCAAGCGGACTGAACGGGGCGGGCCGGGGAGCCGGCCGGGTGCGGGACAATGGAACGCATGCCCTCCGCACTCCCCGACGGCGAGCCCGTCCCCGCCGACGGCGCCCTGCCCGCGTCCGCGCTCGCCGGGGCCGCCGACCGCCCCCTCGGCTTCTACCTGCACGTGCCGTACTGCGCTACCCGCTGCGGCTACTGCGACTTCAACACCTACACCGCCACCGAGCTGCGCGGCACCGGCGGCGTCCTCGCCTCCCGCGACAACTACGCCGACACGCTCGTCGACGAGGTCCGCCTGGCCCGCAAGGTGCTCGGCGACGACCCCCGCGAGGTCCGCACGGTCTTCGTCGGCGGCGGTACGCCCACTCTGCTGGCCGCCGGCGACCTGGTGCGGATGCTGGGCGCGATCCGCGACGAGTTCGGCCTGGCGCCGGACGCGGAGATCACCACCGAGGCCAACCCGGAGTCCGTCGACCCGGCGTACCTCGCCACCCTCCGCGAGGGCGGCTTCAACCGGATCTCCTTCGGCATGCAGAGCGCGAAGCAGCACGTCCTGAAGATCCTGGACCGCACCCACACGCCAGGACGCCCCGAGGCCTGTGTCGCCGAGGCCCGCGCGGCCGGCTTCGACCACGTCAACCTCGACCTGATCTACGGCACCCCCGGCGAGTCCGACGACGACTGGCGGGCCTCCCTGGACGCCGCGCTCGGCGCCGGACCCGACCACGTCTCGGCGTACGCCCTGATCGTCGAGGAGGGCACCCAGCTCGCCCGGCGCATCCGGCGCGGCGAGGTCCCGATGACCGACGACGACGTGCACGCCGACCGGTACCTGATCGCCGAGGAGGCCCTGTCCGCGGCGGGTTACGACTGGTACGAGGTGTCCAACTGGGCCACCTCCGACGCCGGGCGCTGCCTGCACAACGAGCTGTACTGGCGGGGTGCCGACTGGTGGGGCGCGGGACCGGGTGCGCACTCCCACGTGGGGGGCGTGCGGTGGTGGAACGTGAAGCACCCGGGGGCGTACGCGGGGGCGCTGGCGGCGGGCAGGTCGCCGGGCGCGGGGCGCGAGGTCCTGTCGGACGAGGACCGGCGCGTCGAGCGCATCCTGCTGGAGCTGCGCCTGCGGGAGGGCGTCCCGCTGTCACTGCTGCGGGAGGCGGGGCTCGCGGCGTCGCGGCGGGCGCTGTCCGAGGGGCTGCTCCAGGAGGAGCCGTACGAGGCCGGGAGCGCGGTGCTGACGTTGCGCGGGCGCCTGCTGGCGGACGCGGTGGTGCGGGACCTGGTGGACTGATCACTCGGGGGAGCGAATCGGTGCGGAACGCGGGCTCGGCCCCTAACCTGATCCACAGGCTGCCGCCGACAGCACGCGGCGAATGTGGAGGGCCACGGAGATGACAGCTGTGGACGAACGTGGAGTCGCGGAGTTCTTCGCGGGGTTCGAGCCACCCGAGGGGCTCAAGGTGGAGCTTCTCCGGGGGGAAATCGTGATGATGCCCAGCCCTGATCTGGTGCACAACCGGATCGTCACTTCGCTGATGGATCAGATTCCGCACCGGCGGTGGGAACGGCTCCAGACCCAGGACGTCGATGTTGTCGACGAGGCCAGTGAGCCTGTGCCCGACCTGGTGGTCATGGAAGTCGGTGTTGGCCCGGACTCAGGGCGTCTTCTGCCGTCACAGATGATCACGATGGTCGTGGAAGTGGTCTCGCAGACCAGCGTCGACCGGGACTATGGCGTCAAACGCTTGATCTATGCTGCGGGCGAAGTGCCCGCCTACCTGATCGTCGACCCCGTCATGGCCCAGTGCGTTCTGTACTCGGAGCCGGTCGGACGAGGTGAGGGGGCTGACTACCAGGTGCAGCGGATCACTCAGTTCGGGACACCGCTGCCGCTGGAACTGTTGGACGTTGAGCTGGATACCACCGAGTTCGGCACTTACAAAGGCGTCAAGCCTCATCACCGCCCGTAACGAAGTCGATCAGCTCCTCCACCCTCCCCAGCAACTCCGGCTCCAGGTCCTTGTACGACCCCACCCGGGCCAGGATCGCCTGCCACACCGCCCCCGTGTTCTCCGACGGCCACCCCAGCGCCCGGCACACCCCCGTCTTCCAGTCCTGACCGCGCGGCACCCGGGGCCAGCCCTCGATCCCCACCGACGACGGCTTCACCGCCTCCCAGATGTCGATGTACGGGTGGCCCACGACCAGCGCGTGCTCGCTCGTCACCGCCTCCGCGATGCGCCACTCCTTCGAACCCGGCACCAGGTGGTCCACCAGGACGCCCAGCCGTGCGTCCGGTCCCGGGGCGAAGTCGGCGACGATCGACGGAAGGTCGTCCACGCCGCCCAGGTACTCCACCACCACCCCCTCGATGCGCAGGTCGTCGCCCCAGACCTTCTCCACCAGCTCGGCGTCGTGCCGCCCCTCGACGTAGATGCGCCCGGCGCGCGCCACCCGCGCCCGTGCGCCGGGGACGGCGACCGAACCGGACGCCGTACGGGAGGGGGCGGAGCGTGCCGGACCGGAGGAGGACGGGCGGACCAGCGTCACCACGCGGCCCTCCAGGAGGAAGCCGCGCGGTTCCAGCGGGAAGACGCGATGCTTGCCGAAGCGGTCCTCCAGCGTCACCGTGCCCGCCTCGCAGCGGATCACCGCGCCGCAGAACCCGGTGCCGGGCTCCTCGACCACCAGGCCGGGATCGGCGGGCACCTCGGGAACGGGCTGCGGCTTCTTCCACGGAGGGGTCAGGTCGGCGGAGTACTGGCGCATTCTGCCGACGATACGAGGAACGCCCGCGCGGTGATCAACGCGACACGCCGAACCGGGCGGCCAGCGCGTCCCGTTGGGCCCGCACGAACGCCGCGTCCACCACCGCTCCGTGACCGGGGGCGTACAGTGCGTCGTCGCCGCCCATCGCCAGCAGCCGGTCCAGCGCGGCCGGCCAGCGCGACGGTAGGGCGTCGGGCCCCGCCTGCGGCTCGCCGGACTCCTCGACCAGGTCGCCGCAGAACAGGACGTCCGGGGAGCCCGGCACCAGCACCGCCAGGTCGTGCCCGGTGTGCCCCGGGCCCACGTCGGCCAGCAGGACCCGCCGTCCACCGCCCAGGTCGAGCGGGTGCTCGCCCCGGACCTCGTGCCGGACGGGGGAGAGCGCCTCGGCCGCCGCCCGCGCCGCCCGGACGTCCAGCCCCTCCGCCACCGCGTCCGCGCGCAGCGCCTCCCGCCCCTGTCCGCCAGGCGCGAACAGCGCACCCGTACCCGCCGCGCCGTACGCGCCGTACACCTCGGCGCCCGTGAACGCCGCCGCGCCGAAGACATGGTCGAAATGCGGGTGGGTCAGCGCGAGATGTGTCACACGGCGACCGGCGAGCCGCCGCGCCCCCTCGCGCAACCGGGCGCCCTCGTCCAGGCTCGACCCCGCGTCCACCATCAGCGCCGCGTCCGCGCCGAGCACCAGCCCCGCCGTGCAGTCCCACCCCGGCAGCCGGCACCGCCCCACCCCGTCCGCCAGCCGCTCCCAGCCCAGCGCTTCCCAAGTCACCGTCACGGCGACGACGCTAACGGCTTGGTCCCGGCCTTGCCGGGGGCGTACCCCACGGCCGTACACTGGGCCGGGGAAGTCTGGCACTCGCGAGCCATGAGTGCCAGGACAGACAAGTCGGACAGGGCCAGACGGGCCGAAACGGGCGGACGACAGCTGGAGGTGCGCGCCGATGCTCAGTGAACGCAGGCTGAAGGTGCTGCGCGCCATCGTCCAGGACTACGTCGGCACCGAGGAGCCGGTCGGTTCCAAGGCCCTCACCGAGCGGCACAACCTCGGCGTCTCCCCGGCCACCGTGCGCAACGACATGGCGGCCCTGGAGGACGAGGGGTTCATCGCCCAGCCGCACACCAGCGCGGGGCGCATCCCGACCGACAAGGGCTACCGGCTCTTCGTCGACAAGCTGGCGGGCGTCAAGCCGATGACCGCGCCCGAGCGGCGTGCCATCCAGAACTTCCTGGAGGGCGCCGTCGACCTCGACGACGTCGTGGCCCGCACGGTGCGGCTGCTGGCGCAGCTCACCCGGCAGGTCGCCGTCGTGCAGTATCCGTCGCTGACGCGCTCGACCGTGCGGCACGTGGAGCTGCTCTCGCTCGCGCCCGCGCGCCTGATGCTCGTGCTGATCACGGACACCGGGCGGGTCGAGCAGCGGATGGTCGACTGCCCGGCGCCGTTCGGCGAGGCCTCGCTGGCCGATCTGCGGGCGCGGCTCAACAGCCGGGTCGCGGGCCGCCGTTTCACGGATGTGCCGGCTCTGGTGGAAGATCTGGCGGAGCCCTTCGAGGCCGAGGATCGCGGTACGGTCTCCACCGTGCTCTCCACTCTCCTGGAGACGCTGGTCGAGGAGAACGAGGAGCGGCTGATGATCGGCGGCACCGCCAATCTGACCCGCTTCGGGCACGACTTCCCCTTGGTGATCCGGCCGGTGCTGGAGGCGCTGGAGGAGCAGGTCGTGCTCCTCAAGCTGCTCGGCGAGGCGAAGGATCCGGGCGTGACCGTACGGATCGGTCACGAGAACGCCCACGAGGGACTCAACTCAACGTCCGTCGTGTCGGTCGGCTACGGTTCGGGCGGCGAGGCGGTTGCCAAGCTCGGCGTGGTCGGACCGACCCGCATGGACTACCCGGGAACGATGGGAGCGGTACGCGCAGTGGCACGGTACGTCGGACAGATCCTGGCGGAGTCGTAGGTGGCCACGGACTACTACGCCGTACTCGGCGTGCGCCGCGACGCCTCCCAGGACGAGATCAAGAAGGCGTTCCGGAGGCTCGCGCGCGAGCTGCATCCGGACGTCAACCCCGATCCGAAGACCCAGGAGCGGTTCAAGGAGATCAACGCCGCCTACGAGGTGTTGTCGGACCCGCAGAAGAAGCAGGTCTACGACCTCGGCGGCGACCCCCTCTCGCAGGCCGCCGGCGGTGGCGCGGGCGGCTTCGGCGCGGGTGGCTTCGGGAACTTCTCGGACATCATGGACGCGTTCTTCGGCACGGCGTCGCAGCGCGGGCCGCGCTCGCGCACCCGCCGCGGCCAGGACGCGATGATCCGCATCGAGGTCGAGCTGGACGAGGCCGCGTTCGGTACGACCAAGGACATCCAGGTCGACACCGCGGTCGTCTGCAACACCTGCAACGGCGAGGGCGCGGCGCCGGGCACGTCGGCCCAGACGTGTGACATGTGCCGCGGCCGCGGCGAGGTCTCGCAGGTCACCCGGTCCTTCCTGGGCCAGGTCATGACCTCCCGCCCCTGCCCCCAGTGCCAGGGCTTCGGCACCGTGGTCCCGACCCCGTGCCCCGAGTGCGCGGGCGACGGCCGGGTCCGCTCCCGGCGCACCCTGACGGTGAAGATCCCGGCCGGTGTCGACAACGGCACCCGGATCCAGCTCGCGGGCGAGGGCGAGGTCGGCCCCGGCGGCGGCCCCGCCGGCGACCTGTACGTCGAGATCCACGAGCTGCCCCACTCCACCTTCCAGCGGCGCGGCGACGACCTGCACTGCACGGTCACCATCCCGATGACGGCGGCGGCCCTCGGCACGAAGGTGCCGCTGGAGACCCTCGACGGCATGGAGGAGGTCGACATCCGCCCGGGCACCCAGTCCGGCCAGTCGATCCCGAAGCACGGCCGGGGCGTCACCCACCTGCGCGGCGGCGGCCGCGGCGACCTCATCGTGCACGTCGAGGTCACCACCCCGGGCAAGCTCGACCCCGAACAGGAACGCCTCCTGCGCGAGCTGGCCAAGCTCCGCGGCGAGGAACGCCCCACGGGGCAGTTCCAGCCCGGGCAGCAGGGGCTGTTCTCCCGGCTGAAGGACGCGTTCAACGGGCGCTGATGCCGTACGCCGTGATGCGGATGCTTCTGGCGTATGCCAACGGAAGCCCGGATTCGGACTTGTGTGGAGGACGTGACAACATGCCGTCATGTCCTCCGCACTGACCGATCTCTTCCCCTACCCGATCGTGCAGGCACCCATGGCGGGCGGCGTCTCCGTGCCGCGGCTCGCGGCCGCGGTGTCCGAGGCGGGCGGGCTGGGCTTCCTGGCCGCCGGGTACAAGACCGCGGACGGGATGTACCAGGAGATCAAACAGCTGCGGGGGCTCACGAGCCGTCCCTTCGGCGTCAACCTCTTCCTCCCGCAGCCGGAGACGGCCGATCCCGCCGCCGTCGACGTCTACGCCCACCAGCTGGCCGGCGAGGCCGCCTGGTACGAGACCGAGCTGGGCGACCCCGACTGCGGCCGGGACGACGGCTACGACACCAAGCTCGCCGTCCTGCTGGACAACCCGGTGCCGGTGGTGTCCTTCCACTTCGGCGTGCCCAGCCGCGAGGTCGTCGACTCCCTGCACCGCGTGGGCACCTTCGCCCTGGTCGGCGCGACCACCGCGGACGAGGCCCGGGCCGTCGAGCAGTCCGGCGCCGACGCGGTGATCGCCCAGGGCACGGAGGCCGGCGGCCACCAGGGCACCCACCGGGACAACCCGGAGACCGGCGGCGCCGGGACCGGCCTGCTGTCGCTGGTCGCCCAGGTCCGGGAGGCGGTGAGCCTGCCGATCGTCGCCGCCGGCGGCATCATGCGCGGCGGCCAGATCGCCGCGGTCCTCGCGGCCGGCGCGAGCGCGGCCCAGCTGGGCACCGCCTTCCTCGCCACCCCCGAGTCCGGCGCGCACGACCTGCACAAGCAGGCGCTGACCAACCCGCTCTTCGTCCGCACCGAACTCACCCGCGCCTTCTCCGGCCGCCCGGCCCGCGCCCTGGTCAACCGCTTCCTGCGCGAGCACGGCCGCTACGCCCCCGCCGCCTACCCCGAGGTGCACCACCTCACCGCGCCGGTGCGCAAGGCGGCGGCGAAGACGGGCGACGCGCAGGGCATGGCCCTCTGGGCGGGACAGGGCCACCGGATGGCCCGGGAACTGCCCGCCGGACAGCTGGTGGAGGTGCTGACGGCCGAACTCGCCGACGCCGGGACAGCGTTGTCGGGACTGTCGGGCTACGCGACGGGAGGCGGCGCCCGATGACGGCACCGGTGTTCGTGGTCGACTCCCTGCGGCCGCAGGACCTGCCCGCGGGGGAGTACGTCCTCGACGGCCCCGAGGGACGCCACGCCGTCTCCGTGAAGCGGCTGCGGGCGGGTGAGGACGTCGTCCTCACCGACGGGCGCGGCCACTGGGCCGAGGGTTCGGTGAAGGCCGCCGAGGGCAAGGACCGCCTGGTCGTCACCGTCCCGGACGGCGTGCGCGAGGAACCCGCCGAGCAGCCCCGCATCACCGTCGTCCAGGCGCTGCCCAAGGGCGACCGCGGTGAGCTGGCCGTCGAGACGATGACCGAGGTCGGGGTCGACGCGATCGTGCCGTGGGCGGCGTCCCGGTGCATCACGCAGTGGAAGGGCGAGCGCGGCCTGAAGGCGCTCGGCAAGTGGCGGGCGACCGCCCGGGAGGCGGGCAAGCAGTCCCGCCGGGTCCGCTTCCCCGACGTCGCGGACGCCGCGAGCAGCAAGCAGGTTGCCTCACTTCTGGCCGCGGCCGACTTCGCCGCCGTCCTCCACGAGAGCGGCGACGTCCCCCTGTCCGACGCCGAACTCCCCGCCTCCGGCGACATCGTGCTGGTGGTCGGCCCCGAGGGCGGGGTGTCCCCGGAGGAGTTGGCCCTCTTCGCCGAGGCCGGTGCGAACCCCTACCGCCTGGGCCGCAGCGTCCTGCGCACCTCCACCGCGGGCACCGCCGCCACCGCCGTACTCCTGGCCCGCACCGGCCGCTGGTCCTGACGGCGCCGGTCAGCCGTCCGCAGCGCGAGTGGCGGCCACCGCCGGGAACAGCTCCCGTGGCCGTTTCGTCCACCACAAGCCGTCCGAACCGGCGTCCGTCCCGCATGCGCCCACGGCAGTGAGGAGTGGCCGTATGCGCCCTACCCCCGGGTCCCCGGCCGATGGGACGCTGCCCTTCATGTGGGCAATGAGACGGATTCGGCGCATCGCTCCCGTGGCCGTCGGCGCGGCCGTCGCCGTCGGTGGGCTCGTCGCGTGCGAGCCGGGCGGACTCAGCTCCGCGACGGTCGCCTACACGACCGACCAGACCGTGACCCGGGAACTGCAGCGGCTGAAGGCGGACGTGCACTGGCTCACCTGCACCGCCTCCTACGGCGGCAAGGGCAGCACGGCCTCGGCGAGCGAGAACGCGGTCGCCACCGTGCACTGCGAGGGCAAGACCGACGACAACAAGGACATCACCGTCGACGGCAAGGTCACCCGGGTCGTCAACGGCGCCTGCGTGCGTGGCGGCCTGACCGCGAAGGTGGACGGCAAGGAGTGGTTCCGGGTGAAGGGGCTGGGCAACTGCGACGCCACCAGCGCCCCGCCCGCGAACCGGCCCTCCCGGAACGGGCCGGGACCCACCGTGACCGTCACCCGGACCATCTGGTGCCCCGACGACCCGCACTGCCGCCCGGTCGAGGGCAAGTGACCGGACGGTGGCCATGGCCGGGAAGTGATCCAAACCTCTGTCGGCGGGGCGCGCCCCTGCATAGGGTATGGGGGTGACTCAGCCCGCAGCGCCTGCCTACCTCCGCTTTCCGCACCCGCACGGCGAGTTGGTCGCCTTCACCGCCGAGGACGACGTGTGGCTCGCCCCGCTCGGCGGTGGCCGTGCCTGGCGGGTCAGCGCCGACAACGTGCCGGTGAACCACCCGCGCATCTCGCCCGACGGCACCACGGTCGCCTGGACCTCCACCCGCGACGGCGCCCCCGAGGTGCACGCCGCGCCCGTCGACGGCGGCCCCGCCAAGCGCCTCACCCACTGGGGCAGCATCAGGACCCAGGTACGCGGCTGGACCGCCGACGGCCGCGTCCTCGCCCTGAGCACCTACGGCCAGGCCAGCCTGCGCCGCAGCTGGGCCCGCGCCGTCCCGCTCGACGGCGGACCGGCGACCACCCTGCCGTACGGACCCGTCGGCGACGTCGCCCAGGGCCCGCACACCGTGCTGCTGTCCGCGCCGATGGGCCGCGAGGCCGCCTGGTGGAAGCGCTACCGGGGCGGCACGGCCGGCAAGCTGTGGATCGACGCCGAGGACGACGGCGAGTTCGTGCGCCTGCACGACGGCATCGACGGCAACATCGAGTACCCCTTCTGGGTCGGCGACCGCATCGCCTTCCTCTCCGACCACGAAGGCACCGGCGCCCTCTACTCCTCCCTCGCCGACGGCTCCGACCTGCGCCGGCACACGCCCCTCGACGGTTTCTACGCCCGGCACGCCGCCACCGACGGCACCCGCGTCGTCTACTCGTCCGCCGGTGAGCTGTGGACCCTCGACAACCTCGACGGCGCCGAACCGCGCCGCCTGGACATCCGGCTCGGCGGCGCCCGCGTCGACCTCCAGTCGTACCCGGTCAACGCCGCCCGCTGGTTCGGCTCCGCCTCCCCCGACCACACCGCGCGCGGCAGCGCCGTCGCCGTACGCGGCGGCGTGCACTGGGTCACCCACCGCTCCGGACCCGCCCGCGCGCTGGCGGCCACCTCGGGCGTGCGCACCCGGCTGCCGCGCACCTTCCGCGCCGACGGCGAGGAGTGGGTGGTGTGGGTGACGGACGCCGAGGGCGACGACGCCCTGGAGTTCGCGCCCGCCACCGGACTCGCCCCCGGCGCCACCGCACGGCGCCTGGCCGCCGGGCAGCTCGGCCGGGTGCTGCACCTCGCCGTGGCCCCCGACGGCAGCCGCGTCGCCGTCGCCTCGCACGACGGGCGGGTGCTGCTCGTCGAGCGGGAGAGCGGCGAGGTCCGCGAGGTCGACCGCAGCGAGGACGGCGACGCCTCCGGCCTGGTCTTCTCGCCCGACTCCTCCTGGCTCGCCTGGTCCCACCCCGGCCCGGAGCCGCTGCGCCAGCTCAAGCTCGCCAACACCACCGATCTGTCGGTGAGCGAGGCGACGCCGCTGCGCTTCAAGGACTACTCGCCGGCCTTCACCCTGGACGGCAAGCACCTCGCCTTCCTCTCCACCCGCTCCTTCGACCCGGTCTACGACGAGCACGTCTTCGACCTGGCCTTCGTCGAGGGCGCCCGCCCGTACCTGATCACCCTCGCCGCGACCACCCCCTCGCCCTTCGGCCCGCAGCGCCACGGCCGCCCCTTCGAGACCCCGGACCGCGAGGAGACCCCCGACAGCGAGGGCACCCCCACCACCCGGATCGACATCGAGGGCCTCGCCGACCGCATCGTGCCCTTCCCGGTGGAGGCCGCCCGCTACTCCCGGCTGCGCGCCGCCAAGGACGGCGTCCTGTGGCTGCGACACCCGCTCACCGGCGTCCTCGGCGCCTCCCGCGCCAACCCCGAGGACCCCGACCCGAACACCGAGCTGGAGCGCTACGACCTCGCCCAGCAGCGTGTCGAGCACCTCGGCGGCGACGCCGACCACTTCGAGGTCAGCGGCGACGGCAAGCGGGTGTTGCTGTGGACCGACGGGCGGCTCAAGGTCGTGCCCAGCGACCGGCGGGCCTCCGGCGACGAGGACAGCGACACCAACATCACCGTCGACCTGGGGCGGGTCCGGCAGACCGTCGAACCGGCCGCCGAGTGGCGGCAGATGTTCGACGAGACCGGCCGCATCATGCGCGACCACTACTGGCGGGCCGACATGAACGGCGTCGACTGGGACGGCGTCCTGGACCGCTACCGGCCCGTCCTGGACCGCGTCGCCACCCACGACGACCTGGTCGACCTCCTGTGGGAGGTGCACGGCGAACTGGGCACCTCGCACGCCTACGTCACCCCGCGCGGCGGCCACGGCTCCGGCGCCCGGCAGGGCCTGCTCGGCGCCGACCTCTCCCGCCACGAGGACGGCGCCTGGCGCATCGACCGTGTCCTGCCGTCCGAGACCTCCGACCCCGACGCCCGCTCCCCGCTCGCCGCACCCGGGGTCGCGGTGCGCGCCGGGGACGCGATCGTCGCGGTCGCGGGACAGGCAGTGGACCCCGTCACCGGTCCGGGCCCGCTGCTCGTCGGCACGGCGGGCAAGCCGGTCGAGCTGACCGTCTCCCCGTCCGGCGGGGGTGAGGTGCGGCACGCCGTCGTCGTCCCGCTCGCCGACGAGGAGCCGCTGCGCTACCACGCCTGGGTCGCCGACCGCCGTGCCTACGTCCACGAGAAGTCCGGCGGCCGGCTCGGCTACCTGCACGTCCCGGACATGCAGGCGCCCGGCTGGGCCCAGATCCACCGCGACCTGCGCGTCGAGGTGGCCCGGGAGGGCCTGGTCGTCGACGTCCGCGAGAACCGCGGCGGGCACACCTCCCAGCTGGTGGTGGAGAAGCTGGCCCGGCGCATCGTCGGCTGGGACCTGCCGCGCGGCATGCGGCCGACCAGCTACCCGCAGGACGCGCCCCGCGGGCCGGTCGTCGCGGTGGCCAACGAGTTCTCCGGCTCGGACGGCGACATCGTCAACGCGGCGATCAAGGCGCTGGGCATCGGCCCGGTGGTCGGGGTCCGCACCTGGGGCGGCGTCATCGGCATCGACAGCCGCTACCGGCTGGTGGACGGGACGCTGATCACGCAGCCGAAGTACGCGTTCTGGCTGGAGGGCTACGGCTGGGGCGTGGAGAACCACGGCGTCGACCCCGACGTCGAGGTCCCCCAACGCCCGCAGGACCACGCGGCGGGCCGCGACCCGCAGCTGGACGAGGCGATCGCGCTCGCGCTGGCGGCGCTGGAGGAAACCCCGGCGAAGACACCGCCGAGCCTGCCCTGACCCGCGGCACCGCCCGCGGCTGCGGCGGTGGCGGATACGATGCCCGTCAGAAGATCACCGGCGTGAGGAGAGCCAAGTGACCGGCGAGCCACAGGACGACTGTCTGTTCTGCAAGATCGTCGCAGGGCAGATTCCCGCGACGATCGTGCGCGAGACGGACACCACCGTCGCGTTCCGGGACATCAACCCGCAGGCCCCCACCCACGTCCTGGTGATCCCCAAGGCCCACCACAAGGACGCCGCCGCCCTCGCCGCCGAAGCCCCGCAGCTCGCCGCCGACGTGCTGCGCGAGACCCAGGCCGTCGCCGACGACGAGAAGCTGGAGAGCTACCGCACCGTCTTCAACACCGGCAGCGGCGCCGGACAGACCGTCTGGCACGCGCACGCCCACGTGCTCGGCGGCCGAGGTCTCGAATGGCCCCCCGGATAACCCGCACCGGACAGAACCGGACCATCACCCACCATGTCCGTACGTGAACTCGTCGTCCTCGGCACCGCCAGCCAGGTCCCGACCCGGCACCGCAACCACAACGGCTACCTGCTGCGCTGGGACGGCGAGGGCATCCTGTTCGACCCCGGCGAGGGCACCCAGCGCCAGATGCTGCGCGCCGGGGTGGCCGCCCACGACCTGAACCGGATCTGCGTCACGCACTTCCACGGCGACCACAGCCTGGGCCTCGCCGGGGTGATCCAGCGCATCAACCTCGACCGGGTCCCGCACGAGATCACCGCCCACTACCCGCGCTCCGGGCAGCGCTTCTTCGAGCGCCTGCGGTACGCCACCGCCTACCGCGAGACCGTCGCCCTCACCGAGGCTCCGGTCGCCGCCGACGGCCCCCTCGCGGTCACCCCCGCCTACACCCTGGACGCCCGCAGGCTGTCGCACCCCGTCGAGTCGTACGGCTACCGGCTCACCGAGCCCGACGGCCGCCGCATGCTGCCCGGGCGCCTCGCCGCGCACGGCATCAAGGGCCCCGACGTGGGCCGCATCCAGCGCGACGGCTCGCTGGGCGGCGTCCCGCTCGACGAGGTCAGCGAGGTCCGCCGCGGCCAGCGGTTCGCGTTCGTCATGGACACCCGGCTGTGCGCGGGCGTGCACGCGCTCGCCGAGGGCGCGGACCTGCTGGTCATCGAGTCCACCTTCCTCGACGAGGACGAGGCGCTCGCCACCGAGCACGGCCACCTCACCGCCGGACAGGCCGCCCGGGTCGCCCGGGACGGGGGCGTACGGCACCTGGTCCTGACCCACTTCAGCCAGCGCTACTCGGACCCCGAGGAGTTCGAACGGCAGGCGCGCGCGGCCGGTTACGAGGGCGAGCTGACCGTGGCCCGCGACCTCACCCGCGTACCGGTTCCGAAACGTCGGTGAAACCGCCGTACGATGCTCTGATGCCCCTGCCCAAAGCTGAACTGCACCTCCACATCGAAGGCACCCTGGAACCCGAGCTGGCCTTCGCGCTGGCCGCCCGCAACGGCGTGTCCCTGCCGTACGCGGACGAGGACGCGCTGCGCGAGGCGTACCGCTTCGCGGACCTCCAGTCCTTCCTGAACCTGTACTACGAACTGATGGCCGTCCTGCGCACCGAGCGGGACTTCGAGGACCTCGCGAACGCCTACCTCGCCCGCGCCGCCGCCCAGGGCGTCCGGCACGCCGAGATCTTCTTCGACCCGCAGGCCCACCTCGCCCGGGGCGTGGAGATGGGCACGGTCGTGGAGGGGCTGTGGCGGGCGCTGGGCGCAAGTCGCGAGAACCATGGGGTGTCCACCCGGCTGATCCTCTGCTTCCTGCGCGACGAGTCCGCCGAGTCGGCGATGCGGACGCTGGACGCCGCCAAGCCGTACCTCGACCGCATCACCGGTGTCGGCCTGGACTCCGCCGAGGTCGGCCACCCGCCGGTCAAGTTCCGCGAGGTGTACGCGGCCGCCGCCGCCCTCGGCCTGCGCCGGGTCGCGCACGCGGGCGAGGAGGGGCCGCCCGCGTACGTCGCCGAGGCCCTCGACGTCCTCGGCGTCGAGCGGATCGACCACGGGCTGCGCTCGGTGGAGGACCCGGCGCTGGTCGAGCGGCTGGTGCGCGAGCGCGTCCCGCTCACCCTGTGCCCGCTGTCCAACGTGCGGCTGCGCACGGTCGACACCCTCGCCGACCACCCGCTGCCCGCGATGCTCGACGCGGGCCTGATGTGCACGGTGAACTCCGACGACCCGGCCTACTTCGGCGGCTACGCGGGCGACAACTTCGACGCCGTGCGCGAGGCCCTCGGCCTGACCGGGGAGCGGCTGCGGGAGCTGGCCCGCAACTCGTTCCTCGCCTCCTTCCTGGAGGACGACGAGGAGCTGCGGGCGCGGTACCTCGCGGAGGTCGAGGCGTACCGGTTCCCCGCCGCGTAGCGGTTCCCGCGCGCGGGGCTCAGCCCGGCCCGGACCCCGGTGCGGCCGCCGCCTGCCGGGGTCCGGCCGTGTCGTAGGCGCCCTGGACGGCCACCGCCGGGACCTCCACGTCGATCTCCACGACCGGCTGCTCCACGGCACCGACCTCGGGCACCGCACCGCTCGGCGTTCCCGTGGCGGCGGCGACCAGCGCGGCCGGGGTGCCGCCGCGGCGGCGGATCGCGCCGGGCAGCAGCGGGCGCCCCGCGGTGTGCAGCGCTACGGCGGTCATCGGCGCGGCGACCAGCAGCAGCCCGGCGGCCAGGATCAGCCCCATGCCCGCGTAACCGGCCTGCGCCGGCAGGACACTGCCGGCCAGCGGTCCGGCCGCGGTGCCCAGCGAGGACGCCGAGCCGACCAGCACCGCCCACCGGCCGCGCGCGTCGAGCGAGGCGGCGAGGCCGATCAGGTACGACAGGACGACCGGGTAGACGGTGTTCCAGGCGATCTCCCCGGTGGCGAAGGCCGTCGGGGTCGTCGCCGACGCACTCACCGCGATGCAGCCCGCGATGAGCACCGTGCCGGCGCCGACGGGCATCGCCCGCCCCAGCCGCGGCCCGAGCGCACCCGCCGCCAGCACGCCCACCAGGCCCGCGCCCAGCGCGACGGCGAAGACGACGCCGAGGGCGGCGTCACCGAGACCGGCCTGGGTCAGCCCGATCCGGCCGCTGACGCCCCACAGGGAGTTCTGGGCCAGGGACCAGCACAGCACGGTGACGGCGAGGACGAGCCCCGAACGGCGGTGGGGGAGCGGGGCGGTGGCGTCGGTGCCGGGTGCGGCCGGGGAGTCGGCCGCCGGGCCCGGCAGGCGGCCGGTCAGCGGCCACACCGCCAGCGCCGTCAGGGCGATCGCGGCCAGCGGCAGCCCGTGCGCCCGGCCGAGGTGCGGCACCGTCAGGTACACCGCACCGGCCAGCGCGGACACGCTCAGCAGGCCCACCGTGGAGGCGCGGTGGGGATCCTTCTCGGCGGCGATCCGGGTGGCGGCGACCGTCATGGCCGTCCCCGACCCGAAACCGCCCACGACCGCGCCCAGGACCACGGCCGGGACGGCGGTGGTGAGCGCGGCGGCGCCGTAGCCGAGGACGGCCAGGACGAGGCCGAGGCGGGCCGATGCCCGGGCGCCGAGCCGCTGCACCCGGGAGGCCAGCAGGAAGCCCGCGGTCGCCGAACTCAGCAGCAGCGCGCTGCCGACGGCGCCCGCCTGCGTGGTGGACAGCGGAAGGCTGGTGTCGAGTCTGCCGACGGTGGTGGGCAGCAGGTAGGGAGGCAGGTACCCGGCCGTGAAAAGGGCGACGAGGGGCCAGGGAGTGGTGCGGGGGGCGAACACGGGCGTTCCCAGGGCATGCGAAAGGGACGATGGGGAGGGAAGGGGCGACGACCCGTCGACCGAGAAGGGCGCGCGGGCAATTTGTATCAAGCGGAAGGAGCCCCGAAACAAGCGAGTCGATGTGATCTAGGTCACATATCCGTTTGGGAGTTTAGAAGCCGGGTAGCAGCGAGCGCCAATGTCAGCGGACCGAGCCGCTTCCGGCCGGAATCGCCGCCTCCGAGGTCGGTGCGGACCCGGCCCCGCGAGATGTCGACCCATTGACGCTCCAGGGTCGCCTATCTAATCTCCATTTCCATACATGGATTACATCTACATACGAAAACATGCGCGGTGGAGACGACGAGATCCCACCGGACTCGACCTCGTAGGAGCCGCCCTGTGACCCGCGACCTCACGATCACTGCCGTCCGCCTCAGGCCGATCCTCGTCGCGGACCCGCCGCTGCTCAACACGCAGGGCGTGCACCAGCCGTACACCCCCCGGCTGATCGTCGAGGTCGAGACCGCCGACGGGATCACCGGTGTCGGCGAGACCTACGGCGACACCAAGTACCTGGAGCTGGCCCGCCCGTTCGCGGACAAGCTGGTGGGGCGCCAGGTGAGCGACCTCAACGGCCTGTTCACCCTCGCCGACGAGGTCGCCGTCGACTCCTCCCGGGTCTCCGCACAGGTCGACGTCGGCGGGCTGCGCGGGGTCCAGACCGCCGACAAGCTGCGCCTGTCCGTCGTCTCAAGCTTCGAGGTCGCCTGCCTCGACGCCCTCGGCAAGGCGCTCGGCCTGCCCGTGCACGCGCTGCTCGGCGGCAAGGTCCGCGACAGCGTCGAGTACAGCGCGTACCTGTTCTACAAGTGGGCCGACCACCCCGAGGGCGTGGCGGCAGAGAAGGACGACTGGGGTGCCGCCGTCGACCCGGCCGGAGTCGTCGCCCAGGCCCGCGCCTTCACCGAGCGGTACGGCTTCACCTCCTTCAAGCTCAAGGGCGGCGTCTTCCCGCCCGACGAGGAGATCGCCGCCGTCAGGGCCCTCGCCGAGGCGTTCCCCGGGCACCCCCTGCGCCTGGACCCCAACGGGGCCTGGTCCGTGGAGACCTCGCTGAAGGTCGCCGGGGAGGTCGGGGACGTCCTGGAGTACCTGGAGGACCCGGCCCTCGGCACGCCCGCGATGGCCGAGGTCGCGGCGCGGACCGGGGTGCCGCTCGCGACCAACATGTGCGTGACGACGTTCGCCGAGATCCAGGAGGCGTTCACCGAGGGCGCCGTGCAGGTCGTGCTCTGCGACCACCACTACTGGGGCGGGCTGCGCAACACCCAGCAACTGGCCGCCGTGTGCCGCACCTTCGGCGTCGGAGTGTCCATGCACTCCAACACCCACCTCGGCATCAGCCTCGCCGCCATGACCCACGTGGCGGCCACCGTGCCCGGCCTCCACCACGCCTGCGACTCCCACTACCCCTGGCAGTCCGAGGACGTGCTCACCGAACGGCTCGCCTTCGACGGCGGCCGGGTCGCCGTCTCCGACGCCCCCGGCCTCGGCGTCGAACTCGACCGCGACCGGCTGGCCTTCCTCCACCGCCGCTGGCTCGACGACGACGGCACGCTCCGCGAGCGCGACGACGCGGCCGCGATGCGGGCCGCCGACCCCGCGTGGGTCACCCCGGCCGTGCCGCGCTGGTGACCGGCGGTCCCGGTTCCTGCGCCGGGTTGTCCGCGCGGTGGTGCACACTGGCCTGATCCGCACCATGCCAGGGAGCGCACCGTGACAGCCTCCACCGCGTCCACCGTGTCGACCGCCAGCGTCACCGCCACCGCCACCACGTCCGCGTCCGACGTGCAGGTCGTGCCGGCCATGCCGGCGATGCCCGTCGTGCCGGCCGAGGAGCGAACACACCGCCACACCCAGGGCGAGGGAGCGCACCGCCGGCCCGAGGTCGACCCCCTCGCCGGCCTGCGCGCCCCGCAGGACCCGCCCTGGGACGTGTACCTGACGGGCACCGTCTTCCTCGACGTCGTCTTCACCGGCCTCGACTCCGCCCCGGTGCGCGGGACCGAGTCCTGGGCCCGGGGGATGGGGTCGAGCCCGGGCGGCATCGCCAACATGGCGACCGCGCTGGCCCGTCTCGGCCTGCGTACCTCGCTGGCCGCCGCCTTCGGCGACGACCACTACGGCGACTACTGCTGGGACGCGCTCGCCCAGGGCGAGGGCATCGACCTGTCCCCGTCCCGCACCGTGCCCGGCTGGCACTCGCCGGTGACGGTGTCGATGGCGTACGAGGGGGAGCGCACGATGGTCTCCCACGGCCACCAGCCGCCGCCGGAGGAGCCGTCGCCCGACCGCCCGCCCCGCGCGCGTGCCGCCGTCGCCTCCCTCACGCCCGGTGTCCGGGCCCCCTGGATCGCCCAGGCCGCCGCGAGCGGCACCCGCGTCTTCGCCGACGTCGGCTGGGACGACACCGGCGCCTGGGACCTGGCCGGACTGCCCGACCTCGCGCACTGCGAGGCCTTCCTGCCGAACGCGGAGGAGGCCATGCGCTACACCGGCGCCACCTGCCCGCGCGCCGCCGCGCACGCACTGACCGAGCACGTGCCGCTCGCGGTGGTCACCCTCGGCGCGGACGGCGCGTACGCGGTCGACCGGCGCACGGGGGAGAGCGCCGAGGTCCCCGCCATCGAGGTGGAGGCCCTGGACCCGACCGGTGCCGGGGACGTCTTCGTGGCCGGCTTCGTCACCGGCACCCTGGCCGGCTGGCCGCTCGCCGACCGGCTCGCCTTCGCGGGCCTGACCGCGGCGCTGTCCGTCCAGGAGTTCGGCGGCTCGCTGTCGGCACCCGGCTGGTGCGAGATCGCCACCTGGTGGCGCAAGGTCCAGTCGGTCGAGAGCCAGGACCCGACGGCCCTGCGCCGCTACGCCTTCCTGGCCGACCTGGTCCCCGACGCCCAGCCCGGCTCCTGGCCCCTGCGCCGCGCGGTCCCGACCATCGGCTTCCGCCGCCCGGCATCCTGACCGCCCCTGCCCCTCGGGCGCTTCAGAACCCGAGGCGCCGCAGCTGCTTCGGGTCGCGCTGCCAGTCCTTGGCGACCTTCACGTGCAGGTCCAAGCTGTATCAATGTGCGGCTACCGCCGCGTGGCGGGGCGGGGGTGTCGGGCCGGGCGGTTTCCGGGCCCGCGATGCCCGGGGGCGGCTTCAGAACCCGAGGCGCCGCAGCTGTTTCGGGTCGCGCTGCCAGTCCTTGGCGACCTTCACGTGCAGGTCCAAGAAGACCGGGGTGCCGAGGAGGGCCTCGATCTGGGTGCGGGACTTGATGCCGACGTCCTTCAGGCGCTTGCCCTTGGGCCCGATGATGATGCCCTTCTGGCTCGGGCGCTCGATGTAGACGTTGGCGTGGATGTCGAGGAGCGGCTTGTCGGCCGGGCGGTCCTCGCGCGGGAGCATTTCCTCGACGACCACCGCGATGGAGTGCGGCAGCTCGTCCCGTACGCCCTCCAGCGCGGCCTCGCGGATCAGTTCCGCGACCATGACCTGCTCGGGCTCGTCCGTCAGGTCGCCCTCGGGATAGAGCGCCGGGCCCTCGGGCAGCAGCGGGGTGAGGAGGTCGGCGAGCAGGTCCACCTGCTGGTTCGCCGTGGCGGACACCGGGACGATCTCCGCCCAGGCGATCCCCAGCTCCTTGCCCAGCTGGTCGATCGCGATCAGCTGCTCGGCCAGCGTCTTGGAGTCCACCAGGTCGGTCTTGGTGACGATCGCGACCTTCGGGGTCTTCCTGATCCCCGCCAGCTCCTTGGCGATGAAGCGGTCACCGGGGCCCAGCTTCTCGTTGGCCGGCAGGCAGAAGCCGATCACGTCCACCTCGGCCCACGTGGTGCGCACCACGTCGTTGAGCCGCTCGCCCAGCAGCGTGCGCGGCTTGTGCAGACCCGGGGTGTCCACCAGGATCAGCTGGGCGTCCTCGCGGTGCACGATGCCCCGCACGGTGTGCCGGGTGGTCTGCGGCCGGTTGGAGGTGATCGCCACCTTCTGCCCGACCAGAGCGTTCGTCAGGGTGGACTTGCCCGCGTTGGGACGGCCCACGAAGCAGGCGAAGCCGGCCCGGTGAACAGTCTCGGCCGGTTCTTCGGATGACTGGGTACGAACGCTCATGGCGCCCATTGTCCCTGATCCCCGGAGCCCCGCCGTACCACGGTCGCCCGCCGGGCCCGCGAGTGTCAGCCCGCGCTCACCGTGGCCCGCACCGTGCCGTCCGGACCGGCCACCAGCACCGGTGTCTCCGCCCCGCCCAGGTCCCGTACCGCCGCCCGGTCCTCCTCCGACGCCGACTCCGCCGAGGTCACCACCGCCGCGGCCTCCAGGGACTTCGCGCCGGACGCCACCGCCATCGCCACCGCCGTACGCAGCGCGCTGAGCTTCAGGGAGTCCAGGGCGACCGTGCCGGCGACGTACGTGCGGCCGGTCTCGTCGCGGACGGCCGCGCCCTCGGGGACGCCGTTGCGGGCGCGGGCCGAGCGGGCCAGGGTGACGATCTTGCGGTCCTCGGGGTCGAGGCCGGGAGTCTCGGTGGTCATGGGGTGAGCATACGGAGCCCCGCCGGAGGCCGGGCCGCTCACCCAGCCACCGGGTACATCGCCCCGCGTCGGCCCTCCGGTGACGCCAGCCACGCCAGCTTCGACGCCGTGTTCGCCTCCTCCAGCGGTGTGTGCAGCACGATGGTCAGGTCGGGGCGGGCCGGGACCTGGAGGGCCGTCGACTCCAGGCTGAGGAGGCCCACCAGCGGGTGGTCCAGCTCCTTGCGGATCTGCCCCGCGTCCTCGATGTCCCGCTCCTCCCACAGCGCGGCGAACTCGGCGCTGGCCCCCTTCAGGTCCGCCAGCACCTGCTGGAAGCCCTCGTCGTCCGGGTTGGCCGCGCAGGTGGCGCGGAACTGGGCGACGACCGTGCGCGCGTTGTGCTCCCAGTTGCGGGCGCGGGAGCGGTAGAGGGGGTCGGTGAAGAAGTCGAGGATGCAGTTCCACGTCGTGTCCGGCCGCATGCCCAGCACCATCGAGGCCGCGTCGTTGTACAGCACGCAGTTGTAGTACCGGTCCATGATGTGCGCCGGATACGGCATCCACGTGTCGATCAGCCGCCGCAGCCCCTCGCACATGTCCCGCTTCGACGGCTCGACCTCGGCCGCGGGCGGGTTCAGCCCCGCCAGCACGTACAGGTGGCGGCGCTCGGTGTTGCTGAGCCGCAGCACCCGGCCGACCGCGTCCAGCACCTGCGGGGAGACGGAGATGTCGCGGCCCTGCTCCAGCCACTGGTACCAGGACGCGCCCACCCCGGCGAGCACGGCCACCTCCTCGCGGCGCAGCCCCGGCGTGCGGCGCCGCGCCCCGCCGTCCGGCAGCCCGACCTCGGCCGGGGACACCCGGGCCCGCCGGCTCATCAGGAACTCCCGCAGCTCACTGCGGCGCCGGTCCCGGCCCGCGGTCCCGGTCCTCGTGATCACGTCCGGCACGTACGCACTCCCCCCGTAGCCACGCCTGTGGTGCCTGCCGGTGCCTGGTGGTGGCACCACCAGAACAATCGGCGTCTCCCCACAACTATTCCGGTGGCCCGAGGCTCATGTCCATGGCGATCGACACCACCCCGACTCCCACCCCGGCCCCCGTGGCGCCGGAACCGTCCGCTCCACGGCTCTCCGCGCGCGACCGGCTGGTCCTGTTCGTGCTCTGTGCGGCCCAGTTCATGGTCGCGCTCGACTTCTCCGTCCTGAACGTCGCCCTGCCCGTGCTCGGCGCGGACCTCGGCATGAGCACCTCCGCCCTCCAGTGGGCGGTCACCGCGTTCGCCCTGCCGTCCGGCGGCTTCCTGCTGCTCTTCGGGCGCATGGGCGACCTCTACGGCCGCCGGCGGCTCTTCCTCGCCGGGCTCGCGCTCTTCGGCGCCGCCTCCCTGCTGGCCACCCTCGCCTGGGACCCGGCCTCCTTCCTCGCCGGGCGTGCCCTCCAGGGCCTCGGCGCGGCGGCCATCGTCCCGACCGGCATGTCCCTGCTGACCACGACCTTCCCGGAGGGCCCCGCCCGCGACCGCGCCCTCGGCATCTCCGGCACCCTGCTCTCGCTCGGCTTCACCGTCGGCATGGTGGCCGGGGGCGTCCTGACCGACCTGCTGAGCTGGCGCTCCACCATGGGCCTGCTCGCCCTGTTCGCCCTGATCGTGCTGCCCCTCGCGCCCCGCCTGCTGCCCGAGTCGCGGACCCCGGAGCGGCCCCGCCTCGACGTCCCCGGCGCCATCACCGTCACCGGCGGCCTGCTCTCCCTGATCTACGCCCTGACCACGGCCGCCGAGCACGGCTTCGGCCGCACCGACGTCCTGGTCGCCCTCGTCGCGGGCCTGCTGCTGCTGGCCGCCTTCGTGGCCGTCGAGTCGCGCAGCGCGGCGCCGCTGGTCTCGCTGCCGATGCTGCGCCGCCGCACGGTCGCGTGGGGCAACCTGGGCGGTCTTGTCACCTTCTCGATGATGTCGACGGTCGTCTTCGTGCTCACCCTGTACCTCCAGGAGATCCTGCACCTGAGCGCCTTCGAGACCGGCCTGGTCTTCGGAGTGCAGGGCGTGCTGTCGGTGCTGGCCGGTTCCCTCGCCCCGCGCGTCATCGGCCGCTTCGGCGCCCGCCGCACCCTGGTCGGCTCGCTCGCTGGACAGGGTGCCATCGGCCTGTCCCTGCTGGCGCTGGGCGAGGGCGGCCGGTCGGTGCTGCTCGCCACCGCCGCCGTGTCCCTGGCCAGCATGTGCCACCTGGGCGCGATCATCTCCTACGGCCTGACCGTCACCTCCGGCGTCCCCGACGCGGAGCAGGGCCTGGCGACCGGCCTGGTCACCTCCACCCAGCAGGTCGGCATCACCGTCGGCATCCCGCTGCTCGGCGTGCTGGCCACCACCGCCACCGACCTCGCCTCCGGCGTCCGTACGGTGCTGGTCCTGGACGCGGTGATCGTGCTGGCGGCGGCCGTACTGGTCGGGGTGGGGCTGCGCGTCAACCGGGCGGCGGGCTCAGGGGCGGTCGAGGCGGAGCCGCTCCGCGCGCGGTAGACCGGCGACGACGAGGTCGTACGAGTCCTCCACCAGCTCCCGGACGACACGGTCCGGGAGCCGGCGCCCGTCCGGTGCGCCGCCCACCGTCACCGTGTTCCAGTGCCGCTTGTTCATGTGCCACCCGGGGACGATCAGCCCCGGGTGGTCGGCGCGCAGCCGGAGCGCGTCGTCCGGGTCGCACTTGAGGTTGACGGTGAGCGGGCGCCCGTCCAGCGAGGTCAGCGCGAACATCTTCCCCAGCACCTTGAAGACGGAGGTCTCCGGGTTGAAGGGGAAGTCCTCCACCGCGGCGTTGAAGGACAGACAGAAGTCGCGCAGTTCCCCGGGGGTCATTCGGACGCGGCCTCCTCGGCCGGCTTCGCCGCGCCCACCGGCTCCACCAGCACCGTCACGATCTTGTTCCGGCGGCCCGCGGCGGCCTCCGCCGTCAGCCGCAGCTCACGGCCGTCGGGCAGTTCCACGATCGAGGACGCCCCGGCGATCGGGACGCGGCCCAGCGCCTTCGCGAGCAGACCGCCGACCGTCTCCACGTCCTCGTCGTCGTACTCGTCCAGGCCGTACAGCTCGCCCAGGTCGCCGATGTCCAGGCGGGCGGTGACCCGGAAACGGTCCCCGCCCAGCTCCTCCACCGGTGGCAGCTCCCGGTCGTACTCGTCGGTGATCTCGCCGACGATCTCCTCCAGGATGTCCTCGATGGTGACGATGCCGGCCGTGCCGCCGTACTCGTCGATGACGACGGCGACGTGGTTGCGCTCCTTCTGCATCTCGCGCAGCAGGTCACCGGCGTTCTTGGTGTCCGGCACGAAGGACGCCGGACGCATCGCGGTGGAGACCAGGTCGCTCTCCGCGTCCCGGCTGATGTGCGTCCTGCGGACCAGGTCCTTCAGGTAGACGATGCCGACGATGTCGTCCTCGCTGTCGCCGGTCACCGGTATCCGGGAGAAACCGGAGCGCAGGGCGAGGGTGAGGGCCTGCCGGATGGTCTTGTAGCGCTCGATGACCACGAGGTCGGTGCGCGGCACCATGACCTCCCGCACCAGGGTGTCGCCCAGTTCGAACACCGAGTGCACCATGCGGCGCTCCTCGGCCTCGATCAGGGACTCCTTCTCGGCGTAGTCCACCAGCGCCCGCAGCTCCGCCTCCGAGGCGAAGGGACCCCGGCGGAAGCCCTTGCCCGGGGTCAGCGCGTTGCCGATGAGGATCAGCAGCGACGGGATCGGGCCCATGATCCGGGCCAGCGGCAGCAGCACGTACGCCGCGGCGGTCGCCGTGTTCAGCGGGTGCTGGCGGCCGATGGTGCGCGGCGAGACCCCGACGGCGACGTAGGAGAGCAGCACCATCACCGCGATGGCGATGATCAGCGCCTCGCCGGTGCCGTCGAACTGTCTCAGGCAGGCGTACGTGACCAGCGCGGCGGCCGCCATCTCGCAGGCGACGCGGACCAGCAGTGCCACGTTGAGGTAGCGGGTCGGGTCCGCGGCGACCTGGGCGAGCTTCTCGCCGCCCCGGCGCCCGGACCGTACCGCCTCCTCGGCGCGGAAGCTGGAGACCCTCGCGAGCCCCGCCTCCGCGCACGCGGCCAGCCAGGCGACCACCACCAGGGCGACGGCACCGGCGACGAGCGGGAGGCTCATGAGACCGTCGGGGCCGGGGACGGGCCGGTCAGGCCCTTCTCCGCACGCCAGCCGTCCACGATCGCGGCCTGCAGACCGAACATCTCGGCCTTCTCGTCGGGCTCCTCGTGGTCGTACCCGAGCAGGTGCAGCACCCCGTGGACGGTCAGGAGCTGGAGCTCCTCGTCCATGGAGTGCTCCGTCGCCGCCTCGGCGCCCTGCTTGGCGGCGACCTCCGGGCAGAGCACGATGTCGCCGAGCAGCCCCTGCGGAGCCTCCTCCTCGTCCTTGGACGGCGGACGCAGCTCGTCCATCGGGAAGGACATCACGTCGGTGGGACCCGGCAGGTCCATCCACTGGATGTGCAGCTGCTCCATGGCGCCGGCGTCCACGACGATCACCGAGAGCTCGGAGAGCGGGTGGATGCGCATCCGCGCGAGCGCGTAGCGGGCGATGTCGAGGATCGCCTGCTCGTCGACCTCGGTTCCGGACTCGTTGTTGACGTCGATCGACATGGTCGTGCTGGTCTACTTCCCCTTGGCCTTGGCACCGTGTCTCGGTGTCCGGCCGCCGTTGTGGCCGCCGTTCTCGGTGCCGTTCCTGCTGTCGTACTGCTCGTAGGCGTCGACGATACGGCCCACCAGCTTGTGCCGGACGACGTCGTGGGACGTGAGCCGGGAGAAGTGGACGTCCTCGACGCCGTCCAGGATGTCCTGCACCTGCCGCAGACCCGACTTCGTGCCGCCGGGCAGGTCGACCTGGGTCACGTCACCCGTGATGACGATCTTCGAGTCGAAGCCGAGCCGGGTGAGGAACATCTTCATCTGCTCGGGGCTGGTGTTCTGGGCCTCGTCCAGGATGATGAACGCGTCGTTCAGCGTGCGGCCGCGCATGTAGGCCAGCGGCGCGACCTCGATCGTGCCCGCCGCCATCAGCCGCGGGATCGAGTCCGGGTCGAGCATGTCGTGCAGCGCGTCGTACAGCGGGCGCAGATACGGGTCGATCTTCTCGTACAGCGTGCCCGGCAGGAAGCCGAGCCGCTCCCCGGCCTCCACCGCCGGGCGGGTCAGGATGATGCGGTTGACCTGCTTGGACTGCAGGGCCTGCACCGCCTTGGCCATCGCCAGGTAGGTCTTGCCGGTGCCCGCGGGGCCGATGCCGAAGACGATGGTGTGCTTGTCGATCGCGTCGACGTACCGCTTCTGGTTCAGCGTCTTGGGGCGGATCGTGCGGCCGCGCGAGGACAGGATGTTCTGCGTGAGCACCTCGGCCGGGGTCTCCCGGCCGTCGCTCTCCCCGTTCTCGCTCGCCTTGAGCATGGCGATCGAGCGTTCCACTGCGTCCTCCGTCATCGGCTGCCCCGTGCGCAGCACCAGCATCATCTCGTCGAACACGCGCTGTACGAGGGCGACCTCATGGGTGTCGCCGACGGCGCTGATCTCGTTGCCCCGGACATGGATGTCGGCCGCCGGGAAGGCCTTCTCGATCACGCGCAGGAGGGAGTCTCCGGAGCCCAGTACGGTCACCATCGGGTGCTGGGCGGGGACGGTGATCCGTGCGCTCGCCTGCCCCTGCGCGGGGGTGTGGGCTGAGGGTGTCTGAGTCATGGGCCGGCGCTCTAGGCCTGCTCGTCCTCCTCTGCGGCGTCCGCCGCGTGACGGGTGTGTCTGCTGACTCCAGCGTACGACTCCCCGCCGACAGCACCGAGGGGTTTATCCGACCGGTACCCGCCGCTGCCCGTCGAGCAGATCCCGGAACCAGCCGTACGACGCCTTGGGCGTCCGCCGGAGCGTCTCGAAGTCCACGTGGACCAGTCCGAACCGGCGGGCGTACCCCTCGGCCCACTCGAAGTTGTCCAGCAGCGACCACACGAAGTAGCCGCGCACGTCGACGCCCGCCTCGATCGCCCGGTGCAGGGCGCGCACGTGCCCGTCGAGGTAGGCGATGCGGTCCCGGTCGTCGAGGCCCTCGTAGGAGCAGCCGTTCTCCGTGATCACGACCGGCGGGAGCCGGTTGCCGTAGCGGTCCCGGAAGCCGGTGAGCAGCTCCGTCAGCCCCTCCGGGACCACGGGCCAGCCGAAGTCCGTCACCGGCCGCCCCTCGATCCGGCGCACCGAGAAGGGCAGTTCGGCCGGGAGCGTCATCCCGCCGAACTCGATCTCCGCGCCCTGCGGGGCGCCCACCCGCGTCGGCGCGTAGTAGTTCACCCCGTACCAGTCCAGTGGCTCGGCGATGATCTCCAGGTCGGCCTCGACCTCTGCGGCGGAACCGGGCATGAGGTCACCGATGCCCTCCGGGTACCGACCGGTCAGGAGCGGGTCGGCGAACATCCGGTTCAGCAGGAGGTCGTAGAAGTCGGCCGCCTCCCGGTCGGCCGGGCCGTCCGAGGCGGCCCAGACCGGGCCGTGCGAGTTGGCGATGCCGACGTCGGTGGCGCCGGACGCGCGCAGGGCCCGTACCGCCAGGCCGTGCGCCAGCAGCTGGTGGTGGGCGACCGGCAGGGCGTCGAACAGCAGCTCCCGGCCGGGGGCGTGGACGCCGAGGGCGTGGCCGAGCAGGGTGTGCTCGGCGGGTTCGTTGAGGGTGATCCACTTGCCGACCCGGTCGCCGAGGCGCTCCGCGACGACCGACACGTACGCGGCGAACCGGGCGGCGGTGTCCCGCTCCAGCCAGTCCAGGCCCGCCGGCAGGTCCCAGTGGAACAGCGTCGGCACCGGCCGCACGCCCGCCGCGCACAGCTCGTCCACCAGGCGGTCGTAGAAGTCCAGGCCGCCGGGGGAGTCCACCCGTGTCCAGGAGACGGAGAAGCGGTAGGCGTCCACGCCGAGGTCCGCGAGCAGCGCCACGTCCTCGCGGTAGCGGTGGTAGTGGTCGCAGGCCACCGCCGCCGTCGAACCGTCCTTCACCCGGCCGGGCTCCGCCGTGAAGGCGTCCCACACGGACGGCCCCCGCAGCCCGGCCGCGCCCTCGATCTGGTGCGCGGACGTGGACACGCCCCACAGGAAGCCGTCCGGGAACCGCGGCATCGGGTGCGCCGGCATCGCGTCAGTCGCCATGCGCGGATCATCCGTACCCCCGGTAAGGGAAGTCAACGCCCGTGCGCCCACCCGGTGTTACGCGCCCTCCTTCAGCACCCGCGAGATCAGCGCCCGCTGCTCGTCCGTCAGCCGGGGATCGGCGGCGTACACCGTCCGCCCGTCCACGGTGAGCTGGTAGCTGAACCCGTCCGGCACCCCGACCGGCGGGGTGGTCCGGCCGTCGGCGACCGCCCGCTCGGCCAGCGCGTGCCACTCGTCCGCGTCGGGGCGTCCCGCGGTCTCGACCTCCGCATGGCGTTCGATGCCCGCGAAGCCTCCTGTGCGCCTCACCTGAATCCGCATGGACCCGTGTCTAGTACGGAACTACCGCGTCCGCACCCCGACCTGCTCCCAGGCCTTGCCGACCGCCTCCAGCTCGTCCCCGTCGCCGTGGCGCTCCCGGGCGGCCCGCACCGTCAGCGTCGCGAAGTCCGTGAACGAGGCGTCCTGGGCCAGCTCGCCGCCGGTCAGCACGTCGTACCAGAGCTGCCCGGCCCGCTCCCAGGCGTGCCCGCCGAGCGCGGTGGCGAGCAGGTAGAAGGCGTGGTTGGGAATGCCGGAGTTGATGTGCACGCCGCCGTTGTCGCGGCCGGTGCGCACGAAGTCGTCCATCGTCGCGGGCTGCGGGTCCTTGCCGAGCACGTCGTCGTCGTAGGCCGTGCCCGGCGCCTTCATGGAGCGCAGCGCCTCGCCCGTCACCCGCGGGGCGAGCAGCCCGGCGCCGATCAGCCAGTCGGCCTCGGCGGCGGTCTGGCCCTGCGCGTACTGCTTGATGAGGGAGCCGAAGACGTCGGAGACCGACTCGTTGAGGGCGCCGGGCTGGCCGTAGTAGGTCAGGTTGGCGGTGTGCTGGGTGACGCCGTGGGTCAGCTCGTGGCCGATCACGTCCAGGGCGATGGTGAAGTCGAGGAAGATCTCCCCGTCCCCGTCGCCGAAGACCATCTGCTCGCCGTTCCAGAAGGCGTTGTTGTACTCGCGGTCGTAGTGCACGGTCGCGTCCAGCGGCAGGCCCGCGCCGTCGATGGAGTCGCGGCGGTAGACCTTGAGGTAGTGCTCGAAGGTGGCGCCCAGGCCCGCGTAGGCGCGGTTCACGGTGGCGTCCTGGCCGGGCTCCTCGCCCTCGGCGCGCACCTGGTCGCCCGGCAGGTCGGTGCCGTGGCGGGCGTCGTAGACCGTGCGCTGCGGCTTCCCGGGCTCGGCGCCCGCGCGCGGGGCCACGGAGGGGGCGCCGACGACCGCGGTCAGGCCGCGGCGGGTGCGTTCGGCGGCGTCGCGCTGGATGGTGCGGCGGGCGGGCCCGGCGAGCACGGGGTCCGTGTTGCGGGCGAGCCGGTCGAGGACGTGGGGCGGGACGATCGTGCAGAAGACGGGCTGGAAGCCCCCGTGTGTCGTCATGTCCGGCACTCTCGCACTGAGTGACCGTACTGTCACCACCCGCAACCACGATCGGTGCACAGAGGCGGGAAGGGGCTCCCGTGGCCCGGCCGGGAGTGGTATACGGCACTCTTTGTCCCCTTTCTCACTCCGGTCCCGCATACTGATACGGACCCGCGTGACCCGCGTGACTCGGCTAGGGTGCTGGGCATCATGCGATTCGGGCTGCTTCTCCTTAGCTGCCGCGGCGAGGGCCTGTAGAGGCCGACTCCCTCCCCGCGGAGCTTGGTGGTGCCGTCGGCCGTCCTTCCGGACACGCGGACGACGCGGACACCGCCGAGATCCGCGGACATCACGAGGAGCCCACGCCATCATGGCCAACCGCCAGCAGCCCAGCCCCATGCCGACCGCCAGGTACCGCGGCTACGACCAGGTCGACATCGCCGACCGCACCTGGCCGGGCCAGCGGATCACCACCGCTCCCCGCTGGCTCTCCACCGACCTGCGCGACGGCAACCAGGCCCTGATCGACCCCATGTCGCCGGTCCGCAAGCGCGCCATGTTCGACCTGCTGGTCAAGATGGGCTACAAGGAGATCGAGGTCGGCTTCCCGGCCTCCGGCCAGACCGACTTCGATTTCGTACGGTCCATCGTCGAGGACCCGGACGCCATCCCGGACGACGTCACCATCTCCGTACTGACCCAGGCCCGCGAGGACCTGATCGAGCGCACGGTGGAGTCCCTGAAGGGCGCCAGGCGGGCCACCGTCCACCTGTACAACGCGACCGCGCCGGTCTTCCGCCGGGTCGTCTTCCGCGGCTCGAAGGACGACATCAAGCAGATCGCGGTCGACGGCACCCGCCTGGTCATGGAGTACGCCGAGAAACTGCTGGGCCCCGAGACGGAGTTCGGCTACCAGTACAGCCCCGAGATCTTCACCGACACCGAGCTGGACTTCGCCCTGGAGGTCTGCGAGGCGGTGATGGACACCTACCAGCCCGGCCCCGGCCGCGAGATCATCCTCAACCTGCCCGCCACGGTGGAGCGTTCCACGCCGTCCACGCACGCCGACCGCTTCGAGTGGATGGGCCGCAACCTGTCCCGCCGCGAGCACGTCTGCCTGTCCGTCCACCCGCACAACGACCGCGGTACGGCGGTGGCGGCGGCCGAGCTGGCGCTGATGGCCGGCGCCGACCGCATCGAGGGCTGCCTGTTCGGACAGGGCGAGCGCACCGGCAACGTCGACCTGGTCACCCTGGGCATGAACCTGTTCTCCCAGGGCGTCGACCCGCAGATCGACTTCTCCGACATCGACGAGATCCGTCGCACGTGGGAGTACTGCAACCAGATGGAGGTCCACCCGCGCCACCCGTACGTGGGCGACCTGGTCTACACGTCCTTCTCCGGCTCCCACCAGGACGCCATCAAGAAGGGCTTCGACGCCATGGAGGCCGACGCGGCCGCCAAGGGCGTCACCGTCGACGACATCGAGTGGGCGGTCCCCTACCTGCCCATCGACCCCAAGGACGTCGGCCGCTCCTACGAGGCCGTCATCCGCGTCAACTCGCAGTCCGGCAAGGGCGGTATCGCCTACGTCCTGAAGAACGACCACAGCCTGGACCTGCCGCGCCGGATGCAGATCGAGTTCTCCAAGCTCATCCAGGCCAAGACCGACGCCGAGGGCGGCGAGATCACGCCGACGGCGATCTGGGACGTCTTCCAGGACGAGTACCTGCCCAACCCGGACAACCCCTGGGGCCGCATCCAGGTGGCCAACGGGCAGACCACGACCGACCGCGACGGCGTCGACACCCTGACCGTGGACGCCACGGTCGACGGCGCGGAGACCACGCTGGTCGGCACCGGCAACGGCCCGATCTCGGCGTTCTTCCACGCGCTGCAGGGCGTCGGCATCGACGTACGGCTGCTGGACTACCAGGAGCACACGATGAGCGAGGGCGCCTCCGCGCAGGCCGCCTCCTACATCGAGTGCGCGATCGGCGACAAGGTGCTGTGGGGCATCGGAATCGACGCGAACACCACGCGCGCCTCGCTGAAGGCGATCGTCTCCGCCGTCAACCGCGCGGCTCGCTGACCAGCCGAATCGGTGGTTTGAGGTCCCGCTCGCCGGAAACCGGCGGGCGGGACCCCGTCATATACCGGCCATATATCTGTGATGGTCACGGAAAGGTATCGTCCTGGGTACTGACTCCACGTCGGTGATGTGGCTAACATCACGCCAGCGCGACGATGCTGTCGCGCCGTTACGGAGGTGCGACGTGCTGCCAGGACGGGGACGAAACAGCCGAGCTGCCCGGCTGCCACGCATCCTGGGCACCCGCACCGCGTGGACGCCCGTCGGCGACGGCGAGTTCTTCTGCCCCGGCTGCGGCGGCGACCGCAACTACGCGCGGCTCACCGGCCGCCGCCGCTTCACCCTGCTGGGCGTGCCCGTGCTGCCCCGCGGCGAGTCCGCGCCGACCGTCGAGTGCGCGGCCTGCCGCCGCCACTACGGCACCGACGTCCTGGACCACCCGACCACCACCCGCTTCTCCGCGATGCTCCGCGACGCCGTCCACACCGTCGCCCTCGCGGTCCTGACCGCGGGCGGCACCTGCTCCCGCACCTCGCTGGAGACCGCGACCGTCGCGGTGCGCGCGGCGGGCTTCGAGGACTGCACCGAGGAGCAGCTGGACGCGCTCGTCGAGGCGCTGGAGGCGGACACCGGCCGGGTCCGCGGCGAACCGTGCGTGCCGGGCCTGGCGATAGAGCTGCACGAGGCGCTGGACCCGCTGGCACCGCACCTCGCCGCCGTCGGCCGCGAGTCGATCCTGCTGCAGGGTGCCCGCATCGCCCTGGCGGACGGCCCCTACACCCCTGCCGAACGCGACGCCCTGGCCACCGTCGGCGCGGCCCTGACCATCTGCTCCGACGACGTGACCCGCCTCCTGGACTCGGCGGGCACGCCCTCCTAGGGCAGGCCCTGGTCCGGCGCGAGGTCCAGCCGCATGATCTGGCGGTGCACGCCCGGGCCGAAGTAGTCCGGACGCAGGCCGCCGTCGGGCTCCTCGGGCCGGAAGCCCAGTGAACGGTAGAGGAAGATGGCGGCGAGGTTGGCGGGCTCCACCGTGAGGCGGACGACCTGTATGCCGTCCCGGCGCAACCGGCTCAGCACCTCCCGCATCAGCTCCCGGCCCAGCCCGTGGCGGCGCCGGTCCACGGTCACGCACAGCCCGAGGATCCAGCTGTCGGTGCCGAGCGTCCGGGTGGCGGCCAGCACGTAACCGCGCAGCCTGCCCGTGCCGTCGTCGAGGACCAGGAAGTGCTCCTCGTACATGTCGAAGAGCTGGCGCAGCAGGAACCCGGGATAGGCAAAGTCCTGGAAGACCTCCTCGTCCAGCCGCCGCAGTTCCGGCAGGTCGGACTCCCGTGCCGTGCGCAGGTCCAGTGGCAGGTCGTCCGGTGGCAGTCCGGGCCGGGTGAGCGGGTCGTGGTCGAGGGAACGTTCCAGCGGTTCGGCGGTCATGCAACCCCCTGGTCTGCGTCAACTCTTGGGCATCCGTGCCCCACACGGTCGGGTGAAGGACTCATGTGGCGGCCAGTGTCTGCTTCTGGCTAGAGTGAGCGTCCAACTTCCCTCATGCAAGGGCGAGTTCATGTGTGCGACCATGCGCCCGACGTGCGCCGGGCGGATGAGGATGGCGTATTCCCGCACTGGTCCGTAGTGGCCGCGTCACTTAACGTGAACAGTACTGGGGATATGTCCAAATTCGAATGGAACGTGGCAGGGTGACTATGGATCGCAACGCCGACGCGCCTTGGTCGAAGTTCGATCCAGAGGTGTACGTGGACAACAATTACCGGACACCGCTCGAAGTCGACCTGCTGATCGTCCGGTTGATGCGCGACTACTTCACCCGCTGCTTCGAGGGAGCGCCGCCGCGCTCCGCGCGCGGCATCGACGTCGGCGCCGGCGCGAACCTGTATCCGGCCCTGTCCATGCTGCCCTGGTGCGAGAAGCTGCTCCTGCTGGAGTACGCGCACCCGAACGTCGAGTACCTGGAGAAGCAGGTCGCCCCGGCCGGGTACGACATCGCCTGGGACCCCTTCTGGGACGTGCTGCGCGAGGCCCCCGCCTACGCCGCCGTAGAACCGAGACCGCTGGTCGCCGACATCGTCCGGGTCGAGCGCGGCAACCTGTTCGACCTGGAGGGCGGGGACCGGCGCTGGTCGCTGGGGACCATGTTCTTCGTCGCCGACTCCATGTCGGAGGCGCCCGAGGAGTTCCACCGCGGCGTGCGCTGCTTCATGAACGCGCTCGGCGAGGGGGCGCCGTTCGCCGCCGCCTTCATGAAGGAGTCCGTCGGCTACCGCGTCGGCGCCCACGACTACCCGGCCTACCGGGTGAACGAGGAAACGGTCGGCCAGAGCCTGGAGCCGTTCACCCAGGAGCTGGAGATCCACGATCTGCACCACTCGGTGCGGCCGGGGCACGAGGGAATGCTCCTCGCCCTGGGACGGCGCAATTCGGCGATTGCCGCCCCGTAGGAACGGGGACATGCTCAACGGGGACCATCGCAACGGGGACATGCCGAACACAAGGCAACGAGGTCTGTACGAGGGGTGCGGGGATGCAGATCAAGCCACGCCAGCACCTGCTGGACATCTGGCAGGCCATGGCCCGTCATTCGTTCGACGACGGGAAGCTGGTCCGGGGGGACACCGACGGACTGAGCAGCGTCGCGGACGCCGAGCGTCTGCTCTGCCTGCTGTATCCGGCCACCGAGGTACCCGCCTTCCGGCTCGACCAGCCGGACACCACCGAACGTGACGTCCTGCGCGCCCTCGACCGGGTCGGCAGCCGGCTGGAGATCCCGCCCAACCTGATCGCCGCGCTGACCCAGTTCATGCGCACCCACACCGGCACGGACGACAGCCCCACCTTCTCCGGCGGACACTACTTCCGCCCCTCCGAGCCCGGCGGCACGATCAGCCACGAACAGCGCCAGCTGGGCGTGGTCGACTCCTACTCCATGTCCGTCACGCTCTGCCTGGCCACCCTCGGCTTCCTCAAGGTCTACGAGGGCACCACCACCCGCCCCGAGGTCCTGAAGGCCATCACCGAGCTGCGCGAGGCCACCAACGCCCGGCTGACCTCCGCGATGGTCAGCCTGCTGCGCTCCTTCTCCGTGAACGTCTTCGACGCCGAGTCGGAGCAGGGCAAGCGGCTGATCCAGGTCATCGGCCAGGGCGGACAGTCCGACCGGATCGTCCTCCAGCAGTTCTCCCGCCGGTTACGCCCGCTGCGCGCCACCATCATCGAGAGCCTGTCCCGAGGCATCCAGGTCGACGAGGGCATCCGCGACGAGAGCCAGCTCTTCGAGTGCGGCTGGGCCTGGGGCATCGTCAAGGACGCCCCGCAGATCACCGACCTGAACGTCGACGTCCTCGGCCAGCCCGACGGCATCGCCGACCGGCTGCCCTACGTGTACTTCACCGTCGTCGCCCTCGACGGCATCCAGGACCTGTTCTCCGACCGCACCCTCACCCTCGGCCTGCTCGACGAGGACCAGCAGAAACTCGCCGAGATGCTCCGCCTGCGCTGGGAACTGAGCCAGCAGTACTGGTCCGCGATCGCCCGCTTCGGCGGCGAGCGCTGGCCCCTGGAGGACCTGCCCTGGCAGACCACCGGCCTGCGCCTGGAGTCCGAGTACTTCTCCCTGACCGTCGCGGCCATCCTCGTCCACGACCTGGTCCGCCGGAAGGCGACCGACGACGACCTCACCCGCACCGTCGCCATCATGGAGCGCCTCGCCGACCGGGGCCGGGTCACCAGCCGCATGACCAAGAACGACCCGACCCTCCTGCTGCACACCCCCGGCGTCACCATGCCGCTCGCCGGCTCCGAGCGCGCCGGCGGCCAACTCCTGTGGCGGATGACCGACTTCTCCGCCCAGCTCCTCAAGCGCATCATCCAGCTCGCCGAACTCTCCCGGAACATCGGCGCCCAGGACCGGCTGCTCCGCCTCGCCGAGCAGTCCTTCGAACACCTGTGGAAGCGGCGCATCGACGAGGAGGAGGGCGCCGGACTCTGGGACAACATCCAGGCCGTCTACCCCGACGCCCAGGACGCCGGACTGCGCATGTCCTGGAGCATCACCGAGCGCGTCACCGAATGCCTCGTCGCCGCCCGCATCCTGTACGAGCAGCAGCCCATCCGCAGCCCCGAACTCGCCGAGTTCGCACGGGAACTGCTCAGCGAGGCCACCCACCTCTTCGGCAAGGAGCAACTGGAGGCGTCCGCCGCCGCCGACGGCAGCAGAGCCAGGGCCATGCGGAGCATCGAGAGCCGCCTCGACCACGCCCGCAGCCTGGTCGACGACCGGCCCGCGACCGCCTTCGCCCTGGCCCTTCCCGTGCTCCAGGAACTCGACACCCTGGCCCAGGCCAGGGGCGCCGCCGCCCAGGAGGTGTGAGCGTGCTGGTCTTCGCCGCCTCCGACAAGGGAGGCACGGGACGCTCGGTGACCAGCGCCAACCTGGCCTACCAGCGAGCCCTCACCGGTGACCACGTGGCCTACGTCGACTTCGACTTCGGCTCACCCACCGCCGCCGCCGTCTTCGACGTGCCCGGCGCCATGCGCGGCACCCAGGAGCGCGGCCTGCACTCCTACCTGGAGGGCGAGACCGCCGAACCGGTCCGCATCGACGTCTGGCGGCAGACCGAGCACCCCCTGCTGCGCGCCCGCCCCAACCAGTCCGGCCGCCTGGTGCTGTTCCCCGGCGACGCGGGCGGCGGCGAGTTCGCCACCGGCGAGGAGGCCCTGGAGCGCTGCGTCGACCTGCTGCTCAAGCTCAACGCCGAGTTCGACGTCACCTTCGTCGACCTCAGCGCCGGCCGCAGCTACGCCGTCGACATGGTCCTCGACGCCACCGCCCACCCCCGGATGAGCAACATCCCCTTCCGCTGGCTGGTCTTCCACCGCTGGACCCGCCAGCACGTGATCGCCGCCTCCGGACTCGTCCACGCCGAGCACGGCATCATCGGCGGCGGCGTCGAGCGCGGCCACGACGAGGACGACCTGCGCGCCGCGATCCGCTTCGTGCGGGCCGCCGTGCCCGACCCCGAGTCGCCCCTGTGGTCGCAGGGCTCCACCGCCCAGGCCACCTGGATGCAGGCGTGCGACGAGGCGCTGCGCCGGCTCGCCGCCGAGCACCGCATCGGCGACAGCGTCGTCCTGGGCATCGTGCCCCTGGAACCCATCCTCCAGTGGCAGGAGCAGCTCATCACCGAGGAAGACGTCCTCTCCACCCAGATAGCGAACAAGGAGACCCTGGAGGCGCTGGAGGAGATCGCCCGGCGCCTGACGGACGACACCCACTGGGGGCGGCTGTGACGGAGCCCGTGTTCCGCGAGACCGCCGCCGAGCCGCGCACCCAGTCCGTGCCGCTGGCCCACCTCTCCGTGGAGCTGGGCCACCTCTACATGGAGGACTTCGAGGCCGGACCCGAACGGCTGCGCGCGCACTTCGCCGAAGTACGGCCCTGGGTGGAGGCGGCCCGCACCGCCGCCACCGCCCGGGCCGGCGGCAAGCGGGCCCGGATCAGCACCTGCTTCCTCATCGACGACTACTTCACCCGCTTCTCCACCCCCGCCGAGGTCGTCCCCATGCTCCTCGCGGAGGCCGAGCGGGCCGGACTGACCGTCGACTACCTGGCCCGCGAGTCCGGCTGCGCCGTCACCGGCAAGGTGCCCGTCGCCGAGGCGGTGGCCGCCCGCATCGTCGAGTCGCCGCCCCCCGGCAGCTACGGCCTGCGCCCGCCCGCCGCGCAGACCGGCTGGCTCGCCAACGGCGAACGCAGCCCCGTCGCCCGCGCCCCGCAGGCCATGAAGCGGGCCGTGGCCTGGCAGCCGCCGCACGAGACCGCCGCCCGCCGCCACTCCGTCTTCCTCGACGTCGAGCTGTGGAGCGACGACGCCGACGGGCAGCGCCTGTGGTCCTGCCCCTTCCTCGCCGCCGTCTGGCAGCTCGCCCGCCTCGGACTCCTGCGCAACGAGGGCGAGGCCGTCCTCGCCCCCCAGCCGCACACCGCCACCGGCTTCCCCGACAGCTGGGACGAACTGCCCACCCTGCTGAAGCTCAACGAGCGCGCGGACCCCTTCGCCGCCTACCGCACCTGCTCCGTCCTGCCCACCCGCTTCCTCCCCGTCGAACACGCCGTCCGCGTGATCCTCGACCAGATCGAGGTCGACCCGGGAGCACTCGCGCAGGTCGCCGACCGCTCCGGGAAGGAACGCATGCCCGTCCCCGACTCGGTCGCCGACCGCATCTCCTACGTGTACTACTCGGGGCCCTGACATGGCGCCGCGGCAGAGCACCCCGCCCGCCGTCCTCGCCTGCGGCGAGATCCGCACCTGTCTGCTGCCCGCCCGGCAGGCCCTCGACATCCGCTCCGCCGCCCAGCTCCTCGGCCTGCGCGCCGACGAACGCGTGCTGCTCTCCGAACGCCCCGGCCTCTACGCGCGTTCCCCCGCCACCCTCACCGGCGTCGACTGCCCCCTGCCCAGCGCCAACGGCGCCCGCATCCGCGCCGTCGGCACCGTCACCGCGCACGCCGCGCTCACCGAGGGCCGCGTGCTGCAGACCTCCGCGCACTGCCGCCTGCCCGGCACCGGACCCGACCAGCGGCGGCCCTGGGGCGAGTACCTGGTGCGGCCCGGCGTCGTCGAACCGCTCGGCAAGCTCCCGCACGAGGCGGTCGCCCAGGGCGTCCTCGGCGGCCCCCGCCACGGCGACCTCGACGTCGGACTCATCGCCGACGCCCTGCTCACCCGGGTGCTGCGCCACCCCCTGCTCGACCAGCGCCCGCCCTTCCGCTCCCGCCCCACCCGGCTGCGCTGGGCGGCGCTGCCCGCGGCACCCGGCGAGGGCCCCTCCCTGGAACGGTTCACCCTCGCCGAGGACGAACTGCGCACCGTCCGCCTGCGGGTGCCCGAGGGCACCAGCGGCGCCGAACTGGCCGCGCTCTGCGACGACCTGGCCCTGCACGACTGGCTGCTCACCACCGTCGTCCGGATGCTCGACGGCCTCCGACTCGGCGCCGGGGCCGCCCACGACGCCGGCGCCGTCGTACGGACCCTGCGCCCGGCCGTCGACCACCTCCTGCACCTGTGGATGCCGGGCGCCCGGGTCGGCCGCGAACTGGCCGCGCTGTGGGACCCGCTGGAGCAGCGTCCCGGCTTCACCCGGCAGTGGCAGGCCCTGGTGCAGCGCATCCGCGACCAGCTCACCCTGCACGCCATCCCCGCAGCCCACCGGGAGGTGGAACCGGCCACCTGACCGAGCCCCGCCGTCCGGCACGCGCAGCACCGCACGCCCGTCACCGCACACACATCCCCGCACGATCCGACGTGTATCCCAACGGGGGGAGAGAGCGAGATGAGCACGGCACAGTCACCCCGACCCGACCACACGCCCCGTACGACCAACCCGATCGACCCGAGGGGCGAGTCCCCCTGGGCCCGCATGCTGCTGGTCGCCCTGGTCGTCGGCGGCCTCTTCTGGAGCGTCGCGGCCCTCCTCGACCCGGACGACGGCACCCTGCGGCAGTTCGTGGCCGCCGTGCTCTGCGCCGCCGCCGCGCTGGCCGTCCAGTACGTCCTCGGCCTGGCCCCGCGCCCGGCACCGGACCGGCCGGACGAGCACACCCGGCCGGACGAGCACACCCGGCTGGAGGAGCACACCCGCCGGGTGGAGGACGCCCTCGCCGAGAACACCGCCGCCGTACGCGAGGGTCTCAGCCGGTACGACACCGAGCTGAAGTCGGGCCTGACCCGGCACACCGAGGACGTCAAACAGCTGGTCGAGACGCACGTCGCCCAGGTCGACCACGGGCCCGCAGAGGCCGCCCGCACGCTGGACCCGGTCCGCATCGACAGCGTGCCCGACCTGGCCAAGGGCTTCGCCGACGTCCTGCTGCCCAGCCCCTCCATCCTGCACACCTTCGTCCACCTGGAGATGTCCCGGGTGGTCGGCCACATGGCGGACCTCACCAACCTGAGCGCCGAGTGCCCCGGCGAGAACCACGACTGGATGCTCACCCTCACCAAGGCCGCCGAGCAGTCCATCCTCGCCACCAGCACCTCCGTCGACCGGCAGTTCTGGAACAGCGAGCCCGCCGGGCGCTACCTCGACGCCCAGCAGGCGGCCATCGACGAACAGGGCGTCGCGGTACGCCGCCTGTTCCTGCTGGAGAGCGCCCGCGACCTCGACGACCGGCTGCTGCGGCTGTGCGAGGAGCAGGAGCTGCGCCGCATCGACGTCCGCGTGGCGGTCCTGCCGGAACTGCCCCCGCACCTCCAGCGCGGCACCACCAACGACTTCATCCTCTACGACGAGGAGGTGTCGTTCGAGATCGAGCAGGACCTGCGGGACGTCAACGTCCGCACCCGGCTCACCGCGCGCCAGGACTACGTACGGGACCGGCTCAAGCGCTTCCGGGAGCTCTGGGACGCGGGCATGGGCCTGCGCGAGCTGGAGGTGCGCGTCGACGACGAGGAGGACGGCAAGTGGGTGGTCGACCAGGCCTGAGGGCCGCCGTACTCCCCGGGGAGTAGCGACGGCCCCGCGTCTCCCCGGGCAGTAGCCGAAGGCTCGCCCTCACGCCCGACGCGTCGGCGCCCCGCCGGCGGAAGTCTGGAGACCCACCCAGACATCCACCGGAGGGAGGCCCGTCAGATGGGGGCCACAACGACAGGCGCGGGACGGCGACGGGCCGTGCCCTGGCTGGTGCTCGGACTGTGGATCGCCGTGCTGGCGATCGCCTCGCCGTTCGCGGCGAAACTCGGCGACGTGCAGCGCGACCGGGCCGTCGACTACCTGCCGGTGAGCGCCGACTCGACGCAGGTCGCCAAGATCCAGGAGCGGCTGCCGGGCGGCGAGGCCACCGAGATGGTCCTCGTCTACCACCGCGACGCCGGACTGACCGCCGCCGACCGGGAGACCGCCGCCGGGCAGGTCGCCGAGATAGCCGCGGCGCACGAACTCACCGGCCGCCCGGCGGGCATCCCGTCCAAGGACGGCACCACCCTCATGTACCCGGTCGCCTCCACCGAGCCCGGCACGGACGAGAAGGCCCGCGACGCCCTCGTCAACGACGTACGGGACATCGCCCAAGGGGGCGACGGGCTCGGCGTCGAGGTCGGCGGCTCCGGCGCGCTCGCCACCGACGCCTCCGAGGTCTACAACTCGCTGGACGGCCCGCTGCTCTACACCACCGCCGCGGTGGTCGCCCTCCTCCTGATCCTCATCTACCGCAGCCCCTTCCTGTGGCTGGTCCCGCTCGCCGTCGCCGGACTCGCCGACTACCTCTCCATGGGCGTCGCCTACGGCCTCAACCAGACCTTCGGCACCGCCGTCTCCGGCCAGAGCAGCGGCATCATGACCATCCTCGTCTTCGGCGTGGGCACCGACTACGCGCTGCTGCTGGTCTCCCGCTACCGCGAGGAACTGCGCCGCATCGAGCGGCCGTACGACGCCATGGTCGCCGCCCTGCGCGGCTGCGGACCCGCCGTACTGGCCTCCTCCGGCACCGTCGCCGCCGGACTCCTGTGCCTGCTGGCCGCCGACCTCAACTCCAGCCGGGGCATGGGCCCCCTCGGCACCGTCGGCGTGCTGTGCGCGCTGGCCGCCATGCTGACCCTGCTGCCCGCGCTCCTGGTCCTGCTCGGCCGCCGCGTCTTCTGGCCGCTGGTGCCCCGCTACGGCAGCACCCCCAAGGCCCGCCGGTCGCTGTTCGCCGCGATGGGCAGCTCCGCCGAACGCCGCCCCCGCACCGTCCTGGTGGGCGGCGCCGTCCTGCTCGGCGCGCTCGCGCTGGGCGCCTTCGCCCTGCCCGGCAACCTCAAGCAGGAGGACTCCTTCACCACCCGCCCCGACGCGATCGCCGCGATGGAGACCCTCGCCGACGCCTACCCGGAGCGCGGCACCCAGCCGATCAGCGTCATCAGCCCCACCGACCGCGCCGACGCCGCGCTCGCCGAGATCCGCGACACCCGCGGCGTGAAGAGCGCCGAGGCGGGCCGCAGCGGCGGCGGCTGGACCGAGCTGACCGTACTGGCCTCCGCGCCGCCCCAGTCGGCCGCCGAGACCGCCACCATCGAGTCCCTGCGCGACAGGCTCGACGGCTCCTACGTCGGCGGCCCCAGCGCCGAGCAGATCGACCTGGAGGACACCAACGCCCGGGACACCGCCATCGTCGTACCGATCGTGCTCCTTTCGGTCCTGCTGATCCTCACGGTGCTGCTGCGCTCGCTGGTCGCGCCGCTGATCCTGGTCGCCGCCGTCGTCGCCGTGTGGGGCGCCGCCCTCGGCATCGGCGGCCTCGTCTTCGATCCCCTCTTCGGCTTCGAGGGCACCGACCCCGGGCTCGGCCTGCTCTCCTTCGTCTTCCTGGTCGCCCTCGGCGTCGACTACGGCATCTTCCTGATGCACCGGATGCGCGAGGAGTCCCTGAACGGCGCCGAACCCACCCAGGCGGCGCTGTCCGCGCTGCGCACCACCGGCGGCGTCATCGCCTCGGCCGGACTGGTCCTCGCCGCCACCTTCGCCGTGCTCACCAGCATGCCGATGGTGCAGCTGGTCGAGCTGGGCTTCGTCATCGCGGTCGGCGTCCTGCTCGACACCTTCCTCGTCCGCACCTACCTGGTCACCAGCGCCAGCGTCGCCCTGCGACGCCGGGTGTGGTGGCCGGGACGGCTGTCCCGGGAACCCGGCCGGCCCGCACCGGACGACGTACGGGAGCCCGTCGGTGTCTGACGTGCCCGGCGACCGGAGCGCGCCCCTCCCCTCCCGGAGGGGCGCGCCCGTCGCGGAGTATGGACGGGTGCAGGCAACCACGACAGCGACGAACCGGGGGCGGACCGCCCGGCCCCGCAGGCCCGAGCGGATCATCGCCGCGATCAACCGCGACCCGCGCACGGCCGAGCACGGCACCCGCAACGACGCCGTGCTCGCGGGAACCCTCCTGCTCGGCGCCGTCTGCCTGGCGCTGTTCACCGACGACGGCCGCCGCCCGGACGCGCTCGGCTGGACGCTGCTGGTCGCCGCGCACATACCGATCGTGTGGCGGCGGCGCCACCCGCTGCTGGTGCTCGCGGTGCTGGTCGCCGTGGCCGGGCCGTACCACGCGATGGACAACAACCACACCGCCGTGAGCCCCGCCTCCTACGTGGCCCTCTACACGCTGGCCGTCACCGGCCGCCCGCTGCGCACCATCCTGACCGGCATCGCGGTCCTCACCGTGTCCGTGAGCATCATGCTCACCGTCAACACCCACCAGGCGCTCGAACTGATCCGCATCTCGGGCTGGGTCATCGCCATCCTCTTCTGCGGCATCGACGTCCGGTACTACCGCCAGTACGTCGCCGCCATCGTCGAGCGCGCCGAACGCGCCGAACGCACCCGCGAGGAGGAGGCCCGGCGCCGCGTCGCCGAGGAACGCCTGCGGGTCGCCCGGGACCTGCACGACCTGCTGGCGCACAGCATCACCCTCATCGGGGTGCAGACCTCGGTCGCCGCCCACGTCCTGACCGCCGACCCCGAACGCCTGGACCGGCAGGCCGTCGCCAAGGCACTCGACGACATCGCCGAGACCTGCCGCTCGGCGCGCGGCGAACTGCGCACCACCCTGGAGGTGCTCAGGGCGCAGGACACCGCGGGCGTGCCCGACGCCCGCGGCCCGCTGCCCGGCCTGAGCGGGCTGCCCGACCTGGCGGAGAGCGCCCGGCTCGCCGGAGCGGACGTGGAGCTGTCGGTGCGCGCCGACGACGTCCCGCCCGCGGTCGGTGCCGCCGTCTACCGCATCACGCAGGAGGCGCTGACCAACGCCGTGCGCCACGCGGGGCCCAAGCCGTCGGTCCGCGTCGCGGTGCACGCCGAGCGGGGCGCCCTGCGGCTGTCCGTCACCGACGACGGCACCGGACCCGACCCGGCGGGCACCCCGGGCTTCGGCCTCGTCGGCATGCGCGAGCGGGCCCGCAGCGTGGGCGGCACTCTCGACGCCGGACCGCGCCGGGACGCCGCCGGCTTCGAGGTGACGGCCGTGCTGCCGACCCCCGCCCCGCCCCCTGCCGACCCCCTGACCTCGGAGAGAACCGCATGACGATACGCGTGCTGCTGGCGGACGACCAGAACCTCGTCCGCGCGGCGTTCGCCCTGCTGGTGGCGTCGGCCCCCGACATGGAGGTCGTCGGCGAGGCCGGTACCGGCCGCCAGGCCGTGGAGCTGGCCCGCGCCCAACGCGCCGACCTGGTCGTCATGGACGTACGGATGCCCGACCTGGACGGCATCGAGGCGACCCGGCTGATCGCCGCCGACGAGGATCTCGCCGGGGTCCGCGTGCTGGTCCTCACCACCTACGACACCGACGAGAACATCGTGGACGCGCTGCGCGCGGGCGCCTCCGGCTTCCTGGTCAAGGACACGAAGCCCGCCGAACTCCTGGACGCCATCCGCACGGTGACGGCGGGCGACGCCCTCCTCTCGCCCGGCCCGACGGCCCGCCTGATCGAGCGCTTCCTGCGCAGCCCGTCGGCCCTCCAGTCGTCCGGATCGGGCCCCGACTGCCTGTCGGACCGGGAGCGCCAGGTCCTCGCCCTGGTGGCCCGGGGCCTGAACAACACGGAGATCGCGGACACCCTGGGCCTGAGCCCGCTCACCGCGAAGACCCACGTCAGCCGCATCATGGGCAAGCTGGGGGCGCGGGACCGGGCCCAACTCGTGATCGTGGCCTACGAGTCGGGCCTGGTGACGCCGGGCGCGGGTCAGTCGCAGTAGACGTCCGAGCCCGGCCGCTGCCCGGTCGCCAGGAAGCGGGAGACCGTGGCGTCCCCGCAGGCGTTGCCGTTGGCCAGGTAGGAGTCGTGCCCGGTGGAGTCCACGGTCACCATGACCGCGCGCCGGCCGAGCGCCTCCCGCATCCGCAGGGCGCCGGAGAGCGGGGTGTTGACGTCCCGTGCGTTCTGGACGAGCAGCACGTTGGACGGCCCGCGGCCGGTGATCCGCACCGGTGCCTCACGCGGCGGGTACGGCCAGGCCGCGCAGAGCATCGCGTTGCGGGGCATCCCGGCGGTGAGCGGGTACTCGGCGCGGCTCTCGGCCACCTCCTTCTCGTACGCGGCCGCCGTGCGGGGCCAGGCGACGTCGTTGCACAGGACACCGGCCCCGACGGCGGTGACGTTCTGCAGCACCGCCTCGGGCGGCGCCTGGGGCGCGGGCGGCACGGTGCCCCGCCGGGCGGCCAGCATCAGCTTGGCGAGCGTCGGGTAGCGGCCGGGGGCGGCGAAGCTGTCCAGCATGGTCTGGCGCAGCACGTTGCCGTTCAGCTCCTCGGGATTGGCCCCGGGCCACGGGATGGGCTCCCGGTCGAGCCGGGCGGCGAGCCGCAGGAACAGCGGCCGCACGTCGGCGGCCCGGTCCGCCAGGCGGTCGGGGTTGCCGGGCTTCGACGCCCACGCGGCGAAGTGCGGGAAGGTGTCCTCCACCCCCCGCTCGTGCGCCGCCAGCCAGGCGCGGTTGACCAGAGCCGGGTCGGGGTTGTCGACGCTGTCCAGCACGATCCGGTCGGTGCGGTGCGGGAACAACTGCGCGTACACGGCCCCGACGTACGTCCCGTACGACACGCCCCACGCGGAGATCCGCCGCTCGCCCAGCGCGGCCCGGAGGCGGTCGATGTCGCGGGCCTCGTTGGCGGTGCTGAGGTGCTTGATCAGCTCGCCGCCGTTGCGTGCGCAGGCGTCGGCCGTGCGCCGGGCGGTGGTCATGTTCCCGTCCACCGAGCCGTCGGGGGCGGGCCAGGGGCGGAGCCTGGAGGTGGCGAGATCGCCGTACTCCAGCCCGCAGTCGGCGGGAGTGGACGGGGCGAGGCCGCGCGGCGCGAAGCCGATGAGGTCGTGGGTGTCACGGACGTCCTGGGGGAGCTTCTGCCCCTTTCCCGAGGGGTCGTTCAGACTCGACCCGCCCGGCCCGCCGGCGATGAGCAGCAGGGCCCCGCGGCGGGCGTCCGGCTTCTCGGCGGGGATGCGGGAGACGGCCATCTCGACACGGGGACCGTCCGGGTCGGCGTAGTCCATCGGCACGTCGAGGGTGGCGCACTCCTGCCGGGGGTCGAGCCCGGTGCCCTCGCAGGCGGACCAGGTGAGGGGCTCGGGCCCGCTCGTGCTCGTCGCGGAGGCGGTCACCGGTGCGGTGACGCCGAGGAGGGCGGTGGACACACCGACGATGGCGGCGTTGCGGATGCCTTTGCTTCGCTTGCGTTGCGTCATGCGAGGAGCCTCGCCGAAGCCCGGGGGCCGTCACATCCGGGCAACAGCATGATATTTACGGGGGGTTGCCCCCTAGGGGAGAGTCACGTTGCTCTCGAAGTTGAGCCAGGCCAGGGAGGCGATGGTGCTCATCGAGGGGCACAGCTCCCGCAGCTTGGCCGAGTCGGTCTTGGGCGGTGTCGAACCCATCTCGTAGCACCCGAGCTTGCGGACGGTGCCCACCGCCTTCACCACGTGGTCCGCGGACTTCTCGACCTCGGTGTACTCACCGTCGGGGAAGTCGCGCTCGATGCTCTTGCCCATCGCGCCGGCGAGTTCCGCGGCCGCGGTGAGGTCCTCACCGCAGCCGGGGTCGTCCCAGGCGACGTGGCTGCACATCGGGGAGGAGTTCATGCCGTAGGCGATGCGGAAGAGCGGCAGCAGCTCCGCGGGGGTCGCGGGCTTGGCCGAGGAGGCGGCCGCCGACGGCTGCTTCGACTCCGACGGGGCGGAGGAAGCGGCCCGGGGCGATTGCCGGTCGTCGGCCGCCTTCCCGTCCTCGCCGCCGCAGGCGGACAGCGTCAGGGTCATCGTCACGGCTGCGGACAGGGCGAGGGCGAATCGGCGCGTGATCATGGGGTCACTCAAGCGCCGGACGAGTTGTTCAGACACCCGGTCCGCAGGACTGAACAACGGTGCGTACGAACTCCGTCCAGGCCGCCGCCCCGACGACGACCACGGGGCCGTCGCTCACTTTGCTGTCCCGGACGGGTATGACGCCGGGGACTCCGTCGGTGACTTCGAGGCAGTTGCCTCCGTCGCCGTTGCTGTACGTGCTCTTGCGCCAGCGGGCGGCGCTCAGGTCGTACTCGCGCATCGTCTGAATTCCTCAGCCGCCGATCGGACCAGGGCGAGGGACGTCTCCGGCGACAGTGCGGCGCCCCTGATCAGATCGTAGGCTCGGCGGGCACGGTGCACCACCGCCGGATCGTCCAGCAGGCTTCCTGAAAACGACGTTTCTGTATAGGCGGTTGGTGGAGCGTCCTCGAACTCCATGAGCCTGAGGGACCCGCTGTTGGCAGGGGCGCCTGCCGAGAAGGGGAGGACCTGGAGCAGAACCTTGCGTTCGGCAGCCAGCACGCTCATGTGCTCCAGCGCTGCCGCCGCCACCTCCGGCCCGCCGACGGGAACGTGGAGCACGGTCTCGTGCACCACCGCCCAATACACGGGGCGTGTAGCGTCGCCGAGGATCCGTGACCGCTCCATGCGGGCCGCAACCCTGTCGTCGACGAACTCTTCGGCCGCGAAGGGGTGTGTTGCCAGGGTGAGCGCCCTGGCATACCCGGGTGTCTGGAGGAGCCCGGGAACCACCGTCGGCTCGAAGTCGCAGACCGTCGATGCCAGCCGCTCCAGCTCGACCACCCCGGCGAAGTAATCCGCATACCGGGGATCATCAATCAGCTTCCTGCACAGGCGCTCGAAAATACCGTCGGTTTGTAGCGCCTCGTCGATCCGCTGGGCCACGTCCAACTGCGGTTTCCGAATTGCCTGTTCGAACTGGCCGATGTAGCCGCCCGACACGAATACCCGTGCACCCAGCTCCACTTGGGTGATTCCGGCGTCCTCTCGCCGCCGTTTCAGTTCCGTTCCGAAGAACTCCCACGCGGCCTGCCGTGAACCATTGGCCATAACCAACCCCCATGCGCTGACCCGCACTTGTAGTGCACATACTCCTGCCGAGTGTAGGCACGTCGCGTCATTCTGGGGACACGAAGAGTGAAACCGTAAAGGGAAGGGAACACGGTGGAAGCACGACACTCGGCGCTCTGCGTCGAAGGAGCGGAGGACACGGTGAAAGAATTGCGCGCGGCGCTCGCGGAGGCAGGAATTATTCTGCCCTCACTGGGGCTCGACCCGGTGAGTCTTGCGCGGGAGGCACCCTGCCCGCTCGTCGAATTGGGCCGGTGTTCCGTGGAGACCGCACAGCGCCTCGCGGCGGTGCTGCGATGACGACGACGCCGCCCGTGGGGGTCTACGCCGTGGACACCCGCAGCGGCCGGGTCGGGATCGTCATGGGGCACGAGGGGCCGTACGTCCAGATGCGGCCGTACGGCGGGGGGCGGGAGTGGGACGCCGAGCCGGGTGACGTACGCCACGCCACCTCGTCCGAGCGGCTCAGCGCGGCGACGGCGTACACCAACGCCCGAAGCCGGGGCGAGGTGCCTTGAAGGATGCGCGAGAATGGGCGGCATGAGTCTGTTCCGCGACGACGGCATCGTGCTGCGCACCCAGAAGCTGGGTGAGGCGGACCGGATCATCACCATGCTCACGCGCGGTCACGGGCGCGTACGCGCCGTGGCGCGCGGGGTGCGGCGCACGAAGTCGAAGTTCGGCGCGCGGCTGGAGCCGTTCTCGCACGTGGACGTGCAGTTCTTCTCGAAGGGCAGCGAGCTGGTCGGGCGCGGGCTGCCGCTGTGCACGCAGAGCGAGACGATCGCGCCGTACGGTGGCGGGATCGTCACCGACTACGCGCGGTACACCGCGGGGACCGCCATGCTGGAGACGGCCGAGCGGTTCACCGACCACGAGGGCGAGCCGGCGGTGCAGCAGTACCTGCTGCTCGTGGGCGCGCTCAGGACCCTGGCCCGGGGCGAGCACGCGCCGACGCTGGTGCTGGACGCGTTCCTGCTGCGCTCGCTGGCCGTGAACGGCTACGCCCCGACCTTCGGGGACTGCGCGAAGTGCGGCCTGCCCGGTCCCAACCGGTTCTTCTCGGTCGGCTCGGGCGGCTCCGTCTGCGTCGACTGCCGGGTGCCCGGCAGCGTCGTACCCTCGCCGCAGGCCCTGGAACTGCTCGGGGCGCTGCTTGCGGGAGACTGGGGCACGGCGGACGCGGCCGAGCCGCGGTATGTGCGGGAGGGGAGCGGACTGGTCTCCGCCTACCTGCACTGGCACCTTGAGCGGGGACTGCGCTCCCTGCGGTACGTCGAGAAGTAGGAGAGAACGGATATGGCCGTACGCGGGATTCTGGGGCGGCAGCGCCGGGAGTACAGGACGCCGGAGCCGCACCCCTCCGGCGCGCGGCCGCCGACCCTCGGTGACCTGGTCCCGGGGCATGTGGCGATCGTCATGGACGGCAACGGCCGCTGGGCCAAGGAGCGCGGGCTGCCGCGCACCGAGGGGCACAAGGTCGGTGCCGAGCAGGTCATGGACGTGCTCCAGGGCGCGATCGAGATGGGCGTCGGGAACATCTCCCTGTACGCCTTCTCCACCGAGAACTGGAAGCGCTCGCCGGAGGAGGTGCGCTTCCTGATGAACTTCAACCGCGACTTCATCCGCAAGTCCCGCGACACCCTGGACGAGCTGGGTGTGCGGGTGCGCTGGGCGGGGCGGATGCCCAGGCTGTGGAAGTCGGTGGCCAAGGAGCTCCAGGTCGCCCAGGAGCAGACCAAGGACAACGACCGGCTCACGCTGTACTTCTGCATGAACTACGGCGGGCGGGCCGAGATCGCCGACGCGGCGCAGGCCCTCGCCGAGGACGTGCGGGCCGGGAAGCTCGACCCGGCCAAGGTCAACGAGAAGACGCTCGCGAAGTACCTGTACTACCCGGACATGCCGGACGTGGACGTCTTCCTGCGGCCGAGCGGGGAGCAGCGCACGTCCAACTACCTGCTCTGGCAGAGCGCGTACGCGGAGATGGTCTTCCAGGACGTGCTGTGGCCCGACTTCGACCGGCGTGACCTGTGGCGGGCCTGCCTGGAGTTCGCCTCCCGGGACCGCCGCTTCGGCGGCGCCATCCCGAACGAGGAGCTTCTGGCCATGGAGGGCAAGCTGGGCTAGCGGGCCCGGGGCGCAGCCCCGGCCCCTTCCGCTCAATCGCCGCAGGCCCCCGCGCAGTCGGCGCAGGTGCCGAAGATCTCCACCGTGTGGGCGACGTTGACGTAGCCGTGCTCGGCGGCGATGGCCTCGGCCCACTTCTCCACCGCGGGGCCCTCCACCTCGACCGCCTTGCCGCAGGCGCGGCAGACCAGGTGGTGGTGATGGTCGCCGGTGGAGCAGCGCCGGTAGACGGACTCGCCCTCGGCGGTGCGCAGGACGTCGACCTCGCCGGCGTCGGCGAGGGACTGCAGGGTGCGGTAGACCGTGGTGAGTCCGACCGCGTCGCCCTTGTGCTTGAGCATGTCGTGGAGTTCCTGCGCGCTGCGGAACTCCTCGACCTCCTGAAGGGCTGCCGACACGGCAGCCCGCTGCCGGGTGGCGCGGCCCTTCACGGGCGGTCCAGCGGTGGTCACTGGATTCCTCCTCACGTCTTCGCGGCTTGCCGGGCCATTGTGCCAGCCCGGTTCGCCCGCGGTCAGACGCCGACCTCGTCGGCGGCCCCCCTGGTGGCCGGAATCTTGCACTCCGCCGGATCCGCGGCGGGCTGCGCGGCGGCGAGTGCCCGCGCGCGTCGCCTGGCCAGCGGGGCGGCGAGCACGCTCAGCGCGATGAACGCGCCGATGGTGAGCAGCACGATCGTCGCGCCGGGCGGCACGTCCTGGTAGTACGACGTGACCGTGCCGCCGATCGTCACGCTCACGCCGAGCGCGACGGCGATGGCGAAGGTGGCGGCGAAGCTGCGGGTGAGCTGCTGCGCGGCGGCCACCGGGACCACCATCAGCGCGGAGACCAGCAGCAGGCCGACGACGCGCATCGCGACCGTCACCGTGACCGCCGCCGTGACGGCCGTCAGCAGGTTCAGCGCGCGCACCGGCAGGCCGGTGACCCGGGCGAACTCCTCGTCCTGGCTGACGGCGAACAGCTGGCGGCGCAGGCCGACGGTGACCAGGACCACGAAGGCGGCGAGCAGGCAGATCGCGGTCACGTCGGACTCGGAGACCGTCGACAGGGAGCCGAAGAGGTACGAGGTGAGGTTGGCGTTGGACCCGCCCGGCGCGAGGTTGATGAACATCACGCCGCCCGCCATGCCGCCGTAGAAGAGCATGGCGAGGGCGATGTCGCCGCGGGTCTTGCCGTACCAGCGGATCAGCTCCATGAGGATCGCGCCGAGGACGGAGACCAGGGTCGCCATCCACACCGGGGACCAGGAGAGCAGGAAGCCGAGACCGACGCCGGTCATCGCCACGTGGCCGATGCCGTCGCCCATGAGGGCCTGGCGGCGCTGGACCAGGTAGATGCCGATGGCCGGGGCGGTGATGCCCACCAGGACGGCGGCGAGCAGCGCCCGCTGCATGAAGGCGTAGTTCAGGATTTCCATGGTCGTCGCCTTCTCAGCTCAGCAGGCCGGTGCGGATCGGTTCGGCGCCCGCCGGTGCGTGCGGGTGGACGTGGTCGTGGCCGGGCAGCGCGTGCTGGCCGACCGCCTCGGGCGGCGGGCCGTCGTGCAGGACGCAGCCGTCGCGGAGGACGACCGCCCGGTCGATCAGCGGCTCCAGGGGGCCCAGCTCGTGCAGGACGAGGAGGACGGTGGTGCCGGCCGCCACCTGCCCGCGCAGGGTCTCGGCCAGTACTTCCTGGCTGGCCAGGTCGACGCCGGCCATCGGCTCGTCCATGATCAACAGGTCGGGTTCGGCGGCGAGCGCGCGGGCGATCAGCACCCGCTGGTGCTGGCCGCCGGAGAGGGCGTTCACCGAGTCCTTGGCGCGGTCGGCCATGCCGACCAGGTCGAGGGCGCGGCGTACGGCCTCGTGGTCGGCCTTGCGCAGGACGCCGAAGCGGGCCCGGGAGAGCCGGCCCGAGGAGACCACCTCGGTCACCGTGGCGGGGACACCGCCCGCGGCCGTGGTGCGCTGCGGGACGTAACCCAGGCGCCCCCAGTCGCGGAAGCGGCGCCTGGGGGTGCCGAACAGCTCGATCTCGCCGGCCGTCACCGGCACCTGGCCGATGATCGTGCGTACGGCCGTGGACTTGCCCGAGCCGTTGGCGCCGAGCAGCGCGACCACCTGGCCGCGCCGCACGGTGAGGTCGATGCCGCGCAGGACGGGGCGTGAGCCCAGCTCGGCGCGGACGCCACGCAGGGATATGACGGACTCGTCGCTCACGATGTCCTCCGTAACGATCGAACGGGCCGGGCGGCCCGGTGGGGCTGCCCGGCCGGGCTGCTTACTTGGCGCCGAGGGCGGTTTCGAGCGCCTTGAGGTTGGCTTCCATGACCCCGACGTAGTCCTCGCCCTTGGACTTGTCGGTGATGCCCTCCAGCGGATCGAGGACGTCCGTCTTCAGGCCCGCGTCCTTGGCGAGGGTCTTCGCGGTCTTGTCGGACACCAGTGTCTCGTAGAAGACGGTGGTGACGCCGTCGGCCTTGGCCTCCTGCTGGAGCTCCTTGATCCGGGCGGGGCTGGGCTCGCTCTCCGGGTCGAGGCCGTTGATGGCCTCCTGGGTGAGGCCGTAGCGCTCGGCGAGGTAGCCGAAGGCGGCGTGGTTGGTGAAGAAGACCTTGGTGTCGGTCTTCGCCAGGCCGTTCTTGAACGCCGTGTCCAGGCCGCCCAGCTTCTTCGCCAGCGCCTCGGCGTTCTTGCGGTAGTCGTCGGCGTGGTCCGGGTCGGCCTTCTCGAAGGACTCCGCGACGCCCTGGGCGATCTCGGCGTACTTCACCGGGTCCAGCCAGACGTGCGGGTCGAGGGCGTGCTCGCCGCCCTCGGAGTGCTCCTCCTCGGCGTGCTCGTCCGCGTGCTCCTCGCCGCCGTGGTCGTGCTCGACGTTCCCGTGGTCTTCCAGCTTCGTGAGCGTGGCCGCGTCGATCTTGGTCTTCACGTCGGACTGGGCGATCGCCTCGTCCACGGCGGGCTGGAGGGACTTCAGGTAGAGCACCGCGTCCGCCTCGCCCATCTGGGCGGTCTGCTTGGCGCTCAGCTCCAGGTCGTGCGGCTCCTGGCCGGGCTCGGTGAGGGTGGTGACGTTCACGTGGTCCCCGCCGATCTGCTCGGCGAGGTACTCCATGGGGTAGAACGACGCGACGACGTCGAACTTGTCCGTGTTGCCCGCCGCCGAGCTGTCGCTGGAGCAGGCGGAGAGGGTGCCGAGGCCGAGTGCGGTGGCCGCGGTGACTGCTATGCCGGAGATGCGGCGTCGTCGTGCGTTCATGACACTCATTTTCAACAAATATGGAAACCGTTGTCAACAAGCGGGCGATTCCGCAGCTGGGAGGCCCCGATTTGGCCGAGGGGTGGCCCACGCCGGTAACCTGAAGCATTCTCTGGAAGCATCTCGCTTCGTCGCCCGTCGTCGTAATGAAGAGAGCACCGTGGCCGCCGACAAGATCGACACCATCGTCAGCCTGAGCAAGCGCCGTGGCTTCGTATTCCCCAGCAGTGAGATCTACGGCGGTACGAAGGCCGCCTGGGACTACGGTCCGCTGGGTGTCGAGCTCAAGGAGAACCTCAAGCGCCAGTGGTGGCGCTACATGGTCACCTCGCGCGAGGACGTCGTCGGTCTCGACTCCTCCGTGATCCTGGCCCCCGAGGTCTGGGTGGCCTCCGGTCACGTCGCCACCTTCACGGACCCGCTGACCGAGTGCACCTCCTGCCACAAGCGGTTCCGCGCGGACCACCTGGAGGAGGCGTACGAGGAGAAGAAGGGCCACGCCCCGGAGAACGGCCTGGCCGACCTCAACTGCCCCAACTGCGGCAACAAGGGCACCTTCACCGAGCCCAAGCAGTTCTCCGGTCTGCTCTCCACCCACCTCGGCCCGACCCAGGACAGCGGCTCCGTCGCCTACCTGCGGCCCGAGACCGCCCAGGGCATCTTCACCAACTTCGCCCAGGTGCAGACCACTTCGCGGCGCAAGCCGCCGTTCGGCATCGCCCAGATGGGCAAGTCCTTCCGCAACGAGATCACGCCCGGCAACTTCATCTTCCGCACCCGCGAGTTCGAGCAGATGGAGATGGAGTTCTTCGTCAAGCCGGGCGAGGACGAGAAGTGGCAGGAGTACTGGATGGAGCAGCGCTGGAACTGGTACACCGGTCTCGGCCTGCGCGAGGAGAACATGCGGTGGTACGACCACCCCGCCGAGAAGCTCTCCCACTACTCCAAGCGCACCGCCGACATCGAGTACCGCTTCCAGTTCGGCGGCAGTGAGTGGGGCGAGCTGGAGGGTGTCGCCAACCGGACCGACTACGACCTCTCCTCGCACGCCAAGGCCTCCGGCCAGGACCTCTCCTACTACGACCAGGAGGCCCAGGAGCGCTGGACGCCGTACGTCATCGAGCCGGCGGCCGGTGTCGGGCGCGCGATGCTCGCCTTCCTGCTCGACGCGTACATCGAGGACGAGGCGCCGAACGCCAAGGGCAAGCTGGAGAAGCGCACCGTGCTGCGGCTCGACCCGCGGCTGTCGCCGGTGAAGGTCGCCGTGCTGCCGCTGTCCCGCAACCCGGAGCTGTCGCCTAAGGCGAAGGGGCTCGCGCAGGCGCTGCGGCAGAACTGGAACATCGAGTTCGACGACGCCGGGGCGATCGGGCGGCGCTACCGGCGTCAGGACGAGATCGGGACGCCGTTCTGTGTGACGGTGGACTTCGACACGCTGGACGACAACGCGGTGACCGTCCGGGAGCGGGACACGATGAAGCAGGAGCGCGTGTCGCTGGACCAGATCGAGGGGTACCTCGCTTCTCGGCTGGTCGGCTGCTGAACGTCCGTTCCGGTTGAGGTACCAGGGGGCTCCGCCCCCTGGACCCCCGGGCCTATGCCCACCCACCACCCGACTCGGTCGGCTGGTGGGTGGGCGTTTTCACGTCAGCGGCCCTGTAGGGACTTCACGTTGTTGCCGAAGGTCCAGTTCTTCGAGCCGTCCCAGTTGAGGGACCAGGTCATCAGGCCCTTGAGGGCGCCGTTGTAGTGGTTCCAGGCCTGGGAGACCAGGGACGGTGCCATGTAGCCGCCGCCCGCGCCGGGCTGGGCGGGCAGGCCCGGAACCTGCTTGTCGTAGGGCACCCGGATCGTGGTGCCCTGGATGACCAGGCCCTTGTCCAGGCAGTCGGTCTGGGCGGTGAAGCCCTGCACGGTGCCGGCCGAGTAGGAGTCGCCGGAACAGCCGTACATGCTGCCGTTGTAGTACTGCATGTTCAGCCACCACAGGCGGCCGTTGTCCGCGTACTTCTTGATGATCGGCAGGTACGCGCCCCAGATCGAGCCGTAGACGATGCTGCCGCCGGTGACGTACGCCGTCTCCGGGGCCATCGTGAGGCCGAAGTTCGAGGGCATGCGGGCCAGTACGCCGTCGATGATGCGGATCAGGTTGGACTGGGACGCGGAGAGCTGGTTGATGTTGCCGCTGCCGGTCAGGCCGGTCTCGATGTCGATGTCTATGCCGTCGAAGTTGTACGTCTTGAGGATCGGGACGATCGTGTCGACGAAACGGTCCGCGACCGCGGTCGAGTTGAGGTCGATTCCGGCCGTCGCGCCGCCGATGGAGAGCAGCAGCGTCTGCCCGGACGCCTTGGCCGCGCACATCTCCGCGGGCGTCGCCACCTTCACGCCCCGGTCCATGCCGTCCTCCCACAGGGCCGTGCCGTCGGAGAGGATCACCGGGAAGGCCGCGTTGAGGACGTTGTAGCCGTGGGCGCCGATCTGGGGGTCGGTGATCGGCGTCCAGCCGAAGGGCGGGTGGACGCCGTTGGCGGCGCCGTCCCAGTTCTCCCAGTAGCCCTGGAGGACCTTGCCGGTGGGCTTCGACTTCACGGCGCAGGTGTCGGCGGCCGCGCCGGTGGGGGCGGCGCTACCGGGAGCCGCCGACGCGGTGGCGACTCCCAGTGGGACCAGAACGGTGGCCGCCAGTGCGGCGGCCAGTAGACGGATCTTGCGGCGGATCATGCCGGGCCTCCCGGTGGGGGTTCGGTGAGGGAGAGTCGTCTTGTGTCGTAGGCATGACAGTGCTTTGGTCCAGACCTTTCGTCAAGAGGTCTGGACCAAGAAGCGGATCCGCTCAGGCGATCGTCCGGGGCAGGCGCAGACTCAGCAGGCCGGTCAGGGCCACCCCCGCGAACTGCACCAGCAGCGTCGTCACCAGGGCGTCCCGCATGCCCATCCCCGGGACCAGCGACAGGAACAGCGTGCCCAGGGTGGCCACGCCCAGCGCCAGCGACGACTGCTGGGTGGTGACCATGACGCCGCTGCCCACACCGGCGCGTTCGGCGGGCACCTCCGAGAGGACCAACCGGAGGACGACCGGGAGCTGGAGCGCCTGGCCCGCGCCCGCGACCGCCGCGCCCGGCAGGAGTTCGACCAGTCCCAGATCGGGCCAGGAACGCCACGCGGCCAGCGTCATCAGGGCCAGGCCCACCCCCTGGAGGGCGGCGCCGGTGGGGACGACGCGGGTGCCGTAGCGGGCGACCAGCCGGGGACCGGCGAGGGAGAAGAGGAAGAACACCACCGCCAGTGGTGCCAGTGCCAGGCCCGCGGCCACCGGGCCCAGGCCCGCGCCCTGCTGCAAAGCCACCGCGATGACGAACATGAAGCCGCTGAAGCCGATCGAGAACGGCACGATGAGCAGGAGGCCGCGGCGCAGCGACACGATCGCGAACAGGCTCGGCGGGACCAGCGGCGTACGGCCCGCGCGGTCCGCCCGGCGCTCCACCGCGTAGAACGCCGCCGCCACGAACGGGAACGCCGCCAGCGACAGCCACGTCCACAGCGGCCAGCCCGCCGCCCGGCCCTCGGTCAGCGGGACCAGCAGGGTCAGGATCGAGGCGGCCAGCAGGAAGGTGCCGGGGACGTCCACCGGCTCGGGGCGCGCGGAGCGGGTCTCCGGGACCGCGCGGGCGGCCAGGAAGAGGCCCGCGAGGACGACCGGGACGTTGACGAGGAAGACGGAACGCCAGCCGGTGCCCGCGATGTCGGCGGCCACCAGGACGCCGCCGAGGATCTGCCCGGCCACCATCGACAGGCCGGCCGTGGCCCCGTACAGGCCCATGGCCTTCGCGCGCCGGGGACCGGACGTGGTCGCCTGGATGGTCGCCAGCACCTGCGGCAGCATCGCGGCGGCCGAGGCGCCCTGCGCCACCCGCGCGGCCACCAGCGACCAGGCGTCCGGCGCCAGACCGCAGGCCAGCGAGGTCAGCCCGAAGGCCGCCATGCCGCCCAGGAACAGGCGGCGCCGGCCGAAGAGATCGCCGAGCCGGCCGCCGAGGACCAGCAGGACGGCGTACGCCACCCCGTATCCGGCGACGACCAGTTCCAGGACCGCCTCGCTCGCGGAGAGATCCGCGCCGATGGTGGGCAGGGCGACGTTGACGATGAAGAAGTCGACGAGCGGGAGCGCCGCGGCCAGCAGCACCGTGAAGAGCCCGAGGCCACCGAGCGCGGGCGGCGCCGTGGGGCCCGTACGGACGGGACGTGAAGTGATGGTTTCGGTCACGTGGTCGAGCCTGCGACCCTTTCCAAGGTGGTACCAGAGTCTTCTTGTGCTGGTAGTAGGACTACCTGGCAACAGGGTTCAGGACGCGGCACCCTGGAGGCATGACGACCACGACGGGTCAGGAGACGGTGGCACAGGCCCCGCCCCGGGACACCGGCTCGGAGATCCGGCGGCACGAACTCGCCGCCTTCCTGCGCAGCCGCCGCGAGCGCATCGCGCCCGAACACGTCGGGCTGCCCCGCGGACGCCGCCGCCGGACCCCGGGGCTGCGGCGCGAGGAGGTCGCCCAGCTCTCGGCCGTCGGCGTCACCTGGTACACCTGGCTGGAGCAGGCCCGGGACATCCAGGTGTCCGTGCAGGTCCTCGACGCCCTCGCCCGCGCCCTGCTGCTCGACCCCACCGAGCGCGCCCACCTCTTCCAGCTGGCGGGCTCCGTCGACCCGACGCCCGCGACGCATTGCCCGGCCATCACACCGGCGGTGCGCGCCCTGCTGGAGCAGTTCGAGCCCTACCCCGCCTGCGTGCAGAACAGCCGGTACGACATCCTCGCCCACAACCGGACGTACGGGCTGCTGCTGTGCGACCTGGACTCGGTGCCGCCCGAGGACCGCAACTGCATGGTCCTCTGCTTCACCCACGAGGACTGGCGGTCCTCCATCGTCCATCTGGAGGAGACCCAGCGGCTGATGGCGGCCCGGTTCCGCGCCACCATGGCCGGTCATCTCGCCGAGCCCGCCTGGAAGATGCTGCTCAAGCGGCTGCGCACCCAGTCGCCCGCCTTCCGCGAGGCCTGGGAACGGTACGAGGTCGTCGCGCACCGCGGCAAGCGCAAGGAGTTCCTCAACCGGCACGTCGGCCGGATCCGCGTCGACCACACCGACCTGTGGCTCGGACCGGAACCGGGCCCTCGGATGGTGACCTACGCACCGGCCGACGACGACTCCCGGCAGCGGCTGGAGAAGCTGCACGCGATCGCCCTGGAGCGGGAGCCGGCCGCGTCGGGATGAGCGCCCGAAGTGCGGGAACCCGGGGAAATGCGGAAGGTGATGTTCCCGGGGTTTCCCAGGCTGTGCACAGCCCGGGGTTCCCACAGCACGGACAGGGCGAGGACGAACAGTCATGGCTGAGCAGAAGTCGGCGCGGACACTCCCGCGGCCGTTGCACGCGGCCGCTTCGGCGGTGCGGAAGGTGCCGGGTGCCGGGACGGTGGGCAGGGCGGCCGAGGGCGCGCTGGACAGGATCGGGGCGGTGTCGCCGCGCGGGCGGCGCGTGCTCGTCTACACGGGTGCCGGAGTGCTGGGCGTCGCCGGACTGGTGGAGTGGCCGGTCGCGGTCACCGGGGCGGCGGTGGCCTGGCTGACGCAGCCGCGCGGGCGGAACGGGCAGAACGGGCGGGGCGGCGACGGGAGCGCGGCGAAGGGCGGGGACGCGGAAGCGGGCGGGGCCCGGGGTGCCGCCGGCACCAAGCCTGCCCGGACGACGGCCAGGAAGACCACCAGCAGGGCGGCCACGGCGAAGGCCGCCACGGCGAAGACGGCCGGGGCGAGGGCGACGAGCGGGACCAAGGCCGCCGGGGGCGGGACGGCCGGGACGGCCACCACCGCCAAGTCGGCTGCCGCGGCCAAGCGGACCACCGGCGCCAAGCGGACCACCGGAGCCAAGAAGGCCGCCGCCAAGTCCACGGCGGCGAAGTCCGCCGCCGCGAGGAAGTCGCCCGCGAAGAAGACCTCCGCGAAGAAGACCGCGTCCCCCACCCGGGCCAAGAGCGGGTCGGGGACCAAGGCGACCTCCAGCCGGCCCTCCTCCTCGGGCGGCGGCCGGAGCGGGAGCCGCAGCCGCAAGACGGCCGCCGCGTCGCGCACCCGCACGTCCGGCTGAGGGAGAGCGATGGCCGGCGGACTGCTCACGCGTTCCCAGGACGCCGTCACGGGATTCGTGCTGGCCGGACCCCGGCTGCTCGCGCGGGGCACCGCGCCCGCCGTGGGCGCCGCGGCCGGGGCGGCGGCGGGCACCGCGCGGGCCGGGGTGCGCGGCGCCGACTTCGCGGCCCGGGCGGCACGGGTGGCCCGCGCCGCGCTGCCCGGGGGATCGCGGGACTGGCGGGCCGGACCCCGGGCGCACCTCGCGCTGCGGCCGGTCGCGAGGGACGAGGTGCACCGGGCGGGCGGTACGGAGAGGGTGGGACGGCGGGTGGCGGCGGCACTGGCCGAGCACCCGGACGTGCTGCTGGCCTACTGGGACACCGGTCTCGCCAGACTGGTGGTGACCGCGACCGAGGACACGCTCACCGACCGCGTCGTGGACCACGCCACGGAACTCGCCGAACGCCACGGACTCACCCGGGTGGACCAGACGGCCCGGACCGGCCGCACCGAGTCGGACGGACCGGTGGACGGACCGGTGGACGACCTGGTGGGCGACGACCCGGTGGACGAGCCGGACCACCCCGGCGACCCGGCCCCGGTGCGCGTCGCGGCGGCCGCGCTCGGCGCGGACGTGCTGGGCGTCGCCGCCGCCGTGACCGGCGCGCGGCTGCGGCTGCCGCCCTCGCCCCGCCTGGTCACCGCCGTAGCGACGCTGCTGCGCGAGAACCCGGCCTTCCGCGCCTGGCTGCGCGAGCGGCTCGGCGACCACCGCATGGACGTGGCACTGGCCGCCGCCAACGCCGCCGTCCACGGCGCCGGGCAGAGCCCCACCTCACTGGTGCTCGACGGGGCGCTGCGCGTGTGCCAGCTGACGGAGGCGGTGGCGCGGGGTGCCGCCTTCGAGGTCGTGCACGACCGGTTGTGCGTGCCCGGCCGCGACAGCCTGCCCGCCGCCCCCGCCCTGCGGCCGCCGCCGCGCACCTCACCGGCCCAGGACTACGCCGCCCACGCCTCGGCGGGCAGTGTGGCGGGCGCCGCCGCGACCCTGCTGGTCAAGCACGACCTGGCCGAGGCGGCGGAGGCGGTGCTCGCCGGTTCGCCCAAGGCCGCCCGTTACGGGCCCGCCGCCTTCCACGCCGTACTGAGCGCGGCGCTGTCCCGCGCGGGTGTGCTGGTGCGCGATCCCGGGCGGCTGCGGCAGCTGGAGATGGCCCGCACGGTCGTACTGCACCCCAGCGCGCTGCGGGTGCCGGGCGCGGGCGCGGACCCGTGGACCGAGGACGTGCTGGACGCGGCGCGGCGCGCGGGACTGCGCGTGGTCATGGTCGAGGACCCGGCACTGGCCGACTTCACCGGCCTCGCCGACCAGGTCGTCGGCGCCCGCCGCCCGCTCGCGGACGTCGTGGCCGAACTGCGCGCCGAGGGCGGCGTCGTCACCGTCGTACGGCCGCCGCCCGGCGACGACGGGTCCGTGTCGGCCGGGCTGCTCGCCGGGGACGTGGCCGTCGCGCTGGCCGACGGGGACTGCCCGGTGGCGTGGGGCGCGGACGTGCTCGCGCCGCAGGGGCTCGCCGACGTGTGGCGGGTGCTGCGGGCGGTGCCGGTCGCGCGTGCGGTCGGGCGGCGCTCGCAGACGCTGGCCCGGTCCGGGGCCGCGCTGTCCGGACTGCTGGTCGCGGTCGGCGAGGCGCGCGGCAGGAGCCGGGGCGGCGTGTCGTCGCTGCTGGGGATGCGGCACGCGCCGGTCGACGCGAGCGCGGCGCTGGCCCTGCTGTCCGGCACCCGGGCGGCGGTCGGCGTGGCGACGGCCCGCGCCCCGCACCCCCGGGCCCGGGTCGCCTGGCACGCGCTGGACCCGCAGGACGTACGGGACCGGCTGGAGCGGGCGCGCGAACCCGGGCCGACCGCCGTGGAACAGGCCACGGCCCGGCTGCGGGCGGCCGCCGACCGGGCGGGCCGGGTGCCCGTGCTGGCTCCGGTCCGCTGGTCGTGGCAGCTGGCCCGGGCCGTACGCGGCGAACTGGACGACCCGCTCACCCCGGTCCTCGCGGTCGGCTCGGCCGCCTCCGCGATCCTCGGGTCGGTCGTCGACGCGCTGCTCGTGGTCGGCGCCCTCGACCTGAACGCGCTGGTCGGCGGCTTCCAGCGGCTGCGCGCCGAGCGGGCGCTGTCCGGGCTGCTGGCGGAGCAGAAGCAGAAGGCCCGGGTCGCCGAGGAGCCCTCGCGGGAGGGTCGACCCGCCCGCGGCAGTGCGGAGCCCGCCCCGGAGGGCGAGCCGCGGATCGTGGACGCGGCCAAGCTGCACCCCGGCCAGGTGATCGAGCTGAAGGCGGACGACGTGGTGCCCGCCGACGCGCGGCTGCTGTGGGAGGACGGCCTGGAGGTGGACGAGTCCGCGCTGACCGGTGAGTCGCTGCCGGTGGACAAGTGCGTGGACCCGGCGCCCCGCGCCCCCGTGGCGGAGCGGTACTGCATGGTCTTCGAGGGCACGACCGTGGTGGCCGGGCGGGCCCGCGCCGTCGTCGTCGACACCGGCGACCACACCGAGGCGGCGCGCGCGGTCGCGCTGGCGGCCCGTACGCCGTCCGCGGCCGGAGTGCAGGCCAGGCTCCAGGAGCTGACCCGCAAGGCGCTGCCGCTCACCCTGGCGGGTGGCGCCGCGGTGACCGGGCTCTCGCTGCTGCGCGGGGCGCCGATCCGGCGGGCCGTCGCCGGTGGCGTGTCGGTGGCGGTGGCCGCCGTGCCCGAGGGGCTGCCGCTGGTGGCGACCGTGGCCCAGCTCGCCGCGGCCCGCAGGCTCAGCCGCCGGGGCGTCCTGGTGCGCACCCCGCGCACGCTGGAGGCGCTGGGCCGGATGGACACCGTCTGCTTCGACAAGACGGGCACCCTCACCGAGAACCGGCTGCGGCTGTCCCGGGTCGTGGGCACCGACGGCACGGTCCGCCGGGCGGGCGACCCGGACGCCGCCGACGCCGTACGGACCGCCGCGCGCGCCTGCCCCCGGCTGGACGGCGACGGCGCCCGGCCCACCCACGCCACCGACGAGGCGATCCTGGACGCGGCCGGGGACGACCCCGGGTGGACGCAGGAGGAGGGCCTGCCCTTCGAGACCTCCCGCGGCTACGCCGCCGCCGTCGGACGCGAGGACGGGAGGGGCCCCGCCGTACTGGTGGTCAAGGGCGCCCCGGAGACGGTGCTGCCCGCCTGCGCCGGTCTGCCGGCCCACGCCCCGGAGGCGGCGCAGCGGCTGGCGGGAGACGGACTGCGCATCATCGCGGTGGCGCGGCGGACCCTGGCACGGGGCGAGAAGGCGGCCGACGTGCTGGAACGGCAGCCGTCGGAGCTGGAGTTCACCGGACTGCTCGCGCTGGCCGACGTGGCCCGCGAGACCTCCCCGGCGCTGGTGCGCGGGCTGCGCGAGGCGGGCGTACGGCCCGTGGTGCTGACCGGCGACCATCCGCAGACCGCCCACGCCATCGCCGTCGACCTGGGCTGGCCCGAGGACGCGGTCGTGGTCACCGGCGACGAACTCGCCGCCGCCGACCGCACCGCCCGCTCCCGGATGCTGCGCGACGCGGACGTCGTGGCCCGGGTGGCGCCCGAGCAGAAGCTCCAGGTCGTCGAGTCGCTGCGGGACGCCGGGCGGGTCGTCGGCATGGTCGGAGACGGCGCCAACGACGCCGCCGCGATCCGGGCCGCCGACATCGGCGTCGGCATCAGCGCCCGCGGCTCGGCCGCCGCCCGCAACGCCGCCGACCTGGTGGTCACGGGCGACGACCTGCTGGTGCTGGTGGAGGCGGTGCGGGAGGGGCGTGCCCTGTGGCACAGCGTCGCCGACGCCATCGCCATCCTGATCGGCGGCAACGCGGGCGAGGTCGGCTTCGGCATCCTCGGCACGGTGCTGGGCGGCGCCGCCCCGCTGTCCACCCGGCAGATGCTGCTGGTCAACCTCTTCACCGACCTGTTCCCCGCGATGGCCGTCGCGGTGACCAAGACGGGCGATCCGGAGCAGGAGGAGGCCGACGCGGGCGCGCCGCTCGGTACGGCCGTGCTGGGCGAGCCCCTGCTCCGGCAGATCCGGCACCGGGCCCTGACCACCGCGCTCGGCGCGACCGCGGCCTGGCTGCTGGGCCGCTTCACGCCGGGCACCCGGCGCCGCTCGACGACCATGGCGCTGTGCGCGGTCGTCGGCACGCAGCTCGCCCAGACCCTCGCCGACCGCCGCGACAGCCGCGTGGTCCAGGTCACGTCCCTCGGCTCGGCCGCCGCCCTGGTCGCCCTCGTCCAGACGCCGGGCGCCAGCCGCCTCTTCGGCTGCACCCCGCTGGGCCCGGTCGCGTGGACGTGCGTGGCCGCCGCGATCGCGCTGGCGCTGGCGGGGCAGCGGGCGTTGCCGGGCCTGGAGGACGCGATCGTCAGGTACTGGCCGAAGCTGGCGGAACGGCTGCCGCGGGCGGTGCGGTGAGGCGGGGCGCCGAGACCGGCCGCCGCCCCGCGGGGGCCCAGCCGCCGCTCGTGACGGCGCCGAGGACGAGGACCGCGAGGCCGCAGGCGGCCAGGATCCACCAGCCGGGGCGGGCGGCGGAGACGAAGGTCTCGCGGTACGAGCCGGAACGGCTGCCGCGGGCGGGTGCGGTGAGGCGGGTCGCCGAGACCGGCCGCCGCCCGCGGGGGGCCGTCACGTTCCCGCCCGCGGGGGGCGTCATGTCCCCGCCCGTGCCGCCTCCCGTACCTCCGGCGACCCGAGGCGCTCGGCCGTTCGCTCCGCCGTGCGGTGGGCCCAGCGGCCGCTCGTGACGGCGCCGAGGACGAGGACCGCGAGGCCGCAGGCGGCCAGGATCCACCAGCCGGGGCGGGCGGCGGAGACGAAGGTCTCGCGGTA
>NZ_JBIRFY010000002.1:608197-996492 GCF_044327745.1 Streptomyces sp. NPDC018026
ACGAGGACGCGCCCACGCCCGTCGCCAGCACCGCGCCGACCACCGCCACGCCGAGGGTCTGGCCCAGCTGGCGGCTGGTGGAGGCGACGGCCGCGGCGACCCCGGCCTGGGCCCGGGGCATGCCGGAGACCGCGGTGTTGGTGATGGGCGCGTTGACGAAGCCGAAGCCGATGCCGAACAGGACGTAGCCGAGAAGGAGCGTCACGTCGGAGGTCTCGGCCTCGAAGGCGGCGAACAGCGTGCCGCTCACGGTCAGCGCGCCGCCCGCGATCAGCAGGGGCAGGCGCGGTCCCCGGCTGCCGACCAGCCGGCCGGAGAGCGGGGCGCACAGGAAGGTCGGGACGGCCATCGGCAGCATCCACAGACCGGCCTCCAGGGCGCTCAGTCCGCGCACGTTCTGGAGATACAGCGTGGACAGGAACAGGAAGCCGCCCAGCGCGGCGAACGCGCTGATCGCTATGACGGTGGCCCCGCTGAACGGCGCCGACCGGAAGAAGCGCAGCTCGATGAGGGGATCGGCGCGACGGGGCTCGTGCAGGAGCAGGCCGAGCAGCGCGGCGAGCGCCAGTACCGCGAAGGGCAGCACGGTGAGGAACCCGGCGTTCGGCGCCTCGATGATCGCGTACGTCAGGGAACCGAACAGCACGATCACCATCAGCTGGCCCAGCGGGTCGGGGCGCCGGGCCTTCGGCGCGCGGGACTCGGGGACGAAGCGCAGGGTGAGCAGGAGGGCGGCCAGGCCCACCGGCAGGTTGACCCAGAAGATCGAGCGCCAGCCGACCGACTCCACCAGCACCCCGCCCACCAGGGGACCGGCGGCCATGGAGATGCCGACCACCGCACCCCAGACACCGATCGCGCGGGCGCGCTCGCGCGGGTCGGTGAAGGTGTTGGTGATGATCGACATCGCGACCGGGTTGAGCATCGAACCGCCCACCGCCTGCATCATCCGGAAGACGATCAGCGAGGACAGGTCGGGGGCCAGCGAGCACAGCAGCGAGCCGAGAGTGAAGATCACCAGGCCGGTCATGAAGACCCGCTTGCGGCCGATCCGGTCGGCGGTGGAGCCGGCCAGCATCAGCAGCGCGGCCAGCACCAGCGTGTACGCGTCGATGGCCCACTGCAGGCCCGACGTGCTCGCGTGCAGGTCGCGCTGCATGGAGGGGAGGGCGACGTTGAGGATCGTGTTGTCGATACTCACGATCAGCAGGCTCATGCAGCAGATGGCGAGCACGAGCATGCGGCGGCGATGGGTCAGCTCGGGCATGAACTCCAGCCTACGCCCATTTCGATAGTGCGACTAACTAATGACTGATACATGATCTCCCCGGGTGCGTGACAATGGGGGAATGTCCACGCTCACCACGCCCGCCCCCGAGACCACCGCCGCGCCGCTGCGGATCGGCCCGCACACCGTCACGCCGCCCGTGGTGCTGGCGCCGATGGCCGGGATCACCAACGCGCCGTTCCGCACCCTGTGCAGGGAGTTCAGCGGGGGCAAGGGCCTGTTCGTGAGCGAGATGATCACCACCCGGGCGCTGGTCGAGCGCAACGAGAAGACCATGCAGCTGATCCACTTCGACGCGACCGAGACCCCGCGCTCGATCCAGCTGTACGGCGTCGACCCGGTGACCGTCGGCAAGGCCGTCCGCATGATCGCGGAGGAGGACCTGGCCGACCACATCGACCTGAACTTCGGCTGCCCGGTCCCGAAGGTGACCCGCAAGGGCGGCGGCTCGGCCCTGCCGTACAAGCGGAACCTGCTGCGGGCCATCGTCCGCGAGGCCGTCACCGGCGCCGGTGACCTGCCCGTCACGATGAAGATGCGCAAGGGCCTCGACGACGACCACCTCACCTACCTCGACGCCGGGCGGATCGCCGTCGAGGAGGGCGTCACCGCCATCGCCCTGCACGGCCGCACCACCGCCCAGCACTACGGCGGCACCGCCGACTGGGACGCCATCGCCCGCCTCAAGGAGCACGTCCCGGAGATCCCCGTCCTCGGCAACGGCGACATCTGGTCCGCCGAGGACGCGCTCAGGATGGTGCGGGAGACCGGCTGCGACGGCGTCGTCGTCGGACGCGGCTGCCTCGGACGGCCGTGGCTCTTCGCCGACCTGGTCGCCGCCTTCGAGGGGCGCACCGACTCCTTCGTACGGCCCACCCTGCGCGAGGTCGCCGACGTGATGGTCCGGCACGCCACGCTCCTCGGGGAGTGGATCGGGGACGAGGCGCGCGGCGTCATCGACTTCCGCAAGCACGTCGCCTGGTACCTCAAGGGCTTCGCCGTCGGCTCCGAGATGCGCAAGCGGCTCGCGATCACCTCCTCCCTGGCGGCGCTGCGCGCCGGACTCGACGAACTCGACCTCGACCAGCCCTGGCCCACCGGCGCCGACGGCCCCCGCGGCCGCACCTCCGGCAACAACCGGGTGGTCCTGCCCGACGGCTGGCTCAAGGACCCGTACGACTGCGCGGGCGTCGGCGCGGACGCGGAGCTGGACACCTCCGGCGGCTGATCAGCCCCCCGCCCCGGTGGGGTGCGGGGTCGAGCCGTACGCCGTCAGGAAGCGGTCGCGGAAGGAACTCATCTTCCACACCGGGGCGTCGTGGGCCGGTTTCAGCCCCTCCGTCCAGTTCCAGCCGTCGATCGCGTCGAGCACCTTCGGGTCCCTGGCGACGATCGACACCGGGACGTCCCGGCTGGCCTTGTTCCCGCTGACGCGGGCGAGGGGCTGGTGGTCGCCGAGGAAGACGAGGACGGTGTCGTCGGTGCCGTAGCGCTCCAGCCACTGGGTGAGGCTGGTGACCGAGTACTGGACCGACTTGCCGTACTCCTCCTTCGAGCGGGCGGAGTCGGTGATGATGTCGGGCGCCTTCACGCCCGCCGCCTCGATGCCCTCGTACACCGACCCGTCGCCGACCTCGTCCCAGCCGACCATCCTCGGGATCGGCGCCCAGGGCTGGTGGCTGGAGGTGAGGATGACCTCCGCCATCAGCGGCCGGTCGCGCTTCCTGCCGTGCTCCAGGCGCTGGAACGCCTCCAGCGCGTACTGGTCGGGCATCGTCGACCAGCTGAACTTCGGCCCCCGGTAGCCCATGTCGAACGCGTCGTAGACCTTGTCCAGCCCGTGCCAGTCCGCCTCCGGCCAGGCCTTCTGCACCCCCGGCATGATCCCGACCGTGTCCCAGTCGCCGGTCTTGCGGAACGCCTTGGTGAGCGTGAGGTGGTCGCCCGCGGTGACGGTGCGGTAGCGCTGCTGGTTGTCCACCCACAGGCCGGACAGGAAGGTGGAGTGGCCGAGCCAGCTGCTGCCGCCGTACGTCGCCGAGGTCAGCCAGCCGCTGCGGGCGTGGAAGCCCGCCTTCGCCAGCGCCCCGGTGCTCGTGTCCAGGGTCCGGCCGACACCCGGTGCCATCACCGGGTCCTCGATCGCGCTGCGGCCGTAGCTCTCGATGAACGTGAAGATCATGTCCTTGCCGCGCAGGTCCGGCACCAGCTCGGCGCCGGGTGTGGCGCCGAAGCGGTCCGCCTTCGCCTCCTTCGCGAAGGCCGCCTCGTCCCGCAGCGTGTCCACGACCCGGTGCGCCTGTGCCTCCATCGCCCGGGAGGCGCTGGTGGTGGCCACCGGCACGCCGAAGGTCTGCAGGCCCAGCGAGGCGCAGGTCATCCAGACGGTGGCCGTCATCAGCGCGCCCCGGGCCGCCCGCTCCCGGTGCGCGGCGAGCAGTTCGCCGAGCCGGACCGCCGCCAGCGCCATGCACACCAGCAGCGAGACGGCCAGCGCGACGGCGCCCACCGCGGCCCAGGCCGCCGTCGCCCCGCCCATCGAGTCCGCCACGAACGACTGGGCGTCGTCCAGCAGGCCCCAGTCCAGGACGAGGTTGAAGTTCCGGCCCAGGTACTCGGTGAAGCCCATGTCGAGCAGGTTCAGCACGGTCAGCGCGCCCAGGGCGGTCCCGAACAGCGCGGCCGCCACCAGGCGCGGCACCCGGGGCAGGCAGAGCAGCAGCACCGCCGCGACGACCGCCTCCACCGGAATCCGTGCGAAGCGGTTGGGCTCCAGGGCCGCCGACGTGTTCGGCAGCAGCAGCGCCCCGAGCACCAGAATGGCCGAAAGAGCCGTGGTGACCCGGCGGACCACGACGGCGGCGCGCGGGTGCCGGGAGCGCCACGCGCGCCGGTGGGCGAGGCGGGCCCCGAGGGCCTTGAGGGCCGCGACGGCCTTCAGCGGGGCGGGTCCGGGTGCGCCAGGGGTGTCGGGGTCGTCGTCGGCTGTCTGCGGCGGCCGGCGGAAAGGCGTGATGACGGGCACCCGAAGGTCCTTCCGTGCGAAACCCGGTGGACGGCGGGCCCCGGCGAGGGGGCCGGGACCCGCCGCACTCTCGTACGGCCGGCACCGGCGGTCCGTTCACGGGTCCGCATGGTGAAATCCGGCGGTCTGTGGGAGCGTGATTCTCGCCACCTCTGATAGGGGTGGTGCTCAGATGAGCGGATCTTGGGCGACTCCACTTCTCCAAGGTGTGGCACTGAGTGCCATGCATTGATCGTTCATCGAGCGAACTCAAACGTAGATAATGGCGCTCAGGTGAGCGGATAGTTCGGCGTACGAGCGTTCATGTGTTCAAGAAGTGAAAACACAAGCGGTCGGTCGCTTGCCAAGCCTTGACTTTCGATCCGCTGGCGGACGGGTGGTTACAGGCGCATGACGCACACGTGGACGTACCCACAGGCCTTTGATCTGGGTACATTCCTCGCCGTCAGGGCAGCCACCGCGTCCTCGAGGAGTCGAGACCCGTGTCGGAAAACAAAGATCCCCAGGTAGCGAACGCAGCGAAGTTCGTTTACGACTTCACCGAGGGCAACAAGGACCTCAAGGACCTCCTCGGCGGCAAGGGCGCCAACCTCGCCGAGATGACCAACCTGGGTCTCCCGGTCCCTCCCGGCTTCACGATCACCACCGAGGCCTGCAAGACCTACCTCGACAGCGGCGAGGAGCCCGCGGCACTGCGTGACGAGGTGAGTGCGCACCTCGACGCCCTCGAAGCGAAGATGGGCAAGAAGCTCGGCCAGGCCGACGACCCCCTCCTCGTGTCGGTCCGCTCCGGGGCCAAGTTCTCCATGCCCGGCATGATGGACACCGTCCTCAACATCGGCCTCTCCGACAAGTCCGTGCAGGGCCTGGCCAAGCAGGCCGGCGACGACCGCTTCGCGTGGGACTCCTACCGCCGCCTTATCCAGATGTTCGGCAAGACCGTCCTCGGCGTCGACGGCGACCTCTTCGAGGAGGCGCTGGATGCGGCGAAGACGGCCAAGAAGGTCGCGGTCGACACCGAGCTGGAGGCCGCCGACCTCAAGAAACTCGTCACCAAGTTCAAGAAGATCGTCAAGACCGAGGCCGGCCGGGACTTCCCGCAGGACCCGCGCGAGCAGATGGACCTCGCCATCAAGGCGGTCTTCGAGTCCTGGAACGGCGAGCGCGCCAAGCTCTACCGCCGCCAGGAGCGCATCCCGCACGACCTCGGCACCGCCGTCAACGTCTGCTCGATGGTCTTCGGCAACCTCGGCCCGGACTCCGGCACCGGCGTCGCCTTCACCCGCGACCCCGCCTCCGGCCACCAGGGCGTCTACGGCGACTACCTCCAGAACGCCCAGGGCGAGGACGTCGTCGCGGGCATCCGCAACACCGTCGCGCTGGCGGAGCTGGAGCGGATCGACAAGAAGTCGTACGACCAGCTGATGCAGATCATGGAGACGCTGGAGAACCACTACCTGGACCTGTGCGACATCGAGTTCACCATCGAGCGCGGCCAGCTGTGGATGCTCCAGACCCGGGTCGGCAAGCGCACGGCGGGCGCCGCCTTCCGCATCGCCACCCAGCTCGTCGACCAGGGCCTGATCGACGAGGCCGAGGCCCTCCAGCGGGTCAACGGCGCCCAGCTCGCCCAGCTGATGTTCCCCCGCTTCGACGACGAGGCGAAGGTCGAGAAGGTCGGCCGGGGCATCGCCGCCTCGCCGGGCGCGGCGGTCGGCAAGGCCGTCTTCGACTCGTACACCGCCGTCAAGTGGTCCCGTTCCGGCGAGAAGGTCATCCTGGTCCGCCGCGAGACCAACCCCGACGACCTGGACGGCATGATCGCCGCCGAGGGCATCCTGACCTCGCGCGGCGGCAAGACCTCCCACGCGGCCGTGGTCGCGCGCGGCATGGGCAAGACCTGTGTCTGCGGCGCCGAGGAGCTGGAGGTCGACACCAAGCGCCGCCGGATGACCGTGCCCGGCGGGCACGTCGTCGAGGAGGGCGACGTGATCTCCATCGACGGCTCCTCCGGCAAGGTCTACCTCGGTGAGGTGCCGGTCGTGCCCTCCCCGGTCGTCGAGTACTTCGAGGGCCGCATGCACGCGGGCGCCGAGGACGCCGACGAACTGGTCGAGGCCGTGCACCGGATCATGGCCTTCGCCGACCGCAAGCGCCGGCTGCGGGTGCGGGCCAACGCCGACAACGCCGAGGACGCGCTGCGCGCCCGCCGGTTCGGCGCCCAGGGCATCGGCCTGTGCCGCACCGAGCACATGTTCCTCGGCGACCGCCGCGAGCTGGTGGAGCGGCTGATCCTCGCCGACACCGAGGCGGTGCGCGAGGAGTCCCTGAAGGAGCTGCTGCCGCTGCAGAAGCAGGACTTCGTCCAGCTCTTCGAGTCGATGGACGGCCTCCCGGTCACCGTCCGCCTCCTGGACCCGCCGCTGCACGAGTTCCTGCCCGACATCACCGAGCTGTCGGTGCGGGTCGCGCTCGCGGAGTCCCGTCAGGAGCCGCACGAGAACGAGCTGCGCCTGCTCCAGGCCGTGCACCGGCTGCACGAGCAGAATCCGATGCTGGGCCTGCGCGGTGTCCGCCTCGGCCTGGTCATCCCCGGGCTGTTCACCATGCAGGTCCGTGCCATCGCCGAGGCCGCGGCCGAGCGCAAGGCGGCCAAGGGCGACCCGCGCGCCGAGATCATGATCCCGCTGGTCGGCACCGTCCAGGAGCTGGAGATCGTCCGCGAGGAGGCCGACCAGGTCATCGCCGAGGTCGAGGCGGCCACCGGCGCCAAGCTCAAGCTGTCGATCGGCACCATGATCGAGCTGCCGCGCGCCGCGCTGACCGCCGGACAGATCGCCGAGGCCGCGGAGTTCTTCTCCTTCGGCACCAACGACCTGACCCAGACCGTGTGGGGCTTCAGCCGCGACGACGTCGAGGCCAGCTTCTTCACGGCCTACCTGGAGAAGGGCATCTTCGGCGTCTCCCCGTTCGAGACCATCGACAAGGACGGCGTCGGCTCCCTGGTCGCCGCCGCCGCGAAGGCCGGGCGCGCCACGCGTCCCGACCTGAAGCTCGGCGTCTGCGGCGAGCACGGCGGCGACCCGGAGTCGGTCCACTTCTTCCACGAGGTGGGTCTGGACTACGTCTCCTGCTCCCCGTTCCGGATCCCGGTGGCCCGCCTGGAGGCCGGCCGGGCGGCGTCGCGGTCCAAGGGCAGCGACCACCGGTAACACCCGAAAAGCGACCACCGGTAACCCCTGAAAGGGGTCAAAGGCCCCGGAGCCGCCGTCTGTCACCCGACCACCCTCACCGATCGGCGGCGGCTCCGGACCACGAGAAAAGGCGGCACCCGTGCGGGGGTGCCGCCTTTTGTGACACGTGCAACGGTGTGAATTCCTGTCTGCTGAGCAGCAGCAATCTGTCAGCAGACTCGGAGGCCCCTGGCAGCGGACAGCGGCCGACACCCGGAACGGTGGTTGGATGACCCAGACGGATCACAGGGAACCGGCCGGTACGGCCCACCGTGACGGGAAAGGGGACAGAGCGGCGGGAAAGGTGCCCAGCCCCCGGACCGGCGCGGCGGAGACGGTCCCCGAGGCCGGGCCCCCCGTGGCCCGCAACCGGCTCGCGGCCCTGGACGGACTGCGGTTCCTGGCGGCCCTGTCCGTGGTCTTCTTCCACTTCGTCGGTCAGGTGCCCTCCACGATGCGGACCATGTGGGGCCGCCCCGTCGAGAGCGTCTTCCCCGAGGCCCAGGGCTACTTCGCCTACGGCCGGCTCGGCGTCGAACTCTTCTTCCTGATCAGCGGGTTCGTCATCTGCATGAGCGCGTGGGGCCGCACCCCGCGCGACTTCTTCATCTCCCGCGTCACCCGGCTGTACCCCATGTACTGGGTGGCCATCGCGATCACGGCCTGCGTGATCTACTTCGCCGGTGACCCGTTCGGGCAGCCGCACCCGCGGGTGATCTTCGCCAACCTGACGATGCTCCAGACGCCGCTGGGCGTGGAGAACCTGGACTCCGTCTACTGGACGCTCTGGCCCGAGCTGTGCTTCTACCTCACCTTCGCGGTCGTGGTGTGGAAGGGCCTGACGTACCAGCGCGTGGTGATCTACTGCGGCCTGTGGACGGTCGCCGCCGTGCTGGCCCCCGGCGCCGACATCCACCTGCTCACCCTGCTGGTGAACCCGCCGTCCGCGCCCTACTTCATCGCGGGCCTGGCCTTCTACCTCATGTACCGCTACCGCCCGACCCCGCTGCTGTGGGGCATCGTCGCCATGTCGTGGCTGCTGGCGCTGCACTACCTGCTGACGCCCGGCGGAGGCCGTCTGGACTGGGACGTGTGGCAGCCCGGGCGCGGCTGGCTGGTCCTGGTCATCACGGTGTTCTTCCTGCTGGTCGCCGCCGTCGCGCTCGGCTGGACCAGCCGCATCCGCTGGCGCGGACTGACCGTCGCGGGCACGCTGACCTTCCCGCTGTACCTGCTGCACGACGCCATCGGCGTCAACGTCATGCACCACTTCGGCGACCGGGCCGACCCGTGGGTCGTCGTCTGCGTCACCGTCGCCGCCCTGGTCGCGCTGTCCTACGTGGTGCAGCGGTTCGTCGAGCGCCCGGTGGCCCGGGCCGCACGGCGCTGGCTGAGCAGCGCCGCGTTCAGCCTCCGGGCGCCGGAGCCCCGCCGCTGAACGACGGGGCTCCAGGGGGCGCGCGACGCGGGCCGGGGCGCGGGGCGGTTCAGGCCGCGCCGTCACTCCGGCGGCGGCGCGCGGCCAGCAGCAGTCCGCCGCCCGCGAGCACGACGGCCGCGCCGCCCGCCGCCAGGTACGGGGTGCTGTCGTCGCCGCCGGTCTCGGCCAGGTCGGTGCCCTGCTGCCCGGTGGCCTCGGCGCCGCCGTCCCCGCTCCCGGAGTCCTGCCCGCTCCCGGCGCCCGCCGCGTCGTCCGTGTCCTCGGCACCGGTGTCCTTGGCGCCGGTGTCCTTGTCGTCGGCGGGCACGAAGCCGGCCGGCGGCTTGTCGCAGCCGACGCCGTCCTTGTCCCGGTCCAGGTGGTCGCCGTAGTGCTCGTCGCCCTTCGGGATGTTGGAGTGGCCGTTCTCGTACGCCTCGGAGCAGTTCTTGAACGGGTGGGCGCCGTCGTGGGCCTGGGCGGCGGCGGCCGGCAGGGCGGCCAGGGCGAGTGCGGCGACGGTGACGGCGGCGGGCTTGCGGAGCAGCTTCATCGAGAGTCCCGGGAATGGTGTGGATGGGCGGATATGAGGTGACGAAGCTATTGAGGTGACCGAGATGTGGTGGGGATATGAAGGACTCGTGATGAGAACGTGACGTGACCGGACGGTAGCTCTCCGCTCAGGGCCGCCGGGCGCGTACGGTGAGACGGGTCAGGACCGGGGAAGGAGCCGCGGATGACCGGCTGGAGCACGGGCGACATCCCCGATCTGGACGGGCGCGTCGCCGTCGTCACCGGGGCCAACGGCGGCCTCGGCTACGTGATCGCCCGGGAGCTGGCGCGCAGGGGTGCGTCCGTCGTGCTCGCCTGCCGCAGCGAGGAGCGGGGGAGCGCCGCAGTACGGCGCCTGCTGGGCGAGGTGCCCGACGCCGCCGTGGAACCGGCGCGACTGGACCTCGGGGACCTGGCCTCGGTCCGGGAGTTCGCCTACGGACTGCCGTACGAGCGGGTCGACCTCCTCGTCAACAACGCCGGGGTGATGGCGCTGCCGCACGGCACGACGGTCGACGGCTTCGAGACCCAGTTCGGCGTCAACCACCTGGGGCACTTCGCGCTCACCGGGCTGCTGCTGCCCTCCCTGCTGGCCGCGCCCGGCGCCCGGATCGTGACCGTCTCCAGCTTCCTGCACGCGCTGGCCAGGGTCGATCCGCGCGACCTCAACAGCGTGCGGCGGTACGGGCGCTGGACCGCCTACGCCCGCTCGAAGTCCGCCAACCTGCTCTTCACCCACGAGCTGGCACGCCGGCTCGCGGCCCGGGAGGGCGCCTCCGACGTCCGCGCGGTCGCCGCCCACCCCGGATACGCCGAGACCGGCCTGTCCACCGCCGCGCCCCGGGCCGAGGGGCGCCGGCTCACCGAGCGGGTGGTGCGGCTCGCGAACCGGGTCGTCGCCCAGAGCGCCGAGGACGGCGCGCTGCCCGTCCTGTACGCGGCGACCGCGCCCGGCGTGCCCTCCGACTCCTTCACGGGACCGTCCTTCGCGATGTGGCGCGGGACGCCCGCACCGTCCTGGCGGGCGTCCTGGACCACCGACGACGCGATGGGGGAGCGGCTGTGGGCCGCCTCCGAGCGGCTGACGGGCGTCATCTACGAGGCGCTGCTGCCCTGAGGAGCGGGCCGGGGGCCGGGGCGCCCCCCGGCCCCGGCGCTCAGGCGGTCTGGCCGCCGTCCACCACGAGGTCGGTGCCCACCACCGACGCCGCGTCGTCCGAGGCCAGGTACAGCACGGCCGCCGCGATCTCCGCCACCTCCGAGACCCGGCCGAGCGGCGTCTCCTCGCGCATCCGCTCGGCCCGCCCGGCCTCCGTCTCGCCCGGCCGCAGGGACATGGAGGTCGCCGTGGCGCCGGGGCTGACGGCGTTGATGCGGACCCCGTCCCCGATGTGGTCCAGGGCGGCGCCCCGGGTGAGGGCCGAGACGGCCGCCTTCGTCGCCGCGTAGGCCGCGGCGCCGGGACTGCGCTTGTGCGCTCCGAAGGTGGAGGCGATGTTCACGATGGTGCCGCCGCCCGGCTGGGTGCGCATGTGCCGGACCTCGGCGCGCAGGGCGAGGAACACGCCGGTGACGTTGATGTCGAGCTGCGTGTGCCAGTCCTCCTCGGACAGCTCGGCGACGGGCGCTCCGCCGCGGAAGACGCCCGCGTTGTTCACGGCGACGTCGAGGGAGCCGAAGTGGTCCACTGCCGCGGACACCAGGGCGTCCACGTCCTCGCGCCGGGTGACGTCCGCGGTGACGGCCAGCGCCTTGCCGCCCGCCCCCTCGACCAGGGCCGCCGTCTCGTCGAGCGGTCCCCGGGCGCGCCCGGCGACGACGACGTGCGCGCCCTCGGCGGCCAGGGCGAGGGCGACGGCCCGTCCGATGCCGGAGCCCGCGCCGGTGACGAGGGCGGTCCTGCCGGTGAAACGCTGGGTGGTCATGAATCTCCCCTTTTCTTGACCTTCTTGACCTGCGTGACCAGTTTTCTTGACCGATCGGTTCAATATGTGGCCGTGAAAACACCCCTCCGGCAGAGGGGCGTGTCCGGGTCTCAGTCGAGCAGTGCGAGCGCCTGTTCCGCCGCGTCCCGCATCCTGGCCGGGTCCGGCGAGGCCTTGCCGACCACCCGCATGCCCTGGAGCAGGACCAGCAGCATCCGGGCGAGGGCCAGCGGATCGCGCCCCGCGGGCAGGTCGCCCTCGGCGCGGGCCCGGGCCAGCGCCGTGTGCAGCACGGTCTCCAGCCGGTCCCAGTTCCGCTCGACCCGCCGGGCGGCGACCGCGTCGTGCGGGGCCAGCTCGGCGGCGGTGTTGGTGACGAAACAGCCGTGCAGGCGCGAGTCGTCGGCGCTCGCCTCGGCCGCGTAGCGCCGCACCAGGGCCCGCACGCCCGGCAGGGCCGGGCCCGGCCGGGACAGGTCCGCCAACAGGTCCGGGAGCAGCCCCTGCTCGTAGTGCGCCAGCGCCTTCAGATACAGCTCGCGCTTGTTGCCGAAGGTCGCGTAGATGCTGGCCCGCCCGACGCCGAGGTGCTCGACCAGGTCAGCCATCGACGTCGCCTCGTAGCCGCGCCGCCAGAACAGCTCCAGGGCTGCCCACAGCGCGGCGTCCGGATCGAACTCCTTGGTCCTGGCCACGAACCGCAGCCTAGGGCCATCTGAAACGATCGGTCAAGAAAGCCTGGCTCAGGCCGCCTCGACGGCCTTCACGGCCTTCACTTGGTACGTCTCCACCCGCATCGCCTCGTCGTCCAGGCACTCCCCGGTCGTGAGGTCGAAGCGCTGCTTGAGCAGCGGGGAGGCGACGAACGGGCGGCCCTGGTGGGTGCCGGTCAGGCCGCGGGAGAGGACCGCCGCGCCGGTGAACGGGTCCCGGTTGTCGATGGCGTACAGCCCGCCGTCCCGGTCGCGGAACAGGGCCACCTGGCCGCCGTCCGGCAGCAGGGCCGCCACGCCCCGGCCCGGGAGCAGGGCGCCGAGGTCGCAGGCCGTGAACCAGTCGTCCGGCAGCCGCAGCCGGACCTTCAGGCCGGTCGTGTCGGGGGCGAGGGTCTCGGGTGCCAGGGTCATCGCCGGGTGCTTCCTTCCAGGAGGTCGTCCGCCGAGGCGGGCCGCCGGCCGATGTCCAGCAGCGGCAGGTCGGGCTTCATCTGGTCGCGCTCGGGCACGAAGCCCACGACCGGGTCGGGGGTGTCGGGGGCGTTCACGAAGGACACGAACCGGGCCAGCTTCTCCGGGTCGTTGATCGTCTCGGCCCACTCGTCGCGGTAGTGCGCGACGTGGGCCGACATCAGGGACTCCAGCTCGTCGCAGATGCCGAGCGAGTCGTGCACGACGACGTCGCGTACGTGGTCCAGGCCGCCGGGGATGCGCTCCAGCCAGGTGGAGGTGCGCTCCAGCTTGTCGGCGGTGCGGATGTAGAACATCAGGAACCGGTCGATCAGGCGGACCAGTTCGGCGTCCGAGAGGTCCTGCGCGAGCAGGTCCGCGTGGCGCGGGGTGGCCCCGCCGTTGCCGCCGACGTACAGGTTCCAGCCGTTGGAGGTGGCGATCACGCCGAAGTCCTTCGACTGGGCCTCCGCGCACTCGCGGGCGCACCCGGAGACCGCCGACTTCAGCTTGTGCGGGGAGCGCAGGCCCCGGTAGCGCAGCTCCAGGTCGATCGCCATCCGCACCGAGTCCTGGACGCCGTAGCGGCACCAGGTCTGCCCCACGCAGGACTTCACCGTGCGCAGCGACTTCCCGTACGCATGCCCCGACTCGAATCCGGCGTCCACCAGCCGCGCCCAGATCAGCGGCAGTTGCTCGACGCGGGCGCCGAACATGTCGATGCGCTGGCCACCGGTGATCTTCGTGTAGAGCCCGAAGTCCCGGGCGATCTCGCCGATGACGATCAGCTTCTCCGGCGCGATCTCGCCGCCCGGGATGCGCGGGACGACGGAGTACGAGCCGTTGCGCTGGAGGTTGGCGAGGAAGTGGTCGTTGGTGTCCTGGAGCGCGGCCTGCTCGCCCTCCAGGACGTAGCCGCTCGCGCCGATGGCCGGGGCCAGCGAGGCGATGATCGAGCCGACCGCCGGCTTGCACACCTCGCAGCCCTCACCGCCCCGCGCGCCCTCCCTGCCGTGCCGGTCCAGCAGCTCCCGGTAGGAGGTGATCCGCAGGGCGCCGACGATCTCGTACAGCTCCTCGCGGGTCTGCGCGAAGCAGCCGCACAGCCCCTTGTCGACCTCGACGCCGCTCGCCTCCAGCTCGGCGGTGACCAGCTGGCCGAGCACCTTCACACAGGAGCCGCAGCCGGTACCGGCCCTGGTGCACTTCTTCACCTCGGGCACGGTCGTGCAGGAGTGCTCGGTCACCGCGCCGCGAATGGTGCCCTTGGTGACGTTGTGGCAGGAGCAGATCACCGCGTCGTCGGGCAGCGCGGACGGGCCGAGCTGGGCCGGGGCCCCGGCACCGGCGGGCAGCACGAGCGACTCGGGGGAGACCGGCGGGACCGAGCCGGTGAAGGCGCGCAGGGTGCCGTACGCCTCCGCGTCACCGACCAGGATGCCGCCGAGCAGCGTGCCGTCGCGGCCGACGACCAGCTTCTTGTACAGGCCCGCGCGGGAGTCGGAGTAGACGACGTCAAGGCAGTCCTCGGCGGTGCCGTGCGCGTCGCCGAAGGAGGCCACGTCCACGCCGAGCAGCTTCAGCTTGGTGGACAGGTCGGCGCCGGTGAAGGAGGCCTCCTGGGCGGCGATGGTGGCGGCGGCCGTCTCGGCCTGCTCGTACCCGGGCGCGACCAGCCCGTACACCCGCCCGTCGGCGGCCAGCGCGCACTCGCCGATCGCGAACACCCGCTCGTCGGTGACCGTGCGGCAGCGCTCGTCGACGCTGATGCCGCCGCGCTCGCCGACCGCCAGCCCGCAGTCCCGGGCGAGCTGGTCGCGGGGCCGGACACCGGCGCTGAACACCACCAGGTCGGCGGCGAGTTCGGAGCCGTCGGACAGCTTCATGCCAGCGACGGCGCCGTCCTCGCCGGTCACGATCTCCTGGGTGCCGACGCCCGTGTGGACGGACAGGCCCATCTCCTCGATGGTGCGCAGCAGCGCCGCGCCGCCGCCCTCGTCCACCTGCACCGGCATCAGGCGCGGCGCGAACTCCACGATGTGCGAGGTGAGTCCGAGCCCCTTGAGCGCACCGGCGGCCTCCAGGCCGAGCAGCCCGCCGCCGACCACGGCACCGGTGGTCGCCCGGGTCCTCGCGTACGCCTCGATGGCCAGGAGGTCCTCGATCGTGCGGTAGACGAAGCAGCCCTCGGCGTCCTTGCCGGGCACCGGCGGGACGAACGGGTAGGAGCCGGTGGCCAGGACGAGGACGTCGTACTCGACGACCAGCCCGGAGCGGGCGGTCACCTCGCGCGCCTTCCGGTCGACGGTCTCCGCCGGGTCCCCGACGCGCAGCTCGATGCCGTGCTCGTCGAGGAAGGCGAGGTCGGTCACCGACAGGTCCTCGGGGGTCTTGCCCGAGAAGTACGAGGTGAGCTGGACGCGGTCGTAGGCGGGGCGCGGCTCCTCGCACAGGACGACCACGCGGTGCGTGCGGGTCAGGCCGCGCTCGGCGAGGGCCTCCAGGAAGCGCTGGCCGACCATGCCGTGGCCGACCAGCACGATCGTCGGGGGGTTCCCCGGGGTGGCGGTCATCAGGAGCCTCCGTCTTGGGTGAGCAGGTGGAGCAGGGGGCCGCCGTCGGAGGGGAGCGGCTCTGCTCCCTCCCAGGCGCGCGCCAGCGCGCCGACGGTGCCGAGTTCGCCGACCAGGACCCCGCCCACCAGCCGGTCGTCACGGACGACGACCTTGCGGTAGGTGCCCCGGGTGGCGTCGGCGAGCTGCACGACGTCGTCGCCGGGGCGGGGGTCGGTCTCGCCGAACGCGGCGAGGTCGAGGGGGTCGAAGGGGCTGTCCGCCCCGGTGAGGGTGAGCCGGGTCAGGGCGCGGGTGCCGGTGTAGTGCCGGGCGGCGGTCCCGCCGTCCGCGAGCAGTCCGGCCAGCACCCCGGCCTGTTCGAGGGCGGGCGCGGCCAGGCCGTACACGCGGTCCGCGTGCTGGGCGCAGTCGCCGATCGCGCGGATGTGCGGGTCGGAGGTGCGCAGCTCGTCGTCGACGAGGACGCCCTTGCCGACCGCCAGCCCCGCCTCCCTTGCCAGCCCGACCCGCGGCCGGACCCCGCAGGCGAGCACCACCAGGTCGGCGCCGAGGGCGTACCCGTCGCCCATCTCCACCGACCGCACCGCACCGCCGACGCTGCGCACGTCCCGTACCCGGCACTCGGTGTGCACCTCCACGCCGAGCCCCTCCAGGTGCCGCCGCACCAGCGCGGAGGCCGCCGGGTCGAGCTGCCGCTCCATCAGCCGCTCGGACTGCTGGGCGAGGACGACCTGGGCGCCGCGCACGGCCAGCGCACGGGCCGCGGACACCCCGAGCAGCCCGCCCCCGATCACGACGGCCCGCACCCCCGGCCGCACCGCCTTCGACAACCCGAGGCAGTCATCCATCGTCCGGAACGCGTGCACGCCCTCGGGCAGCTCGTGGTCCGGGGTGAACAGGCCGCGCAGGGGCGGCAGCACGGCGTTGGAGCCGGTGGCCAGGACCAGCGTGTCGTAGGCGATCACGGAGCCGTCGGCGCAGCGCACGGTCCGCCCGGCCCGGTCGATGCCGGTGACCCGGCCGCGCAGCAGCCCGGCGGGCTCCGGCAGGGCGATCACCTCGGGGCCGTACCGTCCGGCCAGCACCTCGGCGAGCAGCACCCGGTTGTACGGGCGGTGCTCCTCGTCGCCGAGCGTCAGCGCGGGCGTGCCCAGCTCACCGAGCCGCCGGGCGAGCGTCACGCCCGCGAGTCCGGCGCCGATCACCACCACACGCGTTTTCGAGGTCATGGCACCGAGCGTGCGGTGCGGGTGTTACCCGGCCGCATCCCTTCTGTTTCCCACGGGGAACGCTGCCCTCAGCGGGCCCGGCCGGTGCGTGTGAGGGGCTCCGGCAGCAGCCGCCGCCGACGTGCGCCGGTCACCCGGTCACCCCTCGGTGCGCTGTCCCGGCCGCTCCACGGCGAGTTCGGCGCGGACGCCGGTTTCGGACGTGCGGTGACGGGAGGCGCGGGTACCGGCGGCAGGGGCCGCGAAAACGGCCGTTGCGACGAACGCCAGGACCACGACCATCGCCGGACGCAGTCCGTAGTGATCGCCCAGGAAGCCGAGGGTGGGCGGTCCCACCAGGAACGCGATGTAGCCGATCGTCGCCACCAGGCCGACCCGGGCGGTCTCGTCGGGCCCCGAGTCGCCCGCCGCCGACAGGGCCACCGGAAAGCCCAGGGACGCGCCCAGTCCCCAGAACAGGACGGCCGCCGCGGCCACGACGGCGTTGTCGGAGAAGATGACCAGGCACAGACCGATGGCCCCGGAGACCGCGCTGGCCCGCACGACGGTCGCCCGGCTGTACCGATTGAGGAAGAACGTGCCGCCGAAGCGGCCCAGGGTCATCGCGGCGGCGAACCCCACGAAGACGAGCGAGCCGACGGCGGCGTCGAGACCGTGGCCGTCGACCATGAGCAGCGGCAGCCAGTCGTTGGCGGCGCCCTCGGCGAGAGCCATGGCCAGGACGATGACCCCGATCATCAGGAGCCGCCGGTCCTTCCACACCTGCGGGCCCGCGGGCCGCGCGGAGTCCGAGGCGGGCGCCGCGGCACGGACGCCGGTCCCGGCCGGGACGGCACCGATGGCGTACCCGAAGATCGCGGCCGTCACCGCGGCCACCGCCAGGAGGTGCCAGTGGGCGGGGAACGCCGCGGCGGTGGCCGCCATGCCGGCCAGGCCGCCGATGACGGTGCCCAGGCTGAAGCACCCGTGCAGGGTGGGCAGCACCGCCCTGCCGGTGATCCTCTCCACGTCGGCACCGTCCACGTTGATCGCCACCTCGCCCGACCCGACCCCCACGCCGAACAGGCACAGCCCCGCGGTGACCAGGGGCGCGGAGCCGAGGGCGCTGCCCGCGCCCACCACGACCACGCTCGCGACGACGAACAGGGTGCCGAACGCCGTCACGGGTCTGGTCCCGAACCGCGACACGAAACGGCCGGAGCAGAGGATGCCGGCCATCGAGCCGACGGACAGACCGAACAGCACCAGCCCCATCTGCCCCGTGGACACGCCCAGACCGTCACGGACGTCCGGGGTGCGCGTGATCCATGAGGACATGGCGATGCCGTTGAGGAAGAAGAAGAGGTACAGCGCCCGGCGGCGACGGCGCACGGCACGGTCTGTCAAGGAAGGGCTCCGCCGGTGTTGGAGACAATGAGTCACGGGCGGGCGACGGTCCCGCGCCACCCACCGAGTATGCACAAATGTACACACCGGATCGGCGACCGAGAAGACCGAGACGACCGAGCAGACCGAGCAGACCGAGCAGACCGAGCAGACAAGGCGGACAACGGCGATGACAGGCAGCACTCGTGGCCCCAACGACCCCCGGCGCCGCGAACGCATCCTCGACGCCGCGCTCGACGTCGTCGCGGAGCACGGCGCCATCAAGGTGACCTTCCGCAAGATCGCGGAGGCGGCGGGCGTACCGCTCGGGTCGCTCACCTACTACTTCGACGACATGCAGCACCTGCTGACCGCCGCGTTCACCCGGCTCGCGGAGACCGTCTCCACCCGATACGGCGCCCTTCTGGAGGCCGCGCGGACCCGCCAGGAGGCCGAGGAGGCGGTCGTCGAGATCATCTGCGGCAAGGTCTGGGGGACCGACCGCAACCTCCTGCTCAGCTACGAGCTCTACGCCTTCGCCACCCGCAATCCCGAGGTGCGCGCCGTCATGCGCTCCTGGATGCAGGCCAGCCGGTCCTCCCTGGCCAGGCACTTCGACCCGCTCACCGCACGGGCCCTGGACGCGCTGGTCGAGGGATTCTCCATCCACAACTCCGTCGACCCGCGGCCCACCGAGCGCGAGGAGGTCGCCGCCGTCGTCCGTGCCGTCGTCGACGCCGGGGCGTGAACCTCAGAAGTCCCTCATCTTGATGGACGGCACATCCATCCCGTCCATAGGGTCGCGATCATGCCCGACATATCGCTGACCACGGTCGTCCTGCTCTGCCTCGCCGCACTCGCGGCCGGCTGGATCGACGCCGTGGTCGGCGGCGGCGGCCTCCTGCTCCTGCCCGCGCTCCTGCTCGGCCTGCCCTCCGGCACCCCGGCCGCGCACGCGCTCGGCACCAACAAGGCGGTCGCCATCGTCGGCACCACCGGCGCGGCGGTGACCTACGCCCGCAAGGCGCCGGTGGACGTGCGCACCGCCGTACGCATCGGCCTGGCGGCGCTGGCCGGGTCCTCGGGCGGTGCCTTCTTCGCCGCCGGGATGAGCACCGAGGTCCTGAAACCGGTGATCATGGTGGTGCTGCTCGCGGTCGCCGCCTTCGTGATCTTCCGCCCCGCCTTCGGCACCGCGCCCGCCACCGGCCCGGCCACCCGCCGCCAGATCCTCGCCGCGATCGGTCTGGCGGGCCTCGGCATCGGCTTCTACGACGGCCTGATCGGCCCCGGCACCGGAACCTTCCTGGTCCTGGCCCTCACCGCGCTGCTCCACCTGGACCTGGTGACCGCCTCCGCCACCGCCAAGATCGTCAACTGCTGCACCAACGCGGGCGCCCTCGCCACCTTCGCCTGGCAGGGCGCGGTGCTGTGGCAGCTGGCCGTCCTGATGGCCGCTTTCAACCTGGCCGGCGGCATGTTCGGCGCCCACACCGCCCTCAAGAAGGGCAGCGGCTTCGTCCGCGTCGTCCTGCTGACGGTGGTCTTCGCGCTCGTGGTGAACCTGGCATGGGAGCAGTGGGTGGCCTAGTCAGGCACGGTCCGTCGCCGCCCGGCGCAGGCTCAGCAGCTCCACCACCCCGGTCGTGTCCTCCTGCCCGTGCCCCTCGGCGAGCCGTCGCTCCATCAGGGTCAGGTACGGCGTCAGCAGCTCCGCGCTCACCCCCTGCTCCTCCGCCGTGCGCAGCAGGGTCGCGCTCCCCGCCACCTGCATCGCCAGGTTGGAGACGACGTCCTTGCCGTAGTCGCCGCTCGCCAGTTGCCCGGCGGCCCGGTGAGCCGAGCCGGACATCGCGCCGAGCCAGGACACCAGCAGCGGTGCGAAGTCCTCCGGGGCGATGTCCTCCGGGCCGATCAGGGCGAAGGCGTGCGCCATGCCCGCGAACATGCCGTACATCGCGCTCAGCAGCGCCACGTCGTGCAGCGCCGCGAATCCCGGGTCCGTACCGACGTAGCGCGTACCGGCCGGCACGGCGAGTGCGTCCCGGTGCTCGTCGAACAGCTCGGCGGAGCCGCTGTAGAGGATGTATCCGCCGGAGTCGGGAGACCCGATCATCGGCGGCACGGCCATGATCCCGCCGTCCAGGAAACGGGCCCCGCGTTCCCTCGCCCACCCGGCGCGGGCGCGGCCCTCGGCGGGCGTCCCGGTGGTGAGGTTCACCAGGTCCCGCCCGGTCAGGTCGGCCCCGTCGAGGGCCTCGCCGACCGAGGCGTCGTCGAGCAGGCAGACGATCACCAGGCGGCTCGCGGCCACCGCCTCACCGGCGCTCGCGGCGACCCTCGCCCCCTCGGCGGCGAGGGCCCCGGCACGGGCCGGGGTGCGGTTCCAGACGGTCACGGGATGGCCGGCGGCGAGCCAGGCGCGGGCCAGCGCGGCCCCCATGGCGCCGGTGCCGAGGACGGTGAGCGGAATACGGGCGGCGGGTGTCTTGTCAGTCATGATGATCAGGTTCCGACGGGGCCGGTGACCGCTCAAGTACCTACTTCGGAGTGGGTGGTTACCCCGGCGGAAGCGTGCAGGCAGCGGGCAGGGACGGGGTGACGGGTATGGGGAGCGCACGGCGGCCGGGGGCGTACCACTGCGGGGTCGACGCGGCGATCGACGTGATCGGCGGGAAATGGAAGGTACTGATCCTCTGGGCCCTCGGTGAGGGCGTGTACCGCTTCGGCGCGCTGCGCCGCGCGCTGCCGGGCGTCACCGAGAAGGTGCTCGCCGCGCAGCTGCGGGAGCTGGAGGCGGACGGCATCGTGCACCGCGAGGAGTACGGCGAGGTGCCGCCCCGCGTGGAGTACTCGCTGACCGCCCGGGGCGTCGCCCTCAACGAGGCGCTGGTGCCGCTCGGCGCGTGGGGCAGGCAGCACGTGCTGAACGCGTCACCGGCTCCCGGTCAGGTGGGCGAAGACGACCACGTTGCCCTGGTATCCGGTACTGCGTGAGTAGGGGCCGCCGCAGGTGATGACGCGCAGTTCGGGGCGGTCGGCGGCGCCGTAGACCTTCTCGTCGGGGAAGGCGTCGGCAGCGTAGACCTCCACCGCGTCCACGGTGAAGACGGCGACGCCCCCGTCGCGCCGGTCGATCTCGATCGCCGAGCCCTTCTCCAGGGCGCCGAGGCGGTAGAAGACGGCGGGCCCCTCGGCGTTGTCGACGTGCCCGGCGACGATCGCGGTGCCCTTCTCGCCGGGGGTGGTGCCCGCCTCGTACCAGCCGGCGAGGTTCTTCTTCCCGGCGGGCGGCACGTCCAGGCTGCCGGTGCCGGTCAGGCCCAGGCCGGTGAGCGGGGCATCCACGCCGATCGCCGGGATGCGGACGCGGTCCGGCGGGGAGGGCGGCAGCGCCGGTGCGGCGGCGCCCCGGTCGGCCGGCCCGGGCCGCTCGGTGCGGGCCTGCGCGGCCGACGGCTGCGGCGGGGCGTCGGTGCGGGCGCCGCCGAGCAGCAGCCACGCCCCCGAGCAGAGGGCGACGGCGGTGACGGCCGCTATCGCGGTGTCCTTGACCCTGCGCATGACGTCCCCTCTCCCTCGGATCCCTGGGACCCCCGGCCCCCTCCGGGCCGCGAGGGGCGTCGGACCCGGAGGGGGTGGGGAAGTGCGGTACCGGCGGACGGGCAGCGGAGGGTGCCCGTCAGATCCCGTCGCCTCTCGCCCGGCGATGCAGGAGCCAGGTACCGCCCGCGGCGGCGACGGCGAGAGCCGCCACACCGGCCGCGGTCTGCACGGGATCGGGGCCAAGAGCGCCGCCGACCCCCGTCTTCACGCTTCCTCTGGGGTACACCTGCTCGGCGGCCGAGGACAGCGTGACCACCAGGTCGCCCGTCACCCGCCGCTGATCGTCCCCACAGGTCGCGACGATCTCGTACGTCCCCGGCTGCGCGCTCGGCGGCACCTCGAAGCGGCCGGTCGCCTCCCCCTCGCCGGTGCCCGGCGCCAGCGGGAACGCGCCCGCGCCGACCGCGCTCGCGTCACCCGCCGCCGAGCCGCCCTCCCCGCAGGCCGCGGTCGTCACCTCGGCCCGCTCGCCCGGCACGACCGAGGCCGGATACACCGTCAGACCCCCGGTGCCGACGGTCTCCCCGGCGTACACCGGGGCCGCGGTGGTCAGACCGACGGCCGCGGCGGCGAGCGCGGTACCGGTCAGCAGGCGGGCGGTACGTCGCATCGGTGCTCCTTTGAGCTCTTCGGTGGCCCCTGCCCTACCGAGGAAAGGCGCACCGGCCCCGGCCCGCTCCCCGGGCGGGTGTGAACGGGTGACCGGTGCCGCCGAACGGGCCCGGTGGCCCGGGCCGCGGATTGACCTCAAGCAAACTTGAGGTGCCAGGCTCGCCCGCATGACCACAACGACCGCGCCGCTGCGCGTGACCCTGCTCGTCGGCAGCAACCGCCACGGCCGCTTCGGCCCCGTCGTCGCCGACTGGCTCCTGGACCACCTCCGGGCCCACGACGACCTGGTCCCCGAGGTGGTGGACGTCGCCGGGACCGAGCTGCCCACGACCTTCGCCCCGACCCCGGAAGCGACCGCCGCACTGGCGGAGATCACCCCGAAACTGGCGGACTCCGACGCGTTCGTCGTGCTGACCCCCGAGTACAACCACTCCTTCCCGGCGGGTCTGAAGAACGTCATCGACTGGCACTTCACCGAGTGGCGGGCCAAGCCCGTCGGCCTGGTCTCCTACGGCGGTCTGGCCGGCGGCCTGCGGGCCGCCGAGCACCTGCGCCAGGTCTTCGCCGAACTCCACGCCGTCACCGTCCGCGACACCGTCTCCTTCCACAACGCGGACGCGTCCTTCGACGACGAGGGCAGGCTCAGGGACCCGTCCGGTCCGGACGCGGCGGCCAAGACGATGCTCGACCAGCTGGTGTGGTGGGGCCGGGCCCTGCGGGAGGCGAAGGAGAAGCGCCCCTACGACGGCGCGTGAGACGTCACGGAAACACCGCCCGGCTGCCATAGGAGCTTCCTATGGCAGCCGCTGCAATTTCGTCTTTGCCTCCCTTCGATTTCCGGACCTACCGTGTGGGAGTCATCATGCGAAGGCGAAAGGGAAAATGCCATGGCCGTGCAGGAAAACGCGTCGGAGAACAAGGAACTCGTAGGAAAGCGGGCCCTGGTCACCGGCGGCACGCGCGGAATCGGAGCGGCGATCGTCCGCGGGCTCCTGGACGCCGGCGCCGAGGTGGTCACGACCGCCAGGTCGGCGACGGTCCCCGCGCCGGAGGGGGCGCGCTTCGTGCAGGCGGACGTGCGGACCCTCGCCGGGGCACAGGCGCTCGCCGGGGCCGCGCGCGAGGCGCTGGGCGGGGTGGACATCCTGGTCCACAACGCGGGCGGGGCACGGCCCCACAAGGACGGCCTGGTCATCCCCGACGAGGAGTGGCTGGACACCCTGCACCTCAACCTCCTCGCCTCGGTCCGGCTGAACTCGCTGCTGGTACCGGGCATGCGGGAACGGCGCTCGGGGGCGATCGTGCACATCTCCTCCGCCGCGGTAGCTCCCCCCGCACCCCCGTTCCTGCACTACCAGGCGGCGAAGGCGGCGCTGGACAACTACAGCGCCGGGCTGGCCGCGACGCTGGCCCCCTCCGGCGTCCGGGTCAACACCGTCAGTCCCGGCCGGACCTCCACCCCCGGCGGAGAGGAGACCCGGGAGCACTGGGCGCGCCTCGACGCCGGACCGGCCCCGAGCGGCACCGCCCCGCTGGGGCGCGACGGCCTGCCCGACGACATCGCCCACGCGGTGCTGTTCCTGGTGTCCGACCGCGCGGGCTGGGTGACCGGAACCAGCCTCGCGGTGGACGGCGGGGAATATCCCAGGGGCTGACCTCCAAAGGGGTGGAGCCGGAAAGTGCAGCTGAAAAAAGTGAAGCTGGAAATCCTGCGGAAAAGGGATTCGGAAATGGGTCAGTACAGCAACAGGAATGCCGTGATCACGGGTGGCGGCAGCGGCATGGGTCTCGCGATGGCGGAACTGCTGGTGGCCGACGGCGCCCGGGTGGTGATCACCGGTCGTTCGCAGACCACGCTCGACGCCGCGCGGGAGCGGCTCGGCGAGAACGCGGTGGCCGTCCGGGGCGACGTGGCCTCATTGCCGGACCTGGACGCCCTCACCGACCGGGTGAAGGCCGAACTGGGCACGGTCGACGCTCTGTTCGTCAACGCGGGCATCGCGACCCTCACGCCGCTCGACTCGACGACCGAGGAGGCGTACGACGAGCTGTTCGCGATCAACGTCAAGGGCGCCTGGTTCACCGTGCAGAAGCTCGCCCCGCTGCTGAACACGGGCGCCGGTGTCGTCCTCACCACCTCGGTCGCCAATGTCGTCGGCCTGGCGGACACCAGCGTCTACGCGGCCGGGAAGGCGGCGCTGCGCTCGATGGCCCGCAGCTTCTCCCGCGAGCTGCTGCCCCGCGGCATCCGGGTCAACGCGGTCAGTCCGGGCCCCGTCGACACCGGGGCCCTGGACGCGGCGATGACCGCCGAGGAGGCCGAGCGGTTCAAGGCGGAACGGGTCGCGGACAACCCCATGCGGCGCTTCGGCACCCCCGAGGAGATCGCCCGGGCCGCCGCCTTCCTCGCCTTCGACGCCACCTACACGACCGGCGCCGAGCTGGCCGTGGACGGCGGTGCCACCCAGCTCTGAGTGAACCGGTACCAGGTCTCCTGGCGCAGGAACTCCAGCAGCGCCGTCTCCGCCGGGCCCGCGCCGGGCCGGACCGCGGCGACCACGGGCTGGGACACGGCCGGGGACACCGGGCGCACCAGGTGCTCGTGACCGGGGGGCACCGCGGAGGCCGGGACGAAGGTCACCCCGAGGCCGTGGGCGGCCCAGCGCACGGCCGTCGCCGTCTGGGAGACCCGGGCGACGGTGGTCGGGGCCAGCCCGTTCTCCCGCAGCACGTCCACCAGGACGCCGTCGAGCGCGCTGGCCGGGTCGAACCGCACCCACGGCTCCCGCTCCAGGTCCCGCAGCGCGACCCGGTCCGCGGCGAGCTGCGGGTGCCCGGCCGCCAGCACCACGACGAACTCCTCGTCGCCGAGGTGGTGGCCGTCGTACAGGCCCTCGTTGCACGGTCCGGCCATGATGGCGAGGTCCAGCACGCCGCCGCGGGCCAGCCGCTCCAGCTCGGTCGGGTTCGGCTCCTCGAAGACGGTGACCTCCAGGCGCGGGAAGCGGCGGCGCAGCGCGCTCAGGGCGCCCGGCAGCTGCCGCGTGCCCAGGCCCATCTGCACCGCGACCACCAGCTCGCCCGCCAGCTCCTCGGAGCCGGCCCGCGCCGTCGCCCGCGCCCGGCGCGCCGCGTTCACCGCGATCTCCGCGTCCCGCAGGAAGGCGCGACCGGCCACGGTGGGCACCAGACCGGTCGGGGTGCGGGAGAACAGCTCCACACCGAGGTCCCGCTCCAGACCGCGGATCTGCTGGGACACCGAGGGCTGGGCGACGCGCAGCGCCTCGGCCGCGGCCGTCACCGAGCCCTCCTCGGCGACGGCCAGGGCGTACTCGAACTGCCGCAGGCTCATCGGCTCCCGTCCCGTCGTTCGTGCTCTCGTCGCAAGCGTAAGTGAGCGCGGGCGGGACGGGCGCCGGACGACCGAAGATCAGTCGGGGTCAGTCGACGTACACCGCGCTCCAGGCCGCGCCGACCGCGGCGTACTCGGCGCTGTCGGTGCCGTACAGGTCACCGGCCGCGCTCAGGGTGGCGGCGCGGGCGCCCGCGTAGTCGGTGGACGAGGTCATGTACACCGTCAGCGCCCGGTACCAGATGTCGCCCAGCTTGTCCCGGCCGATGCCGGAGACCGTGGACCCGTCGCAGGTCGGGGAGTCGTACGCCACGCCGCCCACGGTCCGCGCACCGCTGCCCTCGGCCAGCAGATAGGCGAAGTGGTTGGCGACGCCGGAGGAGTAGTGGACGTCCAGGTCGCCCAGCGAGGTGCTCCAGCAGTCGGCCGAGCTGCCGTCCCGGCTCGGCCGGTCCAGGTAGCGCAGGGCGTCCCGGCCGAAGCCGTCCCGGACCACTTTCTCGCCGATTCTGTAGTCCCCGGGGTCGGCGGAGTTGTCCGCGTGCCACTCCACGAGCGTGCCGAAGATGTCCGAGGTCGCCTCGTTCAGGCCGCCGGACTCGCCCGAGTACGTCAGCGCCGCCGTCTTGGACGTCACCCCGTGCGACATCTCGTGCCCGGCGACGTCCAGCGAGACCAGCGGCCCGAAGGTCGTCCCGTCACCGTCGCCGTACGTCATGCAGAAGCAACCGTCGTCCCAGAAGGCGTTGTTGTACTTGGTGCCGTAGTGCACGCGGTTGTACGAACCCTTGCCGTCGCCCGCGATGCCGCTGCGCCCGTGCATGTCCTCGTAGTAGTCCCAGGTGGCGTCCGTACCGTACTGCGCGTCCACCGCGGCCGAGGCGCGGTCGTCCGCGGTCCCCGTGCCCCAGTGGTTGTCGGCGTCGGTGAACGGCGTCGCGGGCGCCCGCACCAGGCAGACGGTGAGGAGGCACAGGTCGGTCCGGTTCTCCGCGTCACCCGTGTACGTGCCGCCGCGCGTCGGGTCCTGGAGCCGGTACGACGACCCGGACGGCGTCGTCTCCAGCGGCACCGTGCCCCCGTACAGCGACTTCCCGTCGCCGGACGCCGACTCGACGGTGTCCCAGGCGTCGATGCGGGCGCCCGTGCCCGCGTCGGTCAGCACGGTGCGCGCGACCGGGTTGCCGAGGGAGTCCAGCGCCGCCGCGTCGGTCCGCCAGGCCAGCCTCGGGGTGCCGTGCAGGGCGTCGACGACCAGCTCGGGCCGGGCGGTGAGCTTCTTGAGCAGCTCGCCCGGATTGGCCGCGCGCAACGCGTTCGAGGCCAGGTCGGCGGCCTTCGGTGCCGACAGCTTCGGCGTGACGGTGGGCAGGGAGAGCGGGGTGTCCGTCGCGCGGTCGGCGCCGCGGAAGCCGCCGTCGGGGGCGAGGTGGACGACGAAGTCGCCGCCCAGGACGGGAAGTTCGCGGTAGGTGCGGTCGTAGCGGACGTGCTGGGTGCCGTCCTCGTCGACGATGACGTCGCGGACCTCGGTGTCCTGATCGTCCGTCAGGCCCAGGGCGGCGGCGTGCTCCGACAGGGCGGCCGCGGCGTGGTCGAGGGCGGTGGCGCGGGCGGGTCGGCCGGCCGCCGCGGCGCCGGGGGCGAGGGCTGCGATCAGCAGGGTCGCGGTGGTGGCGGCGGTACCGGCCAGGGCGAGACGGGAACCCCTGACGTGCCGTATTCGGCTCATCGATCTCCTCGGGACGGGCGCGCTCTCGGCGCGCCTGCGGGCGCTGGTGCTGACTCGGATTCAAGGATCCGGGACATGACATGTCCATAGCGCTCACGTGGAGATCATGAGAGGAGAGGATGACGCCGCTAGGGCGTCACCGTTTCCACCCGCACCGCGCACACCTTGAACTCCGGCATCCGCGAGGCCGGGTCCAGGGCCGGGTTGGTCAGGGTGTTGGCGCGGCCCTCGCCGGGCCAGTGGAAGGGCATGAACACGGTGTCGGGCCGGATGCCGGTGGTGATGCGGGCCGGTGCCACCGCCCGCCCCCGCCGGGACACGACCGCCAGCGGGTCGCCCTCGGCCGCCCCCAGCCGTGCCGCCAGCCGCGGGTGCAGCTCCACGAACGGGCCGGGCGCGGCGGCGTTCAGCTCGGCCACCCGCCGGGTCTGCGCCCCGGACTGGTACTGCGACACGACCCGCCCGGTGGTCAGCAGCACGGGGTACTCGTCGTCCGGCTCCTCGGCGCTCGGCCGGTGCGTGACGGGCGCGAAGCGGGCCCGCCCGTCGGCGGTGGCGAAGCGGTCGAGGAAGAGGCGCGGGGTACCGGGGTGGGGCGCGGCGCGGAGGCCGGTACCGGCACCGGTGTTGGTGTTGGTGTTGGTGTTGGTGTCGGCAGTGTGCGTGCCGTCGGCCGCCGGTTGTGCCGGGCAGGGCCAGAAGACGCCGTTCTCCTCCGCCAGCCGCCGGTAGCCGATCCCGGAGTAGTCCGCCGGGCCGCCCGCGCTCGCCCGCCGCAGCTCCTCGAAGACCTCCTCGGGATCGGTCGGGAACCCCTTCTCCACGCCGAGCCGCCCGGCCAGCCCGTGCAGCACCTCCAGATCGCCGCGCACCCCGTCCGGCGGCGTGATCGCGCGCCGCCGCAGCAGCACCCGCCCCTCCAGGCTTGTCGTGGTACCCGTCTCCTCCGCCCACTGGGTCACCGGCAGTACGACGTCCGCGAGTTCCGCCGTCTCGGAGAGCACCACGTCGCACACCGCCAGGAAGTCCAGCGACCGCAGCCGCTCCTCGACGTGCGCGGCCCGGGGCGCGGACACGACCGGGTTGGACCCCATCACCAGCAGCGACCTGACGTCCGTCCCCAGCGCGTCCAGCAGCTCGTACGCGCTGCGCCCCGGCCCCGGCAGCGCGTCGGGGTCCACGCCCCACACCTCGGCCACGTGCCGCCGGGCCGCCGGGTCGGTCAGCTTGCGGTAGCCCGGCAACTGGTCGGCCTTCTGCCCGTGTTCGCGCCCGCCCTGCCCGTTGCCCTGCCCGGTCAGGCAGCCGTACCCGGACAGAGGCCGCCCGGCCCGCCCGGTCGCCAGGCACAGGTTGATCCACGCGCCCACCGTGTCCGTGCCCTTGGCCTGCTGCTCGGGTCCGCGCGCGGTGAGCACCATCGCCGCCTCGGGCGCACAGAACAGCCGTACCGCCTCCCGGAGTTCGGGGACGGACACCCCCGTGATCCGCTCCACGTACTCCGGCCAGTGCGCCATCGCCGCCGCCCGCGCCTCCTCCCAGCCGGACGTGCGCTCCTCGACGTACGCCTCGTCGACCCGGCCCTCGGCGACCACCAGGTGCAGCATGCCCAGCGCGAGGGCGAGGTCGGTCCCGGGCCGGGGCGCGAGGTGCAGGTCGGCCTGCTCGGCGGTCTTCGTCCGGCGCGGGTCGACGACGATCAGGGTGCCGCCGTTCTCCCGCAGCTCGGTGAAGTAGCGCAGCGAGGGCGGCATCGTCTCCGCCGGATTCGACCCCACGAGGATCACGCACCCGGTCCTCGGGACGTCCTCCAGCGGGAACGGCAGCCCCCGGTCGAGCCCGAAGGCCAGCGTCCCGGCCGCCGCGGCCGACGACATGCAGAACCGCCCGTTGTAGTCGATCTGCGAGGTGCCCAGCACGACCCGGGCGAACTTGCCCAGCGCGTACGCCTTCTCGTTGGTCAGCCCGCCGCCGCCGAACACCCCGAGCGCGTCCGCGCCGTACCGCGCCCGCGTGCGCTCCAGGTTCCCGGCGATCCGGTCCAGCGCCTCGTCCCAGCCGGCCGGCACCAGCGCGCCGTCGCCCGACCGCACCAGCGGCGAGGTCAGCCGTGCCCCCGGCGCCAGCACCGCCGCCGCCGTACGCCCCTTGCCGCACAGCGCGCCCCGGTTCACCGGGAAGTCCGTCCGCTCGGACACCTCGACGGTCCCGCCCTCGACGGGCGTCAGATTCATCCCGCACTGCAGGGCGCAGTACGGGCAGTGCGTGGGGGTGGTGATGGCGGGGTTGCGCGTGCCGGTGTTCTGCATGCCGCCCAGCCTGCGGCTGCCGTGTTACGCGACCGGGCGGCGCCCTGTTACACGGCGGGGACGGCGACCTCCCCGCCCCCGCCGGGCCGCGGTGAGGGAGGCGTCATCCGGCGTCGGCCAGGGCCCGCGCCACCCCCGGCTCCCTCGGCCCGAGGAAGTGCGGATCCGGCTCGAACACCGCGTCCAGCGCCGCCTTGCCCGCCGCGAGGATCTCCCGGGCGCCCCCGTAGTACCAGGTCACGTCGTGCTCGTCGTCGACCCCGACGCCGTACGACGCCACCCCCGCCTCCTGGCACAGCGCGACCGCCCGGCGGATGTGGAAGCCCTGGCTGATCAGCACCGCCCGGTCGACGCCGAAGATCTTCTTCGCCCGGACGCAGGAGTCCCAGGTGTCGAACCCCGCGTAGTCGCTCACGATCCGCCCGTCGGGCACCCCGTGCCGGACCAGGTAGGCGCGCATGGCGTCGGGCTCGTCGTACTCCTCGCGGCTGTTGTCCCCGGTCACCAGCACCACCTCGATCCGCCCCGCCCGGTACAGCCGCGCCGCCGCGTCCAGCCGGTGCGCGAGGTACGGCGACGGCTCCCCGTCCCACAGCCCGGCCCCGAAGACGACCGCGACCTCGGTGCGCGGCACGTCGGCGGCGGTGCGCAGCCGGTCGTCGGTGACCAGGTGCAGCCACGCGCTCGGCAGCAGCGCCAGCACGCACCCGGCCATCACGGCCCGCACCAGCCGCCGCCGCCCCTTGAGGGTGCGCGGCAGGCGCGGTCTGCGAAGTCTCGGGCGGCGCATCTCGGACGGTCCCTCCCCGGTCGGTTCCTGCCACCAGGGACGCCCGGGGAGTCCGTCCGGTTCGCCGACCGCTCACACGGACGGTCCGGCGCCGTGTGAACCGACGGAAAATCCCCGTGACACCCACGCAACGGGGAGGCAATATCCGGCCGCCACCCTCGGAGCATGACGGCGACGACAGTGGCGACGACAGCGACGAGCAGCAGGACCGCAGCGGCCACCGGCGGCACCCCCGCCCTGGTCGTCGTCGCCCACGGCAGCCGCGACCCGCGCGCGCTGAGCACCGTACGGGCCCTCCTCGACCGGGTCCGCGCCCTGCGCCCCGCCCTGCCGGTGCACCTCGGCCACGTCGAGCTGAACGAGCCCCTGCTCCCGGACACCCTCACCGCCCTCGGCGACGGGGCGGCGGTCCTCGTCCCGCTCCTGCTCAGCCGCGGCCACCACGTCAAACGGGACATCCCCGACATGGCCGCCGCCTCCCCGGCCCGCACCCGCGTGGCCGCCCCGCTCGGCCCGCACCCCCTCCTGGTGAACGCCCTGCACGCCCGCCTCACCGAGGCCGGCTGGCCCACCCACCCGGGCCCGGACCACGCCGTCGTCCTCGCCTCGGCGGGCTCCCGGGACCCGGAGTCCCGGGCCGACACCGCCCGCACCGCGGACGCCCTCGCCGCCCGCCTCGGCGTCCCGGTTGTCCCGGCGTACGCCTCGGCGGCGACCCCGACGGTCCCGGAGGCGGTACGCGCCTTGACTGCCCGGGGCCACCGCCGGGTGGCCGTCGCCTCCTGCTTCACGGCCCCGGGCCGCTTCGCGACCGAGTGCACGGCAGCGGCCCCGTGGATCGCCTCCGCCCCCCTGGGCACCCACCCGTCGATGGCCCGCCTGCTGCTCCACCGCTACGACGAAACGCTGATGAAGGACGGCGCCATGAAACGCCGGGCACTGGCAACCCCCTAGGGGCGCGGGGAACCGCGCGACAAGCCACGACGCAAGCCGCACTCGCCCGACAACCGCATCCGGCAGACGAGTAGGCCCCCCACCTGTCACACCTTCCGCATACTGTTCACGACATGGAAGGCACCGCACCCCCCGCCCCGTACGACCCCACGTCAGTGGCCCGCTACGCCCCCGAGCCCGACAAACGCCCCGGTCGCACCGCCTTCCAGCGCGACCGCGCCCGCATCCTGCACTCCGCCGCGCTGCGCCGCCTCGCCGGGAAGACGCAGGTCGTCGCGCCGGGGGAGGGCAGCCCCCTCTGGGACGCCAGCCCCCGTACCCGCCTCACGCACTCCCTGGAGTGCGCCCAGGTCGGCCGGGAGCTGGGCGCCGCCCTCGGGTGCGACCCGGACCTGGTAGAGGCGGCCTGCCTCGCGCACGACCTGGGCCACCCGCCCTTCGGGCACAACGGGGAACAGGCGCTCAACGCCTTCGCCGAGGACTGCGGCGGCTTCGAGGGCAACGCCCAGTCGCTCAGGCTCCTCACCCGCATCGAGCCCAAGCGGTTCACCGAGGACGGCTCCGTCGGGCTCAACCTCACCCGCGCCACCCTCGACGCCGCCACCAAGTACCCGTGGCCCCGCGGCGCCCACCCCGCCGCCCCCACCTCGCCCAAGTTCGGGGTGTACGACGACGACCGGCCCGTCTTCGAGTGGCTCCGCGAGGACGCCCCCGGCGCCCGCACCTGCTTCGAGGCCCAGGTCATGGACTGGGCCGACGACGTGGCGTACTCCGTGCACGACGTCGAGGACGGCCTGCACGCCGGTCACATCGACCCGAACTGCCTGCTCGCCGACCCCGAGCGCGAGGCCGTGTTCGAAGTCGCCGTCGGACGGTACGTGCCCGCCGGCACCGACCACGCCGAACTCGCCGCCGCCCTCGACCGCCTCCTCGCCCAGGACTGGTGGCCGCACGGATACGACGGCTCGGCGGCCGCCCAGGCGCGGCTGAAGGACGCCACCAGCCAGCTCATCGGCCGTTTCTGCCTGGCCGCCGAGGCCGCAACCCGGGCCGCGTACGGGGGCGGCCGGCTCACCCGCTACACCGCCGAACTGGTCGTGCCCCGCGAGACCCGCATGGAGTGCGCCGTCCTCAAGGCGGTCGCCGTCCGCTACGTCATGCAGCGCACCGAGCAGGAGCGGCTCCGCGCCGACCAGCGGATCGTGGTCGCCGAGCTGGCCGAGGCGCTCACCGCCCGCGCGCCGGACGGGCTCGACCCCCAGTTCCGCGCGCTGTTCGACGCGGCCGCCGACGACCGGGCCCGCAAACGGGTGGTCGTCGACCAGATCGCCTCCCTCACCGACGCCTCGGCCCGTTCGCTTCACGCCCGCCTGACGGGGCATCCATGAGACTGGCGGCGGGACAGGCATGGCACAGGCATGGCCCGGATCGCGGCATTCCGTGGCCTGATCGGGGCACTGCCCCTTCCCGCACCACGCCACGTGCGGGACGCTCGCATGTGGCGGCACCCTGACGAGGAGGCAAACAAGTGGTCGACGCGGATCAGACATTCGTCATCGTCGGAGGCGGCCTGGCGGGCGCGAAAGCGGCCGAGACGCTCCGCACGGAGGGTTTCACCGGCCGGGTGATCCTCGTCTGCGACGAACGCGACCACCCCTACGAGCGCCCGCCGCTGTCCAAGGGCTACCTCCTGGGCAAGGAGGAGCGCGACAGCGTCTTCGTGCACGAGCCCGCCTGGTACGCGCGGCACGACATCGAGCTGCACCTCGGCCAGACCGTCGTCGCGATCGACCGCGCCGCCAAGACCGTCCACTACGGCGACGACGGCACCCATGTCAGGTACGACAAGCTGCTCATCGCCACCGGCGCCGAGCCCCGTCGCCTGGACGTCCCCGGCACCGGCCTCGTGGGCGTCCACCACCTGCGCCGCCTGGCCCACGCCGAGCGCCTCAAGGGCGTCCTCGCCTCCCTCGGCCGGGACAACGGGCACCTGGTGATCGCCGGTGCGGGCTGGATCGGCCTGGAGATCGCGGCCGCGGCCCGCGAGTACGGGGCGGAGGTCACCGTCATCGAGCCCGCCCCGACCCCGCTGCACGGCGTCCTCGGTCCCGAGCTGGGCGCCGTCTTCGCCGAGCTGCACGAGTCGCGCGGCGTCCGCTTCCGCTTCGGCGTGAAGCTGACCGAGATCGTCGGCCAGGACGGTGTGGTGCTGGCCGCCCGCACCGACGACGGCGAGGAACACCCCGCGCACGACGTACTCGCCGCGATCGGCGCCGCCCCGCGCACCGCGCTCGCCCAGGCCGCCGGGCTGGAGATCGCCGACCGCGCGCACGGCGGCGGCATCGTCGTCGACGACCACCTGCGCACCTCCGACCCCGACGTCTACGCCGCCGGTGACGTCGCCTCCTTCCACCACGCCCTGTTCGACACCAGCCTGCGCGTGGAGCACTGGGCCAACGCCCTGAACGGCGGTCCGGCCGCCGCCCGCGCGATGCTCGGCAAGGGCCTCGCCCACGACCGCGTGCCCTACTTCTTCACCGACCAGTACGACCTGGGCATGGAGTACTCCGGCTGGGCGCCGGCCGGGTCCTACGACCAGGTGGTGATCCGCGGGGACGCGGCGAAGCGCGAGTTCATCGCCTTCTGGGTGAAGGAGGGCCGGGTGCTGGCCGGGATGAACGTCAACGTGTGGGACGTCACGGAGCCGATCCAGCAGCTGATCCGCTCGAAGTCCCAGGTGGACACGGAGGCCCTGGCGAATCCGCACGTATCCCTCGAAAGCCTCGTCGCCTAGCTGTCAGTCCGCCCCCGTAGACTTCACGCGTGGCAGGACGGATCAACGACGAGGACGTGAAGGCGGTACGGGACGCGGTCCCGATCGACGCCGTCGTCTCGGAGTACCTCCAGCTGCGAGGCGCGGGCGGCGGCAACCTGAAGGGGCTGTGCCCGTTCCACGACGAGAAGTCGCCGTCCTTCCAGGTCAGTCCGAGCAAGGGGTTCTTCCACTGCTTCGGCTGCCAGGAGGGCGGCGACACCATCACGTTCGTGATGAAGATCGACCACCTCACCTTCTCGGAGGCGGTCGAGCGCCTGGCCGGCCAGGCCGGCATCACCCTGCGCTACGAGGAGGGCGGGTACAACCCCTCCCACCAGCGCGGTGAGCGCATCCGCCTGGTCGAGGCCCACAAGATCGCCGCCCAGTGGTACGCGGAGCAGCTCGCCACCGGCCCCGAGGCGGACACCGGCCGCGCCTTCCTCGCCGAGCGCGGCTTCGACCAGGCCGCCGCCGAGCACTTCGGCGTCGGCTACAGCCCCCAGGGCTGGGACCACCTCACCCGCTTCCTGCGCGGCAAGGGCTTCAGCGACAAGGAGCTGCTGCTCTCCGGCCTGTCCCAGGAGGGCCGCCGCGGCCCCATCGACCGCTTCCGCGGCCGGCTGATGTGGCCCATCCGCGACATCGGCGGCGACGTCGTCGGCTTTGGCGCCCGCAAGCTCTACGAGGCGGACAACGGCCCGAAGTACCTGAACACCCCCGAGACCGCGATCTACAAGAAGTCCCAGGTCCTCTACGGCATCGACCTCGCCAAGAAGGACATCGCGAAGGCGTCCCGCGCCGTCGTCGTCGAGGGCTACACGGACGTCATGGCCTGCCACCTCGCCGGTGTGACGACGGCCATCGCCACCTGCGGCACCGCCTTCGGCGGCGACCACATCAAGATCCTGCGCCGGCTGCTGATGGACAACGGCTCGGCCCGCGTCATCTTCACCTTCGACGGCGACGCGGCCGGACAGAAGGCGGCCCTGCGCGCCTTCGAGGACGACCAGAAGTTCGCCGCCGAGACCTACATCGCCATCGCCCCCGACGGCATGGACCCCTGCGACCTGCGCCTGGCCAAGGGCGACGACGCCGTCGCCGACCTGGCCGAGCCGCGCACCCCGCTCTTCGAGTTCGCGCTGCGCCAGATCGTCGCCCGCTACGACCTGGACACCCCCGCCGGTCGCGCCGCCGCCCTGGACGAGGCCGCGCCGGTCGTCGCCCGGATCAAGAACAGCGGCGCCCAGCACGAGGTCGCCGTGCAGCTCGCCGGCATGCTCGGCATCCTCGACACCCAGTTCGTGGTCAAGCGGATCGCCCAGCTGGCCCGCTGGGCCCGCGACCGCGGCGGCAAGGGCCCCGCCCCCGACCAGCGGCAGCGCGGCGGCGGCCCGCAGCAGCAGGGCGGACCCATGGCGGCCACCCCCCGGGGCCCGGCCCTCAACCTTCGCAACCCGGTCTTCGCCACCGAACGCGAGCTGCTCAAGCTCGCCCTCCAGCGCCCCGAGCTGGTCTCCCCGGCCTTCGACGCGTACGGCGTCGACGAGTTCACCGCCCCGCCCTACGCCGCCGTACGCGAGGCGATCATGGAAGCGGGCGGCGCCGAGTTCGGCGTCCCGGACCCGCAGGACTACCTGGTCCGGGTCCGCGAGGCCGCCCCCGACGACGCCGTCCGCGCCATGGTCACCGAACTCGCGGTCGAGGCGATCATGCTGCACCGCGGCGTGAAGGGCGTCGACGAGGTCTACGCGGGCGCCCAGCTGGTCACCGTCCGCCGCCGCGCCGTCGAGCGCCGCATCCGCGACATCACCGGCCGCCTCACCCGCCTGTCCGGCCACGGCGACCCCGCCGAACTGGCCGCCGTGCAGAACGAGCTGTGGATCCTCCAGCAGTACGACCAGAACCTGCGCGAACACGGCGCCGCCGCGCTCTAGACCCCCGGTAACACCCGCGGGTAACCGTGCGGTCACGCCCCGGACGCAAAAAGTCACCGCACGCCCCTCGTGGCGGCGATGTGTCGTACCCCACACTGGGGGGCGGTACCTGAGTGCACGCGTGCGAGGCGGACAGCGGCGAGCGAGCCGGCTCCGCCCCCCGACGTACCGCCGCCGGTCCCCGCCGGCCGCGTCCATCCTGGAGGTCGCCCCCGTGCAGACCCAGACCCTCACCCAGACCGACACCGGTGCCGGCGGCGCGGAGCCGGACGCGGAGCGCGGTGTGCTCCTCGCGATGCCCGCGCAGCCCGGCGCCGGAGCGGCCCTGCCCCACCCCGGCGCCCCCGCGGACGTGCCCGAGCACCCGGAACCGCCGCCGCCCACCCGTACCGAGTCCGGCGGGCCCTCCTCCGACCTGTTCCGGCAGTACCTGCGCGAGATCGGCCGGATCCCGCTGCTGTCCGCGGCCGAGGAGGTCGACCTCGCCCGGCGGGTGGAGGCCGGACTGTTCGCCGAGGAGAAGCTGCGGCGGACCCCCGACCTGGACAGCCGCCTCGCCCTCGACCTCGACCGGCTCGTCGTCATGGGCCGCCTCGCCAAGCGCCGCCTGATCGAGGCCAACCTGCGGCTCGTGGTGTCGGTCGCCAAGCGGTACGTGGGGCGTGGCCTGACCATGCTGGACCTGGTCCAGGAGGGGAACCTCGGCCTGATCCGCGCCGTCGAGAAGTTCGACTACGCCCGCGGCTACAAGTTCTCCACCTACGCCACCTGGTGGATCCGCCAGGCCATGTCCCGCGCCCTGGCCGACCAGGCCCGCACCATCCGCGTCCCCGTCCACGTCGTGGAGCTGATCAACCGGGTCGTCCGCGTCCAGCGCCGGATGCTCCAGGAACGCGGCTACGAACCGACCCCGCAGGAGGTCGCCGCCCACCTGGACCTGGCGCCCGAACGCGTCGGCGAGGTGCTGCGCCTGGCGCAGGAGCCGGTGTCGTTGCACGCCCCGGTCGGCGAGGAGGAGGACGTCGCCCTCGGCGACCTCATCGAGGACGGCGACGCCGCCAGCCCCGTCGAGTCGGCCGCGTTCCTGCTGCTGCGCCAGCACCTGGAGGCGGTGCTCTCCACCCTCGGCGAACGCGAACGCAAGGTCGTCCAGCTCCGCTACGGCCTGGCCGACGGCCGCCCCCGCACCCTGGAGGAGATAGGCCGCCTCTTCGGCGTCACCCGCGAACGCATCCGCCAGATCGAATCCAAAACCCTCAACAAACTCCGCGACCACGCGTACGCGGACCAGCTGAGGGGCTATTTGGACTGAGGCGCGAGGTGCGCCGTCGCGCCGCAGCCGCGGGCAATCGTGCCGCAGGGCGGCACGGGTGGGCGCGGCACCCCGACGCCGGGCAACGGCCTAACCCACCTCAGCCACAGCCTCCGCGAACTGAGCCTTGTACAGCCGCGCGTACGCACCATCCGCCGCGAGCAACTCGGAGTGCGCCCCCTGCTCCACGATCGCCCCGTCCTCCATCACCAAAATCGTGTCCGCGTCCCGGATCGTCGACAGCCGGTGCGCGATCACGAACGACGTCCGCCCGTGCGCCAGCTTCGCCATCGCCTTCTGGATCAGCACCTCCGTCCGCGTGTCCACGGACGAGGTCGCCTCGTCGAGCACCAGGATCACCGGGTCGGACAGGAACGCCCGCGCGATGGTGATCAGCTGCTTCTCACCCGCGCTCACCCCCGTGCCCTCGTCGTCGATCACCGTGTCGTAGCCGTCCGGCAGCGTCCGTACGAACCGGTCGGCGTGCGCGGCCCGCGCGGCCTCCTCGATCTCCCCGCGGGTGACCTCCCGCGAGGCCCCGTAGGCGATGTTCTCCGCGATGGTGCCGCCGAACAGCCAGGTGTCCTGGAGCACCATGCCGATGCCGGCCCGCAGCTCGTCCCGGGACATCTTCGCGACGTCCACGCCGTCCAGGGTGATCCGGCCGCCGGACACCTCGTAGAACCGCATCAGCAGGTTGACCAGGGTCGTCTTGCCCGCCCCGGTCGGGCCGACGATGGCGACCGTGTGGCCCGGCTCCACCTTCAGCGACAGGTCCTCGATCAGCGGCTTCTCGGGGTCGTAGCGGAAGGACACGTGGTCCAGCTCCACCCGCCCGCGCAGGTCCTCGGGCCGGGCGCCCGGGATCGGGTCCGCCGACTGCTCCTCGGCGTCCAGCAGCTCGAAGACCCGCTCCGCCGACGCCACGCCCGACTGCACCAGGTTCGCCATCGACGCGACCTGCGTCAGCGGCATCGAGAACTGCCGGGAGTACTGGATGAAGGCCTGCACGTCGCCGATGGACAGCTGGCCGGAGGCCACCCGCAGCCCGCCGACCACCGCGACCAGCACGTAGTTCAGGTTGGACACGCACATCATCAGCGGCTGCATGATCCCGCTGTTGAACTGCGCCTTGAACCCGGCCTCGTACAGCGCGTCGTTCTGCTCGGCGAACTGCTTCGCCGACTCCTCCTGGCGCCCGAACACCTTCACCAGCGCGTGCCCGGTGTACATCTCCTCGATGTGCGCGTTCAGCTGCCCCGTCGAGCGCCACTGCTGCACGAACTGCGGCTGCGACCGCTTGCCCACCCGGGTGGCCACCACGAACGACAGCGGCACCGTCACCAGGGCGACCAGCGCCAGGATCCAGGAGACGTAGAACATCATCGCCAGCACGCCGATGATGGTGAGCAGCGAGTTGATCAGCTGGCCCATCGACTGCTGGAGCGTCTGCCCGATGTTGTCGATGTCGTTGGTGGCGCGGCTGAGCACCTCGCCGCGCTGGCGCTTGTCGAAGTACGACAGCGGCAGCCGGGACAGCTTGGTCTGGACGTCCTCGCGCAGCCGGAACATCGTCCGGTTCACCGCCCGGTTCACCAGCCGGGTGGCCACCGCCATCAGCAGTCCCGCCACCGCGAACGTCGCCAGCGCGAGCAGCAGCACCTCGCCGACCGCGCCGAAGTCGATGCCCTGGCCCGGGGTGAAGTCCGTGCTGCGGAGCATGTCGGCGACGTTGCCGTCCCCGTGCTCGCGCATGTTGTCCAGGACCTGCTCCTTCGTGGCCCCGGACGGCATGTCCCGGCCGACGATGCCCGCGAAGACCAGGTCGGTGGCCCGGCCGAGGATCTTCGGCCCGACCACGTTGAGGCCGACGCTGACGACGACGCACGCCAGCAGCGTGAACAGCGTCGCCCGCTCCGGCCGGAACTGGGACACGAGCCGTTTGCTCGACCCCTTGAAGTCCATCGATCGCTGGTCGGGGCCGCCCCCGGCCATCATGCGACCCGCAGGCCCGGCCATCAGGCAGCCTCCGCTTCCGTCAGCTGGGAGAGCACGATCTCCCGGTAGGTCTCGTTGTCCGCCATCAGCTCGTGGTGCCGGCCCACGCCGACCACCCGCCCCTCGTCCAGCACGACAATCCGGTCCGCGTCCCGGATGGTCGCCACCCGCTGCGCCACGATCACCACGGTCGCCTCGGCGGTCTCCCGGGCCAGCTCGGCCCGCAGCGCCGCGTCGGTGGCGTAGTCGAGGGCGGAGAAGGAGTCGTCGAAGAGGTAGATCTCCGGGCGCTGGACCAGCGTCCGTGCGATCGCGAGGCGCTGGCGCTGACCGCCCGACACATTGGTGCCGCCCTGTGCGATCGGCGCGTCGAGCCCGCCCTCCAGCTCGGAGACGAACTCCTTGGCCTGCGCCACCGCCAGCGCGTGCCACAGCTCCTCGTCGGTGGCGTCCGGATTGCCGTAGCGCAGATTGGTCGCGACGGTGCCGGCGAAGAGGTACGGCTTCTGCGGCACCAGGCTCACCACCTTGGCCAGCGTCTTCGGGTCCACGGTGCGCACGTCCACCCCGTCGACCAGGACCTCGCCGTCGGTCGCGTCGAAGAGGCGGGGGACCAGACCCAGCAGCGTCGACTTGCCGCTGCCGGTCGAGCCGATGACGGCGGTCGTCTCGCCCGGCTTGGCCACCAGGGCGATGTTCCTGAGCACCGGCTCCTCGGCACCGGGGTAGCGGAAGCCCGCCTCCCGGATCTCCAGGTGCCCGTGCCGGCGCAGCTCGGTGACCGGGGCCACCGGCGGCACCACGCTGCTCTCGGTCTCCAGGACCTCCTGGATGCGCTCGGCGCACACCTCCGCGCGCGGCACCATCATGAACATGAAGGTGGCCATCATCACGGACATGACGATCTGCATCAGGTAGGCGAGGAACGCCGTCAGGTCGCCGATCTGCATCCCGCCGCTGTCGATCCGGTGGGCGCCGAACCACACCACCGCGATCGACGACAGGTTCACCACCGTCATGACCACCGGGAACATCAGCGCGAGCAGGTTGCCGGTGCCGAGGGCCACCTCGGTCAGCTCGGTGTTGGCCTTCCGGAAGCGCTGCTGCTCGTACTCGTCGCGCACGAAGGCGCGGATGACGCGGTTGCCGGTGATCTGCTCGCGCAGCACCCGGTTCACCGTGTCGAGGCGCACCTGCATCTTCCGGAACAGCGGGCGCAGCCTGCGCACAATCAGCGTGACGCAGATCGCCAGCACCGGCACGACTCCGAGCAGTACGCCGGACAGCGGCACGTCCAGGCCGAGCGCCATCACGATGCCGCCCACGCACATGATCGGCGCCGACACCATCAGCGTGAACGTCATCAGGGCCAGCATCTGGACCTGCTGCACGTCGTTGGTGGTCCGGGTGATCAGCGAGGGCGCGCCGAAGTGGCCCACCTCGCGCGCAGAGAAGGACTGCACCCGGTCGAAGACGGCACCGCGCACGTCGCGGCCGAGGGCGGCCGCGGTGCGCGCCCCGTAGAAGACCGCACCGATGTTGCAGACCACCTGGGCCAGCGAGATGCCGATCATCAGGGCGCCGTAGCTCAGGATGTAGCCCGAGTCACCCTTCACGACGCCGTCGTCGATGATGTCCGCGTTCAGGGTCGGCAGGTAGAGGGAGGCACAGGTCTGCAGGAACTGCAGCGCCACCAGCAGGGCGATGGGTTTCTTGTAGGGCCTGAGATAGGTCCGCAGTAGTCGTATGAGCACACTGAGTCTCTCGGAGTCGGCGACAGGGGCCGCGGTTGGTTGCCCCTGGCCCCTATCGTCGGACACTCCACCCGCGTTACCTCAACCGATTAACCCAAGAGCGCGGCAAATTCCGGCCTACGAGCGGTAAGCCCCGGCGTCAGAGCGCGCCCGGGTGCGTCTGCTCGCGCACCGACACGAACTGCTGGCGCACCGCCTGCCCCACCGCCAGCTCCGCGCCCGGCTCCAGCACCTGCGCCACCGCGCCCTGCCAGACCGGGGGAGTGCGCGGGTCGAGGGTGCCCTGGGAGACGCCCAGTGCCCAGGCCGCCTGCCGGGCCGAGCCGATCGCCGCGTAGTCCGCGGGCTGCGGTACGACGACCTGCGTCCCGAACAGCGCGGGCGCCGCCGCCTGCACGGCCGGCAGCTCGGCCGCCGCACCCAGCAGGAACACCCGCCGCACGTCCACGCCCCGGCCGCGCAGCACGTCCAGGGCGTCGGCGAGACCGCACAGCATGCCCTCGAACGCGGCCCGGGCCAGGTGCTCGGGCCGCATCGACTCGCGCCTGAGCCCGGCCAGCGTGCCGGCCGTGTGCGGCAGGTTCGGTGTCCGCTCGCCCTCCAGGTAGGGGAGCAGCACCAGCCCGTGCGCGCCGGGCGTCGACTTCATCGCCAGCTCGGACAGGCCCTCCAGGTCCCCCGTGCCGAGCAGTTCGGCGGTACCGCGCAGGACCCGGACCGCGTTCAGCGTGGTGACGACCGGCAGGTGCATGCCGGTGGCGTCCGCGAGAGCGGTGATCATCCCGGACTGGTCGACGAGCGGCTCGGTGTGCACGGCCATCACGGACCCGGAGGCGCCGAGCGACACCACCGCGTCCCCCAGCCCGATCCCGAGCCCGAAGGCGGCGGCCTGGGTCTCCCCGGTCCCGGCGGAGATCAGCAGCCCCTCCGGCGTCGTACCGGCCGCGTCGGCCGGGCCGATCACCTCCGGCAGGATCGCCTGGTGCCCGAGCGCCAGCTCGACCAGGTCGGGCCGGTATCCGCCGGTCGCCGCCGACCAGTACCCGGTGCCCGACGCCCCGCCCCGGTCCGTGGTCCGCCGGACCGGCCGCCCGAGCAGCTGCCACACCAGCCAGTCGTGGGCCTGGAGCAGTACGGCGGTCCGCGCGGCGGCCTCCGGCTCGCTCCGGGCCAGCCAGCGCAGCTTCGTCACCGGCTGCCCGGTCTGCGGCACCGAACCCACGGCCTGCGCCCACGCCTCACGCCCGCCGAGCGCGTCGATCAGGTCGGCCGCCGCGACCTGGGAGCGCTTGTCACCGCCGACCATGGCCGGGCGCACGGTGTTGCCCTGCGCGTCCAGCGGCACGACCGAGTTGGCCTGCGCCGACACGCCGATGGCCTGCACGCCCTCCAGGAGCCCGCCGCCCGCCGCCTCCCCGAGGGACAGCAGCCAGGCCTGCGGATCGACGTCCGCGGGCCGGCCCCCGCCCTCGGGGCTCTCCAGCGGGTGCGGCGCGTAGCCCTGGCGCAGCACGGCACCCGTGTCCGAATCGCAGACGACGATACGAGTGAAATCGGGCGAACTGTCCAACCCGGCGACTATCCCCATACCCGAAATTCTGCCGCACCGGCCGAGGTCCCCGTACCGGGACCTCAGGTGTTGCTGGTGCCCCAGTCGTCGGGACCGCTGCCGTTGCTGCCGCGCTCCCGCAGCGAGCGGACCCGGTGGGCCACCGAGTCGGGCATCCGGTCACCGACCTTGTCACTCACCACGTGGTACGCCCTGTCGGCGAAGTGCCTGCCCTGCTGGGCGGCGGACTCCGCGGTGTTGCGCACGGCCGGGTTCTGCGCGACCTGCTGCGCGGACTTCCGCAACTGCTCGTAACGCTCCCGCCCGGCCTTCGTGCCGAGCACGTAACCCACCGCTAGTCCGACGACGAACGTGAGCCGGTAACGCATGGCGGCCACCCTTCCCTTCACTGGCTCCGGGGGTGCTGGCGAGTACCGATTGGCGGAGCACCCCCCTGCTTGCGCTAATGTATGTGTCGCAGCGAGCGCGCGCCCCCTGGCGGATACCCAGGCAGACGCGTTCGATGCGACACCGACATTCCTCGGTAGCTCAATTGGCAGAGCAGCCGGCTGTTAACCGGCAGGTTACTGGTTCGAGTCCAGTCCGGGGAGCTCGGTCCTCCGTAGCTCAATTGGCAGAGCAGCCGGCTGTTAACCGGCAGGTTACTGGTTCGAGTCCAGTCGGGGGAGCACCGTGAACGAGGACCCTCCGGGGTCCTTTTTCATGTGCCCTCGAGACTGCCTTCGAGACCCGGGAACCACGCGGCACGCTGCGGAGTCTTCAAGGTCATGAGGGCAGCCGTGGAAGCCGACCATCCGAGGCAGGAGATCGTATGAGCGGCTATGCTGCGGCAGACGGCGCGCACACATGTACGCGACACGCCGCTATGGGGCGGTAGCTCAGCCGGTTAGAGCAGCGGACTCATAATCCGTCGGCCGTGGGTTCGAGTCCCACCCGCCCCACTCGTACGTCTTGCCGCAGGAACGTTCTCACCTGCGGTGCAGGCTGAAACCTCCTCGGTGGGAGAGCCCTCTCGCACGGGTAAAGATCATCTGCTCGCTCGATGCTTGCTCGAAGGGTCCGGCAGGACCGCCGTGGCAACTCGGGTGCTTCCCCAGCCGACGGCGCCAGGAATCGACGAAGGGGCCCAAAGAAGCGCCCCTCTCTCGTGACTGAGGTATCAGCGCTCGGCCGGCCGTGCGTGGTGCTGTGGCTCGCGCCGGAGGTCGTCCCGCCACCCACAAGTACGGCGAAGGGGCCCGCAGCCCCCTCTGCGACTTCTGCGACGCCAACGTCGTGGCGAGGTGGAGGCGCGAAGCGGGCAGGGCGGCTGGTCTCGGCCCTTAGGGAAGCCGGTCAGCGCTTCGTTTCGCCCAGGGCTGTGCGGAGCCAGTCGAGGGAACCGGACTCCAGGACGGCGTCGGCGAGTGCCTGGCCGCTCTTGGTGACGATCCGACCGCGGCTGTTGTCGATCCACCGTTGCGCGTTCTCGTATCCCTGGGCTCGGTATTCGATGCCCTGGATCATGCACTCCAGCTTGTCGGCGTCCCTGGCACACACCGCCTCCGGGGACTCGCGCGCCTCGTACTCGCCGATCAGGTCGGTCACGGACTGCGCCAGCGCCTCGGGCATGCCGGCTACCTGATCGGAGGCGATCGCGCGCGGGTCGGCTTCGCCATCGGTGTACCTCTTACCGAGGTGGTTGACGTCCCCGGTCCGGGTCTCGCCTGTGTCGTGCCAGACGGCGAGGAACGCGGCCCGCGCCGGGTCGGCGCCCTCCAGCTTCGCGATGACGGACGCGATCAGGCTGGTACGCCACGAGTGCTCGGCCACCGACTCCGGGTCCCGGACGCCCGCCATCCACCAGCCGGTGCGCTTCGTCTGCTTGAGCGTCCCCGCCTCGTACAGGAAGTTCGCCACCGCGGAAAGGTCGTCTGACACTTCGGGCTCCTCTCACGCCTCGGCGAGGCGGATTGCATAGCGGATACTCTCCAGCTCCCGTTTGCCACGTGGCGAGAGCTCCCGGCTATCCAACATGATCGGTAACCGGTCGCGTAGGGCGCGTGCGGCAGCTCCTGATCGCAGGAGGCTCGGCCGGAGTTGGAGCAGGGCCCACACGCTGTGGACGTTGAGGTCCACGTATCCGTGCTCGGGTGCGATGCCCTGGACGAGGTGGTCGAGTAGCCGGTCTCCGGGCCAGGGGCGCGGTGTCCGGTCGGCGATGAAATCGTCGGACAGTTCGACGTGCTGCATCTCGCCGACCCAGTACGCCCAGTAGTTGAGGTTGGCGGCCTCGCCTGCGTCGTCCTGGAGGGCCGTGTCGATCCAGTGGTCCATGCGGTCGCGGTCACCTCGACGGGCGGCGACGGCTGCCACTGAGCGACCGTTGAGCCAGCCCGTGAGCCAGTCGTCGGGGCGTTCGGTCCGTTGCTGATGGGCGAGCCAGTCAGCGGTGTCCGTGGCGGTGTCGTATCCGGACAGGTAGAGGGCCTGACGGCGTACCAGGAACTGGCCGGGGCCGCGGGCCTGCTCGGCGGTGGTCCGCATCTCTGAGAAGAAGCGCCGGCGCTCCTCCCGGGAGAGCTGCGGCCCGGACGGTGCCGGGCCACGCCGCGACCGGGCAGGGGCGGGCAGGGCCCGCACCGGCTCCGGGGGCACGCCGTTGAGTGGCCACGCCAGCACGGCGCCCAGCTCGCGCTGCATCACCATCACCGCGAGGGGGCTCTCCTCGACGAGGGCCTCCTCGTCGAGGACGGTCGCGAGGAGGACGTCTGCCTCCAGGGCCCGCTCCCACGTCTGGAGCAGAACGGCCGAGGCGCCCATCAGCATCAGCTTGCGCCGGTAGACGAGCATCTGTCCGTACGGAACGGCGGCCAGCGGCCGACGCGCGGTCTCCCACCCAGCGACGGTGTCCAGGCTCACGCCCAGGTATTCGGCCGCCTCCTCCTGCGTATAACCCTGCTGCTCCCTTATGACGCGCAGGACGTAGCCGGAGATGAGGCCGGCGCGGGGCCGCGGAGGCGTACCCGTACTGGCGGTCAGGGTTCGGTTAGGGCGAGGCCGCATGGGGTGTCCATCCCGACGGTTAGAGCGCAAGCCACCTGTACTCGCAGTCAGTTCCAGCCCCGACCTGCGGTTTCTAGTGTCGAGGCCATCACGGAACCGAGCGTAGAGGGAGGCAGCCAGACATGGGACCCGTTCGGCAGGTCGACGGCTCGAAGGTGGCAGTCGTGAACACGGCCGGGGCGCTGCTACAGGCCCGGGACAGGGCCGTCTCGAACTGGCTGCTCGCCGCTGCGGACAACCGCGACCGGGCCCAGAGGGAATGGAATGACCGAGGAGTGGTGCTGCTGCGCTGCGGCGGAGCGTTCACCGCCATCCGTATCCCCGCCCCGTTGATCACCGCCGCCGCCGGCAGCGAGGAGCGAGCCGAGGTGAGTGCCTACCTGAGTGCGGCTCTCCACCGTGGTCCGGCCTTCGTCGACCAGACCGCAGGCTGGTACTACTGCCTCGTCCCCGCGAAGGCTTGCGAGACCTGGCGAGAGCCCGAGACCGAATGCTTCGGCGATGACCTCTACCTCGGCGTGCCCTGCCCGGGAATCGACTTCCAGCACCCCCGGGCGCGCTCCTGCTGGGTAGTCCCGATGGACGGCCCCGCCGACCTGTGCAGCCCCGACACGATCAGACAGCTCATCGACGCGGCGAGGAAGACGACGGCCGAAGCAGGCGCGCAGTGAAGCCCGCAGAGCCGACGCCAGACCCGCGGCAGGACTGGACGGAGGCACTGAGCATCACCTCCTACCTGCCGTTGCGCGTACCGGACCGCGAGCAGGTCGACCAACTGACCGCGCGCCTGTGGGCGCACGTCGGGCACCTCGTGCTGAAGGTGGATGAGGCGATCAACGATGAGTGCCACGACATCGCTGACCGGGAGACGGCCCGCTGGCTCCTCGGGCGGGTCGACCACGCCCTGAGCCAAGGCCCTGGCCCGGACAACCGCACGGCCGCCGTCCACCTCGAAGATCTTGCCCTGAACTGCCGTGCTCTGTCCGCGATCTACTCGCACAAACAAGAGACCGGGCAGCTCGCGGCCATCGCTCTCCCGTCCACAGCGTCCTGACTGTCGGCCTTCCAGTCGTGGCCGTGCTGCCCGGGCCATGCCCCTCCGGCGGGTCTGAACCTCCGGTAGTCCGCAACACCCGTCGGGCGGCCGGAGCCCTTTCCCCTTTGCCACCGCGAGCAGCCCCAGAGGAGGCGTTCGTCGTGACCATCGACGCCCATGCCGCTCCCGCCTTGACTCGGCCCACCGTCGCCGAGGTTTTCGTCCACGCCGCCGCCCGGATCCACCAGGCGGCCGCCGGGATATGGCCTGGCGAGCCCGTGCTCCTCGACGCCCATGTCCCCAGCGTCACCGGGTACGTGCACCGTGCCCGGGTCGGGGATCGCGTCCTGTACGGCAAGACGTCCATCCTGGGCGTCTCCCTCGTCTCGCTGCTGCGCGGGACGCGCGGCTCCTGGCCCACGGTGCTCCAGGCACAGCAGGAGTACGAGCAGCGGCCGGACGGGCTCCTCGTCCGCGAGGCCGCACAACTGCGGATCCTGTCTGACCCGAGCGGGCCTCAGGTCTGCCCGGTCGCCGGTATGCGGGACGGCGTCATCTTCACCGAGGCGGTCCCCGGCCCGACCCTCACGGACCTCCTCCTAGTCATGCCCGAGCGGACACGTGAGCTGATGGAGCAGCCCCTCGCCGAGCTGCGCCCCCTGCACCGGCCGGGTGCCGCCCGGCGCCTGGACCCGGCCGGGGCGATCGGAGAGCGCAGCATTGCGGGGACGTTTCAGCGGAAGTTCAACGAAGGGGCGGACACGTACGTCGACGACCTCGGCGCCGAACACTGCGACCCCGAGACCAGAGCGGCGATCGTCGAGCTGGTTCGCGCGAGCGTGTCCCGGCTGCGCAGGCTCCGGATGACGCTGCCTGCCCCGGTGGGCACGTCCCTCGCGTTCGGGGACCTGAAGCCCGAACACGTGGTGTTCCCGGCCGGTCCTGACTGCCGGCCGGTGCTCCTCGACCCCGGGCTCCTGCGGGGGAGTCCCATGGTCGACCTGGCGAAGTTGCTGAGTCGGACCGTGCTGGTCCTCATCACGCACCGGCCCGGTCCGGCGATCACCCGTCAGATTCTCGCTGGCCTCGCGCTCCTGGCCCTCACACGCGCCGGGCACCTGTCCGCCAGGGAACGGCGGCCTTGGCTACGGCACCTGCTGACGCTGTGGCTGATAGACACCCTGAACATCACCACGACGTATCTGTCCGCGCCGGCCGCGCTGCCGCTGCCCCGGCTCGGGGCGGCTGTCGTCGACCGGGCGCTTGCACTGTGCCTCCTCGTCGACGCGGTGAGCGCCGACCTCCTCGACGGCGGTCCGGGCATGGGGGACAGGAGCCTCGGCAGGATCGCCGAGGTGGCCGCGTGACGGCCCGGGTGCCCGCCGTGGGCGTCATCGGTACCGGCGCCGTCGGACAAGCCATCTGCGGCGCTCTCGTGGCCGCCGGGCTGTGCGACCGACTCCTCGTGGCTTCCCGCACCGTGGAGCAGGCCGCGGCCCTCGTCGACGACCTCGACGACATGCGTACGGCGCTCAGCTCCCCGGTGCGGCCGACCGCAGCCGAGGCGGAGGAACTGCGCGCGTGCGCCGCCGTCGTGGTCGCTGCCCGAGCGGCGTTCACGAACACCCGCAGCCGCGACGTCCGGATGGGTGGGGCGCAGGTCAACTCCCCCGTCATCCGGTTCCTCGCCGGGCAGTTCACCGGCTACCCGGGAACGGTCCTGGTCGTGACCAACCCGGTCGACCTCCTGACGCGCCTGTTCGCCGAGGTGTCCGGCTGCCCGAGGGTGTTCGGGATCGGGTCCGGTCTGGACACGGCGCGCTACCGGCTCACCCTCGCCCGGCTCCTGGACGTGCCCGTCGGCGCGGTCGCCGGGCACGTCATCGGCGAGCACGGGGAGGCGCACGTCGTCTGCGCCTCGTCCACGACCGTCAACGGCATGCCCGTGCCCGTCCCCCTCCAGCAGGTTCGGGACGAGCTGAGGGCCCGCCCCGGACGGATCAACTTGGGGATCGGCCGCACACGGTCCGGCCCTGCCGGTGCGGTGGCGTCCACGCTGCGCCTGGCCTGCGGTGTCGAGGACGGCACGACCGAGCTGTCCGCACCGCACGGGCAGGCGTGGCTCGGAATTCCGGTGCGCTTCACCGGGGGCCAGCCCCTACCGTCGTTGCCTCCGCTGGACGCTGCCGAGGCCCGGCAGCTGGAGGCCGCGAGTTCCAAGCTGCACGCCGCATATCCGGCGGTGCGCGGTGTCCCGTTGCAACCCCTCCCCTCCGGAAGGAATGGATCATGACTGCTCATGCCGTACGCCTGGAGAGCGCCGGTGCGACCGTGACCGTCGTCTCTCCCGAGCGGGCCGTCACCGACTGGTCGGCCCGGTACTTCGGCCCGTGGTGGAAGGCGGCCGAGGTGCCGTCGGAGAGCGTCTGCGCGGGCGCCGTCGTCACCGCAGCGGTCGACACCAAGCAGTACGACGACGTGGCGTTCAACGTGACGCAGGTTCCGCACACCAGCACCGAGTACGCGCGGGCTCAGCTCCTCATCGCCCGGGACGTGTCGGCCGGCACCGTGCGGGCCGTGAGCCCGAAGCAAGGGCTCGCCTACCGGTCCGAGCCGGGCGCCGGGCGCCTGGACGTGGTCGGCTGTCAGACCGAGGAGGTCGCCACGGCGACCGCCCGCCTCGCCCGCGAGGCGATGCGCGGCCAACTGCTGCGCGACGGGTGGGCGGTGCTCCACGCCTCGGCGGTCGTCGACGAGAGTGGACGAACCGTCCTGACCCTCGGCGACAAGGGCGCGGGGAAGACGACGACGGCTCTCGCTCTCGCGGCCGGCGGCGGGTACGGGCTCCTGGCGAACGACCGAGTGTTCGTCCGCTCCAACGCCAGGGGAGGTGTGGACGTTCTGCCGTGGCCGTCGGCCGCCGCGCTCGGGCTCGGGCTGCTGAAGGCCCTCGGCTGGTTCGGCGAGGTGCGCGAGCGCCTGGCGGCCGGGGAGTCGCTGCACCCGACGCAGGACGGCCGGGTCACCGAGGCGATCCGGAAGGGGGACAGCACGCCCCTGTGCGAGGGCGGCAAGGAGCTGAAGACGCAGGTGTTTCCCGACCAGTTCCCGATGTGGTTCGGGATGCCCCTGGCGATCGAGGGCGAGGCCGCGGTGATGGTGTTCCCGCGGGTCGAGGCCGACGCAGTCCCGGCCGTCGAGGAGACCAGTCGGACCGTGGCTGATGCCGACTTCATGAGCGGGCGGACCGAGGACCGCTACCCGGACGTCTTCGGCCTGCTCGGCGTTGACGGCGGCGGGGCCGACGGCGCGCGGAGCAGCGTGGTCCGGCTCCTGGCCGATCTCCCGCATTATGCGGTTGTTCTCGGCCACGACGTGAGGGCGAACGCCCACCTCCTTGCGAAGGTCACAGGGCGCGCTTGACGGCCGAATTCACTCGTGCACGTGAGTTGCCCAGGGCGACCAGCGGGACCCGTGTCGTTGACGATGGGCGCGAACGTGTGGGCCCAGCAGACTTGTTGCCGGGCCCACACCTCCTTATACGGAGTGGGCCGCCTCCCCGGACGAGTGGAAGTCGGATACGCCCCCTCAGCGCCCCCTAGGGCCCGTTTTCAACAGGAGACACGTGCCCCCGGACTGATCCTTACCAAGCCGAGTACTGTACGAGTTGACGGCACCGGGTGTGGCACAACCACGTCCTTCGTGCAGGTGCAGCGTGGTCGGGCGCCTCTCGGAGCGCCCGACTTTGGTCAGCGGCGGGTGTGGACGGTGAGCTGTGCGCCGCCGACTGCGGCTGCCAGGGTCGTGGCGGCGACCTCGTTGCGGGTCAGGGCAAGAACGAGAATTGTGATGAGGATCGCGAGGGTGGTCACGTCCGGCAGCCACGGGTAGAGACGGGTAGGAGGAATCTCCGTACCAGAGGCGGTACGGTCGGTGGACGACGGCATGGTTCTGCACTCCTTTCGACGGGAAACGGCAGCCCGCCGTCACGGCGAAGGGGAGGCCCCTGACGTGCGAAGCAGCTTTCTCAGGGCATGGCTTCGCCCGGCGCAAGGGGTCTCCCTTCGTCACACGAAGGGCGTCGCAAGAGACTATGGCGCCCCTGCCACTGGCCGCCACAAGGGTCCTTCACTCGACCGTGTGGGGCACGGATGCCCAAGAGTTGACGCAGACCTGGGGGTTGCATGACCGCGCCCACTGACCCCCTATGACGAGCGCGACAGTCCCTCTGCGGAGACCAGCCAAACCGCATGTCGTGAGCACTGCACGCGAGGGTCGCTGCACCAGTAAGAGGTCCTGACAAAGGCGTTGGACGTGGCGGTGGGTGATCAAGCAGACAGCGAGTCCGAGGAAGGCTTCGTGGATGTCGTCGCGTCGTTCCCAGCGGATGAGCAGGCGGCGGTACTTGTGGTGGCCGTAGCCCGCGGCCGGCCGGCCGCGCATCGGGGCGTCGGCGGGGTCTGGCGACCTGGCCTGCGACGGCGGGAACCTTGTCGAGCAGCGGCTCCAGTTGGATGAGGTCGTTGCGCGACCGATACGAGGTCCTGTGCGATGGCGTATCTGCCTCGTCCGGTGTGGGCGCGAGCCGACCGCGACGACCGCGGAACCCTGCGGCTGTTTGATCCCTTACGGCAACTCTGCGGCCCGTTGCGGCCGCCGGACAGCTCATCCGATCACTGGCTGCACCGTCGTCGCCCTCGACGACACCCGGCAGCCGACGAGCCTCCGCCGACGGGGGGACGGGCGCCCGGCAGGCACGCCCACGGGTTGGTGTCCTGCGATGGGACGTGCCGTCGTCGTCTCGGTCCTGGTTCAGTCTCCAGCGCTGCCGCCGTCGCCACCCGCGCCGAACCCGCCCGCCCGCAACTGCCGTGCGGCCTTCACCCAGTCAGCGCGTCGTACCCCGGCGACCTGACAGGATCGACACCACGGCGTCCAGACCTGACAGAATCCCCAGGACCGCCACCACCCGCGAGTCCCGCCGCTCAGGTCGCGCACGGGGGTGCGCTCCAACGAATCCCCGCCCCTCCCGCCAACCGAGGCTTTCCCGCCATTCCGCGGAAGTCTGTCGAGCGGCGGTTGTTTGCCGTTGCTCGCACGTGTGACGTTTCGCCAGGGACACTCCGGCGTTGTACGGCTTCCCGCACTCGGGGCACGTGAATACGGCCACGGTGTCGCCCTCCGATACAGGGTCAGGCCTGCCATCGTATCGAGCGCTCGGCCGGTGCCCTCATCCAGCGAGGAAGTGGACAGCGGAGCGGTCTTGGTAGGGTCCGCCGGTGTCTTCGGTCAGGCAGTTCCAAGTCACCTTCGATTGCGCGGAACCCGAGCGCCTCGCTCGCTTCTGGTGTGAGGTGCTGGGGTACGTCGTCCCGCCGCCACCGGAGGGGTTCGTCACGTGGGACCAGTACAAGCGCTCTCGGCCGCCTGCGGAGCAGGACGCCTGGTTCGCCTGCATCGACCCGTCAGGTGTGGGCCCGCGGCTGTACTTTCAGCGCGTCCCCGAAGGAAAGGCGGTCAAGAACCGGGTGCACCTCGATGTGCGGGTCGGCACCGGACTCGTGGGCGAAGAGCGCCTCGCCGCGCTCGAGGCCGAGCGCGCACGGCTGGTCCCACTCGGGGCGGTACACGTGCAAACGCTGTATGACGGCAACGATGCGTGCATCCCGATGCAGGACATCGAGGGCAACGAGTTCTGTATCGACTGAGCATGCTGCGGTGACGCCGTTCGCGTGCTGGCGCGGTGCCGCGCCTGGCGGTATCGACGTCGACCCACGGCCTGGCCGCGGGCCCCGCTCACTTCTGGCCGTGGGTGTTCTCGTGGGCGGCAGTCACATCCGGTGCGTGTGGCACGACCACGATCTGTACATCGTCCTCGTAGACGACCCGTCCCGGGTCTGCGGAGCGCAGAGCCCGGCAGTCGACGCCGTGAGAGGAAAGGATCTCCAGGTAGCCGGCGACGCGAGCGAGGAGATGAGTGGCTGACGGCTTGAACCATGCCGCCGCGCCAGGGTTGATCTCGTCGTCGTAGACGTGGGGGTCAACGGTCGAGGGATCGGTGTACGCGGCGTCGTACCAACTGTTGTTGCCGCGCCGGAAGGCCTCCTGCTCGTCCGAGAGCCTTCCCTCCCTCGCCAGATTGTTGACGAGCCCGAACACGCCGGTGAAGTGGCCTCGGCTGTTCCGGTGAGGCGACTGGAACCGTACGTACTGGACCTCACTGTCGCTGTCGGTCATCCCCATCGGTGCATCTTGCCACTGCTCCTCTCGTGATCCCGTGCCTTCGTGCAGGGGAGGCAAGCGCGGGTATAGGGATGAATCGCTCTTGTGAGTACGAACCCGGGACTGATCGAGGGCCGCCTTCCAGCCACCGCTGACGTATGTGTCATACTCGGCGCCGCTCGTAGCACTATCGGACCGGGGGGCCGCATGCACGCCGTATCTCTGCAAGCTGCCTTCCTGGATACGGCCGCGGATCAGCTCTGCTTCTCGTTGGACCTGGCCGAACTGCCGGCGCTTGCCGAACGTGAGGTGTCCGTGGGAGGGCTCGCCGTGCGACTGAGGCTGCTCGGGGCTTCCCATCAGGTCTTCGCGGGCCCGGTGCGGGAGACCGTGGCGTGCCTGCCGGGAGCGGTCAGGGGGCTGCCGACGACGCTCACCCGGCGGCCCGCGGGGTGGACGTACGACTTCAGCGCCGTCACGGAATGCCTGGAACCCGGGGAGTTCAGCGCCCGGGTCGCGGACGCCCTGAGCCGCGCCGACGAGGCGGAGCACAGTCTGTGCGGGGTCTTCCCCGGGTCTCCGGAAGCGGTGACGGCGGTGGTCGTCGAGGCGTGCGGCGAGGGATCCGGCGGGGCGGACCGCCCGGGGCTGGTCTGGCGTACCTGGCACAGCTATCCGCAGGACGGGCACATCGTATCGACGCACAGCCGGCTGGAGGCTCGATGAACAGGCCCCGACTCCTTCCCGGGGCGGTGGCGGCCGTGCTGGTCACGGTCCTGCTCTCCGCCTGCTCCAGTGACGGGGAGGACGGCGTCCCGCGCAGCTGGATCGGCAAGACCTACTCCGCCGGCGGGAGCGGGTGGCTCGACGAGAACAGCTCGCCGGCCAAGGTCGCCGACGCGATCGACGGCCACCGCGACGCCCTCGACCGGGCATCCGGCGGCGGCAGCGAGTTCCTGCGCTACGGCGACGACATGGTGACGGTCTCGCCGTACCGGAACGGCAGCACGATCGAGATCGAGGACTACCGCAACGGCTACCGCCGGCATCACCAGCACCTCACCTACTGGCCCAACCCGAGCAGCTTCCGCGGCGGCGGCCCCGGCTCCGGCAAGTGACGTCCGGCGCCGTCCGACCCCCGACGACGCCCTCCAGAAAGGCAACGCAGTGACCGAGATCTTCGAGTCGGCCGGTCAGGCCCTGCTCTACGGGGTCGTGGGCCTCGCCGTGATGGCCGTCGGCTTCGGCGCCCTCGACCTCGTCACGCCCGGCAAGCTCTTCCACGTGGTGTGGCGGGACCGCAACCGCGGCGCGGCCGTGCTCCTCGGCAGCCAGTCCGTCGCCGTCGGGCTGGTCATCATGTCGGCCATCCGGGCCAGCGAGTCCGAAGAGGGCCTGGGATACGGCCTGTTCAGCACCCTCCTCTACGGTCTGGCCGGGGTGCTGGTGATGACGCTGGTCGGCATCGTCATCGGCATCGCGACGCCGGGCCAGATGGGCGCGGTCGCCCTGGACGACGGCGACGACAACCGTCCGCACCCCGCCGCCTGGGTGCAGGCCGGCATGTACCTGGGCACCGCCGCCATGGTCGGCGCGGCCCTCTCCTAGGGCCGTCCGCTCCCAGGACCACCACGAGGACCACCGCGAGGCCACCCCCATGAGTTCCGCCCTGGACGACCGCGCCGTCGCGGCGCCCCCGCGCCCCCCGGCCGGCCACCACACCCGGGGGGCGCGGTTCCTGCTGCTGCTCGCCGTCTTCCTCTGCGCGGCCTGCGGCCTCGTCTACGAACTGGCCCTGACCGCGCTGGGCAGCTACCTCATCGGCAACTCGGTGCTCCAGACCTCCGTGGTCATCTCCGTGATGGTCTTCGCCATGGGCGTGGGCTCGCTGGCCGCCAAACCGCTGCGCCACCGTCCCGTCGTCGCCTTCGCGGTGGTGGAGGGAGTGCTCGCGCTGGTCGGCGGCCTGTCCGTGCTGATGCTGTACGCGGCCTTCGCCTGGCTCCAGCTCTACATGCCCGCGATGATCGTGGTGTCCCTGGTGGTGGGCCTGCTCATCGGCGCCGAGATCCCGCTGCTGATGACGCTGCTCCAGCGCATCCGCAAGCAGGAGGCGAGCAGCGCCGTCGCCGACATGTTCGCCGTCGACTACATCGGCGCCCTCGTCGGCGGCCTGTGCTTCCCGCTGTTCCTGCTGCCGACCTTCGGCCAGTTGAAGGGCGCGCTGGTGGTCGGCGCGGTCAACGCGGTCGCCGGGGTCATCGTCGTGGTGTTCATCTTCCGCCGCCAGACCGGCCGGCTGGCCAAGGCCGGGCTGCTGGCCGGCGTCACCCTGGTGCTCGCCGCGCTCGGTACGACGTATGTGCTGGCGGACGACCTGGAGATGTCGGCGCGGCAGCACATGTACGCGGACCCGATCATCCACTCCGAGACCACGCAGTACCAGGACATCGTGGTCACCCGCTCCACCGCCTTCACCGGCGAGCCCGACGTACGGCTCTTCCTCAACGGCGACCTTCAGTTCAGCTCGGTCGACGAGTACCGCTACCACGAGTCGCTGGTCCACCCCGCGCTGTCCGGCCCCCACTCCAACGTGCTGGTCATGGGCGGCGGTGACGGGCTCGCGCTGCGCGAGGTGCTGCGCCACGAGGGCGTGCGGCACGTCACCCTGGTCGAACTGGACCCGGCGATGACCCGGTTGGCGCGCACCTTCGAGCCGCTGCGCAAGCTCAATCACGGTTCGCTGGACGATCCGCGGGCCGAGGTCGTCAACGCGGACGCCTTCACCTGGCTGCGCGAGGCCCGGCAGCAGTACGACACGGTGATCATCGACTTCCCGGACCCGGACTCGGCGTCGCTGGCGAAGCTGTACTCGGTGGAGTTCTACGATCTGCTCCGCCGGGTGCTGGCGCCGAACGGCCAGGTCATGGTGCAGAGCGGATCGCCGTTCTTCGCCCCCAAGACCTACTGGTCGATCGCGAAGACCATCGAGACGGCCGGGTACGCGACGACGGAGTTCCAGATCGACGTGCCGAGCTTCGGCAACTGGGGCTTCGTCCTCGCCCGCCCCGGAACCGAGGCCCCGCCGCTGCGGCTCGCCCCGGACACGCCGAAGCTCCGCTACCTGGACGAGGCGGTGCTGAAGGCGGCCACCGTGTTCCCGGTCGACCGCCGCCGCACCGACGTACGGCCGAGCACCCTGATGGACCCCGCGGTGCTCGAATACGTTCAGGACGAGTGGCGCGACTACTGAGTCGGGTCGGCGCGGGGCGCCGCGCGTCGCGTCCGGCAGCACGGCCGTGCCCGCCTCCGCGGGGGTACGGAGGCGGGCACGGTGCCCGGGAGCGGGCGGTCCCCGCGCGGTCAGACTCCGGTCGGATCCTTCTCGTACGTCCGCTCCGCCACGGGCGCCGGCTCATGGCCGCCCTCGCTGAGGCCGAAGCGGTCGTGCACCTTGCGCAGGAACGGCGGGGCGTACCAGGCCGAGCGGCCGAGCAGGCGCATCGCGGCGGGCACGAGCACCCCGCGGACGGCGACGGCGTCGATGAGGATGGCCAGCCCGCTGCCCAGACCGAACATCTGCATGTAGCTGATGCCGGCCGTCCCGAAGGCGAAGAAGCTCACCGCCAGCAGGCAGGCCGCCGCGCTGACGATCCGTCCCGTGTGCCCGAGGCCGTTGACCACCGCGGTCTCGTTGTCCGCGCCCTGGTCGTGCAGTTCCTTGATCCGGCTGGTGACGAACACCTCGTAGTCCATCGAGAGGCCGAAGGCGATGCAGAACATCAGCAACGTCATCGACACCTCCATCGGCTGCGGCGTGAAGCCGAACAGGTCCGAGAAGTGGCCGTCCTGGAACATCCACGTCATGACGCCGAGCGCCGCTCCCAGGCTGGCGATGTTGAGCACCAGCGCCCGCAGCGGCTGCACCACGCTGCCGGTGAACAGGAACAGCAGAACGAAGGTGGTGAGCGCGATCAGGCCGCCGGCGAGCGGGATCAGGCCGGTGATGGATTCCTTGGAGTCGACCAGCGCGGCGTCCCTGCCGCCCACCAGGGGCTCCGTCCCTTCGGGTGCCGCGACCGCCCGGACGTCCTTGACCAGGTCCTGGGCCGCGTCCGACATCGGGACCAGGTCGCTCACCACGTTGATCCGCTGCGCCTTTGGGCGGCCGAGCGCGGCGTTGCGCGGACCGGGCGCCTCGGCCCGCCCGCCGGTGTAGGTCCCGGTGGACGCCTCGACGCGGACGACACCGTCGAGTCGGGACAGCTCGCCCGCGTACGAGCCCAGCGGCGCCGTGCCCACGGACTCGTCCATGACCACGTGGACGGCCGCCGCGTCACTGCCGTTGAAGTTCTCTGCCAACTGGGCCGAGACCTGGCGGCTCGGCGCGTCCTCGGGCAGCGAGCGCTCGTCCGCGATACCGATGGAGATGCCCAGCAGCGGACTCGCCGCCACCAGCAGCACCGCGAGCACCGGCAGCGCGGTGAGGGCGGGGCGCCGCATGGCCGTGCGGGCCAGCCGTCCCCAGAAGGGCACCCGGGAGTCGTCCCGCCGCACCGTCCTCCCCGCCCACGGCAGCCGCCCCTTGTTGACCCGGTGCCCCAGGACGTTGAGCAGGGCCGGCATCACGAACAGGGTGCTGACGGCGGCGATGGCGACCACACCGACGCCGGCGTACCCGAACGAACGCAGGAAGTACTGCGGGAACACCAGCAGCGCCGCGAGCGCGACCGCCACCGTGGCGGCGGAGAAGGCGACCGTACGGCCCGCGGTGTTCACGGTGTGCCGGACGGCGTCGTCCACGCTCGCGCCCTTCGCGAGCTGTTCGCGGAACCGGCTGACCATCAGCAGCGCGTAGTCGATGCCGAGACCGAGACCGAGGGCGGTGGTCAGGTTGGTGGCGGTGATGGAGATGCTGGCGACGCTGCCGAGGAGGAAGAGTTCCGCGAACGTACCCACGATCGCGATGAGCCCGATGGCCAGCGGCAGCAGGGCCGAGACCACACTGCCGAAGACGAACAGGAGCAGCAGGAGGGTCAGCGGCAGGGCGATCGACTCGGCGAGGACCAGGTCCTCGCCGGAGTAGGTCCCCATGTCGTCACCCACGGCCGCGGTGCCGCCGGCCTCGACGGTGAACCCGCCGTCCCCGGCGCCGGTGTACTCGTCGATGATCTCCTTGGCGTTCTCCCGCTCCTCGGTGTCGCCGCCCTTCACATGGGCGAGCACCATGGCCTGCTCGCCGTCCTCGGAACGGAGGTCCGGATTGCCCGTGTCCCAGTACGAGATCACGTTCGCGACCGTCTCCTCCTCCTTGAGGCCGGCCGCCAACTCCTTCCCCTGCTGCCGGGCGCTCGCGGCGTCGACGCCGCCCTCGGGGGCACGGACCAGCAGGACCAGGTTCGACTCCCCGCCGAACTTCTCGGTGATGACCGTCCTGGCCCGGCTGGACTCGGAGGACGGATCGTCGAAGCCACCGGGCAGGAGCTTGCCGAACGCGCCGGCGCCCAGAGCTCCCATGAGGACCACGGCCACGGCTGCGACGACGAGTACCAGCCGGGACCGGCGGATCGCCAGTTCGGCTATGCGGTCAAACACGCACTCTCTCCTTGCGTTCTCACGGCGTGAACCCATGGCCCGCGCTGGTGGTGGGGGTGCGGCGGAGCCGCTGCCCCGTCGCCGGCCATGACGCTATCCACGCCGCAAGTGGCTTTGGCAGTGCGAGAATTTCCTGACACCGTCAGGTGGTTCTTGTACCGGCACGCTTCAGTCGACGGTCGCCTCGGGGACGAGCTCGCCCTGCCAGATCTCCTTGCCGTCCTCGTCGTAGGCCGTCACTTCACCGTCACGGAAGTGGTAACTGGTCCCCTGCGGCCGGAAGTCCACCACGTAGCCCTGCTCGGACTCCCTCGCCTGCGTGGGGTCGCCGTACGGTTCACCGTCCTTCATCCTGGCGAAGTAGAAGACCTTTCCCGACTCGGTCCGGCAGAAGGCGTACCGCTCCTCCAGGTCGTCCCTGCTGTAGGCGGCGACGAGTCGCGCCCCGGAGCCCTCCGGCAGCATCTCGGCCATCGGCTTGGGGCAGGGGCCGCTCGCCGAGGGCGCCGGGGAGGGTTTCGAGGAGTCGGAGCCGGTCACGAACGAGGTCACGGCCGACCAGTTGAGGATCAGCAGAACGATCGGGGTGATGATGGCGGCCGCGAGGAACAGCAGGCAGCCGCACCCCGCCACCAACTCCCCACGGGTGGCCTCCCTGGGGGGTGTCCGTACGGGGACGGGGTCGCTGCCGAAAAGGGCCTCTACCGGAAGGGACTTGGCGGCGACCGACCAGCGCGTGCCGCACCTGTCGCACCTCATGGCGCCGACCACACGGTGCGCGCAGAGGGGGCACTCCCACACGAGTCCCCGCACGGTCGGGCTGCCCGTTCCGGTCACGTCGACGCGCATGCCGGGCGGCGTTCTCCTGCCGCCCGTGGCGGGCAGGTCCGTGACGGGTGCCCGCTTGGCGGGGGCCGACTTCCTGGCGGCGGCCGGTTTCCTCGTGGCGGCGGGCTTCTTGGCGGCCGCGGTCTTCTTCGGTACGGGCCTCTTCGGTACCGCCTTCTTCGGCACGGCCTTCGTCGGTACGGCCTTCGTCGGTACGGTTTTCGCAGCGCGCGGCGTCTCACAGACGTCGCACACCCGCACCGCGGCGTCGTTGTACGTGTCGCAGTCCGAGCACTGCCAGGTCGGCCCGGCCACCATGCCTCCCTGAACTCACGAGTCCGCGACGGTCAAGCGGGCCATGACCGAGCGGAACAGGTCCCGTGTCACCGGTGAGACGGGCGAGCCCAGCCAGTCCCGGCTCTCCTCCCGCTCGACGGCGGACGGCTCGGCGTCGTCCCACCAGGAGGCGGAGACGTCCTGGACGCGGTACGTGTGGGCGAACCACTGCGCGAACTGCCAGGCGGGCTCTGCCTGGTCGGCGCCCACGACGATCTCCGCCACCAGGTCGCCGGTGCTCGCCCCGGCGGGCCGGAACCGGAACGCCAGCCGCAGGCTCCCGTCGTGTCCGTCCAGCCGGCCCGCGATCGAGAGACAGCACTCGGGCTCCATGTACAGCCGGCCGCCGACACCGCCCGCGCTGCCGTCCCGGCGGCTCCAGGAGAAGACCAGCCACCGCCGCCCGTCGAAGTCCAGCCGGACGCCGTCGCCCCGCAGCCGGAAACTCACAGGCTGTTCGCGATCGTCTCGATGATCTCGTCCATCTCGAACTCCTCCAGCCCCTCCCCGGCCCTGGAGGGGAAGTGCAGCGTGAGGTCCCACTCCTCCCCGATCGCCTCCTGCCAGGGCTCCTCCTCGGGAGCGAAGAGGACGAGCCGCTTCGCCGACTGTTCCATCACCGCCGTCTGGCTGCGGGCGTATCCCCATTGCTCGAAGAGATCGTCCATGGAGCGCGGAATGTTCCGCGGATACGTCTGGGCGGTGACACCCACCGTGCCGAGCGGGTGGGCGGGAGCGTCGGTGAACATGACGATGACGTGGCGGCGCCGGTCGAGCCCCGTCTCCCAGGGGGAGTTGATGGCCAGGGCCAGCGCCTCAAGACCGGACTCGGGGATGTCCCCGCCGCCGCCCGCCTCGAGGTTCCGCACGAAGTTCTCGAATTCCGCCACCTGCTGGGGCAGGCGCAGGAACTCCGTCTGCTCGATCGCGTCGGAGGGGTCGTCCCCGAAGTCCCGGAAGGCGATGAGCCGCAGCCGCAGCTGGCTGATCTCCTTGCTCTTCCTCGCCATCACTTCGTTCAGCCGCTGATGGAACCGGAGCGAGTTGTTCTTCACGATGTCCAGTACGGGATACATGCTGCCCGTGGCGTCGATGCACATCACGATGTCGACGGCGTACTGCAGGTTGCCGTGGTACTTCTCGATCTCCGCGCTCACGCGTTGCTCCTCGGTCTCGGAGGGGGAAGGAGGGAGGGAAAGGAGGGAGGGGACAGGGAGGGAGAGGACAGGGTCACGGGGCGGGACGGCTGCCGGGGAGATCGTCCCGGTGGCGGCCGAGGTTGATCCTGACCCTGGACTTCTTCGGTCCGTCGTCCGTCACGGCCGGCGGCCGGTGTCCGGAGCGGTCCGGCGGGTTGAACTGCACCCGGCTCCTGCGAGGTCCGTCGGACGTCGCGGAACCGGCGCGCTCTGGGCCCGGACCGGGGGCGGCCGGGCGTGGCTGCGGTGTGCTGTGGAGCGTGCACAGCTCGGTGTCCGTCAGCGCCGCCAGGAACGCGGCGACGGTGGGCCGGTCCTTCGGGTCGGCCGCCGTCATGGCCGCGATCAGCTCCTGCGTCGGGGTGCCGAGCCGTTCGTCGGCGACCAGCGGCTCGGCCGCGTTCACCGCGTCCGCCGGGGATCCGTAGCGGCCGGAGTACGCGGGCAGCGAGCCGGTCAGGTAGAGGTGCGTCATCAGGCCCAGCGCGAACACGTCCGCGGCCGTCGTCAGGTCCCGGGCCGGTACGGACTCGTCGCCGCGCACATAGCGCCGCCACTCCGGTGCGCCGAACAGCGAGTCACCCGCGATGTCCTCGCGGGCCGGAGGACGGCCGGAGAGATACGAGTCGTCGAAGTCGATGAGCTTGGCCGTGTGGAAGGCGGCGGCCTTCCGCTTCTGGACCAGGACGTTGGCCGTCTTCAGATCGCCGTGCACCACGTCGATGTCGTGCAGCAGCCGCAGGCTGATCGCCAGCGTCCTCAGCAGGACCGCCTTCTGCTTCGTGCCGAGCGAGTGCGGATCCGCCAGGCCGGCGGTGTCTATGCGTTCGGTCACCTTGTAGTAGGTGCTGCCCGCGTGGAAGAAGTCGGTGGCGAGCACCAGGTTGCCCGCGCCGCTGGCGTCGGGACGCAGCAGCTTCATGATGCTCCGGTGCCGTTCCTCGAATTCCCGGCACGTCTCCAGCCTGATGCGCCGGCTCGCGGCGCTGCCTGCGGAGCCCTCGCGGGGGCGCTTCGGTTCCAGGAAGCGCTTGAGGAAGTACTCCTTGCCGTTCTTCTCGGCGAAGGCCCACACGCATTTGCCGCCGTCGGCATTGGTCGGCTCGGTGACGACCCGGTACCCGCCGATCACATCACCCGGCTTCACTCACGCACCTCCGGCATGAACTTCTCGTACGAGGGTCGGTAGGTCCGCCAGGTCCGGTCCTGCCAGCCGCGCACCGCCTCCGGGCCGTGGCCCGGCGGGACGTCGAGGTACCCGCTCCGGACGACCTCCGCGTGCCGCTCGGCGAAGGCTTCCCGCAGTCGGCCGAAGTCCGCGAAGCCGAGGGCCGCGAGGGAGAGCGACGCGTCGTCGCCCGTGGCCGGCTGGATGGCCCGGCGCAACAGCTCGGCCCACTCGCCCACGTCCCGGGCCCGCCCGAGCGTTTCGAGCAGCAGGCACTCGAACTGCGCGGGCGTGTGCACGTAACCGAAGAAGCCGTCGGTGGCGGCCAGCAGGACGCACGGCTCGTGGAACTCGCCGCGGTGGGCGGACAGGGTGAAGTCGCGGTCCGCGCAGATCACGTTCGTCATCGGCGGGTCCTGCCGGAGCTGGGCGAGGGCGTCGTCCTCCCGGGTGTCGTCCCGGGTGAGCGCGTGCAGTCCGCCGACGGGAAGCAGGGCGTACGACCGGGAGTCGCCGGCCCAGACGGTCTGCCAGTGGACGCCCTCGTCACCGGCCCGGTACCGGACCGCGGCCAGGGTGGTGGGCAGTACGCGGCGCATGGACCCGGTGATCTTGCTCCGTGCTCCCGTCGGAGCCGCGTGCAGCATGGTCCGCAGGCAGTGCTTCAGGTGCGGCAGGGAGTCCGCCTCCTCGGAGGCCGCGACGCGCTGGAACCAGCACTCCGTGGCGAGTCGGGCGACCCGGGCACCGGCCCAGGCACTGGTGTACGTCGCGCCGTCGGGCCCGCGCCAGGCAGGGGCCGCTCCGGAGCCGCCGGAGCCGTCGAAGACGGCCAGCAAGCCGTTCCCGGTGGGCCGGTGGTACGCCGCGAGCGGTTCGGCGTCCTCACCGTGGCCGGGGCGGCGCTCCGTCCAGACGACGAGGGCCTGGAGGCTGCCCTCGGCGGCCGACCAGGTCAGATGGCCGGAAGGGGAGCGAGGACGGCCCGGCGGAAGGGTGGGCCTGGGCGGAATGATCACGTGCGTCCACCGTCCCGGCGGTCGCGCCGCCCGTCGTCCGTCGTCCCGGCGCCCCGCACCCTGCTCACGCGACGCTCCGGCGCGGACACCGGGGGCGGCGGCGCGTCGGGCGGCCGGGAGGGCCTGGGCGGTGGCAGTGGTTCCTCCTTGCGTGCCACCACCTCGCCCGGCAGTACGCCGGATCCGCCGAGCCCCGGCGGCGCCGCGGGCGGGCGGTGCGGTATTCCGCGCACGCGGCTTTTGCCGGGTCCGGCGGACGGTTCCCGGCGGGGGAGCAGTTCGGCCCGGGCTCCGTGCAGCCGGATGTCCGCGTCCCCGGTGAAGTCCCGCAGGGCGGCGTTCAACGCGTCCTGCAGTGCTGCCCGGGACCGGCCGGCGCCGTATCCGCGCGACACGTTCCGCAGCCGTTCGCGAAGAGGGCCGTGCCATACGGCGCTCATGTCCCGGATGCCCCGTGCCACCACGGCGCCGGGGTCGGCCACCCGGCACATCAGCTCCACCCGGCAGTGGAACGGTGCGGACGCCCCGCGTCCGGCCAGTCGCAGATCGAGAACCAGCCGGTGCTCCGTCGTGTCGACCAGGAACATCCGCCGGTACCCGCCCGCCCGGAGCTCGGGCACCGGCTCTCCCGCACGGACCGTGCGCATCGGCCCGGCGTCCGGCACCAGTACCAGCGCCCTGCCCGGCTGCGGCGTCGGCAAGGGGCCGGGCGGACGGGCCCGGGGCAGCGTCCGGCCCTCGACCACCGGGTCGTACGTCGGCGCACGCGTCACCATGCCGGCTTCCGGTGCCCGGCCGCGGCCCTTCGGTGTGCCCCCGCACGGCGCTCAGCCATGGCGCCTTCCGCCATACGTCTTCCTCCCGTGGGACACGCGGCGCGGGGCTGCCGCTCCGGCGGGGGGCCGTACTCGTCCCCCGACCCACGAAGCGCCCGCCCTGATCGTTGAGCCGCTGAGTGATCTACAGGGCCTGCGCTGCCGATTTCAGCGTGTCCCGAGTTGTTCAGCAGCCCGTTCCGGGCGGCTGAACAACTGACGCGTTCTCGTCTTCGTCGTCCCGTTCGCCCTCCGCCTGGGAGGGCGTGGTGTGCGGCACCTCGGGGGTGTCCGGCTCGTCGTCGCGTTCGCCCTCGGCCTGGGACGGGGTCGGCTCGCTCATCGTGGTACCTCCTCCTGCCGGGCGGTCACGGCACGGGTACCCCGTCCGGCGGAGCGGCACCATCGGCCCGGCAGTACCTAGAGCGGCGCCCACCAGGTGACCGTCGTCCCCCGCCCCTCGCCCCCGGCGCCCGTGCCGTCGTCGGCGACCCGCAGGCGCACGCCGTCCCGGCCCTCCGGCGAGCGGGCCGGCGTCTCGACGGTGACCTCGACGCGGGAGACGTCCGGGCGCGCCGACGCGGCGGCCAGCGCGTCGCGCAGGGCGGTGAGCAGGCGATCGGCGACCCGGTCGGGCACCCGGGCGTCGACGGGGCCCCTGAAGTGCGTGGACGGCGCGGTGCCGAGCCGGGCGGCGGCGGACGCGGTCTCGCGCAGGACCCGGCCGCGCAGCCCCGCCGGAGGGCCCGCCGGGGGCTGCTGGAGGGTGAGGATCGCCGTGCGGACCTCACGGACCGTGGAGCGCAGCTCGTCCACCGCGCGGCCGAGGATGTCACCAACGTCGTCGGCACCCGGGCGGCGCTGGGTGGACTCCAGCATCATGCCGGTGGCGAACAGCCGCTGCACGACCAGGTCGTGCAGGTCCCGGGCGATGCGGTCGCGGTCCTCGTAGACCGCCAGCCGCTCCCTGCCGCGCCGGGCGTCGGCCAGCACGAGGGCGAACGCCGCCTGCGAGGCGAACTGCGTCGCGAGCAGCCGCTCCAGGTCCGTGTACGGGCGTCCGCCGCGGCGGCGGGGCAGGGCGAGGGTGCCGATGAGCCGGCCGCCCGCCTGCAGGGGCAGCATCATGCTCGGCCCGAACCGGTGCCGTACGTGGGTCGTCATGCGCGGATCGGTCGCCGAGTCCTCGATGAACACCGGCTCGCCGCCCAGGAGCTGTTCCAGTACGGGGCTGCCCGGCGCGATGGTCGCGCCGACCATGCCGTCCGGGTCGTCGGGCGTGGAGGCGGTCACGATCGCCATGCCGCCCTCGGCGGTCGGATGCAGGATGACACCGGCCGAGGCGCCGGCGAGCAGCCGGGCCCGTTCGGCCACCGTGGTCAGCGCGTCGCCCGCGCCCTCCTCGGTGAGCAGCGCGGTGGTGACGGCGGCCGCGCCCTCGATCCAGCGTTCCCGCTGCCGGGCCGTCTCGTACAGCCGGGCGTTGCCGATCGAGACACCGGCCTGGGTGGCCAGGACCCGCAGCAGCTGCTCGTCCTCGATCGTGAACGGGGCCGCCCCGGGCCGCCCGGTCAGCCGCAGCTCGCCGAACTCCTCGTCCCGCACGTGGACCGGCATCCGCAGCAGGGGCGCCGTCTCCGGTACGGGGCGGTCCGGCCCCGGGGTGCGGATTCCGGCGAGGCCGCCCGCGTCCGGGTCCGCGACGACCAGGACCGCGCGGTCGGCACCGGTCAGCTCGGCGGCGCCGTCGACGATGTGCTGCAGTACGCCGCGCAGGTCCAGGGCGGTGCCGACGTCCAGGAGGGCCTCCAGGAGACGGGCCAGTCGGGGCGCGGGCTGCGCGGTCATGCGTCGGGCTTCCTCGGTTCCTCTGCTCCCCGGTTCCTCTGTTCCCCGGTTCCCCGGTCGCCGACCGGTGGCGCGGATCAGTCGGAGTCGGAGTCGGAGAGCGGGTCGGAGCCGGCGGTCGTCGGGTGCAGGACCAGCGGCTCCACCCGGCCCTCCAGCATGCTGCCGAGGCCCTGGACCGCGCACACGTCGGGCCGCTCCGCGATGTGCACCGGCATGCCGGTGGCCTGACGCAGCATCTGGTCGAAGCCCGGCAGCAGCGCGCTCCCGCCGACCATCATGATCCCGCGGTCGGCGAGGTCCGCGACCAGGTCGGGCGGGCAGTCCCGCAGCACCTTGCCGATGCCGTCGAGCACGGCCGTCAGCGGGGTCTGGATGGCGTTGCGCACGGTGGCGGTGTCCACCCGCACACTGCGGGCCAGCCCGGTCGCCACGTCCCGGCCGTGGATCTCGGTGGACGCCGGTCCCTGCGGGGTCAGCCCGTTGCCGGACAGGGCGAGCTGCAGCGGGCGCACGGACTGGCTGGGCAGCACCAGCTCGTGCTGGTGGCGCAGCAGCTGCACGATCGCGTGGTCCACGGCCTCGCCGCCCACCGGAACGCGCACCGCGGTCACGATCGAGCCCAGGGAGAGCACCGCGACCTGCGTGGCGTGCGCGCCGCACACCATGATCATGGTCGCCTCGGGCTGCTCCACGGGCAGTCCGCAGCCGACCGCCGCCGCGATGAGCGTGTCGACGAGTTCCACGCGCCGCGCGCCGAGCCCGACCAGTGTCTCGATCGCCGCGCGCTGGGACAGCGGATCCGCGTCGTGCGGGGTGCAGACGGCGGCCCGCAGCCGGGGCTTGCGGCGCAGGGCGCGGCGGATCCGGTCGCCGAGCAGGTGGCGCAGCATGCGCTGGGCCATCTCGATGTCGACGACGGTGCCGCCGGAGACGGGCCGCACGACACGGATGTAGCCGGGGGTGCGGCCGGTCATCTTCTCCGCGAACTCGCCGACCGCGATGAGCGCGCCCGTGCGGGTGTTGACCGCCGCGGCGGACGGCTGGTCGACGACGAGCCCGGCACCCTTCACGTACACGCGAGTCCGCGCCGCGCCCAGGTCGACGGCGAAGTGGCAGCGGCGCAGCGCCTCCAGACTGGCGGTATTGGCAGTACTGGCGGTCATGGCGAATCCTCCCGAGAGCGCGGACCGTGCGGGGCCGCCCGGTGGCCGGCCTCTTAGGCACCGATCGTGCGCGGCCGCGCGGGCGGGCGCCCGCTGGAGGGGGCCGGGCGGGGGGCCGCTGAACGAGGGGCGTTCCCGGCGCGGCCCGGGAGGACCGCGCCCGGCCGGGTCAGCGCGGGTCCGCCGCCGGGCCGGGGCGCCCGCCGTCCCCGACCAGGTGGTACCAGCCGGTGTCGTCGGCCAGCGGGCGGAAGAGGTCCGGCGGGAAGGCGGGCCCGTCCTGGGCCTCCTCGCGCACCTCGTCGTAGTACAGGGAGTCGGAGAGCGCGACGACGGCCTGCGCGGAGGAGGCGTCCAGGACCGCGCCGACCGCATCGGCGTCGGCCCGGCCCAGCGACTGCTCCCCGGTCCCGTCCAGCCCGAACTCCACCTGCCAGAACTCGATCCGCAACCGCAGGCCGGCCAGGCGGGCCAGCCGTCCGGGCAGACCCTCGACGGTCGCCCTCAGGAGCGGGGCGGCCTCCGCCCGCGGCGCCAGCAGCACGTGCGGGCCGCCGGGTTCGTCCACCAGTTCGTAGGCGGCGGCGTCCGTCCCGCTGTCCGCCAGCAGGTCCACGACCAGGCCGTGCAGTGCCGCGCGGGCGTCGCGGTCCGCCGGGCCGTCGGCGAGGGTGTAGCGGGCACAGGCGCGGAAACCGGTGTCGAAGTCGGTCCAGGGCGGCTCCTCCGGTTCCTCTTCCTCCGGTTCCGGATCCCCGTCCGGATCCAGTTCCAGTTCCGGCTCTGGCTCCGGTTCCGGTTCCGGGCCCTCGCCGCGCAGCGCTTCCCGCGGTGCCGCCCGGCTCTCCGCCCGTTCCTCCCTCGCGTCCCGGGCCGTGTCGTGCTCGGCGTCGTCGTCCAGCAGGGGCGTCCAGAGGCCGTCCTCCGTGGGGAAGGGGCCCTCCGGCAACTCGTCCGGCGCGGACACCATCGACTCGGGGGCGTCCGGCTCCGCGCGGCGCCACTCGTACTCGGTCCACGGCGACGCGTCGTCCACCGGCTCGGCGTACTCCTCGCGCAGCTCCCGGCCCAGTGCCGTCAGGGCCGGGCTCCGTCCGCCGGACAGCTCGTACTCCTCGTACACCTCCAGCGCCTCCTCGTCCCGGCCCTGACGGCGCAGGGCGATCAGGTAGAGGCGGCGGAAGTCCTCCCGGTGCGGGTGGGCGCGCAGCAGCCCGGACAGTTCGGTGGCGGCCCGGTCGTACTCGCCGAGCACCAGGTCCAGCTCGGCGCGCTTGGTGTGCAGGGCGAGCCGCAGCCGCAGCAGGCGGGTCCGGGCGGTGCGGGCGGCGGGACCGGGCACGTCCGCGAGGGGCTCGGCGTCGCCCCACAGCGACAGCGCGCCGGAGACCAGGCCGTGCGCCTCGGCGAGCGCGCCCTCCAGCCGGGCCGCGTCGGCGCGCCGCACCAGCTCGTCGCAGCGCACCAGGTCCAGCTCGTCGGCGCTGGTGTGCAGGGCGTAGCCGTGGGCGGCCGTGGCCAGGACGCCCGGGCCCAGGATCTCCGCGAGCCGCTTGGCCAGCCGGGTCGTCTCGCCCCGCGGGTTGCGCGGCTCGTTGCCCGGGTCCCACAGGCCCCACCGCAGCTCCTCGTGGGTCACCGTGCGGCCGTGCTTGAGGAGCAGCATCGCGAGCAGCGCGCGCACGTCCCGCGGCAGGTCGGCCGGGCCGTCCGGGAGGCCGACCCGCAGCGGGCCCAGGGCCCGGTACCGGCGCGGCGCGTACGCCTCGCCCGCGCGGGTGAGCAGCGCCGGGTCCCCGAGCAGTTCGAGGCCCCGGGCCTGGGCCGCCGGCGACGGAGACAGCAGCTGGTCGAAGGCGTGCGCGCAGTGGATCCGCAGGGCGGTGGGCAGCCGGTCCAGGCGGCGGGAGTCGATGGGGACGGCCGGGCGCGAGATCCCCGACGTCAGCCGCAGCAGCACCTCGCACAGGGCGCGCAGGTCCGCGGAGCGGGCCCCGGGGGCCGAGGCCAGACCCGGTTCGAAGAGGCTGAGCCGGACCGTGCCGTCCGGCAGGAGGACCACCCGGGACGCCTCCAGGCCGCCGTGCGCCAGACCCGCCCGGTGCAGGGCGGTGAGCGCCCGTGCCAGCTGCGCCCCCACGGACACCGTCAGCGGCACCGGCAGCCGTCCGTCCCCGGACCGGGTGAGGGCGCCCAGCGCTATGCCGTCGAGGTGCTCCATGACGACGTACGGGACGTCGCCCTCGATGCCCGCGTCGAGCACGGTCACCAGGTTCGGGTGGGAGAGCCGCGTCAGCCGGCGCGCGTTGCGCAGGAACGCCTGGCGGGCGGCCGCGTCGGGCGCCGGGTCGTGCAGCCGGATCACCACCGTCCGGCTCGCGGGCGCCGGGCGGTCCGCCGCCGTCCGGTCGGACGCGGTCCGGTCCGGTGCCGTCCGGTCCGGTCCGGTGTCCTCCGCCAGCCAGATCCTGCCGGACGGGGTGAGCCGCCGGGTGGGCCGGTAGCGGGCGCCCAGGCCGGGAGGGAAGGGCGAGGGGGCAGGGGGCCGCTCCCGCACGGTCAGCTGCCGGGCGCTCTCCTCGCTGATCGTCGCGAACGACTCGCCCGTGCCGGCCCGCTCGGTGCCCTCCCGGGAGGGGATCAGCGCGCGGAACTCGCCCGGCGAACGCCCCGCCCGGTCGTCGATCAGGCCGCCGGTGCGCAGCAGCAGGTCGTGGGTGCGGTTGCGGGCGGTGCGGGGCAGCCCGCGCAGGAGCAGCTCGCGCACCCCGGGGCGGAAGGCGTAGGAGCCGGGCGGCCCGGCGACCGTGGTCAGCAGTCCGCCCAGGATGACCTCGGCCAGGTGCTGGGGCCGCGGATCCGGCTCGACCGCGGCCTGCACCAGCCGCATCACGGGCAGGTCGGGGCGGCCCAGCGCGAGGTGGCCGGCCAGCCGGTAGGCCGGCGGGGAGGCGCTGGCGCGGAAGCGCAGGACGAGTTCCTCGGGCGACAGCCGCGCCACGTCGGTGCGGTCGTCGGCGTCGGCCGGCAGCGGGTGGTGCAGCGCCGCGGCCGCACCCGGGTACGGGGTGCCGCCCGGGCTCGCGACCAGGGCGGCCCAGTTCGCCAGCCACTCGGGCCCGGGCTCCAGCACGGGGACGTGCACGGTCCCCTCGGGGGCGCGGGGCGCGGCGGTGTCGTACGGCGTGAAGGCGAGCGAGGCGCTGGGCGCCGCCCGGTGCGGGGCCGACAGCCGGCCCGGGACCGGTGGCAGCGCGGTGTCCCGCCACAACTGCTCGGGCAGCGGCTGGAGAACCGCCAGGGGCGTGCGGCGCGCCCAGCGGCGCAGCGTGGCGAACCACCGGATGCCGTCCGGGCCCGCGCGCCACTGCGGTCCCATGCAGTCGCTGATCAGCAGCATCACCGTACGGCCGTCGGCGGGGAGCTGGGCGCCGTCGCCGCGGACGGTGCCGTCGGGGTCCGCGCGGTGCAGGGTGACGGTGCGGAAGACGCCCGACTGGGCCAGCGCGGCCTGCAGTTCGCGCACGAGGGGCTGCCAGACGGGCATCGTGGGACCCGCGTCCTGCACCAGGTGCAGGCGCAGCCACCGTTCCCGTACGGGGCGCAGCACGGGCAGCCACCACTCGGGGCCGGCGCCGAGGCGCGCGATGCGGTCGGCGGTCGCGGCCTCGTCCACCTCGTGGCCGACGGGCGCGTCGGCACGGCGCTTCAGCGGACGCAGGGCACGCTGCAGCGCCAGCGTGCGGCGCAGCATCGGCGGTGCGGGCGCGAGCAGGGCGCTGTGCGGCTGCGCCGCCGAGGTGCCCGGGGCGGGGGCCGGGGACGGCAGGCGCAAGGGGGTGCGGGGGGCTTCGGAGCGGGGAGCGGGCCACACCGGCCCGTCGCCCCGGGGCCCTTGCCCCGGCCCCCGGTCCTCGTCCGGGTCCCGCTCCCGCTCCCGGTCGCCCTCCTGGTCCCGGTCACGCTCCCGGTCGCCGGGCCTGTCCCGCTCCTGCTTCCGGTCCGGCTCCCGTTCCTGTCGCCGGTCCCCCTCGGGGGCCTGATCCTGAGCCGGGGTCTCCATCTGACCGGCCAGCCACAGGAGTTCGGCCAGCTCCAGCGGCGTCGGGCGGGCACCGGTGGCCGTCGCCCGGCCGAGGAGGTCGGCGAGGCGGGGCAGGGGCGGCGGGTCCGGTGCGCCGGGGCGGTCGGTGGGCATCAGAAGGCGTCGGGCTGCGCGGACCGGCCGAGGTAGGGCATCAGCTGCTCGGCCAGCTCGTCCAGGGAGTCGGCGCCCAGACCGGAGGAACGGGCCAGGTAGATGGCGTTGAGCAGCTGGTCCGTGGCCAGTTCGCCGCTGCCCACCCGGGACAGGAACCGGTGGATCAGCTGCCGCGCGTACCCGTCGGGCTCGCCCAGGTGGGCGCGGACGATCTCGGCGAGGTGGTCGTCGTCGGGCTGCCGCAGCCGCAGTGAGACGCAGCGGCGCAGGAAGGCGGGCGGGAACTCGCGCTCGCCGTTGCTGGTGAGGACGACGAAGGGGAAGGCGCTGCACCGGACCCGGCCGCGCTCCACCGGCACCCGCTGGTCGGTGCCGTCGACCAGGACCTCGGCGTGGCCGTCGGGGATGTCCCGGGAGGCCCGGACGAGTTCGGGGATCTCGTACTGGCCCTCCTCCAGGACGTGCAGCAGGTCGTTCGGCAGGTCGAGGTCGCTCTTGTCGATCTCGTCGATGAGCAGGGCGCGGGGCCGGGCGTACGGCAGCAGGGCGGTGCCCAGCGGGCCCAGCCGCAGGTGGTCCTCGACGCCGGTGGCGGCGGCGGGGGCGTCGGACGGCCGCGTGGTGTGGCGCGCGGCGTAGAGGCGGGAGAGCGGGTCGTAGGTGTAGAGGCCGTCGCCCAGGGTGCTGCGGCTGGTGATGTTCCACCTGAGCACGGGGCCGAGGCGCAGTTCACGGGCGACCGCGTAGGCGAGGGACGACTTCCCGGTGCCGGGCGGACCGGTGACCAGCAGCGGACGGCGCAGGTACAGGGCCGCGTTGACCAGTTGCACCGTGTCCTCGGTGGCCTGGTAGGTCGCGGCACGGTGGGCGCGGTCGGGCGAGGCGGCCGCGCCGTCGCCGTCCGCGTCCGGCGGATCGAGCACGGGGCCGCCGTCGAAGGCCCGCCAGGGCGGGGGCGGAGGGAGCCGGGTGATGCCGTCGTGGGGGGCAGGCGCGCCGGTGTAGACGGGCCACAGGGGCATGGGTTCTTCTCTCCGTGCGGTCGGTGCGGTGATGGGATCGGTGGCGGTTCAGCCGACCGGGGAGTGGAGCAGGGCGGGCGGCTCGGCGAAACAGCGGGGGTCGTCCCACAGGAGCTGGACGTCCCGCGCCCAGTGCTCCTCCGGGACCTCCGCCGCGTCCGCCGTCTCGCGCAGCTCCATGACCAGGCGGGGCAGTTCGGCCGGCGGCACGCCCGCCACCGACGCCGCCAGCTCGTCGAGGAACGCAGTGCCGGAGCAGCGGCCGTCGGGTCCCTCCTCGCCGGGGCACTCCCGCAGCGGCCACAACAGCACGGGGACGGGCAGGTTGAGGCCGACCTCGAAGTACTCCGGTGCCGCCGAGGGCGGGGTGGCGAAACCGGCCAGCTCCGCGTCGTCCCGCAGCCGTTTGCGCAGCCCGGCCGGCCGCTCCCGGGTGCCGCAGTCCACGCGGTGCAGGGTGCCGCCCGTGCCGGACCCGAGCCTGCGCCACTTCTTGTGCAGCTGGTGGCGGAGGCGCCCGCTGCGATGGCGGTACCGGTCGGTCACCACCAGCGGGTAGGCGCAGCCCAGCGGCGTGGAGTCGTCCTCCCCGCACTCCCAGTGCGCCACCGGTTCGTTCAGCCACTCGCGCGGGAGGACGAAGGTGAGCAGTTCGTCGGCGCCGGGATCGAGCTGGGTGAACGCCTCGTCGATGCGTTCCTGGACGAAGGACCGCACCGCGCCGCGGGCCAGCCGGCGCGAACCCACCGGGCGGCGGCGGCCGTCCCGGTAGGCGGACACCTCGACGGTGACCTGGTCGGCACCGGCACCGCTGCGGTCGATCTCCACGACGATGGGCGACCAGGTCGCGGGCCGCGGCGCCGGATCGGGCGGGGCGTGCAGCCGCTCGGTCAGCCGGTCGGCGAAGCGGGCCACGGCCGCCGGGTCCGGCACCTCCCACTGCACGTAGGCGGCGGCCTCCCGAAGGGAGCCGAAACCACCCTCCGGCAGCGGCGGGTCGAACGCGTCCATCGCGGACACGTACAGCCGGTTCGGGTCGCAGTCCAGGCCGCTCTCCTCGGCCCGGCGCACCAGCGCGTACAGCCGCCTGCGGGCGTCCGCCCGGTGGCCGGGGGTGGGCACCAGCTCGCCCAGATCCGGCCAGTAGCGCGCCATGACCTCGACGGGCAGCATCCTGCCGACCCGTACGTCCCGGGCGCCGGCCACGGCGGAGACCATGCCGACGACCGTGCCGTCGGCCAGCGTGAGCGCCGCGCCGCTGAACCCGGCGGCCAGCGGCTGCCCGTGCGCCGTGACGGCCTCCAGCTGGACCCACTCGTCGGAGATGAGGGGCCCGGGCAGGGCGCGGTAGGAGGCGAGCATGCCCTCGTCGTACCCCTTGGGGAAGCCGTAGGCGATCAGTTCGGGGACGGGAACGGTCCGCTCCGTGCCGGGCCGGGCGAAGACGGCCGGGGTGAGCGGCACCTCCCGGTCCAGCTCCAGTACCGCCAGGTCGCCGAGGTCGGCGGCACCCTCCCGCCAGCCGCCGTGCACGACGACCGTGCCGGACAGCTCGCCCAGCTCCCGGCGGCCCGGGAAGGTCACCGTCACCGGCGCGCGGTCGGCCCACCGGACGACATGGGCGCAGGTGAGCAACCGGCGGGCGGAGACGAGGAATCCGGCGCCGACCTCCCGGCCGCACTCGACGCGGGCGTGCCACGCGGCACCGCTCATGACAGCGCGGCGGCGTCCGGGGTCCCGGGACCCGCCGGGGACGGCCGCGGTTCGGTACGCGCGGCGGACGGCTCGGGCGACCAGCTCAGCCGCACCACCAGATGGCCCTCCGCCGAGCCCTTCGCGATGACCGCCCCGGCCTCCGCGCTCAGCTTGACCCCGAACTCCAGCTCCACGGCGTCGGGTCTGAGCGAGCCGTCCCGGAAGACCCGCAGCGCGGACGCGGCCGCCGCCCGCACGCCGTCCAGGGAGTCCTCGAAGGTGCGGGCCGCGCGGGCCGGACCGTCGCCGCGCGAGACCAGCCGCGCCCCGTCCTCGTCCTCGACGCCCTCGACGACCACCCGCACGCCGTCCTCGGTCCTGAACTCGACCAACCCGTCCATGACGCCGCTCGCTCCCCGTGTGCCGTACGTGTCCGTGCGCAGCACCATTGTGACGGACGGTACTCGGCCGTGTCCCGTCCCCGGCCGCCGGTCCGTTCGGACGCTGGCGGAAACCCGCCAAGGCGACCAACCGCCGCTCCCGGGCAACTCCCCAGCCCCGCAAGCCCCCTGAGACTGCTCCCAGCACTCTTCACCGCACTCTACGACGACACGAAGAGAGACGTGGATGAGCACAGGACCAGTCAGACGCGGGGCGACCCTCCTGTCGGCGGGACTCGTGATCGCGCTGCTGCCGGCCGGGACCTCGGCGGCGCAGGATCCGCCCCCCGACCCGGCGCGCTCCCGAACGGCGGCCGCCCGCACGGCCGCCGCCGCCGACGCGGCCCGCACCGTCACCCTCGTCACCGGCGACCGGGTGACCGTCACCGACCTCGGCGGCGGCCGGAAGACGGTCGCGGTCGAGCGGCCCGAGGGCGCCACCGGGGCCGTGCGCACCAGCAGCTCCGGCGGCCGGACCACCGTCGTACCGGACGAGGCCCTGCCGTACCTGCGCGACGGCAGCCTCGACGAACGGCTCTTCGACGTCGGGGAGTTGCTGGAGCAGGGGCTCGCCGACGGCGAGACGGGCGAGCTGCCGCTGATCGTGACCTACGGCAAGGGCGCGCGGGCCGCCACCCCGCGGGGCGCCGAGCGGACCCGGTCGCTGCCCAGCGTGCGCGGGGCCGCCGTGGAGGCCGACAAGGGGCGCGCATTCTGGCGGGAATTCACCCGTGGCGGCGCCGGTGTCGAGGGCGTGTGGCTCGACGGGCGGGTCACCGCGGACATGGCCGAGTCCAACGCGCAGATCGGCACGCCCGAGGCCTGGGAGGCGGGGCTGACCGGCAAGGGCGTCACCGTGGCAGTGCTGGACAGCGGCGTGGACGCCGGGCACCCCGACCTCGCGGGGCGGATCGCGCAGAGCAAGAGCTTCATCCCCGGCGAGGAGGTCGCCGACCGGCACGGCCACGGCACGCACGTCACCTCCACCGTGGGCGGCAGCGGCGCGGCCTCCGACGGCAAGGAGAAGGGCGTCGCGCCCGGCGCCACGCTCGCGGTCGGCAAGGTGCTGGACGACGAGGGCTTCGGCAGCGAGTCGGAGATCATCGCGGGCATGGAGTGGGCCGCCCGGGACGTGGACGCCGACATCGTCTCCATGAGCCTCGGCTCCACCGAACCCAGCGACGGCACCGATCCGATGGCCGAGGCCGTCAACTCCCTGTCCCGCGAGACCGGCGCGCTGTTCGTGATCGCGGCCGGGAACACCGGCGCCCCCTCCTCCATAGGCTCGCCCGGCGCGGCCGACGCCGCCCTCACCGTGGGCGCGGTCGACTCCGCCGACCAGGCCGCCTGGTTCACCAGCGCCGGACCTCGGTACGGGGACAACGCGCTCAAGCCCGACCTGTCGGCCCCGGGCGTCGGCATCCTCGCCGCCCGCTCCCGGCTCGCCGAGGGCAGCGGCGACTACACCAGCATGGACGGGACGTCGATGGCGACGCCGCACATCGCCGGCGTGGCAGCCCTGCTCGCCGAGGAGCACCCGGACTGGACCGGCGCGCGGCTCAAGGACGCGCTGATGTCCACGTCGAAGGAACTGGACGCTCCCGCCTACCAGTTGGGCGCGGGCCGGGTCAGCGTGCCGGAGGCCGTCGGCGCCGGCGTCACCGCCACCGGCAGCGCCGACCTGGGCTTCTACTCCTGGCCGTACGAGGCCAACGAGCCGGTCACCAGGGCCGTCACCTACACCAACTCCTCCGACACGGACGTCGAGCTGAAGCTGTCCGTGCGGGGCGCCCCCGAGGGCGTCGCCACCCTCGCCGACACCTCCCTCACGGTGCCCGCGCACGGCACCGCCTCGACCACGGTCACCGGGGACGGATCCAAGGCGCCGGTCGGCAGCACGAGCGGGCAGGTCGTGGCGGCCGACGCGAGCGGGAAGACCCTCGCGCACACCGCGTTCGGGCTGGTCAAGGAGGGCGAGCGGTACACGCTCACCGTGCACGTCAAGGACCGCTCCGGCGCTGCGACCCCGGCCGACCTGACGGTCCAGCAGCTCACCGAGGGCGTCGACCCCTTCCCGGCCCACGTCGGAGAGTCCGGCACCCTGAAGCTCCGGCTCAAGCCCGGCACGTACAGCCTGTCGTCCTTCCTGGACGTGCGCGGCAGCCACGGCGCCGACTCCCTCGGCCTCGGCTTCCTCGCCGCCCCGGAGGTCGTCGTCGACCGGGACCGCGAGATCACCCTGGACGGCCGCGAACTGCGCGAGATCGGCGCCGACGTCGACCGGCGCACCGAGACCCGGCAGCTCCTCATGGAGTACGACCGCAGCGCGAACGGCTCCGACCTGTTCGGCGCGGTGCAGGTGCCGCTGACGTACGACAGCATCTTCGCCGCGCCGACCGGCAAGGTCGCCCGGGGCGACTTCGAGTACCGCACGGTGTGGCGGCTCGGCAAGCCGCTCCTCGAGGTCAAGGGGATCGGCGAGGCGACCGTCCAGTCCGGCGGCACCCTGATCGAGGGCCGCACCCGGCTGCCCCTGGTCGACGTCGGGGCCGTCGGCGCCGGGCCCTTCCCGGACGGCGTACGCGGCAAGGCGGTGCTCGCGAAGCTCACCGACGGGACCGAACCGGCCGCGCTCGCCCGGGCGGCGCAGGAGGCGGGCGTCAAGGCGCTGTTCGTCACCGACGACGCCCCCGGACGGCTGATGTCGTGGTGGGGCACGGACGACAACGCCGACCGGCCGCTCCAGATCGCCACCGTCTCCGCGGCCGACGCCCGCCGGCTGCACGGGGCCGGACGGGTCGACATGACCGGCACCCGCAACACGCCCTACGTGTACGACCTGTCCGAAGGACACGAGGGCGCCGTGCCCGACCGGGACCTCACCTACGAGCCGGGCCACCGCGACCTGGCCGTGCTGCGCGCCAAGTACCACGGCGACGAACCGTCCAGCGGCGGCGAGTTCCGGTACTCGATCACCGACACCTTCCCGATCGGTCTCGGTTTCCGGGAGCGGATCGACTACCCGGTCGAGCGCACCGAGTACGTCTCCACGGGGCCGGACCAGCTCTGGCACGAGACCGTGACCAGCGCCGACGGGGCGTTGGAGGAGCGCGGCGGACTGTCCGGGTACCGGGGAGGCTCGCGTGCGGAGCTGAACTGGTTCAAGCCGGTGTGGCACCCCTACCTCGGCACCGGGCTCGGCTGGGGACAGCAGCGGGCCGGGAACCGGCTCCAGTTCAACGCGCCCGGCTGGGGCGACTCGGGACCCGACCACACCGGTTTCGGCGACGTGTGGAGCGAGGGCAGCGGCATGACGCAGACCACGTCGGTGTACCTGGACGGCGAACTGGTCGACCAGGGGCCGAGTTCCGCCGCGTACGTGTGGGACGCCCCGGCCGACGAGCACGCCTACCGGCTCGTCACCGACACGACGCTGGACGCGGCACGCTGGCCGCTGGCGACGAAGGGCCACTCGGAGTGGACCTTCCGGTCCGCGGCCACGCCGGACGACCGGTGGACGTTCCTGCCGCTGATCAACCTCTCCTTCGACGTGGACACCGACCTCGCGGGGAAGGTGCGCGCCGGCAAGAAGCTGCGGGTCGGTCTCGACGCCGCGTACGTGGCGGGCGCCCCGGACACCGGGAGGCTCGGCGGCGGAAAGCTGGAGGCGTCCTACGACGGCGGGGCGACCTGGCACCAGGTCCGGCTGCGCGGCGGTGACGGGGAGGCGTCCTGGCACGGGACGCTGAGCGTGCCGCGCGACGCCGAGCACGTCTCGCTGCGGGCCTCGGCGCGCGACGACCGGGGCGGCTCGGTCACCCAGGAGATCGTGCGCGCGGTGGCCGTGCGGTAGGCACGCGGACGGCGCCGCCTCCCTGGGACGGGGAGGCGGCGCCGTCGGGTTCTCGGACCGTCAGACCAGCCAGCCGACGAAGTGGACGAGGCCGGCGAGGATGTCGGTGAGAAGGTTCATGATCGTGCAGCTCCTTGCGCTGTTCATGTGCGGGACCGCGGGGCCCCGCCGGGACTACCTGGGACATGTGCGTCAACTACGGTCTGCAGCCCGTTGCTTGCACACCGTAAGTATCGTTGGTCCCTGCAGTCACATACGCTCTTCAGAGCGACGATCACCTGTTCCAGGGAACACCTGCTCGCTTGTTCGGATCACGCCAAGCTCGGCCAAGTCCTGCGGACGCAGCCGCAGTTGACCGGCCGTCGCCTCCACCTCCGCCGGCGGGCGCTTCAGGATCGCCGCCGCGTGCTCCGGCGCGATGACGGAGAAGTAGCTGTCCGGGGTGGCCCACGTGCTGCCGGGCGCGGCCAGCGCCAGCGCCCCGCCCGAGCCGCCCTCGCCGATCACCAGCGTGGTGACCGGCGTACGCACCGAGGCCACGGCGCCGAACAGGTCCGCGATCGCCGGGCCCGCCCCCGCCCGCTCCGCCTCCGCGTCGTTGGCCGCGCCCGGTGTGTCCACCAGGGTCAGCACCGGGATGCCGAGCCGGTCCGCGAGGTGGACCAGCCGGGTCGCGGTGCGGTACCCGGCGGGCCGGGTCGCCGTGCCCGTCTGGGCGGCGTACGCCACCGTCCGCCCCGCGTGCGCGCCGAAGCCGCACAGCATGCCCTCCGGGTCCCGGCCGCCGCAGCGGTCGCCGGACAGGGCGACGCGGTCGGTGAAGTAGGCGTCCAGGTACGCCCCGGCACGCGGACGTCCGGCGGCGCGGGCCCGGCGCACCGCGTCCCAGCCGCGGGCCGGCAGGTCCCGCGCGCCCAGCGGCCGAGGCACCGGTGCCGGTTCGCCGGACGGCGCCGTCAGCAGCCGCAGCCACCGCCCCAGCGTCGCGCGCAACTCCCCGGGCGGCACGACCGCGTCCGCGCTGCCCGCCGCCACCTGTGCCTCGGCCGTGTACGCCGCCGGGTCCGCGTCCGGCGGCCGGACCCGCGACCCGGCGAAGCCGACCTGGGCGCCGGGCAGGGCGAGGACCACGTCGGCGCCCGCGCCCAGCGTCGCCCAGCCGCCGCCGGTCGCCGGGTCCCGCACCACCGCGATCTGCGCGAGACCGGCCGCGCGGGTGAGCGCCGACTGGCGGGCCACCCGCTGGAGCTGGGTCAGCGCGAGCATCCCCTCCTGCATCCTGCTGCCCCCGGTCGCCACCAGCGGCACCACCGGCAGCCGGTGTTCGCGGGCGTACGCGTACGCCGCCTCAAGACGGTCGCCGGTGCGGTGCCCGAGCGAGCCGCCGAGGAAGCCGAACTCGAAGGAGACGAGCACGGCGCGGGTGCCCTCCACCAGGCCGGTGCCGCAGACGACGGACTCCGTCTCGCCGGTGCGCTCGGCGGCGCGGGCCCGCGAGGCGTCGTAGCCGGGCCAGCCGAGGGGGCCGTCGGGCCGCCACGGGCCGTCCGCGTGCGGGAGTTCGGTGAAGGTGGCGTCGTCGGTGACCAGGGCGAGGAACTCCCGCGCGGTCGGGCGCTCAGCCACGGTCCAGCGCCCGCTTCATGATCTTCCCCATGTCGTTGCGGGGCACCGCGTCGAGGTACCGGACGACGCGCGGCCGCTTGTGCGGGGCGAGCCGGGCGGCGACGTGGTCGGCCAGCGTGCCGAGGGAGGGCGGCGCGGCGGGGTCGGCCGGGACGATCCAGGCCACGATCCGTTCCCCCAGGTCGGGGTCGGGCTCGCCGGTGACGGCGGCCTCCCGGACCTGCGGGTGTTCGAGCAGGGCGTTCTCGATCTCCCCGGCCCCGATCTTGTACCCCCCGCTCTTGATCAGATCGGTGGCCTTGCGGCCGACGATGCGGACATAGCCGTCGGGGTCGCGCACCGCCATGTCGCCGGTGCGGAAGAAGCCGTCCTCGGTGAAGGCGGCGGCGGTGGCGTCGGGGCGGTTCAGGTACTCGGTGAACAGGTTCGGGCCGCGCACCTGGATCTCGCCGACGCTCTCCCCGTCGAGCGCCGCGATCGGCGTGCCGTCCTCCTCCACCAGCCGCAGCTCCACACCGGGCAGCGGCACGCCCACCGTCCCGGCGCGCGGCTCGCCGTCGGCGCGCACGCTGGTGTTCATCAGCGTCTCCGTCATGCCGTACCGCTCGATCACGCGCCGCCCGGTGGCGCCGGCGATCCGCTCGTGGTCGTGCACCGGCAGCGCGGCCGACCCCGACACCAGCAGCCGGGCCCCGGCGAGCGCCTTCGCCAGCTCCGGGTCCTCGGGGAGCGTCTCGGCGATCCGGTGGTACATCGTCGGCACCCCGAAGAGCATGGTCGCGCCGTCGTTCAGCTCCCGCGCCGCGCCCTCGGTGGAGAACCTGCCCAGGTGCCGCACGGACCCGCCCCGGCGCAGCGGGCCGAGGATGCCGAGGACCAGCCCGTGCACGTGGAACAGCGGCAGCCCCTGCACCAGCACGTCCTCGCCGGTCCACTGCCACGCGTCGGCGAGCGCGTCCAGGGTCGTCGAGAGCGCCCGCCGGGGGATGACGGCGCCCTTCGGCGGTCCCGTGGTGCCGGAGGTGTAGACGACGAGCGCGGGGTCGCCGTCGTCGGCACCGTCCTCGGGGACCGCCCCGCGGGCCCGCACGTCGACGTCGACGCGCTCCAGGGCCCCGAGGGCGGGCGGGAGTTCGGCGTCCGGGGGCGCCAGGACGAGCGAGGGCGCGCTGTCGGAGAGGATGTGCGCGAGTTCCTTGTCGCCGGACTTCGGGTTGAGCGGTACGGCGGCGACCCCGGCCAGCAGCGCCGCCACCACGGCGACGCCGGTCTCCATCGCCGGGGTGGCCCAGACCGCGACCCGGGCGGCGCCGCCGAGCCGCCCGGCCGTGGCGCCCGCCGCCGCGGCGAGTTCCGCGTAGGTCAGGGAGCGCTCGCCGAACCGCAGCGCGGGCCGGTCGGCCGCGGCGCCGGTCGGGGCCGGGGAGAGGGCCGGGAAGAGAGAGGACACGCGTCGTACTCCTTAGCTGTTGCCCGAGAGCGGTCGCCGGCCGTTGCCGGCGAGCTGTCGCTCAAGACTGCCGGTTCACCGAGGGGGTCCTGGAGGTCCTACCCGAAACCGGGCACGACCAGCACCAGCCAGGCCAGCGCCGGCACGGCCGCCACCACGATGCCCCCGTAGACCATCAACTGCCGGAAGAAGCGGTCGCGGTCCACGTCCGGGGCCGCGGCCAGCACCAGCGCGCCGTTGGTCGAGAACGGGCTGACGTCCACCACCGTCGCCGACACCGCGAGCGCCGCCACCATGCCGGCCGCCCCGATCTCGCCCTGCGCGAGGAACGGCACCGCCAGCGGGATCAGCGCGCCCATGATGCCCACGGAGGAGGCGAAGGCCGAGACGATGGCGCCGATGTAGCAGAGCAGCACGGCGGCCAGCAGCGGGACGCCGATGCCGCCGACGCCCTCACCGGCCCAGGTGATGGTGCCCATCTCCTCCAGTACGCCCACGTAGGTGAGGACACCGCAGATCAGCAGCACCGTGGACCAGGCGATCTCGCCGACGGCACGGCGGCTGTCGTCCGGCCAGGCGGTGCTCAGCACCACGGCGAGGGTGACCGCGGTCAGACCGGCGTCCAGGTCGAAGCCGAGCACGGCCACGACCAGCGCGACCAGGGCGACCAGGGTGGCGATGCGGGCGGGGGTGAGGCGGATGCCGGTGCCGTCGGCGCCGCCGCCGGTGTCCTGGTCGGGGCGGACGGCCACGGCGGTGGGGGCGCCGCCGCCGGACCCGGGGGCCGCGCCGCTCGTGCCGCCGGTGGGCTCGGTGCTGCCGGTGGGCTCCGTGCCGGTGCCCTTGCCGGGGGCGCCGTCGCCCTCCGGCGGCACCGCCCCGCGCGCCCACAGCTTCCGCCCGCCGAGCACCGCGAACAGCACGGCGGCGATGAGGAGGTTGGCGACCAGCGAGGCCAGGAAGAGGCCGATCTCGCTGCCGGGGAGCTTCTCCCGCTCCACGATGCCGTTGACGATCGAGCCGTAGATGCTGATCGGCGAGAACCCGCCGGCCTGCGCGCCGTGCACCACCATCGTGCCCATGAGCAGCGGGCTGATCGAGTACCGGGTGGCGAAGCTCAGGGCGATCGGCGCGACGATCGCGACCGCGGCCGGACTGACCGCGCCGATCGCCGTGAGCGCGCCGGTCAGCGCGAACATCACCCAGGGGATCAGCGCGACCCGACCCCTCACCAGCCGGACGGCCGCGTGCACCAGCCAGTCGGTGGTGCCGTTGGCCCGGGCGATCGCGAACAGATAGGTGACGCCGACGAGGACGACGAACAGGTCGCCGGGGAACCCGGCGAAGATGCCGTCCGCGTCGAGGTCGGCGACGAGCGTGCCCACCCCGAACGCGGCGGCGAAGGCGAGCGCGCCCATGTTGACGGAGCGGGTGGTGGCGATGACGAACACCACGACGAGGACGAGGATCGAGATGAGTTCGGGGGACATGCGGGGGCTCCCGAGTGCTGACCTGACTGCCGATGGGAATGGCCGAGAGAAGGGCTGAGAAAGTGGCTGAGGAAGTGGACGAGTGGCTGAGCCACTTGGGTGGTGCGGTTGGCTGGTCAGCGTGGGCCCGGCCCGGGGTCACGTCAAGGGGTCGCGCAAGAATTGGCTCAGCCACTCGGCCACCGGGCCACCCTCGGCCCCGGTGCTACGCTCCCGTCGAGAGGGGGGACCTCATGACCGACGCCCTGCGCCCCATGACCAGACAGCGCCTGTACGAACAGGTGCTGGAGCGGCTGCGCCAGTACGTCGCCGACGGCGGCCTGCGGGCGGGTGACCGGCTGCCGCCCGAGCGGGACCTGGCCCAGCGCCTCGGTGTCAGCCGCGCCTCGGTGAAGCAGGCGATCGTGGTCCTGGAGGTGCAGGGCCTGGTGGAGGCACGGCACGGCGGCGGGACCTATCTGGTCCGGGACAGCCTCGATGTCGAACCCGTCGAGAAGATGGTCGAACGCCGCCGACGCCTCCCGGACGTCCTGGAGGCCAGGGAGGCACTGGAGACCAAGCTCGCCGAACTGGCCGCCGAGCGCCGTACGGAGGACGACCTCGCCGCCATGCGGTCCGCGCTGGCCGTGATGGCCGAGGAGATCGACCGGGACGGGCACGGCGTCGAGGGCGACCGGCTCTTCCACGCGGCGGTGACCGCGGCGGCGCACAGCAGCCTGCTCGCCGAGTTCATGCGCTCCATCGCCCACCAGATCGCCGAGAGCCGCACCGAGTCCCTGCGCCAGCCCGGCCGCCCCGGCCGCTCCCTGGCCCAGCACCGGGCGATCCTGGACGCCGTGGCCGCCCGGCAGCCCCGGCAGGCGGCCGCCGCGATGCGCCGCCACGTCCGTACGGTCGCCAAGGTCCGCCTGCTGGACTGGGACCCGGAGGACGAGCGCTGACCGGGCCTTCGCTATGCGCCGACGGCCGTGCGCTGGAGCAGCCCCCAGGTGAACTCCGCGACCACCTCGTGCCGTACGCCGTCGCGGTCCGGGGCGGTGAAGGCCAGCCCCCACCGGGTCGGGGCCGAGCCCTGGAGCGGCCGGGCGGGGGCGAAGGCGCGGGCCGCCTCGTCGACCGTGCAGGACCAGGGCGTGAGGTCGTCCAGGGTGCGCAGTTCGGGCCGCTGCGCGCCGGGGGCGCGGACCAGCCACTCGGTCCAGACGACGCCCTTGTCCGCGACGAGCACCTCGAAGCGCAGGTCCGGCCACAGGGGCAGCGCCCACTGCCGGGCCTCGCACTCCAGGTCGCCGATCCGGCGCGGCGCCACCGACTCCGGCTCGCCCAGGACGGAGCGGTACCGGGCGGCGGCCGAGCGGGACCGGGGTGAGTGGAGCATCGCCTGCCAGCGCCGGTTGGCCTCGCGCATGTCCGCGACCGACGCGCCCAGCTCGCGGCGGGCGTCCTCCACCGGGCCGGGGTTGTGGTCGGCCATGCGACGCAGCAGGACGAGCTGGAAGTCGCGCGGGGTGAACGGTTTCGCTGGCTGCTTTCCGGTCGGCATGGCCACCATCATCACCCGCCCATTGCCCAGGCAAACGCGGTATGAGTAGCCTGTGTTCGTTATTCCGATCGCCTGTTGAAATCTCGAACACACCTAGGGAGGGGGCTGGACATGGGACGCCTCGTGCCGGCCGTGACCCGGGCTCTCGACATACTGGAGCTCTTCCTCGACGGGGACGGCACGCTCTCCGCCCCCGACATCGTGCGCAGGCTCCAGCTGCCGCGCACCACCGTGCACGAGCTGGTCACCACGCTCGCCGCCCGCAAGTACATCGTCCCGGTCACCGGGCAGTCCGGACGGTACCGGCTCGGCGTGCGTCCGTACCAGCTCGGCGCCCGCTACGCCGAGCACCTCGACCTCGCCGCGGAGGGCCAGCAGGTCGCCCGGTCGGTCGCCGAGACCTGCGACGAGACGGTGCACGTGGCGATCCTGGAGGACACCGACGTCATCTACATCGCCAAGGTCGACTCCACCCACGCGGTGCGCATGGTGTCCGCGGCCGGCCGCCGGCTGCCCGCGCACTGCACGTCCGTCGGCAAGATGCTGCTGGCCTCCCTGCCCGAGCCGGAGGTCGCCGAGCGCTTCCCCGACGGCGCCGAGCTGACCGCGATGACCCCGAACAGCATCACCGACCCGGCCGCGCTGCGCGAGGCCCTGGCGGCGATCCGCGAGCGCGGTACGGCGGTGGAGAGCCGCGAGTCCAACCCGGACGTGTCCTGCGTGGCCGCCCCGGTCCGCGACCGCACCGGCCGGGTCGTCGCCGCGCTGTCGATCTCCGTGCCCATGATCCGCTGGAGCGAGGAGCGCCGCGCCGAACTGGAGCAGCTCGCCGGCAAGGGCGCCGCCGACCTCTCCGAGCGGCTCGGCCACCGGAGCGCGGCATGACGGCGACCGGCACGGCCTTCGAGGTTGCCGTCCACGAAGAGGCGTCCCTCGGCGAGGGCCCCACCTGGGACCCGGCCACGGGCCGCCTCCTGTGGCTCGACATCCTGAACTCCCGCGTCCACACCCACGACCCGGCCACCGGCCGGCGCACCGTGCGCCGCACCGACCAGCACGTGGGCGCCGTCAAACCCCGCGCGGGCGGCGGCCTGGTCCTCAACCTGCGGGACGGGATCGGCCTGCTCGACCCGGACGACACCTTCCGCTGGCTGCACCGCGAGCCCGTCCCCGGCCGCCGCGGCAACGACGCCGCCGTCGCCCCCGACGGCAGCCTGTGGGCGGGCACCATGCGCTACGACGAGGCGCGCGGCGGGGGCACGCTGACCCGGTACACCGGCGACGGCACCGCCGAGACCGTCCTCGACGACGTGACGGTGAGCAACGGCACCGGCTGGAGCCCCGACGGCACGCTGATGTACTACGCCGACACCCCGACCCGCCGTGTCGACGTCTTCGACGTCACCGCGGACGGCCGGGTCGCCGGCCGCCGCCCGCTGGCCGCGATCGAGGACGGCGCGGGCTTCCCCGACGGCCTGTGCGTCGACGCCGACGGCTGCGTGTGGGTCGCCCTGTGGGACGGCGGCGCGGTACGCCGCTACACCCCCTCCGGCGACCTGGACCGGGTGATCTCCCTCCCCGTCCCCCGGGTCACGGCCTGCGCCTTCGGCGGCCCGGACCTCGCCGACCTGTACCTCACCACGGCCCGGGTCGGCCTGCCGGACCCGCACCCGCTGGCGGGCTCCCTGCTGGTGGTGCCGGGCGCGGGACGGGGGGTGGCGCAGCCGGCGTTCGCGGGGTGACGTCCACCGCCGTCCGGCGACCGTCGCGAACGGCGGCGACCGGACGGCCTGCGCTCACGCCCCGGTGCGGTCCAGCCCGTCGAGCACCGCGCGCTCGCCCGGGGTCAGCGGCGGCCCGGTCAGCAGGGGGAGCGGCGGCCCGGCGAGCGCGGCCAGGACCGCCGACGGGTGGAACAGGCGGGTCGGCGGGGTGCGCATGCTGGTGACGTCCCAGAGCGCCGAGGCCGCCGCGAAGGAACCGGTGGCCGCCCTCGTCATGCGCCGCGTGTACGCCGTCGCCGCCCGGTCGGCGATCCCCGGCCGCCCGCCGCCGCGCGTCTGCGGGTAGAGGACGTCCTGCCCGACGGCCATGGCCCAGGCCGCGTCCACCGGGCGCGCCGCACCCCGCAGCACCCGCCGGGCCAGGCCGGGGGCGCCGAGCCCGTCGGCCCGGTCCAGCTCCCGGCCGAGGACGCGGGCGCCGAACGCGGCCACCGACATGCCCTGCCCGTAGGCCGGGTTGAAGGTGCCGAGCGCGTCGCCGAGGACCACCAGGCCCTCCGGCCAGTCGGGCACCTTGTCCAGGTAGTGCCGCACATTGCTGGTGGACCGGCTCAGGTGCACGTCGGTGAGCGGTTCGGCACCGGAGATCAGCCGGCCCACGATCGGGTCCGGCAGGCCGAGCGTGTACCGCAGGAAACCCTCGGGATCGGCCGGTGGTTCACCGCCGCGCGTGCCGCCGCAGCTGACCAGCCAGCGGTCGCCCTCGATCGGCATGACCATGGCGCTGCGGCCCGGCCGGGAGACGTACGGATCGGCGTGCACGACCGTCAGAGGGAACCGCTCCGCCCCGGCCGGTACCCGGTACACGCGCGAGGCGTTGACCAGCCCCGAGTCCACGGTCCGCGTCCGGACGCCGGACAGCCCGAGCCCGTCCAGCCAGGGGAGGATCCGGGTACCGCGTCCGCTCGCGTCGACGACCAGGTCGGCGTCCAGGTCCTCCTCGCCGCCGGGCCCCGACGCCCGCACGCCCCGCACCCGCCCCGCGGACCCGGTCAGGCCCACCACGGCCGCCCGGCGCACCTCGACGGCCGTCCCTTCGAGCACCGCGGCCCGTACCGTCCAGTCCACCAGTGCCCGGGTGCAGGTGAGCATGACGGGGCCCGCGCGCCGCCACCGCCGCAGCCAGCCCTCGGGGCTGCGGGCCAGCACGCCCGAGCTGAGGGACACCTCGTGCGCCCCGGCGGCGAGCAGCCGCTTGCGAAGGCCCGCGCCGGGCACGATCTCCTCCATCGCCGTCAGCCCGCCGGGCATCAGCAGGTGCGCGTGCCGGCCCTGGGGAAGACCCCGGCGCTGCCGGGGCCCGTCGGGCAGCTCGTCGCGGTCCAGTACGACGACCTCCGCCACGCCCGCGTCGGCCAGCGCGGCGGCGGCCAGCATTCCGGCCAGTCCGGCACCGACGACGACTGCTCTACGCGACATGGGGCTCCTCGGGTTCGGTCAGGGGTCCGGTCAGGGCGGACGGGTCCGGGCCGCCGGGTGCGGCGGCCCGGCCGGGCGGGAGGTGCAGTGCCTGCGACAGTTCCACCAGCCCGCTCGGGCCCGGTACCTCGGTGGCGTGCAGCCGGTAGGAGCCGGTGGCGTCCGGCGGTTCCTCGTGCGCGGTGGCCCGGCGCGCCGCGTCGGCGAGCATCGCCGCCTCCGCCGCCAGCCGCGCCTCGTGCGGGGAGCGGCCCGCGCGCAGAGCGGCGTCCCGCGCACTCTCGCGGACCCGGTGGTCGAAGTACGGCGCCAGGGTGAGCAGGGCGTCGTGGATGGAGACCTCGCGCCACTGGAGCCGGGCCCGGGGGAGCTGCCACCGGACGGACGGCTGCCGGGGAGCCGTGGACGCCGACTTCACCAGCGACCACAGCGGACCCAGCCGCCGGTAGTCGTCCAGCCCCCGCCAGTGGGCGAGGACGGAAGGCAGCAGCCTGGGCAGGGCGAACCCCACGGAACACACCAGCGCCGCCAGCGACGCCATCGGCGGGGCCACGTTGGTGGACAGGAAGTCGAGGTCGTGACCGGTCCACCGCGCCACCACGGCCGTGTACTTGGTGAACTGGAACCCCACCAGGTCCAGCAGCGCGCCCAGCAGGATGAGCCGCAGCCCGACCCGCAGCAGGCCGCCCACCTCACGGCTCCACTTGACGCAGACGGCACACATCACCAGCATCGCCGCGCTGTGCCCGAGCAGGTACAGCAGGATCATCTCCCGCATGAACGGGGTGCCCGCGTAGTACGTGTCGAGATCGGTCAGCCGCTCGGTGTCCGAGTCGGCGAGCAGGAACAGCGCGACGATGGCGGCCACCAGCAGGCCGTACGCCGCCATGCTGCGCAGCACCGCGCGCCGCACCACCGGCCGGGGGCCGCCCCGCCAGTTGATCAGCAGCACCAGCACCGCGCAGCTGTAGGCGGAGAGCATGCCGTAGGTCAGCGGGGCCCCGAAGTTGGTGACGCCGGTGAGTTCGTTGACGGTGCCGAGGGTGGCCGGGGCGGCGCACACGAAGACCAGGGCACCGAGGACGATGGCCACGCAGGTGGACAGGGCCAGCGGATTGCGGACGGCCGTCCGGGGGCGGCGGAACAGCAGCACCGAGGTCATGCCGAACACCACGGCCGCCAGGTAGACGACGAGACTCACGTCCGACCACTCCTTACGTGCGGAACCTGTGCGACCCGGCCGTGCCGGACGCCCGCGCGGCCGCCCGTGCCACCCGTGCCACCCGCGGTGACGCCGCCGGCCGTCACGCGGTGCCCGCCGTCGTCCTGCCGCTCGGGGCGGTGGACGCGGCCGGTACCCGCACCGCTCCGGCGAGCACGTCGGAGATCCGCGCGAGCGCCGCCGGGTCCGGCGACGGGGCCAGGGGGCGACCGGTGCCCGCGGCGGGCGGCAGCACCTTCCCGGGGTCGGCCTCGGTGCGCAGCGCGTCGACGATCACCGCGGCCCAGGCGCTCGCCCCGGCCAGTTCCGGATCGCCCGTCGCCGCCAGCGTGTCGGCGCGGGTCCGGTCGTACAGGTCCCGGTCGCAGTACGCGTCCAGGTGACCGAGCGCGTTGTGGATGCTCGTGCGGCGCCACATCAGGAGGGTGGCGGGCGAGGCGAACCGCGGGCGCGGCAGCCGCAGCGCCCGGCGCACGAGCAGGTCGTCCAGGGCCCGCTCCAACGGCGCCAGCCGGGCGTACGCGCGCGCCGCCCGCCGCCACTCGGCCACCCGCGGCGTCACCAGCGGCACCAGTACCCCGACGACCACCAGCAGCGCGCCGAGACCGGCGGCGGCCGGGGAGACCGTGGTGCCGAGCGCCGACCAGTCGCGCCCGGACCAGCGGGCGCCCACCGCGACGAGCTTGGTGGCGCTGTAACCGGCGCCGCACAGCGAACCGGCCCCGATCAGCGTCAGACCGGCCCGCAGCCCGCCGCGCACCTGCCGGGACCAGCGCAGCGCGGACACCGTCGTGACGGTCGCCGCGGACAGGTGCGCGACCAGATACAGCACGATCATCTGGGCGATGAACGGGGTCGTCGCGTAGTAGGTGTCCAGATCGGTGCGGCGCTCCACGGGCGCGTCGCCGAGCGCGAAGGTCAGCGCGATGCCGAGGACCACGACGGCGTAGGCGAGCGTCCACCGGCGGGCGGTACGGCGCACCCGGGGACCCCCGCGCCAGTGCACGACGAGGACCTGGGAGGCGGCGCAGTATCCGGTGATCGCCGCGTAGGTGACCGGTGCAGCGAGGTTCGGCACGCCGCTCAGCCGGTTGACGGCTCCGACCGTCGGCGGCGCCCCGAGCAGGAAGCAGAGCCCGGCCAGTCCCAGCACCGCGCAGATGGCCCGCAGATAAGGATCGTGCCGGTGCCGCAGCAGGTCGGGGGCCCGCACCGCGAGGCCGAGCCAGAGCGCGGTGCAGCTCAGATAGTTGATCAGGCTGTTCATCCGGTCGTCCCGCGGTAGTTGAGCGCGGCCCCGATGCGGGCGGCGAGGCTCTCCGGGCCGGCCGGACCGCCGCCCTCGGCGGCGAACACCGAGTCGGTCGAGGCGTCCAGCCAGGTGCGCAGCCGGCTGCCCATCAGCATGCCGAAGCGGTCCGCCTCCTGTTCCTCGGCCAGGGAGAAGTCGCTGCGCGCGGCCACCGCCCGGGACCGGCCGTCCGCCTCCGCGCCGCCCTCCGTCCGACGGCGGCTCATGTGCCACACCTCGTGGCACAGGATCACGATCTGGTGCCACACGGCCGCGCGTTCGTCGACCACCACGTCGTCGTGGCTCTCGCGTTCGAGCCACAGCCCACTCGCGGTGTGCGGCGGGAACGCCGCCCGGTGCACGACCACCTCACGTCCCCGCCACGCGCTGACGGAGGCGACGAGTGCCTCGAACAGCACCTCGGGATCGGCCGGCACGGCCACCTCGATGGGGTCGATGAGAGCGTCAGCGAGACGCCGCATCTCCTTCCTGGTACGCACCGCTGTCTCCTCGTTCCCCCGGCCGTCCTTCGGTCACCCCTGCAATATGCCAAGACGCGTGGCCTCCGGGCCAGTTCCCGGGGCCCTGTCGGTCGCGAGGTGGCCGAGACGGTGCCCTCCTGCGGCCTCCCGCCCCCTGTGAAGACCGGCCCGATCCTGCCCGAACCATTGACGGGCAAGCGCTTCCCACCTACGTTCCCGTTCGAAGTTACGAGCGACATCCGAAATATCGAACGACCGTCCTTGAATGTCGACAGATGGGGCAGGGCATGGGACGACCTGGCCTGAATCGCAGGCACTTTCTCGCCGCGGCCGGCGGCCTGACGGTCGCGGGCAGCTTCGGCTTCGCGGCGCTCGGCACCGGCGCCGACGCACTCGCCTCCAAAGCGGGCACCCGGGTCCGCTACTGGAACCTCTTCAGCGGCGGCGACGGATACAACATGATCGCGATGCTGGACTCCTTCCGCGCGGACCACCCCGGCATCGACGTGAAGGACTCCACCCTCCAGTGGGGCAGCCCCTTCTACACCAAGCTCGCCATGGCCGCCGCCGGCAACCGCGCGCCCGACCTCGGCGTCATGCACCTCGGCCGCGTCACCGGCTTCTCGCCCGGCCGCCTCCTCGACCCCTGGGACCCCGCGCTGCTCGCCAAGTACGGCGTGCGCGAACAGGACTTCAACCCGGAGCTGTGGAAGCGCGCCGTGATCGACGGCAGGCTCTACGCACTGCCGCTCGACATCCACGTCCAGCTCTGCTTCTACCGCAAGGACGTGCTGAGGAAGGCGGGCCTGCTCGGCGAGGACGGCCGGATCGTGCCGGTCGGCTCCACCGAAGAGTGGTTCGACGTGCTCAAGGAGGCCAGGAAGGCCACCGCGAAGGGCCTGCAGACCATCGGCCTGTGGCACAACGACCAGAACTTCCAGTGGTGGTTCTTCGTCGCCTTCTACACCCAGCTCGGCGGCACCTGGTTCAACGACGCGAAGACCGAGGTCACCTTCGACACCGACAAGGCCGCCCAGGTCCTGGAGTTCCTGCGCAAGCACGTCGCCGACGGATACGCCAACCCCTCCTTCGGAGGCGGCGCCGGTGCCGAACAGTTCGTCAACGGCTCCCCCTTCGCCTGGGAGGGCAACTGGTCCGTGCCGGTCTTCGACGCGGCGAAGCTCGACTACGGCGCCACCCCGCTGCCGCCCGTCTTCGGCAGGCGCGCCACCCACGCCGAGTCCCACTCCTTCGTCCTGCCGCACCAGGCCGACCGCGGCGGCGCCACCAACGAGGGCGCGCACCGGCTCGCCGCCTACGTCGTCAAGCACGCCCGGCAGTGGGCGGCCGGCGGACACATCCCGGCCTACACGCCGACCCTGTCCACGGCCGCCTACCAGAAGCTCCAACCGCAGAACGAGTACGTCTCGGCCATGGACCACCAGGCCACCGAGCCCAAGGTGTGGTTCGCCGGGTCCACCGGCATCCTCGCCCAGCGGGTCGGCCCGGCCGTGGTCTCCTCGACGACGGGCTCCTCGAAGCCCGAGGCCGCCGCCCGCCGGATGAAGGGCACGCTCACCGAACTGCTCGCCATGAAGAACCCCATGGACGGCCGCACCGCCGCACAGGGAGGTGCCGCCGCATGAGCGCCACCAGTGCCGAGACGATCGTCCGCCCGGCGCGGGCGAGGACCGCCGCCGACAGCGCCACCGTCCGCCGCAGGCAGGGCTTCCAGCACGGCGGCTGGTTCGTGGCCCCGTTCCTCGCGCTCTTCGCGCTCTTCGTGATCTGGCCGCTGCTGCGCGGCCTCTACCTCAGCTTCACCGACGCCAACATCTCCGGCGACAGCGCGAACTTCATCGGCCTCGACAACTACCGCGAGGCCCTGAAGGACCCCCTGATGTGGGACGCGCTCGGCCACAGCGCGTACTTCACGCTGCTCGTGGTGCCCTGCATCACCGTCCTCGCCCTCCTCCTCGCGATGCTGGCCCACCACATCGAGCGCGGCAAGTGGCTGTGGCGGCTCTGCTTCTTCCTGCCGTTCCTGCTGCCATCCACCGTCGCCGCGAACCTGTGGCAGTGGCTGTTCAACCCCGGCACCGGCATGGTCAACCACGTCTTCGGCCTCGAAACACCCTGGCTGACCGACAAGTCGTACGCGATGCTCGCGGTCGTCATCACCACCCTGTGGTGGACCGTCGGCTTCAGCTTCCTGCTCTACCTCGCCGCGCTCCAGGGCATCCCCGCCCACCTCTACGAGGCCGCCAAACTGGACGGCGCGAACGCCTGGCACCGCATCCTGCACATCACGCTGCCGATGCTGCGCAACATCACCGGCCTCGTCCTCGCCCTGCAGATCCTCGCCTCCCTCCAGGTCTTCGACCAGGCCGTCGTCATGCAGGACTTCGGACCCGGGCCGGAGGGCTCGACCCGCACCTTCGTGCAGTACACGCTCGAACAGGGCTTCACCAGCTACCGCGTGGGCTACGCCTCCGCGATCTCCATCATCTTCTTCGTGATCGTCGCGGCCGTCGCCCTCGCCCGGATGTGGCTGCTGCGCAACCGTGAGGAGGGCGGCCGATGACCACCGCCGCACCGCCGGTCCGCACCCGCCCCCGCCCCCGCCGGAGCTGGACCCCCGGCCAGATCGTGCTCACGCTCCTCGCCGCCGCCGTCTCCGCGGTGTTCCTCGCCCCGCTCGCCTGGGCCCTGTTCACCTCGCTCAAGTCGGAGACCGAGGCGGTCGAGGTGCCCACGCACTGGCTGCCGCACGACTGGACCGGGCAGGCCTGGAAGGCCCTCTTCGAGACCGGCAACATCACCGACTGGTTCGTCAACTCGCTGGTCGTGTCGGTGTGCGTGACGACGGTCGTGCTGCTGGTCGCGGCGCTCGCCGGATACGGCTTCGCCCGCACCGAGTTCCGGGGCAAGGGCGTCCTGATGGGCGTGGTGATGGCGGGCCTCATGGTCTCCCCGGCCGTGCTCGGCGTCCCGCTGTTCACCACCGTCCAGCAGATGGGCATGGTCGACACCTACTGGGGCATGATCCTGCCGCAGTGCGCGCCCGCCGCGATGGTCTACATCCTCTACAAGTTCTTCCAGGGCATCCCGCGCGAGCTGGAGGAGGCTGCCTTCATCGACGGCGCGGGCCGCTGGCGCGTCTTCTTCACGATCATCGTGCCGCTGTCGCGCCCCTCGCTCGCGGCGGTCGGCATCTTCACCTTCATCAGCTCCTGGAACAACTTCCTGTGGCCCTACATGGTCACCAACAACCCCGACCTGATGACCATGCCGAACGGCATCGCGACCGTGATGAACTCCTACGGCATCCAGTGGGCCCAGCTCATGGCCGGCGGCCTGATGGCCGGCCTGCCGCTGATCGTCGTCTTCGTCTTCTTCCAACGCCAGATCGTGGCGGGCGTCGCCCACACGGGCCTGGCCGGCCAGTAGCCCCCTCACCCCGTCCCGAAAGGAAAAGATGCGCCCCGCCCGCTTCACCCTCGACCCCGCCTTCACCGTCGGCGCCGTCAACCCCCGTCTCTTCGGCTCCTTCGTCGAGCACCTCGGACGCTGCGTGTACACCGGCGTCTTCGAGCCCGGCCACCCCACCGCGGACGCCGACGGCCTGCGCCAGGACGTGCTGGAGCTGGTCCGGGAACTCGGCGTCACCGCCGTCCGCTACCCCGGCGGCAACTTCGTCTCCGGCTACAAGTGGGAGGACTCGGTCGGCCCGGTGGCGGACCGCCCGCGCCGCCTCGACCTCGCCTGGCGCTCCACCGAGACCAACCGCTTCGGCCTCTCCGAGTACATCGCCTTCCTGAAGAAGATCGGCCCGCAGGCCGAGCCCATGATGGCGGTCAACCTCGGCACCCGCGGCGTCGCCGAGGCGCTGGAACTCCAGGAGTACGCCAACCACCCCTCCGGCACGGCCCTGTCCGACCTGCGCGCCGAGCACGGCGACAAGGACCCCTTCGGCATCCGGCTCTGGTGCCTGGGCAACGAGATGGACGGCCCCTGGCAGACCGGCCACAAGACCGCCGAGGAGTACGGCCGCCTCGCCGCCGAGACCGCCCGCGCCATGCGCCAGATCGACCCGGACGTCGAACTGGTCGCGTGCGGGTCGTCCGGGCAGTCGATGGAGACCTTCGCCGAGTGGGAGGCGACGGTCCTGAAGGAGACCTACGACCTGGTCGACCACATCTCGCTGCACGCCTACTACGAGCCGCACGACGGGGACGTCGACTCCTTCCTCGCCTCCGCCGTGGACATGGAGTCGTTCATCGAGAACGTCGTCGCCACCTGCGACCACGTCGGCGCCCGCCTCAAGTCGAAGAAGAGGATCAACCTCTCCTTCGACGAGTGGAACGTCTGGTACATGTCCAGGACGCAGGCCGAGGTCGGCGCCCTGGACTGGCCCGAGGCGCCCCGCCTGCTGGAGGACAACTACAGCGTCCTGGACGCGGTCGTCTTCGGCTCGCTCCTGATCGCCCTGCTGCGGCACGCCGACCGCGTCACCGTGGCCTGCCTCGCGCAGCTCGTCAACGTCATCGCGCCGATCATGACCGAGCCGGGCGGCCCGACCTGGCGCCAGACGACGTTCTTTCCCTTCTCCCAGGCCTCGAAGTACGGCCGCGGCGAGGTGCTCGACGTCCGGGTGGACTCACCCACGTACGAGACGGGCAAGTACGGCGAGGCCGACCTGCTGCACGCCACCGCCGTGCGCGCCGAGGACGGCTCGGTGACCGTCTTCGCCGTGAACCGCTCGCGCACCGGCGCCCTCCCGCTGGAGGTCGCCCTGAGCGGCCTGGCGCTGACCGAGGTCGTCGAGCACAGCGCCCTCGCGGACGCCGATCCCGACGCCCGCAACACCCTCGCCGAGCCCGACCGCGTGGTCCCGCACGCGGTCGACGGCACCGCCCTGCGGGACGGCCGGCTCACCGCAGCCCTGGAACCGCTGTCCTGGAACGTGATCCGGCTGCGCTGACAAGGACCCGGACCCGGACCCGGGTCAGCCGCGGCGCCGGCCGGGGGAGGGGACGGGCTTCACCGGCACTCCTCCGGCCGCGCCGCCCAGCGGCTCCAGGCGCACCGAGCCCGGTCCCGACGGCGCGCCGCCGCCGGACAGGACCGCGAGGGCCAGGGTGTTGGCGGCGGCACGGGTGCGCAGGATGCCGTTCGGCAGGACGAAGGTGTGCGGGGCGCCCGTGCGGCCGCCCCCGTACGCGCCCAGGTTCCAGCCGTTCAGGAACACCTGGACGCGGTGGGCACCGGTGCCGCCCCCCGGGGTTCCGTCCAGGCGCAGCCCCACCGAGGCGTCGACCTCCGGCGGGACGTCCAGGCGGAACGTGGTCCGGTACCAGGTCACGCCCTGGCGCCGGTCCCCGCCGGGCAGCGCCGCCGGGGATACCCGCTCCCACTCGCCGTCGTCGTACCCGGGCAGGTGCCAGCCGTGGCGCTCCCCGTACAGCCCGCCGTTGTTGAGCGGCCCGCGCACCGGGTCGGGGGCGGCCGCGCCCATGATCCGCCAGCGCACCTCGGGCGAGGCGCCCTCGAAAGCGGCCGACGTCAGCCCGCGGGCCTCCCGGTACGCGTCCTGACCGTGCTGTGTGCGCCGGACCAGGACCGACAGGACGGAGGCGTCGTCCCCTTCGCCGGCGCGCAGGTCCGCCGGCAGCCCGAAGTCGGCCGTGCCGGCCCACGTGCCCTTCCCGTCGCCCGCCCCGCCCGGCTGGTGGCTGCCCAGCGGCACCCCGTCCAGCCAGGCCATCAGCAGGCCGTCCGCGCCCGTGCGGTACGAGAGGGACACCCGCTCCAGCCCCGTGGCGCCGGTGAGGCGGGCGCGGTACCAGACGTCGCCGTAGTGGAAGCCGTAGTCGTCGGCGAAGAGCACCGGCCGGCCGTCGGGGACCGGGGTCGTGCCGTGCGTCGTGCGCCGGTCGGCGACCGTCCACCCCTCGTCGCCGTAGTCGGGCCGGGACTCGAAGTTCTCCGTGCGCCGGCGCCAGCCGTCCAGCGCGGGCAGCGCCAGGTCGGGCACGCCCGGCAGCGGCCACACGGCCATCAGGCTCAGGGCGCGGCCCAGGCCCGACTGCACCGCCTCGCCGTTCCAGGTGACGTCGGTGATGCCGTGCGGCGCCCACACCTCCAGCTCGCGCTCGGCGACCGTGTCACCGGTCAGCCGGATCGTCGCACCGTCCAGGGCCGCCTCGCGCAGCAGCTCCGGTCCGCGCACCAGGACCCGGCCCGACGGGGTCTCGTACGGCCACAGCCGCAGCGAGGCCGCGTCGTCGGCGACGATCAGCAGCAGGGTGCGGTCGGTGTCGCCGCTGCGCACCCGTACCCGGGTCAGCCGGTCCTCCTGGAGCGGCACCGTCACGTGCAGCTGCCCGCGGTCGAAGGCCCAGGCCGCCTCCTCGTCCAGCCGGGTCGGCCACGGCTCGTCCGGACAGTCCAGGACCAGGTGCGCCATCTCGCCGGCCCGCCCCACGAACGCGGCGATGTCCAGCCGCCCGACGCTCATGGCCAGCATGGGCTGCACGGTGGCGTACGCCAGCTTGCGCCCCGAGCCCAGGCGCAGACCGGTGGCGAAGAGCTTGGCGTCCCGGGCGGGCACGGTGACCTCGACGTCGGCCCCGCCCATGGCGAGGGTCGTGGTGACGTCGGCGGCGGAGTCGTTGCTCAGGACGTAGGCGTGCGCCCCGGTGTCCGGGTCGGCCAGATGCCCCACCCGGACCCGGGCGTCGGTGGCCCGGACCGCCGCCGCCTCGGTCATCCTGGTGAAGTCCGGTACGTGGCGCAGCAGCTGACCGAGCTGGTGGAGCGGCGCGAGCCGGTCCGTCGGCCGCCGTGCCTCGTCGATCGCCGCGGTGGGGTCGTAGGTCGGCGAGGGCGCCGAGGGCGCGGACAGCCAGCCCCACGAGGTGCCGCCGAACGCCATGCCGACGTCGTGCAGGGGGTTCCCCCGCGCCAGGCGGTCGAAGTGGACCCGCCGTGCCTCGGCGGCGTCCCGGACCTGCCCCGGCTCCGGACGGGCGAGCGGCGTGTCCCCGTGCAGCAGGGGTACGTCGATGCCGTCGGCGCGCATCCTCGTGCGCAGGAGGTCCAAGTCGGCCCGCCCGGGGGCGTCGGCCCGGTAGAGCAGCACCGTGCCGGTGCCCCGGGTGAACAGGTGCCGGGCGGCGACGGCGTTGACCCGGCCCAGCCACTCCTCGGCGTGGCGCCGGTACGCCGGGTCGGTGCTCCCGGCCCGGCCCCCGACGGTGGTCAGCCAGCCGGGCAGGCCCCCGGCGTCCACGTCGGCGCCGATGTACGGGCCGGGGTGCAGGACGACGTACAGACCGCACTCGGCGGCCGTGCGCAGGAACAGGTCGAGGTCGCGGACGCCGGTGAAGTCGTACGCGCCGGGGGCGGGGGAGTGCTGGTTCCAGGCGAGGCGGATGCCGACCGCGTTGTGGCCGTAGGCCCGCATCTTCTGGAGCACGTCGCGCCACAGGGACGGGCTCGGCAGCCGGAAGGGGTGCAGCTCGCCGGACCACAGGGCCAGCGGCCTGCCGTCCACCAGCAGCGAGCGCCGGTCCAGCGCGACCCGGTGGCGCGCGCCGTCGGCGCCGGGCGGGCCGGGCGGCGGCCCGGCGGGCGCGGGGCCCGGGGCGCCGGAGGCGGACAGCGCCGTGCTGCCGCCCAGCGCGAGACCGAGGACGGTGGTGCCCGCGAGGGCGCTGAACGCTCGTCTGCCGAGCCTGCTGGGCCTGCTGAGCTCCAAGGGAGCCTCTCCTGTAGCGCGCGTGTCTCCGGCCCCGCCGCCTGCGCGGGACCGCCTGTGCCGGGCCATTGTCCCAGCGGACGCCACAATGGTCGGCATGAGGATCTCGGCGCGTGCGGACTACGCGGTACGGGCGGTACTGGAACTGGCCGTCCGGCAGGACGGTTCCCCGGTCAAGGCGGAGGACGTGGCCGCCGTCCAGGACATTCCGCACAAGTTTCTGGAGGGGATCCTCGGGGACCTCAGGCGCGGCGGCGTCGTGGAGAGCCGGCGCGGCGGGGGCGGCGGGTACCGGCTGGCGCGCGGGGCGTCGCAGATCACGGTGGCGGACGTGATCCGGGCGGTGGACGGCCCGATCGTCTCGGTGCGCGGGGAGCGGCCGACGGAGCTGGTGTACACGGGCACGGCGGGGCCCCTGCTGCCGCTGTGGGTGGCGCTGCGTGCCAATGTGCGCAGGATCCTGGAGGGCGTGACGATCGCGGACCTCGCGGCGGACGCGCTGCCGGACCCGGTGCGGGACCTGGCGGCGGAACCGGCGGCGTGGGAGAACCCGTAGGCCGGCGCAACCGCCCGGAGTCCTGACCGGGCCGCCGCGGGCCCCTTCAGGGCGTCACCCCGCGGCGGGCGCACCGTCCGGCCGGCACAGCAGCGGCTTGTCCAGCTCGGCGCAGGGGCGGTGGCCCTTGGAGCGGACGATGTCCTTGCCCACCTCGTCGGCGAGGTAGCGCAGGAAGCCCGCCGCGATCGAGTCGGCCGGCGGTTCGCCGTAGGTGTAGGCGATCTCCGTCTGCCAGTACGGGTACGCCCCCTGGTCGGCGCCCTCCAGGGTGGCCGGGTAGCCGTCGATGCGGATCTGCCGGACGTCGTCGTGCGCGGCGGCGGCGCCGACCTCGCTGTGTCCCAGGGCCCCCGGGGTCGAGGCCACCGTGTCCAGCAGCGTCCCGGTGCCGCCCACCTCGCAGCGGCCCGGCCGGTCGCGGTCGAGCCCCGCGCAGTCGGGCGTGGTGACCGCCGGGAGGGGGCGGCCGTCGAGGACCTGCTGTTCGAGCGTGGTCCGGGTGCCCGAGCCGGGGTTCCGGCTGACCAGGTGGATGGGGACGTCGTTGCCGCCCACCTGGCTCCAGTTGGTGACGGGCCCGGCGTAGATGTCCCGTACCTGCTTCAGGGACAGGTCCTCGACCCCCGCCTCCTTGTGCACGACCAGGGTGAACAGGGACAGCGCCACGGGCCTCGGCAGCAGTCGCGGGCGGCCGTCGGACTTCGGTCCGTCGCTGAACGTCAGTCTGTCGCCGAGGCCCCGGCCGTCCGGGAGCCGGGCGGCCGCACCGGCGGTGGCGAGGCTGTCCAGCCCGTCGACGCTGCCCTTGAAGGAGGTGGCGGTGAGCGGGATGCGGGCGTCCGGGCAGGTCCGCTCGTACTGCTCAGCGGCCTCCCGCAGCACCGGCGCGAAGGCCGTGGAGCCCGACAGGTGCAGGGTCCCGGCCGCGCAGTCCAGCGGCGCGGCCGCGTCCTCGCCCCCGGCCAGGGTGAACGCCGACTGGGTGGCGCTGACCAGGATCAGCGAGGCGAGCAGCCAGCGGACCTGGCGCGAGGCGAAGGGGTAGTACGCGGTCTTCCTGATGTTCCCGCCGCGCACCCCGCCGACGATCCCGGCCGTGACCTCCGGCTCCGGGAACTCGGGCTCGGTGAAGCCCTCCTCGCGGTCCAGGACCGCCAGGACCTTGTAGTGCGCCCGGCGGTTGAGGATCACCTTCGGCAGCTTGACCTCCCCGCCGGTGGTCTCGAAGCCCTCGGCCCCCGGCACGAAGAAGGTGGGCGGCACCTGGGGGCTGCGCTCGGTGACGGTCATGCCGACGACGCGGCGGCCGGGGAAGGCGATGCGTATGCCCACCGGGTCGCTGGCGGGAGCGACGTAGTCGGCGGCGACGACGGGGCTCCAGCCGGCGTTCTCGATCCGCAGCAGGACGACCGAGGGGTCGCGCAGGGTCGTACCGTCCCACTGCATGCGCTGCAGCACCGTGGTGTCGGGCCCCGAGGCGGCCGAGTCCCGGATCGTGGTGTCCAGCTGGACGCGGTAGCCGAGCCGTTTGCGGCCCGCCAGCACGAACTCCCACAGTGCGGCCGCCACGGGCACGGCCAGACCCAGGACGGCGGCCAAGGACCCCCAGGACAGACTCACGTCCGGCTCCCCCTCAGGACGGTGACACGGGAGGCCATGGTGGCGGGGGAGCGGCGGGAGGGGGCGCGACTCCGGTGACTCCACGGTTCGAATTCACGCGCCGGCCACCTTCGACACCCGCTGTTTTCCGGACATCAACCGCCGCCGGTGCTCCGGGCATTGACGCGCAAGCGCTTCGATTCTAGGTTCCGTCACGGCGTCACGTCCGACATCACGAATATTGTTCGAGATATCGACCAACAGGAGCCCCCCATGCGTCGCAGACGAGCCGCACTCCTCGCCCTCCCCACCGCCGCCCTGCTCGCCCTCGTCCCCTCCACGGCGTCGGCCTACCCGAACCCCGGCCGGGTCACCGGCTCCGTCGTCACCCACGACCCGACCATGATCCGCACCTCGTCCGGGCAGTACCGGCTCTACGCCACCGGCGGCGGCATCAGCAGCAAGGCGTCCTCGGACCGCACCGCCTTCTCCGCGGGCGCCGACGCCTTCGGCTCGCGGCCCGGCTGGTGGTCGCGGTACTCGTCCGTCCCGGAGGCCTGGGCGCCGGACATCTCGTACCACGGCGGCAAGTACCTCATGTACTACTCCGTCTCGTCCTTCGGCTCCAACACCTCCGCCATCGGCCTCGCGGGCTCCACCACCGCAGCGCCGGGCAGCTGGAGCGACTACGGCATCGTCTACACCTCGGACTCCGCCAGCGACTACAACGCCATCGACCCGAACCTCTTCGTCGACGACGACGGCAAGTGGTGGCTGTCCTTCGGCAGTTGGTGGACCGGCATCAAGATGATCCGGATCGACCCGGCCACCGGCAAGCAGCTCGCCTCCGACACCGCCCGCCGCTCGCTCGCCTCCCGCCCGACCGGCACCAAGGCCGTCGAGGCCCCGTACGTCGTCAAGCGGAACGGCTACTACTACCTCTTCGCCTCCTACGACACCTGCTGCGCCGGTACCAGCTCCACCTACAAGGTGAAGGTCGGCCGGGCGACCAGCGTCACCGGGCCCTACCGGGACCGCAGCGGCGTCGCGATGACGGCGGGCGGCGGGACCCCGGTGCTGGAGTCGCACGGCAGCGTCATCGGCCCCGGCGGGCAGTCGATCACGAACGACGTGGACGGCGACCTGATCGTCTACCACTACTACGACGGCGACGACAACGGCACGCCCAAGCTCGGCATCAACCTCCTGGACTGGAGCAGCGGCTGGCCCGTGGCGTACTGAGCCGCCAGCCGGTGCGGACGCGCGCACCGGCCCCCGGTCGTCACTCCGGGTCGTCGTGGCCGCGCAGGTGCAGCGAGCGGAGGGCCACCTCGATGGCGAAGCGGTGGTCGGGGTCGGCGAGCCGGTCGCCCAGGTAGGTGTCCAGCGTCCGCAGGCGGTAGCGGACGGTCTGCGCGTGCACGCCCAGCAGCTCGCCGACCTGCTCCGCGGGCGCCCGGGTGGACACGTGCACGCGCAGCGTCTCCACCAGCCGGTCGCGCCGCCTGGCCGGCAACTCGTCGAGCGGGGCCAGTTCACGGGCCGCGACCCGGTCGACCAGGGCGGAGTCGGACAGCAGCCACAGGGTCGTCAGGTGATCCTCGCAGCGGATCAGCGGGGCGTCGGGTATGACATCGTCGTCAACGAGCTGCAGCACGCGGCGGGCCCAGCGGACGGAGTCGGCGGCCTGGCCGACCGGCACGGTCAGGCCCACCGCGGCGCGGGTGCCGGCCAGGGCCGTGCGGATCATGTCGAGGCGGGCGGGGGTGAGGTCCCCGGGCACCAGCAGGTGCGGCTGCGGTATGTCGAGGTCGGCGAGGACGTCCCGGTCGAGCGCCGCCTGGATGTGCTCCGGCGCCGGAGGGTGCAGCGCGACCAGGAAGCAGGAGCGGGGCAGCTCCCAGGCGGCGGCCTTGCACAGTTCGGAGACGGCCGTGCGGGGCAGCGGCGAGGAGGCGAGCAGGAAGTGCAGTAACTGTCTTCGTAACGCGGACTCCTCGGAGGCGGCCCGCTCCCGGACCTCCGCGTATCCCTCGCGGGTGATCGCCTCCAGCTCCTCGACGTAGGCGAAGAGGGCGTCGGCGAAGGCGAGGATCAGCGAGGGGGAGAGGCTGTACTGCCGGCCCAGCGTCTTGGCCCGGCGCAGCGCGATACGGGCGCCGAGCCGGTAGGCCCCTTGCAGGACCTCCAGGTCGCGGCCCTCGTAGGCCTCCACCCGGCCGAACCTGCGCAGCAGTTCGTCCCGCAGCTCCGAACTGCTGGAGGGATCGGCCACCCGGTCCACGAAGGCGGTCAGCGCCTGCTCGACGCCCTGGCGGATCGCGTCCCCGTCCGGGCCGTTGAGCAGCCTGCCGTACACCGGATAGCTGCGGGTGACCTCGGTGCGTATCTCGTTCAGCAGCCCCGGGAGCAGCGGACGCATGAAGGCCGCGAACTTCTTGGGGAGGGGGTCGAGCGGTTCACCGAGCACCGAAGGACGCGCGATTGAGGGCATGAGTGATCCCTTGCCGTCGACATGTCCGGTGGGGTGGGCCGACCGGGCCCCGCCCTCGGCGGGCGGAGCCTGGACCGGTCCACTGGGCGTTCACCGGTCTGGCAGAGCTGAAGGTAAATCAACTTTGTTGTGTTGTACATCTCTTGGGGAGGAATCGTGTCCCGGTTGTGTGTGCCTTTGGCTGTTACTCGACGGCGGAGTGCCAGTTCTCGGCCAGCACCTTGCCGGCGTCGGGGACGACGGTGCCGGGTGCGTTGAGTCCGGTGAGGTGGGTCCGGGTGTCGTTCAGGGTGACGCTGTTGTTCCCGGAGGCGGAGGGCAGCCCCGTCTTCGCGTTCACCGCGAGGTTGATCAGACCGACGTTCAGGCCGCAGCCGGTGGCGCCGGGCACCGCGAAGGTGCTGTCGTTCTGGGTGGCGCCGGTGAGGTTGATCCGGCTCATCTCGCCGGCCGCGTCCGCGGTGCCGTCGCCCTGGAAGAAGGTCATGCCGAACTCGGGGTAGTCGCGGTTCTCCGGGCGCAGCACGATCGGGTTCGCGGCCGTCCCGATGTAGCAGTTGTCGCCGAGCAGCGGGTTCTCCAGGTGGATGCGGACCGGCAGGGCGACGATGGGCAGGTCGGTGAGGACGCCCGCGGTCTGGTCGAAGGCGTAGGGCGTGCCGGCCGACTCCATGGTCGCGGTGATCTTGTTGAGGCTGGAGTTCTCCAGCGACTCGCAGATGCCCGTGATGACGAATATGTCGCTCGGGCACATCAGACCGAGCAGTCCGCCGGGCACGGTGGCCGGCTCGGCGACCAGCGCGCCGGAGGCGGGGGCGACCACCCTGCTGGTGCCGTCCGCGTTCTGGACGACGCCCATCTGCAGGTTGGTTCTGCCGGTTGTCACGGTGGTGTCGCCCAGCTTGATGGTGCCGCTCGCCGAGCTGGACACCACGCACTGCGGGGTCTTCTCGAAGCCGTCGGCGTTCAGCATCGCGGGGGCGTCCACGGGGCAGCGGGTGAAGGGGGCCCACTCGCCGTTCAGCGCGGGGTCGGCGGCGGTCGCCGTGCCCAGCGAGGCGAAGGCGCCGAGCGCGGTGAGCGCGGACACGGTGGCGAGCCGGGTGCGGGTGGAGATCGGGCGCATGGTGGTGACCTTCCGTGGAGGTGGGAGATGGGGGATCAACGCTCGGCCACGGGGATCTCGTAGGGCTGGAGGTCCTCGGTGCACTGGCCTTCGTTCTCGGGGCTCGGGAAGACGGGGGCGGCGATCGCGCACGTCTGGCCCTGGACCTGCTTGATCTGGTTGCCGGGACCCGAGACGGAGGCGGTGAGCAGGCGGTCGAGGTCCTCGCCGTCGGTGCCGCAGCCGGTGAAGGCGGGGATGGTCGTCTCGCCGGACAGCACGCCGCCGCTCAGGAGCAGGTAACCGGTGGCCGGCAGGCCGATGATCTGCTCGCCCCGGCCGTAGAGCACCAGGTGGTCGCCGGGGAAGTTCGCGGGGTCCGGGTCCTCGGAGGTGAGGGACGTCTCGGTCCGGCACCCGGAACCGACGTCCAGGGGCGTCCCGTTGACCTCCAGGTCCAGTACGTGCAGGACCAGCGGGGCCCGGACGTAGGTGTCCGTGATCGTGGTGAAGTCGGACAGGCGCATCTTCATGCGCGAGTCGATCCGCATGGTTCCCGTCTGCTCCAGCACCATGGTGGCCTTCACCGGGGCGAAGTCGAAGGACAGGAACGTCGCTTCGAAGGGCGGGGTCTGCTTGCGCTCCCGGTAGTGGAAGTTCGCGTACGACAGGGTGTCGAAGATCAGGTACTCCGGATCCGGCGGACCCGGCACGGGCAGCCCCTGCTCGATCAGCACGCAGGACGGCGGGAGGTACGCGGCGCCCTTCATCTTCTTCACGTTGGCGTAGCCGGTGACATAGGCGTTGAGCGACACGTCCGTGGGCGGGTGCTGCTCGTCGTAGCGGCAGGGCGGGACGTCGTCGCGGTCCGCGGCGGCGCCGGGGGTGTTCTCCAGCACCTCGGGCGAGCGCTCGGACTGCCGCTCCGGCCGCCGGTCCCCCGCTCCGTCCGGCTGTCCGCCGTCCGGCGCCCCGGAGGACTCGGCCGGTCCCGACGAGGACGGCGAACCGCTCGGTGCCTGCTCGCCCGCGCCGACCGGTACGGTGGCCAGCAGCCCCTGCTCCGGCGCGTCCTCGGCGAGGGCGCAGTCGACGGTCAGCGAGCCGGGGTCCGCGGTGGCCGGGTCCGCCGCCTTGAGCGCCAGGTCGATCGAGAGGGCGCCCGCGGAGAACGTCAGGTCGCCGTCGCTGCGGCCGGCCACCGAGGGGACGTCGCCCCGTGTCACCAGCGTCAGCGGACCCGACCCGGGCAGCGCGACGGGCTCGGCGCCGCCCCGCCAGGTCGCCGCGGCCGTGGCCTTGTTCTGGGCGACGCCGACGGCGAGCCGGGTGGCCGCCCGTACCTCGGCCGCGTCGCGCGCCGTGAGGTCCGCGACCGCCTCCGCCGGGAGCTCCACGGTGGTGGTGACGTCGGACGGCGTGAACGCCTCGCCGGCCTCGGCCCGCTCCGGGAAGTCGGCCGAGACCCGGACCGTCGCGGACAGCTGCCCCGAGGGGAGGGTGCAGACGTAGGGGAGTTCGGCCTCGACCTCCTGGGTGCCGGAGGCGGTGGCCGTGGTCGGGACCAGGGCGGCGAGCACGACGAACGCGGCGATCGACGTGGTGCGGGCACGGACCCGGGACGGCCGCGGGGCGGCGGCTGGCGTGGCTTTCATGCGACTCCGCTCGGATGGCTCGGGACAGGGCGCCGGTCTGCTCGGGCGCGCGGCACGGGGCCCGCGAACGCCCGGCCGGGGGGCCGGCCGGGCGTTCGGGGCTGGACGGCGGCCTACGGGTTGGAGCCGACGATGGTGGGGATGGCGCCGGTGCTCGCCACCGTGACGGCGTAGTTGCCCTTGAAGGTGGGCTTGGTGGCGGTCGTGACGATCGCCCCGCAGTTGACGGGGTTGCTGACCGCCAGTTCACCGGAGGTGCTGTTGATCGCCAGGACGCCGGTGGAGTTGGTGTACGTGCCGGAGGCCTGGCCCGTCACCGTGAACTTGCAGGCACCGGCGGTGACGTTGGCCTCGACGTTGCCGACATAGCCCTTGGTGACACCGGTGGAGGCGTCGTAGTCCACCGCGACGACGTCCCACGGGGTGACCGACGTGGTGGTGACGTTGCCCAGGACGCTGGTGCACGGCGAGCCGGACGCACCGAAGTTCATGGTGGTGATGTCGGCGACGTCCCCGGGGTTGCCGGTGGTGCTCGCCATCGTCCCGGCCGCGGTCGAGGTCGTGCACGTCATGGGGATGGTGGCGGTGAGCACGATGTTGCCGACGTTCACGGCCTTGAAGGCGGCCGGCGAGGGGTTGACCGTCCACACCGTGGAGGGCGCCGCCGAGGAGGGGGCGGCGGCGAGGCCGAGCGCCGACGCGGCCGCACACACCACGAGGGCCGACCTTCTCATGTTCTTCTTCATGACTCGGACTCTCCTTGAGGGTTGACCGGATTGGGCCGTGACGTTACTCGTCGGAAACATAGCCGAACAATGCGGCCGTCCATGATTCTTTGAAAAGTGGAACAAGCTGTTTCCGGGGTGAGTGAAACGCGATTCGGCTTAGTCATCCGATGCCAAGGCCGAGGCGTTCGGCTCGCGGTGGTCCTGCTCCGTCACCGTCCCACGCGAGGGGGTTCCGATACTCACCCGATGACAAGTAGCCGGCGGGTTCTTGTGCCTTCCCTGACAGGTTCCGGATGGCCGAAGTCGGTATCCCGGAAAACTCCGGACCCGGTGTTGCCCGCCGAGGTTACTCGGCCGTAACGTGCCGGTGCGGTGCTCGGTTCCAGGTCGGTGGCCCCCGTCGGCCGGAGCCATGGCGGACGCGTTCTGGCCCACCCTCCATCGGGCCGGGGGGTCCGCCGGCGGGGTCCCGCGGGATCCACACCCCCCGGAACCGCGAGACCCTGCCCTGTCTCCCCGGAGACAAGTGCGGGGCGGCGAGGTTGTCAGCGCGGTGACAAGTTCCGCGGGGGTGCCGAAGATCCGTGCCGCACCCGTTGTCAGTGCGCTTCGGGCCGACTTAACGTGCGGGCCCGCAGCGCGTATCCGATTGGCGTCCGCTGGAGGTGATATGGGAATCGAAGTAGTGGTCGAGGGCCTGACCAAGTCCTTCGGTAAGCAGAGCATCTGGCGGGACGTGTCACTCACTCTTCCGGCGGGAGAGGTCAGCGTGATGCTGGGCCCGTCCGGAACCGGTAAGACCGTTTTCCTGAAGTCGCTCATCGGGCTGCTCAAACCCGAGCAGGGCCGTGTCCTCATCAACGGGGTGGACATGGTGAACAGTCCGGAAAGGGACATCTACGAGACCCGGAAACTGTTCGGTCTCATGTTCCAGGACGGCGCCCTCTTCGGGTCCATGTCCCTTTTCGACAACATCGCCTTCCCGCTGCGCGAACACACCCGCAAGAAGGAGTCCGAGATCCGCCGCATCGTCATGGAGCGGATCGAGGTGGTCGGGCTGCTGGGCGCGGAGGGAAAGCTTCCGGGAGAGATCAGCGGAGGCATGCGCAAGCGGGCGGGGCTGGCCCGCGCGCTCGTCCTCGACCCGCAGATCATCCTGTGCGACGAACCGGACTCCGGTCTCGACCCGGTCCGCACCGCCTACATCTCCCAGCTGCTGATCGACCTGAACGCGCAGCTCGACGCGACGATGCTGATCGTCACCCACAACCTCGACATCGCGGCCACCGTGCCGGACAACATGGGGATGCTCTTCCTGCGCCAACTCGTCACCTTCGGCCCGCGCGAGGTGCTGCTCACCAGTGACGAGCCGGTCGTGGCCCAGTTCCTGGGCGGCCGGCGCGAGGGACCCATCGGGATGTCCGAGGAGAAGGACGCGGCCACCCTCGCCGCCGAGGCGGACGCCGCCCCCGCGGCCCCCGCCGCGCCCCGGGTGATCGTCCCGCAGCTGGAGCCGTCGCCCGGCCTGCCGCCGAGGCAGGCCGTGGCCCGCCGGCGCAAGCGTGTCATGGGCATGATCGACTCGTTGCCGTCGGCCGCGCGGTCCGCCATCCGGGACACCTACGCCAAGAGTTCCGAGGCGGCCACCCTGCCGATGCCCACCGCCGGGAGCGGCGCGTGATCACCGGCGCGCTGCGGCAGACCGGGCGGCTCTTCGCGCTCGCGGCGGAAGTCGTCCGGGCCGTGTTCCGAAGACCCTTCCAGTTCCGCGAGTTCGTCGAGCAGTTCTGGTTCGTCGCCAGCGTGACCATCCTGCCCGCCGCCCTGGTCTCGATCCCCTTCGGAGCCGTCATTGCGCTCCAGGTCGGCTCCCTGACCGAGCAGCTCGGCGCCCAGTCGTTCACCGGCGGCGCCAGCGTCCTCGCCGTCGTCCAGCAGGCCAGCCCGCTCATCGTCGCGCTGCTCATCGCGGGCGCCGGCGGCTCGGCGATCTGCGCCGACCTCGGCTCCCGCAAGATCCGCGAGGAACTGGACGCCATGGAGGTCATGGGCGTCTCCCCGGTGCAGCGGCTGGTCGTGCCCCGGGTGCTGGCCGCGATGGGCGTCGCGGTCCTGCTCAACGGCCTGGTCTCGGTCGTCGGTATCCTCGGCGGCTACTTCTTCAACGTCATCATGCAGGGCGGCACCCCCGGCGCGTACCTCTCCAGCTTCTCCGCCCTCGCCCAGCTGCCCGACCTCTACATCAGCGAACTCAAGGCGCTGGTCTTCGGGTTCATCGCGGGCATCGTCGCCGCCTACCGGGGCCTCAACCCGCGCGGCGGCCCCAAGGGCGTCGGCGACGCCGTCAACCAGTCCGTCGTCATCACCTTCCTGCTGCTCTTCTTCGTCAACATGGTGATGACGGCCATCTACCTCCAGATCGTCCCGCCGAAGGGAGGCTGAGGTCCGATGGCCTCCCCGCTCGTCTGGCTCGACCGCTCCGGCGACCAACTGCTCTTCTACGTCCGGGCCCTGCTGTGGGTCCCGCGGACCCTGCGCCGCTACCTCAAGGAGGTGCAGCGCCTCCTCGCGGAGGTGGCCTTCGGCTCCGGCGGCCTCGGCGTCATCGGCGGCACCATCGGCGTGATGATCGCGATGACCCTCTTCACCGGGACCGTCGTCGGAATCCAGGGCTACGCGGCCCTCGACCAGATCGGCACGGCCGCGTTCACCGGATTCGTCTCCGCCTACTTCAACACCCGCGAGATCGCACCCCTCGTCGCCGGACTCGCCCTCTCCGCGACCGTCGGGGCCGGCTTCACCGCACAGCTCGGCGCGATGCGCATCAACGAGGAGGTCGACGCGCTGGAGGGCATGGGCATCCGCTCCATGCCCTACCTCGTCACCACCCGCATCATCGCCGGCGTCGTCGCCATCATCCCGCTCTACGCGATCGGGCTGCTCTCCTCCTTCCTCGCCTCCCGCTACGTGACCGTCCTGTTCAACGGGCAGTCCCGGGGCACCTACGACCACTACTTCAACCTCTTCCTCTCCCCGACGGACGTGCTGCTCTCCGTCCTGAAGGTGCTGATCTTCAGCGTGATGGTGATCGTCGCCCACTGCTACTACGGCTACCGCGCCTCCGGCGGCCCGGCCGGTGTCGGCGTCGCCGTCGGCCGCTCCGTGCGCAACGCCATCGTGCTGATCAGCGTCACCGACTTCTTCCTGTCGCTGGCCCTGTGGGGCGCGACCACGACCGTGAAGGTGGCGGGGTGAGATGAGCCGACCGGAAGGACAGACCCTGCGCCGCCGGCTCGCCGGAGTCGTGTTCGTACTGGTGCCCGCCCTGCTGATCTGGCTGGCCGTCGCCGTCTACGACAAGAAGTTCACCGACTCCGACCCGGTGGTCGTCGAGACCGGCAGCGCCGGCAACCAGATGCACCCCGGCGCCGAGGTGAAGCTGCGCGGCGTGGTCGTCGGCGAGGTCCGCGCCATCGACGCCACCGGCGACGGCGCCCGGCTCACCCTCGCCATGAAGCCCGGCGCGCTGGACGACGTACCCTCCGACGTCCGCGCGCAGATGCTGCCCACCACCCTGTTCGGCGAGCGGTTCGTGGCCCTCGTACCGCCCGCGAACCCCTCGCCCGAGCCGTTGGCCGCCGGAGCCGTGGTCCCCCAGGACCGGTCCGCGAACGCCATCGAGCTCCAGCAGGTGCTCGACGACGTGCTGCCGATGCTCACCGCCGTCCAGCCGCAGAAGCTCTCCGCGACCCTGTCCGCCGTCTCGCAGGCCCTGGAAGGCCGCGGGGAGCGGCTCGGCGACACGCTCACCCTGCTGGACGAGCACCTGGCGGAGTTCAACCCCCACCTGCCCGCCCTCAACCGCGACCTCAAGGAACTCGTGAAGGTCAGCCATGTCTACGCGGACGCCGCGCCCGACATCATCACGGCGCTCACCGACTTCACCACCACCAGCGGCACCCTCGCCGAGCAGGAGGCGGAACTCGCCGCCACCCTCGGCGCCACGACCCGGACGGCCGAGGACGTGACCGCCTTCCTGCACAAGAACAAGGACAACATCATCCGGCTCGGCGACACCAGCCGCCCCACGCTGGAACTCCTCGCCGAGTACTCCCCGGCCTTCCCCTGCACCCTGCGCACCCTCGCCGAGTTCGTGCCGGCCATGGACAAGGCGCTCGGCAAGGGCACCGACCGGCCCGGCATCCACGTGGACGTCACCAGCGTCGCCTCGCGCGGGGCCTACCGACCCGGCCGCGACACCCCGGTGTACGACTCCGGCGGCGGGCCCCGCTGCCCCTCCGTGCCCTACCTCGGCGCCCTGCCCCGGCCCACCGCACAGGCCGCCACCCCCGCGGCCGAGCAGGACCTCGGGCCCGCCAACTCCCCGCAGGAGAACGACCTCGTCAACGAACTCCTGGCCCCGGCCGCCGGGAAGAGCCCCGGCGACCTGCCCGACTGGAGCAGCCTGCTCGTCGGCCCCGTCTACCGCGGTACGGAGGTGACCCTCGGATGACCGGCGCCGACCTCGCGCACACCCGGCGCCGTCCGCTGACCGGACCGCTGGTCAAGTCCCTCGTCTTCGTGGTGGTCACCGCCCTCGCCACCACCGTGCTCGGCCTGAGCGTGGCCGGCACCAGTGTCGACTCCGGCACCGGCACCAGCACCTACAAGGCGCTGTTCACCGACGTCACCGGGCTCGTCGACGGCGACAGCGTGCGGATCTCCGGGGTGAGCGTCGGCGAGGTGACCGACGTACGCGTCGTCGACCGGCGCACCGCGCAGGTCACCTTCACCGTCCGCGACGACCGCACCCTGCCCCGGTCGACCACCGCCGCCGTGAAGTACCTCAACATGGTCGGCCAGCGCTACGTCTCCCTCGGCCGCGGCAGCGGCGACCTCACCGGCACCCTCCCGGACGGCGGCACCGTCCCGCTGGAGCGCACCACGCCCGCGCTCGACCTGACCCTGCTCTTCAACGGCTTCAAGCCGCTGTTCGAGGGCCTGTCCCCGAAGGACGTCAACGAACTCGCCGGATCGATCGTCCAGGTGCTCCAGGGCGAGGGCGCCACCGTCGACAGCCTGATCCGCCACGTCGGCTCGCTCGGCACGACCGTCGCCGCCAAGGACAAGGTGATCGGCGAGGTCGTCGAGAACCTCACCACCGTCCTGGACACCCTCAACGACCGCGAGGACGGCTTCGACGACCTCGTGGTCACCCTCCAGAAGCTCGTCACCGGCTTCAACCAGGACCGCAAACCCCTCGGCGAGGCCGTCGCCGCCATGGGCGACCTGACCACCGTCACCGCGGGACTCCTCGAAGACGGACGCGCCCCCCTCAAGCAGGACATCCGCGAACTGGGCCGGCTCTCGGCGGGCCTCGGCGAACACACCCCGCAGATCGAGGACTTCCTGGAGAAGAGCCCCGCCAAGATGACCGCCCTGACCCGCCTGTCCTCCTACGGCTCGTGGTTCAACCTCTACCTCTGCGAGGCGCGCGTGAGCGGAGTGAGCACCTCCGACGGCTCGAAGCCGCCGACCGGCATCGCGATCACCGAATCGAGGTGCCGCGGATGACGCGCCCCCGCCCCCGCATCAAGCCGGTCAAGGAGCGCAACCCCGTCGCCGTCGGCGTCGCCGGACTGCTCGTCCTCACCCTGATCGGCCTCCTCGTCTACAACGTCGACCGGCTGCCGTTCGGCGGCGGCACCACCTACAGCGCCGACTTCTCCGAGTCCGCCGGCCTCGACGAGGGCGACGAGGTGCGCATCGCCGGCGTCAAGGTCGGCCGGGTCACCTCGGTCGCGCTCGACGGCGCCAAGGTCAAGGTCACCTTCGAGGTCGAGGACGCCTGGCTCGGCGACCGGACGACCGCCGCCATCGCCATCAAGACCGTCCTCGGCGACAAGTACCTGGCGCTCGACCCGCTCGGCTCCGGCCGCCAGGACCCCGGCGCCCGCATCCCGCTCGCCCGCACCACCTCCCCCTACGACGTGACCCAGGCCTTCCAGGACCTCAGCGGCACCGTCGACGACATCGACACCGGACGGCTCGCGGAGAGCTTCGAGACCATCTCCGACACCTTCAAGGACTCCCCGCCGCACGTGCGCAAGGCGGCCACCGGCCTGTCCGACCTGTCGAAGTCGATCTCGAAGCGCGACGCGAAGCTCTCCGAACTCCTCAAGGGCAGCGCGCGGTTCACCAAGACGCTTCAGAACAACAAGTCCAGCTTCGAGACCCTCATCGAGGACGGCGGTCCGCTGCTCGGCGAACTCCGCGACCGCCGCACCGCCATCAGCGCCCTGCTCAAGGGCAGCCAGGACCTCGGCACCGAACTCGGCGGCCTCGTCAAGGACAACGAGAAGCAGCTCGGCCCCACCCTCAAGGCACTCGGCCGCGTCACCAGCGTCCTGGAGAAGAACAACACCCGGCTCGGCGAGACCCTCGCCCTGGTCGGCCCCTACTACCGCCTGGTCGGCAACACCCTGGGCAACGGCCGCTGGTTCGACAGCTACCTGTGCGGCGTCGTACCCCGCGACTACCTGCCCGAGACCTCCCAGCCCGAGACCGGATGCCTGCCGCCGAAACAGCCGGCGGCGGCCCAGGGGAGCGGTGCGCGATGACCCGACGGCGAAAGTTCCTCACCGGGGTGCTCGCCCTCGTGCTCCTCGCCGCCGGCGGCCTGGCCGCCGCCCGGGTCCTGGCCCCCGACGGCACCCGGGTCACCGCCTACTTCGACCGCGCCATCGGCGTCTACGCCGGGTCCGACCTGCGCATCCTCGGGGTACGGGTCGGCGAGGTGGAGTCGGTGGACCCCGAGGGCACCCGGGTCCGCGTCGGCCTCCGCCTGGACGACGGGATCAAGGTACCCAAGGACGCGCGGGCCGTCGTCGTCGCGCCCAGCGTCGTCGCCGACCGCTACGTGCAGCTCACCCCCGCCTACCGCACGGGCCCCGCCCTCGCCGACGGCGCCGTGCTGCCCGCCTCCCGCAACCACGTCCCCGTCGAGATCGACCAGATCTACGACTCCATCACCGAACTCGGCGACGCCCTCGGCCCGGACGGCGCCAACTCCGACGGCGCCCTGTCCGAACTGCTGAAGACCGGCGCCGACAACCTCGACGGCAACGGCGAGGCCATCGGCGACAGCGTCGAGCAGTTCGGCAAGGCCGCCAAGACCCTCGACGGCAGCAGCGGCGACCTGTTCAAGACGCTCGGCAGCCTCCAGACCTTCACCACCATGCTGAAGAACAAGGACACCGACGTGCGCACCGCCCAGGAACGCCTGGACGAGGTCGTCAGCTTCTTCGCCGACAACAAGGACGACCTCACCGGCGCCCTGGAGGAACTCGGCAAGGCCCTCGGCCAGGTCAAGACCTTCATCGAGGACAACCGGGGCGAGCTGAAGAAGAACGTCGACCGGCTGGTCCCCATCACCCGGACCCTGGTCGAGCAGCGCGCCTCGCTGGCCGAGGCGCTGGACGTGGCACCGCTGGCCGCCGACAACGTCGTGAACGCCTACAACCCCGACACCCGCACCCTCGACGGCCGCGCCAACCTCAACGAGATCAGCAGCGGCGGCCCGCTGCTGCCGCTGCCCGTGGCCGGGACGGAGAAGGGGGAGGGACGATGAAGCGCGCGACGCTCCCCGGGGGCCGGGTGGCCGGTCTCACCGCCGGGGGACTGGCCGCCCTCGGACTCGCCCTCGCCCTGACCCTCGGCGGGGTCACCGTCGTACCGAGCGGCTTCGACGGCATCGAGGACCTGCCGCTGCCCGGCGGCGCCGACCTCGGCGACCACCCCTACACCGTCACCGCGGAACTCCAGGACGTGCTCAGCCTCGTCCCGCACTCCGCGGTACGGGTCAACGACGTCGCCGTCGGCCGGGTCACCGGCATCGAACTCGGCGAGGACGACTGGTCGGCCCGCGTCACCATGGAGGTCAACGGCGAGGTGCGGCTGCCCGCCGACGCCACCGCACGGCTCGAACAGTCCAGCCTGCTGGGCGAGAAGTACGTCCAGCTCGTCGCGCCCGCCAAGGAGACCGGAACCGGCCGGCTGACCGACGGGAGCGTCATCCCACTGGCCCGCACCAGCCGCAGCACCGAGGTCGAGGAGGTGTTCGGCGCGCTGTCGCTGCTCCTCAACGGCGGCGGCGTCAACCAGCTCAAGACCATCACCCGGGAGCTCAACGCCGCGCTCGGCGGCCGCGAACCCGAGGTCCGCTCGATGCTGAAGCGGGTCGACACCCTGGTGGGCGACCTCGACGACCACCGCGGGGACATCACCGACGCCCTCGACGCCGTCAACCGGCTCTCCTCGACCCTCGCCACCCGCAAGGACGACGTCGGCACCGTCCTCACCGACCTCTCGCCCGGACTGAAGACGCTGGAGAAGCAGCGCGGGTCCCTGCTGACCATGCTGCGCTCCCTCGACACGCTGTCCGGCGTCGCCGTCTCCACCATCAACGCGAGCAAGGACGACATGATCGCCGACCTCAAGGCCGTCGCGCCGACGCTGAGGGCCCTGGCCGACGCGGGCACGGACCTGCCCGACTCGCTCCAGGTGCTGCTGACGTACCCGTTCACCGACGAGGTGCTGCGCGGGGTGAAGGGCGACTACCTCAACACGTACCTGAGCATGGTCGCCGTGCCCGGGACCGAGGTGATCCCGCCGCTGGTGGACGGGCCCACGCCTGAGCCGACCGCGTCCGCGACGGCCTCCACCGCGCCCCTGTCGCTGCCTTCCGTGTCCGGGGCCGGACCGGCGTCCGGGGCCGGACCGGCGTCCGGGGCCGGACCGGCGTCCGGGGGTGAACACGGGTGATCACCCTCGCCGTACGGCTGAAGAACCTCGCCTTCCTCCTCATCGCCGTCCTCGCCCTCTCCTTCCTCGGCATCCGCTACGCCGACCTGGGCCGCTACGTGGGCGTCGCCGACTACTACACCGTGGACGTCCAACTCCCGCGCACCGGCGGACTGTTCACCCACTCCGACGTGACCTACCGGGGCGTCTCGGTGGGCCGCGTCGGCCCGATCGACCTCACCGCCGAGGGCGTCGTCGCCGAACTGCGCATCAAGAAGTCCGCGCCCCGCATCCCCGCCGACACCAAGGCCGTGGTCGCCGGGCTCTCCGCCGTCGGCGAGCAGTACATCGACCTGCGGCCCGAGAGCGACGGCTCCCCCTACCTCGCCGACGGCACCCGCATCGAACAGGCCGACACCGAGGTGCCGGCACCCGTCACCGACGTCCTCACCAGCGTCGACGACCTGGTCAGCTCCGTCCCGCTGGAGGATCTGCGCACGGTCGTCGACGAGTTCGGCAAGGCCTTCGAAGGGCACGGCGACGACCTCCAGGTGCTGCTCGACAGCGGCAGCGACTTCGTCGAGGCCGCCGACCGCGCCCTGCCGTCCACCACGCTGCTCATCAACGACGGCGAGACCGTCCTGCGCACCCAGGCCCAGGAGGCGCGGGCCATCCGCGACTTCGCCGTCGGCGCGAAGGACCTGGCCGCCGCCCTCAAGGGCTCCGACGCCGACCTGCGCCGCCTGCTCGCCGTCACCCCCGAGGCCGCCACCCAGGTCAGCGGCCTGCTGCGGGACCTCGACCCGAGCCTCGGAGTCGTCCTCGCCAACCTCCTGACCACCTCCGAGGTCGCCGTCACCCGGCAGCGCGGCATCGAGGAACTCCTCGTGAAGTACCCGGCGGCCGTCTCCGCCGGTGCCACCGCCGTCGACGGGGGCAAGCTGGACCTCGGCCTGGCCGTCACCTTCTTCAGCCCCCTGCCCTGCACCGACGGCTACGGCGGCACCCGCTACCGCAACGGCCTCGACCTCGGCACCGCGCCCGCCCTCAACACCGACGCCGCCTGCACCGCCCCGGCGTCGGGCGGGAAGAACGTACGCGGCTCGGCCAACGCCCCGAAGAGCGGCGCGGTCCCCGAACCGGCCCGGCCCGGCTCCCTGCCCTCGGGCGGCGGCGGGACCGCCCCGGCCAAGGGCGGCTCCCCGGCGCTGCCGGGCGCGCTCGCCCTGCCCGGACAGAGCGGTGAGGCTCCGAACGGCCTGACCGGACTCCTCGCCCCGGCCGCGGGAGGCACCCGATGAGGCGGGCCCGGATCCTCGCCGGAGCGGGGCTCGCGCTGGCCCTCGCCCTCTGCGGCACCGGCGCGTGGACGTACACGCAGGCCCGTACCGACGACGGGCTTGCCTACGGCCGGGAGCGGGACGAGGCGCTCGCCGACGGGCGCGCGGGCATCGCCGTACTCACCACGCTCGACGCCGCCACCCGGCAGCGGGCGGAGCGGAGCATCCGGGACTGGCGTGCCGTCTCCACCGGGCCGTTGCGCAAGGAACTCGGCGCCACCGAGGCCAAGGCGGGCAGCTCGGCGCGCGGCACGGTCACCGAGGCCGCCGTCACCGCGCTCGACACCCGGTCCGGCACGGCCAAGCTCATCGCCACCGTCCGCGTCCGGGTCACCCCGGCCGGGACCGCCGGGACGAAGAAGCCGGCCACCGACCGCAAGCGCCTGGAGGCGGTCCTGGCCCGCACGGGCGAGGGGGAGTGGAAGGTGAGGGCACTGAGCGCGGTGCCGGTCGCGGAGGAGAAGGGAGAGGAGCGATGACACCGACGTGGCTGCTGCGCAGGAGCGCCGCAGCGGAGCCCGGCACGGTGGACGAGCCGGCCCGCGACACGGACGCCCCTGCCGAGCCCGAGGCCGAGGCCACCGAGCCAGAGTCCCCCGCCGCCCGTCCGCCGAACGGACGCCTGCGGAAGGCGGTCCTGGTGGGCACCGCAGCCGTCCTCGTCCTCGGCGGCTGCGGATTCTTCTACGAGGCCCACCAGTTGAGGTCACAGGCGCCCGCCCGGAACCGGGCGCTCACCGACACGGAGGCCACCTCCCGCGTCGCGGGCGACGTCGGCAACGCCCTCGCCCGGATCTTCTCCTACACCCCGGACGGCACCGCGGCCGCCGAACGCTCCGCGAGCACCGTCCTCGACGGCCGCGCCGCCCGCCAGTACGAGACCCTCTTCGCCCGGGTCCGCGACGACCTCACCGAACAGCGCGTCACCCTGAGCACCCGCGCCGTGCGCACCGGAGTGATCGAACTCGACGGCGACCGGGCCCGCCTGCTGGTCTTCCTCGACCAGACCTCCCACCGCGAGACGGGCAAGGGCAAGGCCAAGGCCAAGGGCGACGCCGCGGCCACCACCGCGGCGGCCCAGCTCACCGTCACCGCACGGCTCGACGACGACCGCTGGCGGATCGTCGACATCAAGGCCCGCTGACCATGCGCGGGAGACTGGAGCACCCCATGAAACGCGCGGTCCGCCTCCTCGGCGTCGGTCGCTCCCGGCCGCTGCCCGCCCTGGCCCTGACCCTCGCCCTCGTCGCGGGCGGCTTCGCCGCCTGGGCCGGCCAGGACTGGTACCGGGCGGCCCACGACGAGCGGGCCGCCTACGCCGCACAGCGGGACGCGGCACTCTCCGCCGGCGAGCAGGCCGTGCAGAACCTGAACACGCTCGACCACCGCGAGCTTCAGCGCGGCCTGGACCTGTGGGAGTCGTCGACCACCGGCGAACTGCACGACCAACTCGCCTCCGGACGCGACGAGTTCGCCGACCGGATGAAGGAGGCGAAGACGGTCAGCACGGCCCGGGTGCTGTCCGGCGCCGTCACCGAACTCGACGACCGCGCCGGACGTGCCCGGGTGCTGGTCGCCGTGCGCGTCACCGTCGAGGCGGCCGACGGGGCGAAGAGCGACAAGGACAGCCGGATGCTCGGCGAACTCACCCGGACCGACGGCCGATGGAAGCTGAGCGCCCTGGGCCAGGCGCCCGTCGGCGGGACGTCGACCGGCTGAGCCGGTCCCGTACCGCGAGAGCCGGCCGCAGCGAGGAGGACAGCACCATGTCGACGACCCGTCACCACATCAACCGCCAGCGACGCCGCCAGGCCCGCGAGACCCGGCCCGCCGCCCCCGCCGGGCGCCCGCAGGATACGCCGGTCCGGACCGGCGGGCGCGGCGCCACGGCCGTCCTGACGCCCGCCGACACCGTCAGCGCGGACCCGCCCACGGCGGCCGGGGACGAGCAGGCCGCCCCGGCCCGGTCGCGCCGCCCCGTGGTCCTCATACTGCTCTGCGCGCTGACGGTGCTCCTCGGCGGCTTCGCGGGCTGGGCGCGCGCGGAGGCCGAGGGGCTCAGGTCCGAGCCCGCGCGGAGCAACACCGCGCTGACCGACCTCGCCCGCACCAGCGAGATCAAGGGCCAGGTGGCCAAGGCCGTCGACCGCCTCTTCTCCTACGACCACGCCGACCCCGGCGCCCTCGACAAGGCGGCGAAGGACCTCCTGACGGGCGAGGCCGTCGGGCAGCACCGCGACCTGCTCGCCGACGTACGCGCGCGTGCCGACGAGCAGAAGGCGGTGATCACCACGACGGTCACCGAGAGCGCGGTCGAACGCATCGACGGCGACCGGGCCCGGGTCCTCGTCTACGCCGACCAGAGCAGCGTCGCCACCACCGGAAAGAAGGCCGCGACGGAACAGAAGGACAAGGCGGGGGAGGGCGCCGCCGCCGCGCCGGACGAGGGCGTGTACGCGGCGGCCATGCTCGCCGTCGACGTCGTGCACCGCGACGGACGCTGGCTGGTCTCCGCCCTCGACACCTTCGGCCGCTGACCGCCGCCCGTATCCCCGACGGAACCGACAGGAGTGACGACCATGTCCGTACGCCGTGCCCGACGCCTGTACTCCGGCCGGGCCCGCAAGGGACTGCGCACGACCGCGCTCGCGGTGGCGGCCATGGCGGCCCTCACCGCCTCCCAGGCCCCCGGCCTCACCCGGGACGCCGAGGACAGCCACGCCGGGCCGGCCGCCGACGACCTGGGCCTGCCGACGGCGGACGGACCGTTCGCCGCGCTCGCGCCCCCGGGCGACGGCTCCTACCACACCGAACTCCCGCCCCTGAGAACGAGGAACGGCGGGCCGGTCCCGCCCACCCCCGCACTCGGGCCTCAGATCCGCGCCCAGTCCGGCATCCCGGCCACCGTGCTGCGCGCCTACCGCGCCGCCGAGACCGCCGTCGGGAGGACGGACCCGGGCTGCCGGCTGCCCTGGGAACTGCTCGCGGCGATCGGCAAGGTCGAGTCCGGCCAGGCACGCGGCGGCGCGGTCGACGGCAACGGCACGACCCTGCGCCGTATCACCGGACCGCCCCTCGACGGCCGGGGCTTCGCCCTCATCCGGGACACCGACGGCGGCGCCCACGACGGCGACACGGTCTACGACCGGGCGGTGGGCCCGATGCAGTTCCTGCCGTCGACCTGGGCCCGCTGGGGCGCCGACGGCAACGGCGACGGCCGCGCCGACCCGGACAACGTCTTCGACGCGGCGCTGGCGGCCGGGCACTACCTGTGCGCAGGCGACCGGGACCTGGGCCGGGCGGCGGACCTGGACCGGGCGGTCCTCAGCTACAACAACTCCCGCACCTATCTGCGACTGGTCAGGTACTGGCTGGAGTTCTACAGCCGCGGCGTCCACCCCGTCCCCGACGGCAAGGGCGTCCTCCCGAAGAGTCCCGGCGCGGGCGGCGACACCCGGGCGACCGAGCCCGTCGACGGCGAGGGCGGCGGGGGCCGGGGGAACGGCGGTGGGGGCGGGGACGGCGGCATCGTCATCGGCCCGGACCCGGGCACCACGCCGGGCAGCCCCGCGCCGTCCACCCCGACGGTGCCGTCGCCGAGCCAGGTTCCTTCCCAGCCGCCCACCGGGACCCCCACCGGGACCCCCACCGAAACGCCCTCGGAAACGCCCACCGGGTCCCCCAGTGGGACCCCCACCGACACCCCGGCACCCTCGCCGGACCCGACCGGTCCGAGCCCTTCGCCCACCCCCACGGACGAGTGCTCCGAGGAACCGGGAACCGCTTCCCCCGACCCCACGGCCGCCCCGACGGACGCACCCTGCCCGAGCCCGTCGGACACCTCGACGCCGGACACCTCGGCCGGGTAGGGGGACCAAGCACGGGGCAGCCGCGGGGAGTTCAGCCCGCCTGGCCCATGCCGGCCGCGTTCGGCCAGCCCGTGGCCGGGACCGACTCCAGGCCGTTGGTGCCCCTGACCTGGGCGGCCGTGAGACCGCCGCGGGCCGGGACACCGGGCGGGGTGGGCCCGAACGGCGCCGGGTACGCGGCGGCCGGGGCGGGCGCCGGAGCCGGGGCCGGTATGGGCTGCGGGGCCGGTGCCGGGTGGGGGACCGGCACCGGCCCGGGATACGGCACCGGCTGGGGGACCGGCACCGGCTGGGGCACCGGCACCGACTGGGGCACAGGTGCGGGGCCGGGCACGGCGGCCGCCGCCGGCGCCACCGGGACCGCGGCGGGGAGCGGCACGCCGGTGCCTGTGCCGGTGCCGGTGCCCGCGGCGGGGGCCGGAGCGGCGGCGAGCCCCGGGGCACCGGCACCGGCGGTCTGGGCGGTGATCGCGCGCATGCCGGAGCCGTTGGTCTCGTACATCAGGCGGTCCACCGCCGCCGTGCCCGAGCTGTAGCCGGTCCCTGTGGCCGGCCCGGGCACGGCGGCTCCCCTCCCGGCCCCGTAGAGCACCTGTTCCAGGCCGGACACCAGGCGGCGCACGTCCGCCTGGGGGCGCACCACGAGACGCAGGAAGCGGCTGGACGAACCGATCTTGTTGCCGCACTCCCGGACCAGCACCCGGTGCTCGGTGAGCATGCGGTCGCGCACGGCGGTGCCCTCCGCGCCCACGGGGAGGCGGACGAAGAGGAAGTTGCCCTGGGATGGGTACACGGTCAGGCCGGGCAGCGCGGACAGCTGGGCGGCCATCTCCAGGCGGTCGCGCCGCACCTGGTGCAGGCTCCGCGCGTACTCGGGGCCGTGGTCGCGCAGCATGAACACCACGTGCTCGGCGAAGGAGTTGAGGTTCCACTTGGGGAGCATGGCGCGCACCCGGCCCGCGAGCGCCGGGTTGGCGACGAGGTAGCCGAAGCGGATGCCGTGCAGCCCGAAGTTCTTGCCGAGGCTGCGCAGCACGACGACGTTGGGGCGCAGCATCGCCTCCTGGACCACGCTGGGATCGGCCTCCGCGTCGGCGAACTCCAGGAAGGACTCGTCGATCACGACGAGGTCCCGGTCGGCCATCGCGTCCATGAACTGCACCAGCGCCTGCTTGTGCAGATAGCCGCCGTCGGGGTTGTTGGGGTTGCAGACGACCACGGCCCGGGTGCCCCTGGCCCGGACGAACTCGCCGTACCGGGCGAGGTCGAGGGCGAAGCCGCCGGCCTCCTGGAGCGGGAACATGTCGACCCGCTTGCCGGTCTCCATGGGCTGGTCGGTCCAGCGGCCGAAGGTGGGGACGGGGACGGCGAGGGACTCCCGGACCAGCAGGTGGTCGATCCAGGTGATCAGCTCCGTGGAGCCGTTGCCCATCGCCACGCACTGCGGCGGGAGCTGGAGCAGACTGCACAGCTCGGCGGTGATGGTGTCGGCGCTGCTCGGGTAGTACGTGACGATGTCCCGCAGCCGGGCGGCCATCTCCTCGAACATCGCCGGGGTGGGGAAGTACGGGTTGCAGGGGATGCAGAAGTCCACCGGACCGGCGCCCGCCGCCTCGCCGCTCTCCCGCGCCAGCGCCGCCATCGAGGGGCTGTGCGCCGCGGTGCTGCGGAACAACGAGGTGACGTTGCCGGACAAGTGGACCTCCGTGAGTGGGCGGCCCGTGCGGGGACACGGGCCGCCCTTGTATACGGAGGCGGACGGGGCACCGTTCAACACGTGTGAAGAAAGTGTGCCCGCGCCGTCCGGGGTCCCCCGGCGTCGCCTACGCGTCGAAGGAGTGCACCGTCGACGTCCGGTACGTCTCGCCGGGCCGCAGCACGGTCGACGGGAACGACGGGTGGTTCGGCGAGTCCGGGAAGTGCTGCGTCTCCAGGCACAGGGCGTCGCCCTGGCGGTAGAGGGAGCCGCCGGTGCCCGTCAGGGTGCCGTCCAGGAAGTTGCCCGAGTAGAACTGGAGCCCGGGCTGGTCGGTGGCGATGCGCAGGGTGCGGCCGGAGGCGTGGTCCCGCAGGGTGGCGATGTGCTCGGGGCGGTCGGTGATGCCCTTGTCGAGCACCCAGTTGTGGTCGAAGCCCTTGGCGGTGACCAGCTGCGGGTGGGCGTCCCGGATGTCCCGGCCGACCGGCTTGGCCCGGCGGAAGTCGAAGGGCGTGCCGGACACCCGGGCCAGCTCGCCGGTGGGGATCAGGCCCGCGTCGGTGGGTGTGAAGCAGGAGGCGGCGATCGACAGCTCGTGGTCCTCGATCGTGCCGCTGCCCTCGCCGGCCAGGTTCCAGTAGACGTGGCTGGTGAGGTTGACGACGGTGGCCTGGTCGGTGGTGGCCTCGTAGTCGATGCGCCAGTCGCCGCGCCGGGTGAGGGTGTACGTCACCTTCGCCCTCAGCGTGCCCGGGTAGCCCATCTCGCCGTCGACGCTGGTGTAGTGCAGCACCAGGCCGGTGTCGGAGCCCTCGGTGAAGGGCTCGACGTCCCACACCCGGTAGTCGAAGCCCAGGGCGCCGCCGTGCAGGGAGTTCTCCCCGTCGTTGACGGAGAGCTGGTACTCCTTGCCGTCCAGGGTGAAGCGGCCCTTGGCGATGCGGTTGCCGTACCGCCCGATCAGGGCGCCGAAGTGCGGGCTGCGGGCGACGTAGTCCTCGATGTTGTCGAAGCCCAGCGAGACGTTCGCGTAGCGGCCCCGGCGGTCCGGGATCTCCAGGGACTGCACCACGCCGCCGTACGACAGCACCTTCATCCGCGTGCCGCCGTTCTCCAGCGACCAGCGGTACACCTTCGTCCCGTCGGCCAGCCTGCCGAAGAGTTCCTTCACGGGTTTCCTGCCTCCCGAGGCGTGCGCCGTGCCGCCGGCCGCGGTGGCGGCGACGCCGGCCGCGGCCGCCGACGCGATGACCGTTCGTCTGCTCAGTTCCATACGTTCGGCTCCTGTACTTCCGTGAGAAGAAGCGGGCCCCGCCGTGAGTGGCGGGGCCCGAGATCCGTTACGAACCGACCCTGCGCTTGTTCCACACGTCGAACCCGACCGCCGCCAGCAGTACCGCGCCCTTGATGACCTGCTGCCAGTCGGTGCCGATGCCGACGAGGTTCATGCCGTTGTTCAGCACGCCCAGGACCAGACCGCCGATGATCGCGCCGAGGACCGTGCCGACGCCGCCGCTCATCGACGCGCCGCCGATGAACGAGGCGGCGATGGCCTCCAGCTCGAAGTTGAGGCCCGCCTTGGGCGAGGCCGCGTTGAAGCGGGCGGCGAAGACCAGACCCGCCAGGGCCGCGAGCATGCCCATGTTCAGGAAGACCAGGAAGGTGACCTTCTTGTCCTTCACGCCCGACAGCTTGGCCGCGGGCAGGTTGCCGCCGATGGCGTAGATGTGGCGGCCGATGATCGCGTTGCGCATCAGATAGCCGAAGCCGACCACCAGCACGCCCAGGATGAGCAGCACGATCGGCGCGCCCTTGTAGCTGGCCAGCAGCAGCGTGACCACGAGGACCGCGGCGACCAGCGCGACCAGCTTGAGCAGGAACAGCTTGAGCGGCGGCACGTCGAGGGAGAACTCCAGCTGCCGCTTGCGGTCGCGGACCTCCTGGTAGACCACGAAGGCGATCAGGGCGAAGCCCAGCAGCAGGGTGAGGTTGTGGTAGTTGGTGTTCGGGCCGACCTCGGGCAGGAAGCCGTTGGCGATCTTCTGCAGGTCCTTGGGGAACGGGCCGAGGGTCTGGCCCTTGAGGAAGATCTCCGTCAGACCGCGGAAGAGCAGCATGCCCGCGAGGGTCACGATGAACGACGGTATGCCGAGATAGGCGATGAAGAAGCCCTGCACGGCACCGGCGGCGGCGCCGATGGCCAGGCAGAGGATCACCGCCACCGGCCAGGGCAGGTCGTGGTTGACCATCAGGACGGCGGCCGTCGCGCCGACGAAGGCGGTCAGTGAACCCACCGACAGGTCGATGTGGCCCGCGATGATGACGAGCATCATGCCGATCGCGAGGATCAGGATGTAGCTGTTCTGCAGCACCAGGTTGGAGACGTTGCGCGGCAGCAGCAGGTCGCCGTCCGACCACACCGCGAACAGCACCACGATCAGGCCGAGGGCCATCAGCATGCCGTACTGGCGCATGTTGCGGCGCAGGCCGTCGAGCATCAGCTGCAGCAGGCCGCCGCCGGAGGCCGGTCCCTCTCTGCCGGGCGGTGCCGGTGCGGGAGTCTTGGCTGTCACGTCCGTGCTCATCGGCTTACCTCTTCGCCCTTCAGGGTCTTCTGGTCCTGCTTGTCCTTCGTCATCTGCCGCATCAGCGCCTCCTGCGAGGCCTCGGCGCGCGAGAACTCACCCGTCAGCCGTCCCGCGGCCATCGTGTAGATGCGGTCGCACATGCCGAGCAGCTCGGGCAGTTCGGAGGAGATGAACACGACCGCCTTGCCCTCGGCCGCCAGGCGGTCGATGACCGTGTAGATCTCGTACTTGGCGCCGACGTCGATGCCGCGCGTGGGCTCGTCCAGGATCAGCACCTCGGGACCCGCGAAGATCCACTTGCTGAGGACGACCTTCTGCTGGTTGCCGCCGGACAGCTTGCCGACCGGCTCGAAGACGGTCGGCGCCTTGATGTTCATGGACTTGCGGTAGTCCTCGGCGACCTGCTGCTCACCGTGCTCGTCGACCACGCCCCGCTTGGAGACCTTGCCCAGCGCGGTCAGCGAGATGTTCCGGTTGATGGTGTCGATGAGGTTGAGGCCGTAGTGCTTGCGGTCCTCGGTGACGTAGGCGATCCCGTGCTTGACCGCCTCCGGGACGGTCTTCGTGCGGATCTCCCGGCCGTCCCTGAGGACCGTGCCGCCCGCGTGCCGGCCGTAGGTGCGGCCGAAGACGCTCATCGCCAGTTCGGTGCGCCCGGCGCCCATGAGCCCGGCGATGCCGACGATCTCGCCGCGCCGCACCTCGATCGAGACGTCGTCGACGACCTTGCGCTGCTGGTCGATGGGGTGGTGCACGGTCCAGTTGCGGATCTCCAGGGCCGGGGCCGTGCCCTCCTCGGGCTGGTGCGGGGTCCGGTCCGGGAAGCGGTTCTCCAGGTCGCGGCCGACCATCCCGCTGATGATCCGGTCCTCGGTGGTGTCCGCCGCCTTCACGTCGAGCGTCTCGATGGAGCGCCCGTCGCGGATGATGGTGACCGAGTCGGCGACCCGGCGGATCTCGTTCAGCTTGTGCGAGATGATGATCGAGGTGATGCCCTGCTCCTTCAACTGAAGGATCAGATCGAGGAGTTTGCCGCTGTCCTCGTCGTTGAGCGCCGCCGTGGGCTCGTCGAGGATGAGCAGTTTCACCTTCTTCGACAGCGCCTTGGCGATCTCCACCAACTGCTGCTTGCCCACGCCGATGTCGGCGACGCGGGTCTCCGGGTGCTCGTCGAGGCCGACCCGGCGCAGCAGTTCGGTGGCGTGCTTGAGGGTGTCGTTCCAGTTGATCAGTCCGCGCTTGGCGTGCTCGTTGCCGAGGAAGATGTTCTCCGCGATCGACAGGTACGGCACCAGGGCCAGTTCCTGGTGGATGATCACGATGCCGTGCTGCTCGCTCGCCCGGATGTCCTTGAACCGGCAGGCTTCGCCCTCGAAGAGGACGTCGCCCTCGTAACTGCCGTGCGGATGGACTCCGGAGAGCACCTTCATCAGGGTCGACTTTCCGGCGCCGTTCTCCCCGCAGATGGCGTGGACCTCGCCCTGGCGAACGGTGAGCGTGACGTCCGACAGCGCTTTGACACCGGGAAAGGTCTTGACGATCGAGCGCATTTCCAGGACGGGTCCCGCCATGGTCGTGCCTTCCAATCCTTGAGGGGGCCCGGTCAGTTGAGCTGGTCGGCGGAGTAGTAGCCGCCCTCGACGAGGACCTTCTCCCAGTTGCTCTTGTCGACGCTGACCGGCTGCAGCAGGTAGGCGGGGACGACCTTGGAGCCGTTGTCGTACGACTTGGTGTCGTTGACCTCGGGCTTCTTGTCGTTCAGGACCGCGTCGACCATGTTCGCGGCGACCTTGGCGAGTTCGCGCAGGTCCTTGAAGACGGTCTGGGTCTGCTGGCCCGCCTTGATCGACTTCACCGAGGCGATCTCGGCGTCCTGGCCGGTGACGACCGGCATGGCCTTGCTGCCGGAGCCGTAGCCGTCCGACTTCAGGGCGGACAGGATGCCGATGGAGATGCCGTCGTACGGCGAGAGCACCGCGTCGACCCGGGCGCTGCGGTAGCTGGAGGTGAGCAGGTCGTCCATGCGCTTCTGCGCGGTGCCGCCGTCCCAGCGCAGCGTGGTGACCTGGTTGAGGTCGGTCTGCTTGGAGCGGACGACGAGCTGGCCCTTGTCCAGGTACGGCTTCAGGACCTTCATCGCGCCGTTGAAGAAGTACCGGGTGTTGTTGTCGTCGTTGGAGCCGGCGAACAGCTCGATGTTGAAGGGGCCCTTCTTGCCCGCCTTCAGCCCGAGCTTGTCGACGATGTAGCCGCCCTGCAGCTCGCCGACCTTCTCGTTGTCGAACGAGGCGTAGTAGTCGACGTTCTCCGTGCCGAGGATCAGCCGGTCGTAGGAGATGACCGGGATGTCGGCGTCCTTGGCCTGCTGCATCACGTTGCCGAGGGACTTGTTGTCGATCGCGGCCACGATCAGGGCGTCCACGCCCTGCGTGATCATGTTCTCGATCTGCGAGACCTGTTGGTCCGGGTCGTCCTCGCCGAAGACCAGCTTGGTCTCGAAGCCCTTGGCCTTCAGTTCCTTCTCGACGTTGGCGCCGTCGGTGATCCAGCGCTCGGAGGACTTGGTCGGCATCGCGATGCCGACGGTGGCGCCGTCGCTGCCCGACTTGTCCTCCTCGCTGCCGCCCTCGCTGCTCTGGCCGCAGGCGGTCAGGGTGAGGGCGAGCGAGGCGGCGGAGGCTATCGCGGCGAGTGCGGCTCTGCGGTTGCGCATGGTCATCATCCTTGAGGTGAGGGCTGGTTCGGCGAGGCAGGTGTGTGGGATTGTGCGCGGTCGTGTCGTCTTTTGAGAAGGGAGTTTCCGGAACGTTATGACGAGATCTCGAACCGGTTGAGCGGGCCCGGCAGCCGGGTGCCGAGCGGCGCCATGTCGCCGTCCGCCCCGTGCCGGGCGAGCAGATCGAGGGCGAGGCGACCGCGGCGCACCCGCTCCTTCGCGGTGGCCAGCGTGAGTTCCCGCAGGTGGTGGCCGTACGGATAGATCCCGGGCGCCTTGGACAGGCCGAACTTCAGATACAGCGGGGCGCCGCGCCGGATCAGCTCGGCGACCTCGTACATGCGGACATAGCCGCCGAGGTCGTCCGGAGCCTCGATGTACATGTCCATCGGCGCGGCCGAAACCCGACGTATTTCGGTCAGGTGATCCGCCGTCAGGTCGCTGGGCACGTTGATGGAGTCGGCGCCGAGCCGCTCGTACACCGCGTACGAGGCCGGGTTGACCGGACCGACGAGCGCGGAGAGCTTGAGCGTGGTGCCGGCCGGGAGGAGGCCGGCCGCCCGGGCCCGGTGCAGCGTCCACAGCACGCCCTCGTCGGCGACCAGCAGACACTTGACGCCCAGCTCGCTCGCCCGCACGGCGTCCTCGACGCACCCGGCGACCGCGGCGTGGCCGCGCGCCCTGAGGCCCGCGCCGCCCGAGTCGGTCCGGGTGGAGGCGCCGATGTCCCAGGTGCCGCGCGGGCCGGTGAACAGGCAGAGCTCGATGTCGCGTTCGGCGGTGGCCTCGACCATCTCGGTGATCTCGGCGTCGGTCAGCATCCACACGCCGCTGCCCTGGCTGATCCGGTGGATCGGCACGTCGAGCCGCGAGGACTCCTTGAGCACCACCCCCAGCGCCTCCGGACCCTCGCAGGACGGGATCTCGGTGCGCCAGCGTCCGCCGCCCGGGAAGGAGTGCGGCGAGGTGTCGGCGGGGTCGGGGGCGGGCGCGGCCAGGCCGAGCGCGGTGAGGGCCTGCTCACCGGGCCTGCGTGCGGCGGCCGTGGCGGAAGCGTCGGTCACAAGCGTTCCTTAGTGTTCGATATGTCGGACGAAGTTCGCGGCGGCGGGTAGGAGGTGCCGCGGTGCGAGCGCCTTCGGGTTCCGGCGGCTCGGATGCGCGACGTCCGTTGCGGTGGGTGTACGCCGGTGCCAAGGCCGTCAGGTCGCCCCCGCACCGGCGTACGGCTCAGGGGAGGGCGTCCGGGTGCAGCAGCACCTTGCCGACCTTCGGGTCGCCGGAGCCCACCAGCTCGATGGCCTCCGAGAACTCCGCGAGCGGCAGCTCGTGCGTCACCAGCGGCCGCGGATCGAGCAGACCGGCGGCGAAGACCCGCACCGTGTGCGCCCAGGCGTCCGGCGGCGCCCCGAAGACGGTGTGCACCTCCAGCTGCCGTACGACCAGGTCGGTCGGGTCGAGGCCGTCGGCGCCCGGCGCCGGGATGCCGGTCAGCACCAGGCGCCCGCCCCGGCGCAGCAGCGCGGCGGCCGTACGCGCGGCGTCCGCGGACCCGGCGGTCTCGATCACGACGTCGAAGTCGTCCGTCAGCGGCCGGTCCTTGGTCCGGAAGTCGGTCGCGCCGAACTGCCGCGACAGCGCCTCCCGGTCCCCGCGCGTACCGACCACCAGCAGCTCGGCCGGGGAGGCGGCGCGCAGGAACTGCACGGCGAACATGCCGAGCGTGCCCGTCCCGACCACGGCCACCCGCTCACCGGGCCGGGCGTTCGTCTTCAGCGCGGCGGCGGCGATGCAGGCCGCGGGCTCCAGCAGGGCGGCCGCGGTGAGATCGGCGTCGTCGGGCAGGGCGTGCAGCAGCCGGGCGGGCAGGGTCAGGGTCGGGGCCATGGCACCCGGCTGGGTGAACCCGGTCTCCTCGTACCCGGCCGTGCACAGCGTCGTCTCGCCCGCGTGGCAGCGGTCGCACACCTGGCAGTTGCGGAAACCCTCGCCCACGACCTTCCGGCCGACGAGCGAGCCCGGCACGCCGGTGCCGACCCGCGCCACCGTCCCGGACCACTCGTGCCCGGGGGTGAGCGGGTAACGCACGTACCCCTCGGGCCGGTTGCCCTGGTAGACCTCGCGGTCGCTGCCGCAGATCCCCGCGGCGTGCACCCGCACCAGCGCCTCGCCGGGCCCCGGTTCACGCGGCTCGTGCGGCACCAGCCGGTGCACCCCCGGCGCCTCGACGAGGACCGCGCCGCTCATGCCCCGGCCCCCTTGGGGTCGCGCTTCTCCCAGCCCTCGGCCCACAGGTCGAACCGCGCCTGCTGCTGCGGGAACTCGGCCGCCGCGTCGGTGTCCAGCTCGACGCCGAGACCGGGCGCGTCGGAGAGGTGGAAGCACCCGTCCTTCGGATCCACCCGCGGCGCGCCCTTCACGACCTTCTTGATCTCCGCGTCGGCGAAGTCGTTGAAGTGCTCAAGGATCTTGAAGTTCGGGGAGGTGAACCCGACCTGGAGGCTCGCGGCGGTGAGCACCGGCCCGCCGACGTTGTGCGGGGCGACCAGCGTGTAGTGGGTCTCGGCGGTCGCGGCCAGCTTCCGGGTCTCCCAGATGCCGCCGATGTGGCCGACGTCGGGCTGGATGACGTCCACCGACTGGTCCTCGAACAGCTCGCGGAACTCGATCCGGTCGTGGATGCGCTCACCGGTGGCGACCGGGATGTCGACCTTCTCGGCGACCTTCTTCAGCGCCTTGAGGTTCTCCGGCGGGACCGGCTCCTCCAGCCAGGCCGGCCTGAACGGCGCGAGCTCGCGCGCGAGCCGGACGGCGGTGGACGGCGAGAACCGGCCGTGCATCTCCAGCATCAGCTCGGCGTCCGGCCCGATGGCGTCCCGCACGGCCTCGATCAGCGACACGGCGTAGTTCGTCTGCTGCTGGTCCAGCTCGAAGTGCCCGGTGCCGAACGGGTCGATCTTCAGCGCCCGGTAACCGCGCTCCATGACCCCCTGCGCCGCCTTGTGGTACGCCTCCGGCGTCCGCTCGGTGGTGTACCACCCGTTGGCGTAGGCCTTGACCCTGTCGGTGACCTTCCCGCCCAGCAGCTGCCACACCGGGACACCGAGGGCCTTGCCCTTGATGTCCCAGCACGCCATCTCGACGACCGCGATGCCGGACATCACGATCTCGCCCGCGCGGCCGAAGTCGCCGTACTTCATGCGGCGGACCAGATCCTCGACAGCGAACGGGTCGGAACCGAGAATGTGGTTGGCCTCGGCCTCCTTCAGGTAGCCGAGGAGAGCGTCGGTGTGCCCCAGCATCCGGGTCTCGCCGACTCCGGTGAGGCCCTCGTCGGTGTGCACCTGGACGTAGGTCAGGTTGCGCCACGGCGTCCCGACCACGTGTGTGCTGATTCCGGTGATGCGCACGGCGGCTGCCCTTCGCTGTGTTCGATATTTCGTCACTCGTTCGAAATGTTGGCGTGACAGTAAGGACGGGGTGCTCGGAGTGTCAATGGGTCGGACACATAACGGTTTCGGCAGTTTCGCAGACGGGGAAGAGGCGGCCCCGCGTGCTTCCCCACACAACTTTCACAGTGGCCTCTAGGAACGCACCCTTCCCGGAACTTAACCTTCCCGCGTCATGGACTACTGCCACCCGTGCCGACGGCACCTCAACGGCGCCCTCGCCTGCCCGGGCTGCGGCACGCCCTGCCACCAACTCCGCGCGGCGGACGACGCCCTGACGGCGAGTGAGGTCTTCGACCGGCGATACGGGGTCGAGCCGGCGACGGCCGACGACACCCCCCGGGAAGCCCCGGGGCGAAAGCTCGACGAGGACCCGGCCGAGACCCTCGACGACGACCCGGACGAGAGCCTCGACGAGGACCCCGACGACGCCACCCCGTCCGGCGCCCGCTCCAGCCGCCGTGACCGCAAGGCCGCCGCCCACCGCAGGCGCCGCCGCCGGACCCTGCTCGTCGTCGCGGGCTTCGTCCTGGCGGCCGGGGGACTGAGCCTGGCCGAACTCGGCATGGACGCCCCGCACTCCCCGGAGAAACCGGCCGCGGCGGGCGGCGAGACGACGGACGGCGAGGCGACGAGAGAGGTGGGCGAGGCGTCGGCGGTCCCGGCCGACGCCCCCTCGGGAACGACCACGACCTCGGACACGCCGTCCACGAGCGCGTCCGCCTCGACAACGGTGTCGGCGTCCCCGTCGTCCTCACCGGACGCCACGAAGTCGGACACGGCGACCGAGCCCGACTCCCCGTCGGCCTCCCGCCCCTCGTCCCCGGACCCCACCGGCCCCGCGAACCCGGACCCGTCGTCCCCGGAGTCCGACGACGACCCGCCCCCGACGACGACCCCCACCCCACCGCAGTCCCCGGACCCGACCCCGACGGAAACCTGCGACCGCTTCCTGTGGTGGTGCACGTAAGCGCTCCGCGTGCCCCGTGAGCGGTGCGGCCAGGACTCCCTTTGGGGTGGTTGTCGCTACTCCTGGACGGATACGGTCTTACGCAACGGGAGGTGCCGGAGCGTTCACCGTTCCGGGTGGCACGGGGAGTCGGTGGGGTATGGCCATGTCAGGGACGGCGCGGGCCTGGATCGTCATGACGGCGGTGGTGGCGGGAGCGGCCTCGGCGGCCTTGGTGCTCGTGGCGGTCCTGGCAGACCTGGACACCGCCGGACAGGCCGCGAGCCTGGCGGGCGCGGTGGTCGGCCTCCTCGCCCTGGTGGTATCGGTGATCGCCCTGTTCCGCAGCAGCACTCCGACCGCAGGGCCGCGGTCGGTGCAATCCGGCGGAGGCATCGGCCGTGCGGTTACCGGCGACCGCAACCGTCTGGGATCCGCGACACCGCCCGTCCCCACGTCGGCCTCCCCCTCTCCCTCCGGCAACGCCGTACCGGGCGAGCGAGGAGTCTCCGCTTCCGGTGGCATCGGCCAGGCCGTCACCGGCGACGAGAACGAGGACGCGTGAAGTGGTGGCGGGGCCTGCGCAAGCCCGCTGAAGCCGCCCTCCAGAACGCTTCAGCCTCCGGAGTCGGGGCGGCGGCACCGTGCGGGAGACCCCTGGAGGAGCGGGCGGTCGACGCCGATGGAGACCTGGGTGTGGTCGTCACCGGCGACCACAACAGCACCACCACGATCATGGGCGACGTGATCGTGCACGGTGCGAGCAAGGCGCCGCTCTCGGTGTACGAGGCGGAGATCCGCATACTGGCGGCCGCCCGGTTCGAGGGTAGAGAGCAGGAACTCGCCGAGATGAGCGACTTCGCTCTCGGCGAGGACGCGCACGGTCCCTCGTACTGGCGATGGCTGGCCCCGGCCTGGTCGGGCAAGACGGCGATCATGGCGCAGTTCGCCCTGAACCCTCCCGACGGCGTGCACGTACTGGCCTTCTTCATCACCGCCCGGTTGGCCGGCCGATCCGACCGCACCGCCTTCCTGTCCATGCTGCAACAGCAGTTGCGCGCCTACCTGGAGGACAGCGACCTCGACTGTGGCGGCTACGGCGGCTTCCATGACGCCCTGCGCCGCGCCGCCGAGCGGGCACTCGACCGAGGGCAGCGGCTCGTGCTGGTCGTTGACGGACTGGACGAGGACAGCGGCGTGGAATCCGCGTTCGCCGGATACAGCATCGCCGGGCTGCTACCCGCTGCCCCGACGGCCGGCTTGCGAGTGATCGTCGCCGGTCGGCCCAATCCGCCTGTTCCCGGCGATGTGTCCAACGGCCATCCGCTGCGTGCGAGTCACATCAACCACGACCTCGCCGAGTCACCCGCCGCCCGCGCGGTGCGCGTGGATGCCGAACGCAACCTGAACGACATGATCGTCGCGGGGGACCTGTCGCTCGATCTCGTCGGTCTGACTTCCGCCGCGGGCGGCGGACTCAGCGCCGCCGACTATGCCCTTCTGGTCGGGGACCGTACTCCTCGGCAGATCGAAGCGGTGCTCAGCGGTGCGACAGGGCGGTCCTTCCAGCTCCGCCCCGCGCAGTGGCCCCTCAGCGACGGCCGACGTCCCTCCCTGTACTCCTTCGCCCACCAAGAGCTCGTGGTCAGCGCCCAGCACCTGCTGCGTCCTTCCGTGCTGCGTGACTACCGAGCACGGGTGCACGACCTGGTCGACGCGTGCAGGGAAGGGGGGTGGCCGCAGGAGACTCCCGAGTACGCGCTGACGGGCTACCCGCAGATGCTGCGCCAGCAGCGGGACACCGCGCGGCTTACCCGGCTCGCGACCGATCCGGCACGGCACGAACGGCTCTGGCACACCACCGGAAGCGACACCGAAGCCCTCACCGAGATCACCGATGCCTTCACCCTGCACAGGGCAGAACCGGAAGCGGACCTCGTCTCGTGCGTGCGCCTCTCACACTTCCGTGACGAACTCAGGCGCAAGGCACTGAGTTTCCCGGCCGAGGCCATCACCGTCCTGGCCAAGCTCGGACACGTCCGAAAGGCTGTGGCGCTACTCGGTGCCAGGGTCGAGTTTTCTGCGCACGAGTCTCGACTGTTCGCGGATGTTCTCCATGAAGCATGGCTGATCGGTGAGGGGCAGGTGGTCCTGCGTGCCGCCCACGCCTTGGTGCGCCCCGCCGTACGCGACCAGGCTCTGCGAGGCTGTGTCTATGCGCTGGCGAACGTGGAAGAGGTCGATGAGGCCGTCGAACTGGCCCGCGCGATCAGCGATGTGAGTGAGCAGAGCGGAGCGTTCGTCGATGCGGCGCGGATCCTCATCAGGGCAGGACGGCTGGATCGGAGCGTCGGTCTTGCGCACGAAGCCGCTGAGACGGCTCGCTCGTCCGGCGATCCGGTGAGCCGAGTTGAAGCGCTGACCGCCGTGGTAGAGGTATTTGGGGAGGCCGGACGGACGGAGGAAGCCGCCTGCCTGGCTACCGAGACGGTCGATGTGGTGCGCAGCCTCACTGACCCGCCTCACCGGTCGTGGCCGTCGGCCGTAGCGGCTGAAGCGCTCATGGAGGCCGGGCGGCTGGAGGAGGCCGTCGGTCTGGCCCGTAACGCTGCCGAGGACGCTGGTGGCCTGGGTGATCCGGACGAGCGGGTCAGGGTGTTGCAGCAGGTCGCGTACGTGCTGGCCAAGGTTGGGCAGGGCGAGGAAGCTGTCCGGTGCGCTCAGACGATCGATGATCCGGGTCATCGGTGCGGAGTGCTGGTCGGAGTGGCCGAGGCGTTGGTGAAGGCAGGGCGGCCGGAGGAGGCCGTCGGTTCGGTGCGTGACGCTGCTGAATTGGTGGATGATCTGGCAGACCTCGAAGAGCGGGCAGGAGTCTTGGCCGAGTCGGCCCACGTGCTGGCGAAGGTGGGGCGGGGAGAGGAGGGGATCCGGCTCGCGCGCACGATCAGCGATCCCCGGCGCCGGTTCCCAGCAGTGATCGATGTGCTGTGGACGCTGGTGAAGGCCAAGCTGCCGGGGGACGCTATCGCTCTTGTCCCGCATGCTACCGAGGCGGCGGGCGACCTCGCCGAGCTGCCCGAGCGCGCCGACGCGCTCGGACGAGTGGCACAGTTGCTGGTCACTGCAGAGAGGCCGGAGGAAGCGGCACGCCTGATGGATTCGGTCAGCGATCCCGGGCACCGAGCCATGGCATGGAGCAAGGTGGCGTTGACCATGGCGACGGTCGGCTACACCGACGAGGCCATGCGGCGTGGGATCGCCGCCGCCGAGGCAGTCAGCACGGTCGGCAACGCTGCGACGCGGGCCGACGGACTCCTGCGCGTCGCACGCGTACTCAAGAAGACGGGGCAGGCCGAGGAAGCGGCGCGTCTGGTCAACCGAGCCGCCGAAGCGGCCGCCACTATCGGCGCTCCCCAACACCGCGCGGTTGCCCTGGTGGAAGCGGCTCGTGCATTGGCGGACGCGAGGGAGGCGGACCGTGCGACCCGGTACACGGAAATCGCCATCGAAGCGGCCCGCACCGCACCCGATGTCGCCCGGACGGTCTCGAGCACCCTGCAAGTGGCTCGGGCGCTGGCCCAGGTGGACCGTACGGAGGAAGCCAAGGGACTCGCCCGGGTCGCCGTCGACGCGGCGGGGTCCGTCAAGGAACCCGTCGCCCGGGCCAGGCTGCTGAGTCATGCCGCGCTTTCGTTGGCAGAGACGGGGCAGGCGGCGGAGGCAATCCAACTCAGCGATAGGTATGCCCGAGTGAGCCGAGGGCACATTGATCCTGATGATCAGGCGGAGGCCTTGGCGAACGTGGCTGGTGCGCTGGCGAAGGCAGGGTGGGCGGAGGAAGCCGTTCGTCTCGCGCACACTGCCGCCGACCTGGCGCGTGCGGCACCTGACCCAGTTTGGCGCTCCTGGGCCTTGGCAAACGTCGCTGAAACACTGGCCGAGGTGGGCTCGGCCGATGAGAGTATGCGGCTCGCGGAGACCGTCACCGAGCCCGACGACCGGGCGATGGCACTGGCGGCCGCGGCCCGGGCACTGACCAAGGCGGGCCGGACGGATGAGGCTGTCCGCCTGGCGCACATGGCCGTCCGTCTGGCGAGTACCACGCCGAACGCCTCCTACCGCGTCCTGGCACTCACCGACGCGGCGCGGGCGCTGGTGGCGGTCGGGAGACCGGGCGCCGCAGCCGAGATCGCTGAAGGCTTCATCGGGGACGAACAGGCCATGACGCTGGCCAACGTCGCTGGCGCCCTGGCAGCACTGGCGGGAGAACTCGCGCACGCGGAACATACGGAGGATGCCGTCCGTCTCGCTCATCGAGCTGCGGAGCTGGCCCGCACCGCGCCGAACGTCTCCAACCGCGCCTCGGCACTGGCTGGTGTGGCGAAGGCATTGGCCAGGGCGGGTCACTTGGACCAGGCCATCGAGGTCGCTGGCACCATCACCGAGCCGTCCCGGTGTGCCTCCGCGCTGGCGGCCCTGGCCAGGGCCCGAGGTCGCTCCCCCGAGGCGCGATCGCTGCTCCGCCGGGCGCTGTCGCTCCACACTCACCAGGAGGCACTGAAGGAATTGGCGATGATATGTCCCGAGGCGCTCGACGAGGCCCTGTCCTGCCTGCGACGGACGGGCGCTATGACTGCGGAACTACAGGCAAGCGGGTCGGAGCGTCAGTAAGTGATCTCCCAGCACCCTTGCTAGGTGACACGCTTTTGAAAGCCACCCAAACGCTTTTGCCGACCACTTGCTGTGTGACCCCCATGTCGTCGGCAACCTCCCGGACAAGCCGTAAACCGCGTCCGGAGCACGCCTCCCAGTCGGCCTCTGGGACGTCGATATCGAGCTGTCGGTCGCCGCTGTCCCGCACCGCGAGGCGGATCACCGAGCCGTCGAGTGTGAGAGTCACGCAGTACTCCCTGCCGGGCGGTGCTCCGTGGAGGAGTGCGTTGGTGGCCAACTCCGAGACGCAGAGCGTTATGTCGTCAAGTCGATCGGTGTGACCCCAGCCCGTCAGGACCTGACGAACGAAGGCGCGGGCGTCGCGCACCGAGGCGCGCGAGCGTGGGAAACGACGGTGTCGTGACAAGGACACGAGGGGTCACCTCACGGAGTTGGGGCGTCCGACGAAGCGCGACCTTACCGCTTTTTGTGAAATGTAGCTAGGTGGCAGGATAGGGAGGAACACACGGGCGAAGTCGCCTAACGTTGGCCCCCGATGGGCGTAGCGTCGGCCGCAAGGAGGGCCTCATGGGTGCGAGCAGATGGGTCAGCACGTCCCTTCCGTATCTGACGCCGCAGGAGAAGGGCAACGGCGACGCCTGGGGCGCGGAGGCCGAGGAGCAGGGTCGCCGGGGGACCCAGCGCATCCTCCATGCCGGCGAGGTGCCCGCGCCCGCCGAGGTGGCGAGACTGCTCCGCGTCGACGAAGGTGAACCGGTCGTCGTGCGTCGGCGCCTGATCCTCCTCGACGGGTTGCCGAACGAATTGACCGACACCTACTACCCACTGGCCGTCGCCCGGGGAACCGCCCTGGCGCGCACCGCCAAGATCCGCGGTGGTGCCGTCACCTTGCTCGCCGAACTCGGCCACATCGGCGTCCTGGTGCGCGAGGACGTGACGGCCACGATGCCGGACGAGGAGGAGCGCCGGGCCCTGGAGACCGCCCCTGACGAGCCGGTGCTGCGGCTCAGCCGAGTGACCCTCGACCGCGAGGGCCGCCCGATCCAGGTGGATCGTATGGTGATGCCTGCCCTGCGGCAGAGGCTGCGCTACGAGATCGAGATCGGATGACCGTGCCCCAAGCGGAAACGGAGGGTGCCGACCGTCGCTCCCTCCATGAGCGCATCGCCGCCGACCTGCGCGACGACATCATGAGCGGCGAACTGGCGCCAGGCGCGAGCCTCCCCTCCACGGCACGGCTCAAGGAGCGCTTCGACGCGTCGAACGCCACGGTGCAGAAGGCGTTGCAGCTCCTCAAGGAGGAAGGTCTTGTGGTCGGCAGGGCCGGAGCCTCCGTCACCGTCCGCGAGCATCGGCAGCGTACGGTCTCACCGGCCGCGCTCACCACAGCGGACCGCTGGCTCACAGAGGCTGCCAAGCACGGCACCCGCGCCCGCAGCGTGCTCCGTGATGTCGCGGAGGTCTGCCCGCCCGCCGACGTCCGTTCCGCCTTCGGCCTCCCCGCGGACGGCAGGGCACTGCTGCGCAGCCAGATTCTGCTGATCGACGACGAACCCGCCGAACTCGTCGACTGCTATTACCCGTTGGACATCGTCCGGGACACGGCACTCATGGAGCGCCGTCGGATCAAGAACGGCGCACCCGCGCTGCTGGCGGAACTGGGCCACCCCGCGCGCCGCAGCGTGGATCGAGTCTCCGCGCGGATTCCGACCCAGGCGCAGTACCAGGCACTCCACCTCACCAGCGGCACGCCCGTCCTGCGCACCCTCAGGGTCGTCCACGGTGACGGGGGCACCCCGGTCGAGGTGACGGTCATGGTGAAGGCCGGGCACCTCTACGAGTTGCGGTACGAGTTCGAAGCGCGCTGACGGTCAGTCCTCCGGCGAGCTCTCCCCGACCATCAGCCGCAGCGCGTCCCGCAGTGCCACCCGCTCCGCCTCCGACAGCCCCGCCAGTGGCTCGCGTGCGAAGCGCAGTGACTCGCGCAGTCCCCGGGCCACCAGGCGTCCCTCCTCCGTCGCCGCCGCGACCTTCACCCGGCGGTCGCCGGGGTCGGGGCGGCGCTCGACCAGGCCCCGCGCCCCCAGTCGGTCCACGATCCCCGTGACGTTCGACGGCTCGCACTTCAGCCTCTGGGCCAGCTTCCGCATCGGCAGCGGCTCCAGCGACAGCAGGCTCAGCAGCTTCGCCTGCGCCCCGGTCAGGGCGCGCTCCGCCGCCGCCTCCTCGTAGTCCGCGTGGAAGCGGGCCACGACCTCGCCGATCAGTTCGACGACTTCCAGGGTGAGAGCGTCGGGGCGGCGGGTCGTGTCGCGTGGTGTGGCCATGCGATCCAGGGTACCCATTTGTTTGACAAGCTGAAATGTTCAGCCGCATGGTTGTTTCAGAGCATGAAACATTCTCGGCGGCCCAGTCGGGCCCGAGCAAACCTCAGGAAAGGTGTCCCATGACCGACTCCCCAGCCCTCCCCGCCGTCAACCGCGCATGGCACCTGGTCACCCGCCCGGTCGGCTGGCCGAAGCCCGAGGACTTCGCGCTCGTCGAGTCGGAGGTCCCCACCCCGGGCGCCGGGCAGGTGCTGGTGCGCAACCTGTACGTCTCCGTCGACCCGTACATGCGCGGGCGGATGAGCGCCGCCAAGTCCTACGCCGCCCCCTACGAGCTGGACAAGCCCATGCTGGGCGGCGCGGTCGGCGAGGTCGTCGCCTCCGACGCCGAGAACGTCGCCGTCGGCGAGCACGTCCTGCACTTCTTCGGCTGGCGCGAGTACGCCGTCGTGGACGCGGCGAACGCCGTCAAGGTGGACCCGGACGCGGCGCCCCTGTCGACGTACCTGGGCGTGCTCGGCATGACCGGGCTCACCGCCTATGCCGGCCTGCTGCGCACCGCCTCCTTCAAGGAGGGCGACTCCGTCTTCGTCTCGGGCGCCGCGGGCGCGGTCGGCAGCCAGGTGGGGCAGATCGCCAAGCTCAAGGGCGCCTCGCGGGTCATCGGCTCGGCCGGCTCGGACGAGAAGGTCAAGCTGCTCCTCGACGAGTACGGCTTCGACGCCGCCTTCAACTACAAGAACGGCCCGGTGAGCGAGCAGCTGCGCGCCGCCGCCCCGGACGGCGTCGACGTCTACTTCGACAACGTCGGCGGCGACCACCTGGAGGCCGCCATCGGCTCCCTCAACCTGAACGGCCGCATCGCCATCTGCGGCGCGATCTCCGTCTACAACAACACCCAGCCCGCGCCCGGCCCGAAGAACCTCGCCCGCCTCATCCAGACCCGCGGCCGCATCGAGGGCTTCCTGGTCGGCGACCACTACGACCTCCAGCCGCAGTTCGTCCAGGAAGTCGGCCCCTGGGTGCGGGACGGCGAGCTGAAGTACCGCGAGACGGTCGTCGAGGGCATCGAGAACAACCTGGAGGCGTTCCTCGGGGTCCTGCGCGGCGACAACACCGGAAAGATGATCGTCAAGCTCTGACTTCCCGAAGATTCCGCCATGCGGTAGCGTCTTTCCGAAATCCGTCGTGATCGTGGGCGCGAGTCACGGCGGACCTAGGAGGAAGACACCCGTATGCCCATCCAGCAGTCCGAAGTGCTCTACACCGCCGTCGCCACCGCCGAGAACGGCCGCGACGGCCGGGTCGCCACCGACGACGGCAAGCTCGACGTCGTCGTGAACCCGCCGAAGGAGATGGGCGGCAACGGCGCCGGCACCAACCCGGAGCAGCTGTTCGCCGCCGGGTACAGCGCCTGCTTCCAGGGCGCCCTCGGCGTCGTGGCCCGCCAGGAGGGCGCCGACATCTCCGGGTCCACCGTGACCGCGAAGGTCGGCATCGGCAAGAACGACGACGGCTTCGGCATCATCGTCGAGATCTCCGCCCGGATCCCGGCGGTCGACGCCGCCACCGCGCGGTCGCTGGTGGAGAAGGCCCACCAGGTCTGCCCGTACTCGAAGGCGACCCGCGGCAACATCACCGTCACGCTCGCCTGACCCTGACCCTGACCCTGACCCTGACCCTGACCCTGACCCGAACCCGAACCCGGACCCGGGAACGGACCCGCGCGCCGACCGGTAGAGTGCCGCCCATGCGTGATCTTGGGGCGGGGTTCGGCCATCTGCTGAAGGGCCAGCGCTGGGTGGCCCGGCACGGCAGGAGCTACGGCTTCGGGCTCGTCCCGGGCCTGATCACCCTGGTCCTGTACGTGGGCGTGCTGGTCGCGCTCGCGCTGTGGGGCGAGGACTTCGTCGCATGGGTGACCCCCTTCGCCGACGACTGGTCGAGCCCCTGGCTCGGACTCTTCCGCGGCTTCCTCACCGCCGTGCTGTTCGCCCTCGCCCTGCTCCTCGCCGTCCTCACCTTCACCGCGGTGACCCTGCTGGTCGGCCAGCCCTTCTACGAGGCCCTCTCCGAACGCGTCGACCGCGACGTCTCCCCGGACGGCACGGCGCCCGAGTCCCACCTGCCGCTCTGGCGCGAGCTGTGGATCTCCGGCCGCGACAGCCTGCGGATCCTCGTACGCGCCGTGCTCTGGGGCGTGCTGCTCTTCGCGCTCGGCTTCATCCCGGTCGTCGGCCAGACCGTGGTCCCGGTGGTCGGCTTCTTCGTCACCGGCTTCTTCCTCACCGAGGAGCTGGCCGCCGTCGCCCTCCAGCGCCGCGGCGTGGAACTGCGCGAACGCCTCGCCCTGCTGCGCTCCCGCCGGATGCTGGTCTGGGGCTTCGGCACCCCGCTGGGCGTGTCCTTCCTGGTGCCGTTCGTCGCCGTGTTCCTGATGCCGGGCGCCGTCGCCGGCGCCACGCTCCTCGCCCGGGAACTGCTGGGCGAGGAGACCCGCGACGGCGACGACGACCCGTCCGAAGGCGGTACCGCCGACCCGGCGGTCAGCCCCGGTCCGTCCCCGGGGCACTGACCGCCACGGCCACGATCGCCCGCGTCTGCGCCACGATGTCCAGCCGGTTGCGCACGAACTCCGGGTCGGTGACCGCCCCCGTCGCCGGATCGGTGTTCCCGGTACCGAACTGGAGCACCGGCGTGTGCACGTGCCCGCCCGGCAGCGTGCCGTGCAGCCCGAGCCGGTCCCGCAGCAGCGTCGCGCGGTAGGCGATCTCGTTGGAGAGGTAGTTGCCGCCGCCGCCCTCCCGGGCCGTCGACCCGGGCGTGGGCCCGTCCGGCCGTACGACCGGCTCGTCGCCGCCCGCCGGGATCTCGGTCACGGTCGTGTTGTCGTACACCGGGAAGCGTCCGGTGTCCGCCGCCGTGATCGCCGCGTACGGCAGCGTGGTCGTCGTCCACTGCGGCTGCGAGGCCGGGTCGGCCACCGGGACCGTCTCCGTGCGGGAGACGTTGTCGTTGTCCGGGAAGCCGCCCCGCCAGGCCCCGTTGGTCCGCTCCACGTCGAACCGGCCGACCCGGCCCTGGCTCACCGTGGTGAACAGGTCCACCCCGGGCAGGTACGGCCGCAGCGCCCGCTCCACCGTCCCCTCGGCGAAGTCCGCCCAGCGCACCGGGAACACCGCCGTCTCCACCCGGGCGGGACCGTCCGGGGTGTCGATCACCGTGCCGTCCAGGGCGAGCGCGACGGCGCCGGACGGGTTGGAGATCCGGACGTCCCGGTCCAGCGTGAAGGGGTCGAAGCCGGTGAGCAGCACCCGCTTGACCCCCTTGCCGTGCCCGCCGTGCCCGTCGCGGTGGCCGCGCGGCAGGCGCAGGTCGCCCTGCCCGCGCGAGGCGCGCTCCAGCTCCGCCAGCAGCGCGGCCCGCTGCCGCGCGCCCAGATCGAACCCGGGCTCCCAGGTGCGCAGCTCGCGCGTCATCCCGAGCCGTGCCCAGTACAGCGGCCGGTCGTCGTCCCGGCTCAGGTCGCCGCGGGCCGGACCGCGCCCCTGCACCCGGTCCACCGCCCGCCGCCACAACGCCGCGCCCTCGCGCGCGACGACCCGCCGGGCCTCGCGGTAGGAGTCCGCCCGCCCGAGCCCCCGGGCGAACGCCGGTGCCACCGCGGCGAATCCGGAGCGCCGCAGGATCTCCCGGGGCACCTCCCCGTCCAGCCGCCGCTCCTCCACGGTGGGTGCGGGGGCGGCACCGCCCGCCTCGGGAGCCGCCGTCGCCGTCGTGGGGGCCGCGAGCCCCGCCACCAGGGCCAGTCCGAGTACGCCGATCCGAACACGTATGGGTCTCAAGGGAGTCCAGGTCCTTCCGTCGCCGTGGGGTGCTGCCGGAACGGCGGCAGTATCGCGTGACGGAAGGGGTGGACGCCATGGCGCGTGACCGACCGACTCATGGCTGTTTGTGAAGGGTTCGTACGAACTCCTGACCGGGCGCCTGATCACGGACCGCCGGATCACCGCGGCGATTAACGTCGGACCCGGGACGCCCGCGAGCGCGCCGTCCCCGTGAACAGCCCCGGCCCGTGACCTGACGGCCGGGCCGGGGCTCGGCCACCCCGGCCGCCCGCCTCCTACCGCACCGAGAAGCCGTACACCGTCTCCGAGCGGAACACCTCGCCCGGCCGCAGCACCGTGCTCGGGAAACCGGGCCGGTTCGGGGAGTCCGGGAAGTGCTGGGTCTCCAGCGCGATCCCGTCCCCGGGGGCGAAGGGCTCGCCCAGGTGGTCGGCGGTGTACAGCTGGAGCCCCGGCTCGGTCGTCGCCACCGTGAGCACCCGCCCCGACGCCGGGTCGTACAGCTCGGCGACCTCCTCGGCGGTGGCGGTCACGCCCTTGTCCAGCACGAAGTTGTGGTCGTAGCCCGAGCCGACCTTGCGCGCCCGCCGGAAGTCGAAGCGGGTGTCCGTCACGTCGTCGAGACCGCCCGTCGGGATCAGGCCCGCGTCCACCGGCGTGATCCGGGAGGCGGCCAGCCGCAGTTCGTGCCCGCCCGCGTGCCCGGAACCGCTCAGGTTGAAGTAGCTGTGGTTCGTCGGGTTCAGCACGGTCGGCGCGTCCGTGACCGCCTCGTAGACGATCCGCAGCGCGCCCGACCCGTCCAGCGTGTACGTCACCGACATCTCCAGGCGCCCCGGGAAACCCTCCTCGCCGTGCGGGGAGATGCGGCTCAGCCGGACGCCCTCCTCGACCGCCGCCACGTCCCACACCCGCTTGTCGAAGCCCCGCACGCCGCCGTGCAGCGTGTTGGCCCCCTCGTTGGGCGCCAGCGCGTACGTCCGCCCGTCCAACGGGAAGCGCCCGCCCGCGATCCGGTTGGCGTACCGCCCGACCAGCGCGCCGAAGTAGGGCTCCGGGTGCGACACATAGCCGTCCAGGTCCGCGAACCCCAGTACCACGTCGGCGGTGTTCCCGTCCCGGTCCGGAACCTCGGCCGACTGCACGATCCCGCCGTACGACAGGACCCGTACCCGTACGCCGGCCCGCTCCAGGGTCCAGCGGTGTACCGGGGTGCCGTCGGAAAGTGTGCCGAAGAGTTCGCTCATGTGCGGAACTCTAGGACACGCCCAGGTCAGCGGCCGGGTCAGGGACTCTTCGCGGTGACCGCGCGGTAGGCGATCTCCGCCAGCCGGGCCTGGCCGTCCACGCTCGGGTGGAACCAGTCCCAGTGGCTCAACTGGTCCGTGCCGAACCGGAACTCGTGCACCGCCCCGTCGTCGGTGCGGCACCGCCGGTCCTTCGCGCAGACCTCCCGCAGCACCTCGTTGTAGTCCGCGACCCGGTCGCGCACCGTGTTGCGCCGCAGGGTCGCCGCCGAGTCCAGGGAGTCCGCGTCGCCCAGCATCGACGGGCACAGGCCGAGCTTCCACACCTGCTTGCCCAGCGGGTTGGTGCGGCCCTGGGACCAGAGCCGCTTGAGGTCCGGGATGCTCGACACGTACACCTGCGCCTTGGGGAGCTTCTCGCGCAGGGTGGCCATCGCCTCCTCGAACTGCGCGCGGAAGTCCGCCACCGGCGTCATCGCCGCGGTCGTGGACCGGCACGCGTCGTTCGCCCCGGCCATCACCGCCACCAGCTCCGGCCGGCGCTGCGCCGCCCGCGTCACCTGAGCGGTCAGATCCGCCATCCGGGCCCCGGTGACCGCGTAGTTCCAGCTGTGCTCGGCCGCGTCCGCCTTCCCCAGCAGCCGTACGGCCAGCGAGTCGACCTTCGCGCTGCTGCCGGTCGCCCACGACACCTCCGGGCAGTCCGACAGCACCGCACAGGCGTCGAAGCCGCGCGTGATGGAGTCGCCCACGGCGGCGACCGACGCCGGGCTCGTGTCCCAGGCGGGCGCCGTCCTCGTCCGCTTCGACGGGCTGCCGGAAGGAGCGGGGGAGTCGCCGCCCGCGGCGTCGCAGCCCGCCGCACCCGCGCCCAGGACCGCCGCGGTCAGGGCGGCGAGCGCGGCACGCGCCCGGCGACGGCCGTGCCGCGTCCGCTGGTCCGTCCCTCGACCCATACCGGTCCCACCCCTCGGCTCGTGCCTCCACCGTGCTCAACCCATGACACCGCGCGAGGGTTCCCGAGGACGGCGATGCAACGGCTCACACCCGTACAAGCGTCCTGCCGGGTGAATGGCGGAGGTTTGTCGGCGGCGGGACCGACGGTACGTCACACTCCTTGCCCCGCCGCACGGTAGCCTCGCCATCAACGTGACCCGCCCGGTCACGGCCGTTCCACCCGTTCCACCCGTTCCGAGAAGTCCCGCTCAGCCCGGAGGTTCCGGTGACGACACGTGGAGTCCTGTACGTGCACTCCGCGCCGCGCGCGCTCTGCCCGCACGTCGAGTGGGCCGTCGCCGGGGTGCTCGGCACGCGCGTCGGCCTGGACTGGATCCGGCAGCCCGCCGCGCCCGGCACCTGGCGCTCGGAATTCTCCTGGCAGGGGCAGGCCGGCATCGCCTCCAAACTCGCCTCCGCACTGCGCGGCTGGCAGCTGCTCCGCTTCGAGGTCACCGCGGAGCCCTCCGCGAACGCCGAGGGCGAGCGCTACAGCTGCACCCCCGACCTCGGCATCTTCCACGCCGTCACCGGCATCCACGGCGACATCATGATCCCCGAGGACCGGCTGCGCGCCGCCCTGGTCCGCTCCCAGCGCGGCGAGACCGACCTCGAGTCGGACATCGCCAAGCTCCTCGGCAAGCCCTGGGACGACGAACTGGAGCCCTTCCGCCACGCCGGCGAGGGCGCCCCGGTCCGCTGGCTGCACCAGGTGGTGTGACGCCCCACCGCGCCCCACCTCTCCTCGCACGCGTGAAGGGCCCCCACCGGCCGGTGGGGGCCCTTCACATGCGTACGGCGGTCGCTCAGACCGACCGGAACGCGAGCACCACGTTGTGCCCGCCGAAGCCGAACGAGTCGTTCAGCGCGGCGATACGGCCCTCCACCGGAAGCTTGCGGGCCTCGCCGCGGACGATGTCCGCGTTGGCCTCGGCCTCCGGGTCGAGGTTCTCGACGTTGATGGTCGGCGGTGCCACCCGGTGGTACAGCGCGAGCACGGTCGCCACGGACTCCACGCCGCCCGCGCCACCGAGCAGGTGACCGGTCATCGACTTGGTGCCGGAGACCGCCATGTGGTCGACGTCGTCGCCGAGGACCTTGCGCAGCGCCTTCAGCTCGGCGATGTCACCGGCCGGCGTCGAGGTGGCGTGCGCGTTGACGTGCACGATCTCGGCCGGGTCCAGGTCGTTGCCGGCCAGCAGGTTCTGCAGGGCGGCGGAGATGCCGCGGCCCTCCGGCTCCGGCTGCACGATGTCGTGGCTGTCGGCGGAGATGCCCTGGCCGACCGCCTCCGCGTAGACGCGGGCGCCGCGCGCGGCGGCGTGCTCGGCGGACTCCAGGACCAGGACGCCGGCGCCCTCACCGAGGACGAAGCCGTCACGGCCCGTGTCGAAGGGGCGGGAGGCGCCCTGCGGGTCGTCGTTGTTCTTGGACATCGCCATCATGTTGCCGAACGCGGCGATGGGCAGCGGGTGGATCGCCGCCTCCGTGCCACCCGCGACGACGACGTCGGCGCGGCCGGTGCGGATCATCTCGATGGCGTAGCCGATGGCCTCGGCGCCCGAGGCGCAGGCGGAGACCGGGGTGTGCACGCCCGCACGGGCGCCCACGGCCAGGCCCACGTTGGCGGAGGGGCCGTTCGGCATCAGCATGGGAACGGTGTGCGGGGAGACGCGGCGGACGCCCTTCTCCTTCAGCACGTCGTACTGGTCGAGCAGCGTGGTCACGCCGCCGATGCCGGAGGCGATGACCGCACCGAGCCGGTCGGGGTCGACGTGGGCCGCGCCCTCCTCGGCGGGGCTCTCGCCCGCCTTGCCGGCGTACCCGGCGTCCTTCCAGGCCTCCTGCGCCGCGATCAGCGCGAACTGCGCCGAGCGGTCCAGGCGGCGGGCCTGCGGCCGCGGGATGACCTCGGAGGGGTCGACGGCGGCCGGCGCGGCGATGCGGACCGCCTGCTCGGCGGCCCACTCCTGCTCCAGGGGCCGGACGCCGGACCTGCCGGCGACCAGGCCCTCCCAGGTCGAGGCTGCGTCGCCACCCAGCGGTGTGGTTGCGCCGATACCGGTGACGACCACGGTGCGATTGGTCGAGCTCACGGGAATTCTTTCTCCAACGGGATACGGATTCGTACGGCGCCACCGCCGGGCGGCGGGGCAGTCTGCCCGGATCTGCCCTGTACTCGGGTCATGCCCGAGTATCGGCGGATCAGGCCTGGTGGTCGAGGATGTACTGCGTCGCGTCGCCGACCGTCTTGAGGTTCTTGACGTCGTCGTCCGGGATCTTGACGTCGAAGCGCTCTTCGGCGGCGACGACGACCTCGACCATGGACAGCGAGTCGACGTCCAGGTCGTCGGTGAAGGACTTGTCCAGCTTGACGTCCTCGACCGGGATGCCGGCGATCTCGTTCACGATCTCCGCGAGACCGGCGACGATCTCTTCCTGAGTGGCCATGACGGCGCTCCTTCTTTGTTGTCCAGAGGGTGTGGCGGCCCACCGCGTCGGCGGCGGGCGGTGCTGCTCTCCGTTCCGGACCGGGGTGATCCGGCACGGAGTGCCTAGGGGAGGGTAACGACCGTCGCGGCGTAGACGAGACCCGCCCCGAAGCCGATGACGAGCGCGGTGTCGCCGCTCTTCGCGTCGCCGGTCGCCAGGAGCCGCTCCATCGCGAGCGGAATCGAGGCGGCCGAGGTGTTGCCGGTGGTGCGGATGTCACGGGCGACCGTGACGTGCTCCGGCAGCTTGAGCGTCTTCACCATCGAGTCGATGATCCGCACATTGGCCTGGTGCGGGATGAAGACGTCCAGGTCGTCCGGGCTGATCCCGGCCGCGTCCAGCGCCTGCTGTGCGACCTTCGCCATCTCGAACACGGCCCAGCGGAACACCGCCTGGCCCTCCTGCGTGATCGCAGGAAACTTGACGTTGCCCTCGGAGTCGAGAGGCAGTTCGGAGACGTCGCCGGACCTGAAGCGGTCCCAGGAGACCGTCTGCTTGATCGTTTCGGCCTTGTCGCCCTCCGAGCCCCAGACCGTCGGGCCGATCGCCGGCTCCTGGGACGGGCCGACCACGACCGCGCCGGCGCCGTCGCCGAACAGGAAGGCCGTGGCCCGGTCCTCCAGGTCGGTCAGGTCGGACAGCCGCTCCACGCCGATGACCAGCACGTACTCTGCCGAACCTTCGACGACCATGCCCTTGGCCAGGGTCAGCCCGTAGCCGAAGCCCGCACAGCCGGCCGAGATGTCGAAGGCCGCGGCCTTGTCCGTGCCGAGGCGGTCGGCGATCTCGGTGGCGATCGCCGGGGTCTGGCTGAAGTGCGACACGGTCGAGACGACAACGGCACCGATCCGCGAGGCGTCGATCCCGGCGTCGGCGAGTGCCTTCCCGGAGGCCTCCACGGACATCGCCGCGACGGTCTCCTCGGGACCCGCCCAGTGCCGGGTCTCGATGCCGGAGCGCGAGCGGATCCACTCGTCGGACGAGTCGATCTTCTCGAGGATCACCTCGTTCGGCACCACCCGCGTCGGACGGTATCCGCCGACGCCGAGGATGCGCGCGTACGGGGCGCCCTTGCTGGGCTTGATCTTCGACATGCTCTCGCGCTCCTTGTCAGGCCTGGGTGTGCTCGGCGACGAGCTCACGGGCCGCGTCGAGGTTGTCGGGGGTCTTCAGGGCCAGCGTCTTCACGCCGGGCAGCGCCCGCTTGGCCAGCCCGGTCAGCGTGCCGCCCGGACACACCTCGATGATCGCGGTGACGCCCAGCTCCTTGAACGTCTCCATGCACAGGTCCCAGCGCACCGGGTTGGCGACCTGGCCGACCAGCCGGTCCAGCACCTCGGTGCCGGAGGCGACGGCCCGCCCGTCCTTGTTGGAGACGTACGTCACCTTCGGGTCGGCCGGCGTCAGCGCCTTGGCGGCCTCGGCGAGCTTGTCCACGGCGGGGGCCATGTGGTGGGTGTGGAACGCGCCGGCCACCTTCAGCGGGACGACCTTGCGGACACCCTCGGGCTTGTCCTCGTTCAGCGCGGCCAGTTGCTCCATGGTGCCCGCCGCCACGATCTGACCGGCGCCGTTCACGTTCGCCGGGGTCAGGCCGAGCCGCTCCAGGTGCGCGACGCTCACCTCGGGGTCGCCGCCGAGCAGCGCCGACATGCCGGTCTCGGTGACCGCGGCGGCCTCGGCCATGGCCAGGCCGCGGCGGCGTACGAGGGACAGCGCGGCGGTGTCGTCGAGGACACCCGCGAAGACGGCGGCGGTGATCTCGCCGACGCTGTGCCCGGCGACCGCGCCGGGCGCGATCCCGGGACCCGTCGCGTCAGCGACAGATGTCTGCGTACCGAGTGCCGCGGCGGAGAGGATTCCGGCGGCGACCAGCAGCGGCTGGGCCACGGACGTGTCTCGGATCTCGTCCGCGTCGGCCTTGGTGCCGAAGTGGGCGAGATCGAGTCCGATGGCGTCCGACCACGCGGCGACGCGGTCAGCGGCACCGGGCAGGGCGAGCCAGTCAGTCAGGAAGCCGGGCGTCTGGGCGCCCTGGCCGGGAGCGACGAGTACGAGCACTCTCACACTCTCTCTTGAGGACGGCCACGACCGCCCGTGGGGACAGGGACGAAGAACAGGAGCGGGTTTTGTGGACCCTGCACAAAATCCTAGAGCTGCGGATCTCCGTCGGCCAGACGCCCCAGGATGAGCGCGATCCGCAGTGTGAACGCAGACCGTACATCAGAGGGCGACCATCCGGTGACGTCAGTCACACGTCGGAGCCGGTAGCGCACGGTGTTCGGGTGAACGAAGAGCATCCGGGCGGCGCCCTCCAGACTGCTCGCCTGTTCGAGATAGACGCTGAGCGTCTCGAGGAGCGCCGCCCCCGCTTCCTCCAACGGTCTGTAGATCTCCTCCACCAGTTGCTCACGGGCCGAGGGGTCGGAGGCGATCGCGCGCTCCGGCAGCAGGTCGTCGGCGAGCACCGGACGCGGCGCGTCCTGCCAGGCGGTGCACGCCTTCAGCCCGGCCGCGGCGGCCTGCGCGGACCGGGTCGCGGCCAGCAGGTCCGGCACCACGGGCCCGGCGACGACCGGCCCCTGCGCGAACGGCCCGATCAGCGACTTCGCCACCGCCAGCGGGTCGTTGCGGCCCCCGGCGATCACCACGAGCCGGTCCCCGAGCACCCCGGTCAGCACCTGGAGCTTGGCGTGCCGGGCCGCGCGCCGGATGGCCTCCACGGTCAGCTCGGAGTCCCCGTCGGGAGCGGTGCCCAGCACGACACAGACATGATCGGGCGAGTTCCACCCGAGGGCGGCGGCCCGGGACACGGCCCCTTCGTCGGCCTCGCCGCTGAGCACGGCGTTCACCACCAGCGACTCCAGGCGGGCGTCCCAGGCACCGCGTGCCTCGGCGGCCTGCGCGTACACCTGGGCGGTCGCGAAGGCGATCTCCCGGGCGTACACGAGCAGCGCCTCGCGCAGCACCGACTCGTCGCCGGGAGCCGCCACCTCGTCGATGGCGGACTCCATCACCTCGATGGTGGTGCGCACCATCTCCACGGTCTGCCGCAGCGTGATCGCCCGGGTCAGCTCGCGCGGCGCGGTCCCGAAGACGTCGGTGGAGATGGCCTGGGGCGCGTCCGGCTGCCGGAACCACTCGGTGAACGCGGCGATGCCGGCCTGGGCGACCAGCCCGATCCAGGAACGGTTCTCCGGTGGCATGGCCCGGTACCACGGCAGCGTCTCGTCCATGCGTGCGATGGCCTGCGCGGCGAGCGAACCGGAGGACTGCTCCAGCCGCTTCAGGGTCGCGGTATGCGGGTGGGCGGGCTTGGCGGGGGCGTCGGGCTTACCGGTTTCGGGTTCGGGCACGGGACAAGACTGCCTTATCGGGCCGGGCGGGTGTGCCGCCGGGGCTACCGTGAACGACGTGATGGACGTACGCCGCGCCGACGAGCGCTACCCGGGCGGTGATCCGGCAGCCGGGATCACCTCCCGCCACGCCTTCTCCTTCGGCCCCCACTACGACCCCGGCAACCTGCGCTTCGGGGCCCTGCTGGCCTGCAACGAGGAACGCCTCGCCCCCGGCGCGGGCTTCGACGAGCACCCGCACAGCCACACCGAGATCGTCACCTGGGTCGTGGCGGGCGAGCTGACCCACCGCGACAGCACCGGCCACGAGACGGTGATCCGCGCCGGGGACGTGCAACGCCTCAGCTCGGCGGCCGGCGCCCGCCACGTCGAGCGCAACGACGCCTCGGTCCCCCTCACCTTCGTCCAGATGTGGCTGGCCCCGCTGGACCCTGGCGGCGACCCCGCCTACGAGATCGTCCGGGGCATCGCCGACTCCACCCCGTACGCCGTCCCGGAGGCCGGCGCGATGCTCCACGTACGCCGCCTGGCGGCGGGGGAGCGCACGGCGGTGCCGGACGGGGCGTACGTGTACGTGCACGTGGTGCGGGGCGAGGTTGACCTGGACGGCGAGCGGTTGGGACCGGGCGACGCGGCCCGCGTCACGGACGCCGAGGCGCTGGACGCGGTGGCGGTGACAGGGGCCGAGCTGCTGATGTGGGAGATGGCGACGCCCTGACGGGGCCGGCCGGCGGTCGGGTCAGCGGGTCCATGAAGTGAGGATTCCCGCGCGCAGTTGATCCGTCAGCTCGATGATGATCTTCCATACGTCACCGACCTGAGGGCGTTCCACGCTGATGAATTCCGCGAAGACGCCGATCTCGGCCTCGCTGCCATCAGCGGCACGGATCCAGTACTCCGTGGTGCCGTCGGCGTCCTTCTCCGGCCCGGCACGGACGGGCGGGAGCACCGCCCGGACCGCATCCGGGTCGGGCTCGGCCGGCTCGCCGTCCGCGAACCGGTAGAGGCCCAGGTGGTAGCTCATCGCGGTCGGGTCAGCCCCGTGCCTCCGCGAGTACCGCGTCCGTGAAGGGCGGCCACGTCTCGATCGCCCAGGGGCCGAAGGCGCGGTCGGTGAGGGACACGCAGGCCAGGGCGGCGTCCGGGTCGATCCACAGGAACGTGCCGGACTGGCCGAAGTGGCCGAAGGTGCGCGGGGAGGAGGCGGCGCCCGTCCAGTGCGGGGACTTGCCGTCGCGGATCTCGAAGCCGAGGCCCCAGTCGTTGGGGTTCTGGTGGCCGTAGCCCGGCAGCACGCCCTTCGTGCCCGGGTACTGGACCGTCATCGCCTCGGCGACCGTCCGCGGGTCGAGCAGGCGCGGTGCCTGGACCTCGGCGGCGAAGCGGAGCAGGTCCTCGACCGTGGACACGCCGTCCTTCGCCGGGGAGCCGTCGAGGGAGGTGTGCGCCATGCCCAGCGGCTCCAGCACCGCCTGCCGCGCGTACTCGGCGAACGGCATGTCCGCCGCCTTCGCGATGTGGTCGCCGAGCTGCTCGAAACCGGCGTTGGAGTACAGCCGGCGGTCCCCGGGCGGGGCCGTCACCCGGTGCTCGTCGAAGGCCAGGCCCGAGGTGTGGGCGAGCAGGTGGCGGACCGTCGCCCCGGGCGGACCGGCGGGCTCGTCCAGCTCGATCGCGCCCTCCTCGTACGCCACCAGCGCCGCGTACGCCGCGAGCGGCTTGGTGACCGAGGCGAGCGGGAAGCGGTGCGCGGCCGGGCCGTGGGTGCCGAGGACGGTGCCGTCGGCCCGTACGACGCCCGCCGCGGCGGTGGGGACCGGCCAGTTCTCGATCGACGCGAGGCTCTTCAGGGACATGGTGTCGAGCCTAGGCGCTCAGAGTGTCAGCTCCAGCAAGGGGTCCGGCTTGGGCCGGAAGCCCATCGACGCGTACAGGGGCTCGGCCTGTGCGGACGCGGTGAGGCGGACCCGCCGGGCACCCCGCTCGCGGAACCACTCCAGCAGCGCCTCCATGCAGGCGCGCGCGTATCCGCGGCGGCGCGCGTCCGGGTCGGTGGCGACGCTGAACACGTAACCGTCGGTGCCGTGCGGATTGCCCGCGCCGCCGATGCGGTAGTCCACCGTGCCGGCCACCAGCGCCGCCAGCGTCCCCGGGCGCTCCGGACGGTCCACGACGAACGCGGCGAAGACGCCGTCCGGCTCGGCCAGCCTGCCGCGCAGCACGGGCAGGGACTCGGCGTGCCACTCGGTGGAAGGGCTGGACCGGGCCAGGGAGTCGATCATCACCTGACGCAGCCGGAGTACTTCCTCCGCGTCCTCGGGGCGTGCACGGCGTACCAGGGTCGTCATGGCGGGCATGCTAATCAGCGGTCGTGCCCGGCATCGCGCCATTTTCCCGGCGTACGCGCTTGCCTGGAGTGCACTCCAAGGTCATAGCGTTACGGTCATGACGGTGATGCAGACCACGGCCGGGACCCTCGTGCCGAACGCCACCAGCAACTCCACCGGCAACGCCAACGGCAACTCCACCGGAACGGACATCTGCTCCGCCCCGCCCCCGAGCCACCCGTGCCCCGACGGGCAGGACCGCTACACCATCAGCGAGGTCGTCGCCGTCACCGGCCTGACGGCCCACACGCTGCGCTGGTACGAGCGGATCGGCCTGATGTCCCACATCGACCGCTCGCACACCGGGCAGCGCCGCTACAGCAACCGCGACCTGGACTGGCTCGACTTCGTCGGCAAGCTGCGGATGACCGGCATGCCGGTCGCCGACATGGTGCGGTACGCCGAGATGGTGCGCGAGGGCGAGAGCACCTACCTCGACCGGCGGGAGCTGCTGGAGTCCACCCGGCGCGACGTGCTGACGCGGATCGCCGAGCTCCAGGACACCGTCGCCGTACTCGACCGCAAGATCAGTTTCTACGGGGACGCCGGACGTGCCCGTGAAGGGGAGAGGGACCGATGACCGACCACAGGATCCCGACGGCACGGCTCGGCACGGGCGGCCCGGAGGTGGGCGCCCAGGGCCTCGGCTGCATGGGCATGAGCTTCGCCTACGGCCCCTCGGACGCCGAGGCCTCCCGCGCCACCCTGGAGCGGGCGCTGGAACTGGGCGTGACGCTCTACGACACCGCGGACGCGTACGGCGCCGGCGAGAACGAGCGGTTCCTCGCGCCGTTCTTCAAGGCCCACCGCGACGAGGTCGTGGTCGCGACCAAGTTCGCCCTGTCCATCCCGCCGGACGAGCCGACCAGGAGGATCATCCGCAACGACGCGCCGTACATCCGCGAGGCCGTCGAGGCGAGCCTGCGCCGTCTGGACCTCGACGTGATCGATCTCTACTACATGCACCGGCGCGACGTGAACGTGCCCATCGAGGAGACCGTCGGCGTCATGGCCGACCTGGTCCGCGAGGGCAAGGTCAAGCAGCTCGGGCTGAGCGAGGTGACGGGGGACGAGCTGCGGGCCGCACAGACGGTGCACCCCATCGCCGCGGTGCAGTCGGAGTGGTCGCTGTTCAGCCGGGACATCGAGGCGGGCGTGGTACCGGCCGCCCGCGAACTGGGCGTGACCCTCGTCCCGTACTCCCCGCTCGGCCGGGGCTTCCTCACCGGCTCCTTCGCCAACGCCGAACAGGACCTCACCGAAGGTGACTTCCGCCGTCAGCAGCCCCGGTTCACCGGCGACAACGCGGCGGCCAACGCGGCCCTCCTCACCCCGGTCCGCGCCCTCGCCGAGGCCCACGACGCCACCCTCGGCCAGATCGCCCTGGCCTGGGTCCAGCAGCGGGCACAGGTACACGGCCTGCCGGTGATCCCGATCCCGGGCACCCGGAAGCCGACGCGGGTGGAGGAGAACACGGCGGCGACCCGGCTCGTCCTGACGGCGGCCGAGCTGTCCCTGCTGGACCCGATCGCGGACAAGGTCGCGGGGGACCGCTACGCGGACATGACGTTCGCTTCCGCCGGACGGGAGTAGAGAGGCGCCCTGAAGGGGCGCGGGGCTGTATCGATATGCGGCTCCGCCGCGTGGGCGCGAGCAACCCCCCACCGGGCTGGAGTCGAAAACGAAACCCCACCCGGCAGACGCGTCAAAGCTCCGCCAGCAACTCCGCCTTCTTCGAGGAGAACTCCTCGTCCGTCACCAGCCCCTGCTGATGCAGCTCCCCGAGATGCCGGATCCGCTCGGCGATGTCGGCCGGGTCCCGCCGGGGCGCCGGCACGGTAATCGGCACCGGGGCGCTCGCGCCCCGCTCCCGCACCGCCGCCAGCACCGCCGCCGCGAACGGCAGCGACTCGTGCACCGGCCCGTACCCCAGCCCGAACACGACCGCCGCCGGATCCTGGTCGGCCTGCGGGACGGCCGGCGCGGCCCCCGCGGGCCCGGCGGCCGCGCCGGCCGCCGACGCGTCGGCATCGCGCGGCAGCAGCCGCAGGTACCCCTCGAACATCTCCGGGGAGCGCCACTCCACCCCGCCCAGGTCGGCGACCGGGAAGCTCTGGTCGCCGGCCTTCCACTTCGCCGACGACGCGCCCGTCCAGGACCACCGGAAGGACACGGCCTTCCCGTCGAAGGACGCCTTCCCGTCGTACGCCTTGAAGTGCAGCGGTGCCTCGGGCGGGGCCACCAGGTAGCGCTCGGTCTTGCCGGACTCGGTCAGCAGCGCCCGCAGCTCGTCGGCGTAGTACTCCGCGAGCGTCTCCCGTTCGGCGGGCAGCACCAGCCGGTAGGGGTCGCCGCCCTCCTTCAGCTGTCCGGCCGCCGCCTCGATCAGGGGATCGGCGCCCGCGCGCGGTTCGGCGCGCAGTACGACGGTGCCGCGCCTGCCGGGCGTGAGCGTCACGCCTTCGATCGCCTCCAGGGGCACCCGGCGTTCCCCCAGGGCCTGGAACAGCTTGGGTGTTCGAATCCCCCGTTCGTAGCGGATGAGCACGGAGTCGGACTCGAACTCCCAGGCGGCATGAAATCCGGCCAGTACGTCACCCATGCGGCTCATCGTATGCGGCACGAGCCTTCCCGTCCCCTCCCCGTGCAAACCGGAGTTTCTGCGCCTCTACGCGCGTCCGGCCGCCGTAGCCACGGACAAACCCGCCCGGCATGTGTCGTCTTCGTCGGCGCAGGCGACCGTGCGGTATGCGCCAACCCCGATCCCCGCGAAGTTCCGCAGGCTGTCCGTGCCCGGCACGAAGTAGCCGCTGTGGCCCTGGGCGTCCCGCGCGGACAGCACCCGCGCCCCGAAACCGGCGGACACCGGATCGGCGCCGTGCCCGAGGCCGCCGACCTCCAGGTACGGCACGTCCTGGATCCAGTCGTCGGCGTCCCGCATCGCCCACACCCGGGCGGAGGTGTCCAGGTGGGAGGCGTTCTCGGCGCGCATGCCGGGACTGCCGGCCACCGCTATGTCGGTCACCCGCGCGGGGAGCGTGTCGGCGGCGAGGCCGCACACCACCGAGCCGTAGCTGTGGCAGAAGAGGGAGACGGGGGTGTGGCCGGGCAGCGCGCGCAGCAGCGCGTTCAGCCGTACGGCCCCGTGTGCGGCGCGGTTCGCGGTGGCCGCCTCCATGCCGAGGCCGCTGGGCGAGGTGTAGTCGGCCCAGGCGATCACGGCCGTGCCGGTGCCGGGGCTCGCCGCGCGCTCGGCCGCGTACAGCGACTTCGCCATGCCGACGGGCGCCGAGTACTTCTTGCGGTCGGTGCGCTGGAAAGTGAGCAGTTCGGTGTCCACGCCGGGCACGACGACGGACACGCGCTCGGCGCGGTCCAGGTTCCCGAAGACCTCGGCGACCCTGCCCGAGCCCGCCGGGTCGAAGGCGAGGATGTGCCGGCCGGGGTCGAGCAGCGCCTCGTAGTTGTGCATCCTTCGGCCGGCCTCGCGCTGCCCGGCCGGGGACAGCCGCTTGTCGTGCGTGCGCTCCCGCTCCACCGACCGCGCCTTCTCCAGCGCGGAGCGGTTGGCGAGGTAGCGCAGTTGGACGGGGGCGCCGTTCATGTTGCCGACGGCCAGGGGATACCGGTGCGCCAGGCTGGTGCGCTGCCATGAGGTGAGCGAGGCGAAGAAGCGGGCCAGCCGCGCGGGCGTCGCCTGCGCGTCGGGCAGCCGCCGTCCGTCGATCCGGCCGTGCTCCCAGGCCTTGACGGACGCTTCGAGGGCGGTGGGGCCCCGCTGGTCGCGCAGGGCGGTCCAGCCGGTGGTCGCCAGCATCACGAACACCACGGCCAGGGCGAGCAGTACGCGCCAGACGTTCAGCTGTGGGGAGGTGTCGAAGGAAGTCACTGGGAGGACACACTAGGAGAACGGGCCGGTCTCGCGTGAATCCAGTGACACGGATCACGTTTCGGCGCGGCGCCAGTTTCCGGTGAGCGCGGGCGCCACGTGGTCGAGGTAATCGGCCGTCAGGTCCCGCAGGGCCGCCAGGCTCGCGTCGTCGCGCGCCGACCAGATCCGCTCGGTGACCCGCATCACCGCTCCGAAGACGGCCACGACCACCCGGGGCCGCGGGTCGGTGTCCACGTCGAGGCCCTCGCGGACGGCGACGACCCGGGCGATCTCCTCCTCCAGCTCCGTCGCGCGTCGCAGGTGCGCGGCGAGCAGCGCGGGCGTCGACTCGATCACCCGGTAGAAGCGCATGTGCAGCTCGAGCGGTACCAGCTGCTCGACGGCCTCGCCGATGGTGCTCCAGCTCTCCGCGAGCGCCAGGCGCAGCGCGTCCAGGGGCGCCTCCTCGGGCGGGCGGGCGAGCACGGCCTCGACGAAGTGCGACTCCGCGAGCCGTGCCACGAAGAACGCCGCGTCCTCCTTGGAGGCGAAGTACCGGAAGAAGGTGCGCTGCGAGACGTCGGCGGCCTCGGCGATGTCGTCGACGGTCGTCGCCTCGTAACCGCGCTCGGTGAACAGTTCGAGGGCGGAGCGCAGCAGCAGGTCCCGGGTGCGCTGTTTCTTGAGTTCGCGCAGGCCAGGACGGGAGGCCGCCGGTGCGGTCTCCGGGGGCGCCGACGTGCCGGCCACCTTCAAAAGTTCTCTCCTTCGTACGGTTTCCCCAGTTCAGGCTATATGGGGGTGTCTTGTCAGTTACTGACTCGTGAATTGGTTTGTCAACTGTCAGAGGCTGTCATTAGCCTCAGCGGTATGACTAGTCAGACCACGCTCGGCAAGCCGGGGCCGGGTGACGGAGCACCGACGGATTCACCGCCCGCCAAGGGATGGCGGGGCCATCCGTGGGTCACCCTCGTCACCGTCGCGGTCGGGGTCATGATGGTGGCCCTGGACGGCACCATCGTGGCGATCGCCAACCCGGCCATCCAGGACGATCTGGACGCCAGCCTCGCGGACGTCCAGTGGATCACCAACGCCTACTTCCTCGCGCTCGCGGTCGCCCTGATCACCGCGGGCAAGCTCGGTGACCGCTTCGGCCACCGGCAGACCTTCCTCATCGGCGTGGCGGGCTTCGCGGCCTCCTCCGGCGCCATCGGACTGTCCGGCAGCATCGCCGCGGTCATCGTCTTCCGGGTCTTCCAGGGCCTGTTCGGCGCGCTGCTGATGCCGGCCGCGCTCGGCCTGCTGCGGGCCACCTTCCCGGCCGAGAAGCTCAACATGGCCATCGGCATCTGGGGCATGGTCATCGGCGCCTCCACCGCGGGCGGCCCGATCCTGGGCGGCGTGCTGGTCGAGCACGTCAGCTGGCAGTCCGTGTTCTTCATCAACGTGCCGGTGGGCATCGTCGCCGTCGTGCTCGGCGTCATGATCCTGCTGGACCACCGGGCCGAGAACGCGCCGCGCTCCTTCGACGTCCTGGGCATCGTGCTGCTGTCGGCCTCGATGTTCGCCCTCGTCTGGGCGCTGATCAAGGCTCCCGAGTGGGGCTGGGGCTCCGGCCAGACCTGGACGTACATCGTCGGCTCTGTGGTGGGCTTCGTCCTGTTCTCCGTGTGGGAGACCAAGGTGAAGGAGCCGCTGATCCCGCTGGCGATGTTCCGCTCGGTGCCGCTGTCGGCCGGTGTGGTCCTGATGGTGCTGATGGCCATCGCCTTCATGGGCGGCCTGTTCTTCGTCACCTTCTACCTGCAGAACGTCCACGGCATGAGCCCGATCGACGCCGGTCTGCACCTGTTGCCCCTCACCGGCATGATGATCGTCGCCTCGCCGCTGGCCGGCGCCATGATCACCAAGGTCGGCCCGCGCATCCCGCTGGCCGGCGGCATGGTGTGCACCGCGGTCGCCATGTTCGGCATCTCCACGCTGGAGACGGACACCGGCAGCGGTCTGATGTCGATCTGGTTCGCTCTGCTCGGTCTCGGCCTCGCGCCCGTCATGGTCGGCGCCACCGAGGTCATCGTCGGCAACGCGCCGATGGAGCTCTCGGGCGTGGCCGGCGGTCTCCAGCAGGCCGCGATGCAGATCGGCGGCAGCCTCGGCACGGCCGTGCTCGGCGCCGTGATGGCCTCCAAGGTCGACAGCGACCTCCCGGGCAACTGGACGGACGCCGGACTGCCCGAGCTGACGCCGGAGCAGGCGGACCAGGCCTCCGAGGCGGTCCGGGTCGGTGTCCCGCCGGTGGCGCCGGGCACCCCCGCCGAGGTCGCCGGGAAGATCGCGGACGTCGCCCACGACACCTTCATCTCCGGCATGAGCCTGGCCTCGCTGGTCGCCGCCGGGGTCGCGGTCGTGGCGGTGTTCGTCGCCTTCCTGACCAAGCGCGGCGAGAACACGGAGGCGGGCGCGGGCGTGGGCCACATCTGATCCGGCCCGCGGAGCTCGCCGGCCCCGTCGCCCGTTTCGTCCATCAGGGTGACAGGGCCGCGAACCCGCCCCTCCACCGGACCGCGCAGGTCACAGTGGGTCACGTCCTCCGCAGGGCACGGAGGGCGTGCGGCTGCGGCGCGCTGCCGGAGGGGGGCGGCGCGCGGGCAGCACATTCGAAGCAGGCATGACATTCCGCACGGGGGTACTCGAACTCCACAAGGAGTTCAGGGCGTTGACGGCGAGCCTCGGACAGGGATCGCGCGGGTGCCCCCGCTCACGTGGCCGGACGTGGTCATGGACCGGGCAGGATCGCGCGACGCCCGCCGTCGCCGGAGCCGTCCGCGCGGACACCGGCCTCCGCGGTCACCGGCCTCTGCGGTCACCGGCCTCTTGGCGCCGGGGATCGTGCCCGGCCCCGGCGTCACCCTTCGCCCGGATGTTCCCACCCCCGCCCGTTTCGGACGGGGGTGAGTCATGTGCCACCCCGGCCGGGTACGGGGTGCGGTGCGGCGTACGGCCTTATGCGGGCACGGGCGTATGGGGGTACGGGGGTACGGGCGTACGGGGGTACGTCCTACGCGTCCCCGCCGGCCACCCCCGGGTCGGCCGCGGGCACGTCGAGCAGCCGGTACCGGTCGATCGCCTGCTTCAGCACCGACCGGTCGACCTTCCCCTCCCGGGCCAGCTCGCTCAGCACGCCCACCACGATCGACTCCGCGTCGATGTGGAAGAACCGCCGCGCCGCCCCCCGGGTGTCCGCGAAGCCGAACCCGTCCGCGCCCAGCGACTGATACGTCCCCGGCACCCACCGCGCGATCTGGTCCGGCACCGACCGCATCCAGTCGGACACCGCCACGAACGGCCCCTGAGCCCCCGCCAGCTTCCGCGTGACCCAGGGCACCTGCTGCTCCTCCTCCGGATGCAGCAGGTTGTGCTCCTCGCAGGCCACGGCCTCGCGCCGCAGCTCGTTCCAGGAGGTCGCCGACCAGACGTCGGCGCGCACGTTCCACTCCTCGGCGAGGATCCGCTGCGCCTCCACGGCCCACGGCACCGCGACCCCGGACGCCATGATCTGCGCCGGGATCGAGCCGCCGGTGCCCTCGCTGAAGCGGTGGACGCCCTTGAGGATGCCCTCGACGTCCACGTTCCCCGGCTCGGCCGGGTGCCGGATGGGCTCGTTGTAGACGGTGAGGTAGTAGAAGACGTCCTCGCCGTGCGGGTGCTGCTCGTCGCCGCCGTACATCCGGCGCAGCCCGTCCTTGACGATGTGCGCGATCTCGAACCCGAAGGCGGGGTCGTACGCCACGCATGCCGGGTTGGTCGAGGCGAGCAGCTGCGAGTGTCCGTCCGCGTGCTGGAGGCCCTCACCGGTCAGCGTCGTACGGCCCGCGGTCGCGCCCAGTACGAAACCGCGCGCCAACTGGTCACCCATCTGCCAGAACTGGTCACCGGTGCGCTGGAAACCGAACATCGAGTAGAAGACGTAGACCGGGATGAGCGGTTCGCCGTGCGTGGCGTACGCCGATCCGGCCGCGATCGCCGAGGCCGTGCAGCCCGCCTCGGAGATGCCGTCGTGCAGCATCTGCCCGTTCGGCGCCTCCTTGTAGGCGAGCAGCAGTTCGCGGTCCACGGACTCGTACTGCTGCCCGAGCGGGTTGTAGATCTTCGCGCTCGGGAAGAACGAGTCCATGCCGAACGTGCGGTACTCGTCCGGCGCGATCAGCACGAACCGCCTGCCGATCTCCTTGTCCCGCATGAGGTCCTTCAGCAGTCGCACGAAGGCCATCGTCGTGGCGATGGACTGCTGACCGGACCCCTTCTTCACGGTCGCGTACGTCTTGTCGTCGGGCAGCGCGAGCGGCTTGGACCGCACGACCCGGGTCGGCACGTACCCGCCGCAGCCCAGGCGCCGGTCGTGCATGTACTGCATCTCCTCGGTCTCCCGGCCGGGGTGGTAGTACGGCGGCGGGCCGGACTCCAGCTCCTTGTCGGAGATCGGCAGGTGCAGCCGGTCGCGGAAGCGCTTGAGGTCGTCGACCGTCAGCTTCTTCATCTGGTGCGTGGCGTTGCGGCCCTCGAAGTTCGGGCCCAGCGTCCAGCCCTTGATCGTCTTGGCCAGGATGACCGTCGGCTGGCCCTTGTGCTCCAGCGCCGCCTTGTACGCCGCGTAGATCTTCCGGTGGTCGTGACCGCCGCGGCCCAGGTGCAGGATCTGGTCGTCGGTCATGTTCTCGACCATCGCGCGCAGCCGGTGGTCGTCGCCGAAGAAGTGGTCGCGGATGTAGGCGCCGGACTCGGTGGCGTACGTCTGGAACTGGCCGTCCGGCGTCGTGTTCATGCGGTTGACCAGCACGCCGTCGCGGTCCTGGGCCAGCAGCGGGTCCCAGGTGCGGTCCCAGACCAGCTTGATCACGTTCCAGCCGGCGCCCCGGAAGACCGACTCCAGCTCCTGGATGATCTTGCCGTTGCCGCGTACCGGGCCGTCGAGGCGCTGGAGGTTGCAGTTGACCACGAAGGTCAGGTTGTCCAGGCCCTCCCGGGCGGCGATGGACAGCTGGCCCAGCGACTCCGGCTCGTCCATCTCGCCGTCGCCGAGGAAGGCCCACACGTGCGACTTGGAGGTGTCCGCGATCTCGCGCGCGTGCATGTAGCGGTTCATCCGCGCCTGGAAGATCGCGCTGATCGGACCGAGGCCCATGGAGACCGTCGGGAACTCCCAGAAGTCCGGCATCGACCGCGGGTGCGGGTACGAGGACAGCGCGTGCGGCGCCTTGGACTTCTCCTGCCGGAAGCCGTCCAGGTGCTCTTCGCTGAGCCGGTCCAGCAGGTACGCGCGCGCGTAGATGCCCGGCGAGGCGTGCCCCTGGAAAAAGACCTGGTCGCCGCCGTCGCCCTCGTCCTTGCCCCGGAAGAAGTGGTTGAAGCCCACGTCGTACAGGGAGGCGGAGGAGGCGAAGGTCGCGATGTGGCCGCCGACGCCGATCCCGGGCCGCTGCGCGCGCGAGACCATCACCGCCGCGTTCCAGCGGGTGGCGTTGAGGATCTTGCGCTCGATCTCCTCGTTGCCGGGGAAGAACGGCTCGCTCTTGGTCGGGATGGTGTTGACGTAGTCCGTGCTGCGCATCTCGGGCACGGCCACGCGCTTCTCGCGGGCCCGCTCGATCAGCCGCAGCATCAGGTAGCGGGCCCGTTCCCGGCCGCGCTCGTCGACGGCGGCGTCGAGCGAGTCGAGCCACTCCTGGGTTTCCTCGGGGTCGAAGTCAGGAACCTGACTGGGAAGGCCGCCAATGATGATCGGACTGCGATCACTGCGATCGGATGCGGAAGCCACGCTGTTCCTTCGCTGTCAGAGGGCCGTTTTTCCGGGTTTCTGTGCCGATTCCCCCGCTGGTTCCCCATCGTGTACCTCGCGGGGGCGATCGTCATCTGTACCGTGGGGTAACCGGTTCTCCCGTGAGGATCGGGGGCACGTTCATTCGAGTCTCGTACCCACACATGGTTCCCAAATACGCAAACGGGGCAGATAGGTGTGGTGTACGTCACCTTCGGGCTGGACGGCATGGTTGGAGTTGCGGCGACACAGCCGGGATCGTCACCGTTTCGGCGGTCCCAGACGCCGGGTACTTGCGCGATCCGTCCCGCCCGTGTGGACTACGGCCAAGCCTCGCGCACGCGCGTGGCTGAAGACATCTACCGAAACATGATCAGGAGGCAACCCGTGAGCGCGACCGCGGACCACGCGGAGGAGCGGACGAACCCTGCCGCCAGGCTGGGTTTCCAGCCCGGGCAGGTGGTCCAGGAGATCGGCTACGACGACGACGTCGACCAGGAGCTCCGCGAGGCCATTGAGGGCGCCGTCGAGGGCGAGCTGGTGGACGAGGACTACGAGGACGTGGCCGATGCCGTCGTGCTGTGGTTCCGTGACGACGACGGCGACCTGACGGATGCGCTGGTGGATGCCACCACGTACATCGAAGAAGGCGGGTCGATCCTCCTTCTCACGCCGAAGACCGGCCGTGACGGGTACGTCGAGGCCAGTGACATCTCGGAAGCCTCGACGACCGCCGGACTGACGGCGTCCAAGAGCGTCAGCGTCGGCAAGGACTGGAGCGGCAGCCGGCTGGCGACGCCCAAGGCCGCCAAGTCCAAGCGGTAGCCCGAGCGGGCTCCGTGACATTCCGGACTCCGGGCGGGTCGACGGCCGACGGCTGTCGGCCCGTCCGCGGGTCCGCGACCGTCCCTGCGTAGGGTGTTTCCAGCGAATCACCCACGGAGATCTTCCCGCGGAGATCTTCCTACGGAAGGGACGAACGGGACATGGCGATCCAGGTCGGCGACAAGGCCCCCGACTTCGAACTCAAGGACAACCACGGCAGGGCCGTCCGGCTGTCCGAGTTCCGCGGCCGGAAGAACGTCGTGCTGCTCTTCTACCCCTTCGCCTTCACCGGTGTGTGCACCGGCGAGCTGTGCGAGGTGCGCGACAACCTGCCGCAGTTCTCCGACCGGGACACCGAGGTGCTCGCCGTCTCCAACGACTCCATCCACACCCTGCGCGTCTTCGCCGAGCAGGAGGGTCTGGAGTACCCGCTGCTGTCCGACTTCTGGCCGCACGGCAACGTCTCGCGCGCCTACGGCGTCTTCGACGAGGACAAGGGTTGCGCCGTGCGCGGCACCTTCGTGATCGACCAGGAGGGCGTCGTGCGCTGGACCGTGGTCAACGGTCTGCCGGACGCCCGTGACCTGGCCGAGTACGTGAAGGCGCTCGACGCCCTGTGACCGGCGCCCCCGCCGGCCGGCACCGCGTGGCGACCCCGCGCGGCGCCGCCGGGTGCCGACACCACGTGATTGGTCGGCTCCGGGGACTGCGGGGCGCGGGAACCCGTCACTAGGATCAACTCGTTGATCCGATATCCACGCACTACGGGGCACCCCGCCCCTGGACACCAATGGAGGACTCGTGGGAGTCAGCCTCAGCAAGGGCGGCAACGTTTCGCTGACCAAGGAGGCCCCCGGCCTGACCGCGGTCATCGTCGGTCTGGGGTGGGACATCCGCACCACGACCGGCACCGACTTCGACCTCGACGCCAGCGCGCTGCTGCTGAACAGCGGCGGCAAGGTCGCCAGCGACGCGCACTTCATCTTCTTCAACAACCTGAAGAGCCCGGACGGATCGGTCGAGCACACCGGCGACAACATCACCGGTGAGGGCGAGGGCGACGACGAGCAGATCAAGATCAACCTCGCCACGGTCCCCGCCGACATCGAGAAGATCGTCTTCCCGGTCTCGATCTACGACGCCGAGAACCGCCAGCAGTCCTTCGGCCAGGTGCGCAACGCGTTCATCCGCGTCGTCAACCAGGCCGGCGAGGCCGAGATCGCCCGCTACGACCTGAGCGAGGACGCCTCCACGGAGACCGCCATGGTCTTCGGCGAGCTCTACCGCCACGGTGCGGAGTGGAAGTTCCGCGCCATCGGCCAGGGCTACGCCTCCGGCCTGCGCGGCATCGCCCAGGACTTCGGCGTGAACGTCTGAGTCACCGTCTCGACACGTCCGGCGCCGCACGGTTTACGTGCGGCGCCGGACGCGCAGGAAACCAGGAACCATCACCCGGGGAGGGACCATCACCATGGGCGTCACGCTTGCCAAGGGCGGCAACGTCTCCCTGTCCAAGGCCGCACCGGACCTCACGCAGGTACTGGTCGGGCTCGGCTGGGACGCGCGTTCCACCACCGGAGCACCCTTCGACCTCGACGCCAGCGCACTCGTGTGCAGCAGCGGCCGGGTGCTCGGCGACGAGTGGTTCGTCTTCTACAACCAGCTCAAGAGCCCGGACGGCTCGATCGAGCACACCGGCGACAACCTCACCGGCGAGGGCGACGGCGACGACGAGTCGCTGCTGGTCGACCTCTCCCAGGTGCCGGCCCACTGCGACAAGATCGTCTTCCCGGTCTCGATCCACATGGCCGACGAGCGCGGCCAGACCTTCGGCCAGGTCAGCAACGCCTTCATCCGGGTCGTCAACCAGGCCGACGGCCAGGAGCTGGCCCGCTACGACCTCAGTGAGGACGCCTCCACGGAGACCGCGATGATCTTCGGCGAGCTCTACCGCTACCAGGGCGAGTGGAAGTTCCGTGCGGTGGGGCAGGGGTACGCGTCGGGGCTGCGCGGCATCGCTCTAGACTTCGGAGTCAACGTTTCGTAAAGCCGAGTACGGCGCGGGGGAGCCCCGTACACACACGATTGGGTAGCCAGTGCTTCTGAAAACCTTCGGCTGGTCGTTCGCGGTCACCGCGCTCGGCCTGGTCGCGGCGGTCTTCTACGGGGGGTGGACCGCCTTCGGCATCGTCGCGATCCTCTCCATCATGGAGATCTCGCTGTCCTTCGACAACGCGGTGGTCAACGCCGGGATCCTGAAGAAGATGAATGCCTTCTGGCAGAAGATCTTCCTCACCATCGGCATCCTCATCGCCGTGTTCGGCATGCGCCTGGTCTTCCCGGTCGTGATCGTGGCGATCAGCGCCCAGCTCGGACCGATCGAGGCAGTCGACCTCGCGCTCACGGACAAGGACCGCTATCAGGAGCTGGTGACGGACGCCCATCCGTCGATCGCCGCCTTCGGTGGCATGTTCCTTCTGATGATCTTCCTCGACTTCATCTTCGAGGACCGGGAGATCAAGTGGCTGGCCTGGCTGGAGCGTCCGCTGGCCAAGCTCGGCAAGGTCGACATGCTGTCGGTCTGCATCGCCCTGATCGTGCTGCTGGTCTCCGCGATCACCTTCGGCGCCCACGCCCACCAGCACGGCGGCGCCCATGCCGACAAGGCGGAGACGGTCCTGCTGGCGGGCATCGCGGGTCTGATCACCTACATGATCGTCGGCGGTCTCTCCGGCTACTTCGAGGACAAACTCGAAGAGGAGGAGGAACGGGAGCACGAGGAGGAAGAGGAAGCCGCGCGCACCGGCAAGCCCAAGTCGGCCGTCAAACTGGCGGGCAAGGCCGCGTTCTTCATGTTCCTCTACCTGGAGGTCCTGGACGCGTCCTTCTCCTTCGACGGTGTGATCGGTGCCTTCGCCATCACCAACGACATCGTCCTGATGGCCCTCGGCCTGGGCATCGGCGCCATGTACGTCCGGTCGCTCACGGTCTACCTGGTCCGCCAGGGCACCCTCGACGACTACGTCTACCTGGAGCACGGCGCCCACTACGCCATCGGCGCCCTCGCCATCATCCTGCTGGTCACCATCCAGTACGAGATCCACGAGATCATCACGGGCCTCGTCGGCGTCGCCCTGATCGGCTGGTCCTTCTTCTCCTCGGTGCGCCGCAACCGCGCACTGGCGGCGGCCGGGGGAGACGGCGACCAGGAGAAGGCCGAGGTCTCCTCCGGGGTGTGAAACCCTTGATCCCCGGGCCGGGGCGCGCCCCCGGTGCGCCCGCACCCCTGGTGTGAACCCGGCCCGGACGAGGAACGCTCTGAGCGGGGCGGCCGACGAGGACGACTCCTCGGGGCCGCCCCGTCGGCGGTGACGCGAAGGTGGGGCGGGAATGGGCTTCCTGGACGGGCTGTGGCGCGGCCGCGAGTCCGAGTTCGACTCGGGCAGCGCGGCGACCAACTCCATACAGCTGACCAAACGGCACAGTCAGGTCTCCCTGACCAAGCAGGGCGCGGCGACCGGCAATCTCCGCATCAACCTCTCCTGGCGGATGCGGACCTCCGACATCTCGGGCGTCCAGCGGGAGAGCCTGCTGCGGCACCCCTTCAAGGCGCTCAAGCCCCCCGAGGTCGTCGGCCACAGCCAGAGCATGGTCAACGTCGACCTCGACCTCGGCTGCCTCTACGAACTCAAGGACGGCACCCGCGGGGTGGTCCAGCCGCTCGGCGGCTTCCTGGGCGACGTCAACGCCCCGCCGTACGTCAAGCTCAGCGGCGACGACCGCTTCGGCTCGGCCTCCGGCGAGACGCTCTACGTCAACCTCGACCACAAGGACGAGATCAAGCGCCTGCTGCTCTTCGCCTACATCTACGACCAGACGCCGGCCTTCGACCGGACGCACGCCGTCGTCACGCTCTACCCGAGCAACGGGCCCCGCATCGAGATCGGCCTCGACGAGCGGCATCCGCAGGCCCGGTCCTGTGCCGTGGTGATGATCGAGAACGTCAAGGACGAGATCCTCGTCCGCCGCGAGGTGAAGTTCGTCTACGGCTTCCAGGGCGAGCTGGACCGGCTGTACGGCTGGGGCCTGCAATGGGGCCGGGGGCACAAGAGCAAGGCGGAGCGCTGAGCCCCGGCCACCGGCCGCCGTCCGCGGTGGCTACCGGCCGACGAACTGCGGACCCTGCGGGGGCAGCCGGAAGTCCGGATCGGGCGCCCCGGCGACCGGCTGCGGATAGCCGTAGCCGGACTGCGCTCCGGTGACCCCGGCCGCCGCGGGCGCCTGCGGATACCCGTACCCGGGCCGGCCGGCGTCCGGCTGGGGGTAGCCGTAGGCGGGCTGGGCCGCCGCCGGCTGCTGCGGATAGCCGTACGCGGGCTGCGTCGGTACGCCGGTGGGCTGCTCGGGCGGCAGGGGGCGCGAAGGCCCCGGGAGCGGCTGCACGGCCGTCGGGTGGTCGGGGCCGACCGCCGGCGGAGCGGGGGTGGACTGCGCGGGCGTCGGCTGGTCGGGCGTGGCCTGCGAGGGGGCGGACGGCGAAGCGGCGGAAGGGGAGGCGGTGGAAGGGACTGCGGGGGACGTCGACGCGGCGTCGGGCCGGGGGGCCGACATGGGGTCGTCCGCACCCTCCGACTCGTCCACCGAGATGCCGAAGTCGGTCGCCAGGCCCTTGAGCCCGTTGGAGTAGCCCTCGCCCAGCGCCCGGAACTTCCAGCCCTCCCCGCGCCGGTACAGCTCGCCGCAGATCAGCGCCGTCTCCTGGCCGGTCTCCGGTGTGACGTCGAAGTACGCCAGCGGTTCCGCGTCGGCCGCCGCGTCGTGCAGCAGGATGCGCAGCGACCGGACGCGGTCGAAGGTCACGCCGTCCGCCGACGCGACCAGCAGGATCCGGCCCACCGAGGGCTCGACGCCGGAGAGGTCCGTCTGGATCGTGTCGGTCAGGCCCTCGGTGACCCGCTTCTTGCCGAGCCGCCAGACCTGCCCGGAGGGATGCCGTGGCTGGTTGTAGAAGACGAAGTCCTCGTCGGAACGCACGCGGTCGTCCGGCCCCAGCAGCAGCGCGGAGGCGTCGACGTCGGGAACCCCCTGCCCGGGAGTCCAGCGCAGCACGGCGCGTACCGTGGTGGCTTGCAGCGGGACGTTCGACCCCTTCAGCATCGCGTGCGTCATGTCGTCATCCTGCCCTCTCGGTCCTGGTCACGACAACGCGGGGGCGGTACTCGGCTCGCGTCCGCCCGCCTCGGGTCGCCGTCGCCGACACGGCCGGGTTACCTGGAATTCATGCCCGGTGGGAACCTCCGACATCACTACCTACGTACTATTACCGGCCACCTTTCGACGATTCCAGGTCGCCCAGACACCACGGGGGAGTTTAAATGCGTCACTTCGGACAGATAGCCCCTGATGTGCGGAAGCGTCTCTTTCATCAGGAGCCCTGCTCCTTCACCGCGGACTCCCCGGCCAGGCTGCTGTCCGCGGCCCTGGGCGCCACGCTCTACAGTCCGGCCACCCGGCCCAGCCTCGCCGACGACATCCTGAAGCAGAGCGCGCGCGGACTGGTGTCGATGGTGCTGTGCCTGGAGGACTCGATCGACGACGCCGACGTCCCCGTCGGCGAGGCGAACCTCGTCCGTCAGCTCACGGACCTGGCGGAACGTTCCGCCGACGAGGTCCCCCTGCTGTTCGTCCGGGTCCGCACCCCCGAGCAGATACCCGACCTCGTACGGCGCCTCGGCCCCGCCGTGCGGCTGCTGTCCGGGTTCGTGCTGCCGAAGTTCACCGAGGAACGCGGCATGCCCTTCCTGGAGGCGCTCGCCGCCGCCGAGGCCACCAGCGGCCGCAGGCTTTTCGCCATGCCCGTGCTCGAGTCCCCGGACCTGCTGTACCGGGAGTCCCGGGTCCAGACGCTGGAGGGCATCTTCCGCGCGGTCGACAAGTACCGCGACCGCGTGCTGGCCCTGCGGCTCGGCGTGACCGACTTCTGCTCCTCCTACGGACTGCGCCGAGGCCCCGACATGACGGCCTACGACGTCCAGATCGTCGCCTCCGTGATCGCCGACGTGGTCAACATGCTCGCCCGCGCCGACGGCACCGGATTCACGGTGACCGGGCCCGTGTGGGAGTACTTCCGCGTCCAGGAGAGGATGTTCAAACCGCAACTGCGTCAGAGCCCCTTCCTGGAGGGGCAGGCCGTCGAACTGCGCCAGAAGCTCATCGAGCACTCCATGGACGGCCTGCTGCGCGAGATCTCCCTGGACCGGGCCAACGGCCTGCTGGGCAAGACCTGCATCCACCCCTCGCACGTGCTCCCGGTGCACGCACTGTCCGTGGTCAGCCACGAGGAGTTCAGCGACGCCCAGGACATCCTGCGGCCCGAACGCTGCGGCGGAGGCGTGATGCGGTCGGCCTACACGAACAAGATGAACGAGGTGAAGCCGCACCGCGCCTGGGCCGAGCGGACCCTGCTGCGCGCCGAGATCTTCGGGGTGGCGAACGAGGACATCGGCTTCGTGGAGCTGCTCGCCGCCGGACTCTCCGACTGACCGCCGGGCGACCGGACGCAAGCGATCCACCACCGACGCCGGGCCCACGCCGCGGCGGACAACGGGAGGCACGAGTACATGACCGAGCGGGCGCACGCCGAGGGGCACGCCGACGAGTACGCGGGTGAGCAAGCCGGAGGGCACGCGGGTGAGCACGCCGGAGTCTGGTCCGGCAGCTGGGTCGCCGAGCGGCTCGGCGTCCGACTCACCGGCGACGAGGCGCTGACCGGCCTGCTGGGGCTCGCCCTGCGCCGCAACCCCAAGCGGGCGCACCTGCTCGTCTCCAACGTGCTCGGCAAACACGTCCCGCAGTCGCCCGCCGTCGTCCACGGCCACGGCGTCGCCCTGGGCCGACGCGTCCGCGACCTGCTCGGCGCCGAGGAGGCCGCACGCGCGGTCGTCCTCGGCTACGCGGAGACCGCCACCGGACTCGGCCACTGTGTCGCCGACGGCCTGGGCCCCGCCCCCTACCTGCACTCCACCCGCCGCCCGGTCGCCGGAGTCGCCCGGGCCGGCGGCTTCGAGGAGTCCCACTCGCACGCGACCTCCCACCTCCTGCTGCCCGAGGACCCGGCACTGCTGGCCGGAGACGGGCCGCTGGTCCTCGTCGACGACGAGTTCTCCACCGGCAACACGGTGCTCAACACCGTCCGCGCCCTGCACGAGCGCTACCCCCGCAAGCGGTACGTCGTGGTCGCCCTGGTCGACATGCGCTCGCCCGCCGACGCCGGCCGGCTGGACGACTTCGCCCGGGAGATCGGCGCCCGCGTGGACCTGGTGACCACCGCCTCCGGCACGGTCCGGCTTCCCCCGGGCGTGCTGGAGAAGGGGCAGGAGCTGGTCGCCCGGCACGAGGCGACGGCCACTGGGCCGACCGGCCCCGCACCGGCCACGCCACCGTCCGGATCCGTCGAGCGCGTCCGGCTGCGCTGGCCGCACGACGTGCCCGACGGCGGACGGCACGGATTCACCGCCGCCCACCGCGCCCGGCTGGAGGCCGCCCTGCCCGCCATGGCGGCACGGATCGCCGAGGCGCTCCCCGCCGGCGCCCGACGCGTGCTCGTCCTCGGCTTCGAGGAGCTCATGTACGCCCCCCTCCGCCTGGCCCACGCGCTGGAGCAGACCGTCGGCGGCGACGTCGACGTGCGCTACTCCACCACCACCCGCTCTCCCGTCCTCGCCGTCGACGACCCCGGCTACGCCATCCGCACCCGTCTGGTCTTCCCCGCGCACGACGACCCGGCCGACGGCCCCGGCGAGCGCTACGCCTACAACGTCGCGGGCGGCGGCTTCGACGCCGTCGTCGCCGTCGTCGACTCGGCCGCCGACACCCCCGCGCTGCACGCCCCGGACGGACTGCCGGCCCGGCTCGCCGCCCACGTCCCCCACGTCCTGCTCGCCGTCGTCCCGTCCTACGTCCCGCGCCCCCCGCACGCCCCCGAAAGGCCCTCCATGCTGTCCGAGCCCCTGCGCGGCCCCGACTTCTCCTCGTACGCGCCCGACGAGGTCGGCTGGCTGCTCCAGGACCTCTCGGACGTGACGCTGGAGGCACCGACCGAGGAGCGCGAGGAGGCGATCCAGAGCGGTGGCGCGCACTACGCCGAGTCGCTGCCCGTGGAGTACCAGCCCAGCGAGCAGTACCAGGACCTGTTCCACGCGGCGCTCGAGACGTCCGCGGCCCGGCTGGCGCGCGCCGTCGGCGCCGTCACCGAGATCGTCCTCGCGGAACGGTCGCCCCGCCCCGTCCTGGTCTCCCTCGCCCGCGCGGGCACCCCGGTCGGCGTTCTGATGCGCCGCTGGGCGCAGTTCCGCCATGGTCTCGACCTCCCCCACTACGCCGTGTCGATCGTCCGGGGCCGCGGCATCGACGCCAACGCGCTGCGCTGGCTGGCCGGCCACCACGACCCCGCCGACGTCGTCTTCGTCGACGGCTGGACCGGCAAGGGCGCCATCACCCGCGAACTCGCCGCCGCCCTGCGCGAATTCGAGGCCACCGACGGCATCACCGGCTTCGACCCGGAGATCGCCGTACTGGCCGATCCCGGCTCCTGCGTACGCACCTACGGCACCCGTGACGACTTCCTCATCCCCTCCGCCTGCCTCAACTCCACCGTCTCCGGCCTGATATCCCGCACCGTGCTCCGCGCCGACCTGGTCGGCCCGCACGACTTCCACGGCGCGAAGTTCTACCGCGAACTCGCCGCCGCCGACCTGTCACCGGACTTCCTCGACGCCGTCTCGGCCCGCTTCCCCGACGTGACGGACACGGTCGACGCCCAGGCGAAGGACCTCCTCTCCGCCGACCGCACCCCCACCTGGGAGGGCTGGGCCGCCGTCGAGCGCATCAGCGAGGAGTACGGCATCCACGACGTGAACCTCGTCAAGCCCGGCGTCGGCGAGACCACCCGGGTGATGCTGCGCCGCGTCCCGTGGAAGGTGCTGGCCCGCACCGGAGCCGGCGCCGACCTGGACCACGTCCGCCTGCTGGCCGAACAACGGGGCGTGCCCGTGGAGGAGGTCGCCGACCTCCCGTACACCTGTGTCGGGCTGATCCACCCCCAGTACACGCGGGGCGCCACCGGCGCCGACGGCAAGGCGGTGACGCTCTGATGCCCGTACTCGTCGCCAGCGACCTCGACCGCACCCTCATCTACTCCGCGGCCGCCCTCGGACTGACCATGCCCGACCTGCGGGCACCCCGCCTGCTGTGCGTGGAGGTCTACGAGAGCAAACCCCTCTCCTACCTGACCGAGACGGCCGCCCAACTGCTGACCGAACTCGGCGACACTGCCCTCTTCGTGCCGACCACCACCCGGACCCGCAAGCAGTACCAGCGGATCAACCTCCCGGGCCCCGCGCCGAAGTACGCGATCTGCGCCAACGGCGGCCACCTGCTGGTGGACGGCGTCTCCGACCCCACCTGGCACGCCCGGGTGACCGCACGGCTGGCCGACGAATGCGCCTCGCTCGCCGAGGTCCGCGACCACCTGACGAACACCGCCGACCCGCTGTGGGTGCGCAAGCACCGGGTAGCCGAGGACCTCTTCGCCTACCTGGTCGTCGAACGCGACCTGCTGCCCCAGGACTGGGTGAAGGAACTCGCCGTGTGGGCCGAGAACCGCGGCTGGACCGTGTCCCTCCAGGGCCGCAAGATCTACGCCGTGCCCAAGCCGCTCACCAAGAGCGCCGCCGTGCACGAGGTCGCCCGCCGCACCGGTGCCGAACTCACCCTCGCCGCCGGGGACTCGCTCCTCGACGCCGACCTGCTCCTCGCCGCCGACCGCGGCTGGCGCCCGGGCCACGGCGAACTGGCCGACTCCGGATGGGCGGCTCCGACGATCAGCGCCTTGCCCGAGCGCGGCGTCCTGGCCGGTGAGCGGATCCTCCGGGAGTTCCTGCGCGCGGTGCGCCCGACTCGCTGAATCCGCCGTCCCCGTCCCCGTCCCCGGCACCGCTCCCGGTGCCGGGGTGGCCTTCGTCGTCGGCCGGCGGCCGTATGTCCTGCCGCCCGTCCCGCCCGTCGTCGCCGCGGCCCCGCCGACGGTGACCGGCGCCCGGCCGCAGCAGCCGCATGACGACGAAGACCACCAGCGCCAGGGCGGCCGCCGCGAGGATCACCTTCGAATAGGTGGAGGCGATGTCCGAGACCTCCGACCAGTTGTCCCCCAGCGCGTAGCCCGCGAGCACGAACACGGTGTTCCAGATCGCGCTGCCCAGCGTCGTCAGGGCGAGGAAGACGGGCAGCCGCATCCGCTCCACACCCGCCGGCACCGAGATCAGGCTGCGGAAGATGGGGATCATCCGGCCGAAGAACACCGCCTTGGTCCCGTGCCGGAGGAACCACGCCTCCGTCTTCTCTATGTCGGACACCTTCACCAGCGGCAGCTTCCCCGCTATCGCCACCGTGCGGTCCCGGCCGAGCAGGGCACCGATCCCGTACAGGGCGAGCGCGCCGATCACCGAACCCGCCGTCGTCCACAGCAGAACGGCGATCAGGCTCATCCGGCCGGAACTCGCCGCGAACCCGGCCAGCGGCAGGATCACCTCGCTCGGCAGGGGAGGAAAGAGATTCTCCAGAGCGATGGCGAGACCGGCACCGGGGGCGCCGAGGGCGTCCATGAGGTCGTTGATCCACTGCGGTGCCGCGCCGCTGTCCACGGCCGGCTGCGCTGCGATGGCTGTCATGACGACCACGCTAGAAAATCGCGGCTGAAGAGACCCTGAGGAAGACCGCATGATCGATTGCGGTGTACCGCAGGCGGGAATTGCGGTTTTCCGCAGTGTGCCCGCCCACCGCGCCCGACTAGCCTCGCGATCATGCGAGTCATGGCGCGACGTGTAGTGCGGTGCGGGGCGGGCCTCATCCTGGGGACCGCCGCGGCCGCCGTCGAGCTGCTCTTCGCCCTGCTGGCCGGCGTGGCCCTGCTGCCGGTGGCCGCCTGGCCGAAGGGGCGCCGGGCCGTACTGCGCCCGGTCCTCGCGGGCGCGCGGATACTGGCGGAGCTGGAGCGGGGCCGGCTGCGGATGTGGCTCGACCTCCGCGTCACGCCCGCGTACGAGGACGTGCGGGCGCTGCGGTACGTCGCCTGCCACTGGGCCCTGGGCGTCCTGGGCGGGGTCGTGATGCTGACCGCCGCCATCGGCCTGGCGTACGGCACCTTCGGGGTGTACGGCTGGCTCCTGCTGGACGGCATACGCAACCCCGGTTCGCTGGTCCTGGGCAGCCTGGGCGGCTTCTTCCTCGTGTTCCTCACCGTGCAGGGAATATTCGGTGTGGTGGGACTGGAGGGGCAGCTGGCCCGGCACTTCCTCGGCCCGCGCCACCAGGAGGAGCTGGAGCGGCGGATCGCCGAGCTGTCCGCCAGCCGCGCCGCGGTCGTCGACGCGGTGAACGACGAACGGCGCCGCATCGAGCGCGACCTGCACGACGGTGTGCAGCAGCGCCTCGTCGCCCTCGGGATGCTGCTCGGCCGGGCCCGCCGCAGCCAGGACGCCGACCGCCGGGACCGCCTGCTGGGCCAGGCCCACGACGAGAGCCGCCGGGCCCTGGACGAGCTGCGCGAGGTGGCCTGGCGGATCTACCCGACCACGCTGGACGAGGCGGGGCTGCGCGCGGCCCTGGAAACGGTCGCCGAGCGGGCGTCCGTACCGGTGGGAGTGGAGTACGACCTGACCGAGGAGCCCGAGCAGGCCGTGGCAACCGTCGCCTACTTCGTGGTCTGCGAGGCGGTCACGAACGCGGTCAAGCACGCGGCGCCGACCCGTATAAGCGTCGCGGTCAGAGCGGAGGAGAAACGGATGTACGTGAGCGTGCGGGACGACGGCTGCGGCGGGGCCAACGCCGCGGGCAGCGGACTGTTCGGGCTCGCCCGGCGCGTCGCCGCCCTCGACGGCAGCCTCAGCGTGGACAGCCCCCCGGGAGGGCCGACCCTCGTGGCCGCGGAGCTGCCATGCGGCTGATCCTCGCCGAGGACTCGACCCTGCTGAGGGAGGGACTGGTGCGGCTGCTGGCCGAGGAGGGCCACGATGTCCTCGCGGCTGTCGGCAACGCCGAGCTGCTCCTGAAGGCGGTCGCCGAGGACCCGCCGGACGTCGTCGTCGCCGACGTTCGGATGCCGCCCACACACACGGACGAGGGCCTGCGCGCGGCCCTGGAGATACGCGGGCGGTGGCCGGGGGTCGGAGTGCTGGTGCTCTCGCAGTACGTCGAGAAGCGGTACGCGACCGAGCTGCTCACCGGGGAGACGGAAGGAGTCGGATACCTGCTCAAGGACCGGGTGGTCCAGGTCGACGAGTTCCTGGACGCGCTGGAGCGGGTAGCCGCCGGACGTGCCGCGTTCGACCCGGAGGTCGTCCGTCAGCTGCTCGGGAGGACGACGCACACCGACCTGCTCGCCCGACTGACCGTGCGGGAGCGGGACGTGCTGGCCGAGATGGCGCAGGGGCACACCAACGCGGCGATCGCCCGTCGGCTGCACATCTCGCAGAGCGCGGTGGAGAAGCACACCAACGCGATCTTCGACAAACTCGAGCTGACCGGAGGGGAGGGCTATTCACGCAGAGTACTGGCGGTGCTGCGCTACTTGGGGAGCTGACGGGAGCCGAGAGGGGGATCCGGCAGGAGCGGAAGGGCGCCGGGCTCAGCCGCAGCAGCCGCCACCGCAGCAACCCCCACCGCCACCGCCGCCCGACGACGGCGCCGGTGCGGAGGCCGAGCCGCCGACCGCGACCGTCGACAGCAGCTTCACCGTGTCGTCGTGACCCGCCGGGCAGGCGGCGGGAGCGGAGGACTCGGCCATGGGACGGCTCAGTTCGAAGGTGTCGCCGCAGCTGCGGCAGCGGTACTCGTAGCGAGGCATGGGCACAGATTAACCGGCACGGCCGGCCCCGGGTCCCGGTCGGCCGAACTCGGTGATCAGTGACCGGCCCCGCGCTCCTCGCGGATCTGGGCGACCACATGGGCCACCGTCTGCCGGACCGCTTCCGTCTCCGTCAGGAAGTGCCAGTAGTCGGGGTGCCGCCCCTCCAGCGTGGTGATCGCCCGTTCCAGCCGGGCCACGGCCTCGTCCAGGGGACGCGCGTGACGGGGCTCGGGGGTGTTGCGACCGGCCATGGCCAGGCGCTGGGCGTCGCGGATGGCGAAGCGGGTGCGCTCGATCTCCTGCTGCGGATCCTTCTGCACGGCGTTCAGCTGCCGCAGCCGGTCGCCGGCCGCCGACACTGCCTCGTCGGTCGAGTTCAGCAGCGCTCGTACCGTCGACAGCAGGGCGGTGGCGTCGGGCCAGCGCTGTTCGTCACGGGCGCTCTGCGCCTCGGCCAGCTTCCGCTCGGCCTGCCGGACCGATTCGGTGGCCTGGTCCGGCACATGCTGGAGGTCCTGCCAGCAGGCGGCGGTGAACCGGCGCCGCAGCTCGCTCAGCACCGGCTCGACCTGTTCGGTGCGGGTGGTCAGCGCCTGGGCGCGGGTGCGCAGGGAGACCAGGCGGTGGCCGATCTCGGCGGCCCGCTCCGGCAGTCGTTCGGCCTCGGCGCGGACCGCCTCGGCCTCACGGGTGACCCGTTCGGCCCGCTCAAGGGTCTGGGGCACGCCGTGCTGTCCCGCGCCCTGGTTCAGCCGGGTCAGCTCCGGGCCGAGGGTGGCGAGGCGGGTGGCGAGGTCGTCCGCCTTCAGACCGGAGCCGCGTGCGGCGTCCAGGGCGTTGGAGGCGGCGAGCAGCGCCTGCCGGGCGCGTTCGACGGCGGGCGCCAGCCGGGCCAACTGGGTCTCCGCCTTGCCGAGCAGCGGGCCGAGGCCCTCGGCGAAGCGGTCGAGTTCCTGTTTGACCCGGCCCAGCTCGGTCCTGGCGGCGGTCAGTTCCGTGCGGGCGCGGGAGGCGGCGGACGCTTCCAGGTCGTCCCGGTCCAGGTCGTGGGCGTCGACGGCGCTGATGTACTGGTGGCTGACCTCGTCGATGCGCCGGCCCAGGGCATCGAAGTCGGTGACCGCACGCCGGGCGGCGGGGGAGGAATCGACGGCCGCGATCGTCTCTATCGAGATCCGCAGGTCCCGCTGGGCGGTGTCCAGTTCGTAGAACGCGGCGGCCGCGTCGTCCTTCGCGGTCTGGGCCTCCGCCCGCTGGCTCTCGGCCCGCCCGCCGAACCAGCGCCGGGTACCGCCCCCGGCGAACGCCGCGGGGAGCGCGAACACGGCCAGCAGGGGCAGGCCCATCAGGGTGAGCGTGCCGGCGACCGCGCCGGCCCGGCGCCGGCGCAGGCGGTGCGGCAGGCGTTGGGCGCGCGCCACCATCGGCGAGTACGGCTGCGATGGCGTCGCCGTCACATCACTCTCCCGTGTCGTCCGTCCTGCCCGGGTTCATTCTCCCACCCGTTAGGGACGAACACACGGGCCGGTCAGTTCGCGGTTCGGACGGTGATTCTGCCGTCACCGGACCGGGCGTCGACGACGTGCGCGCTGGTGTCGTCGGTGGGCACGGACACGTCGACCGCGCCGTCACCGGTGTCGGTGGACACCTTGTACGTGGCCCGGGGCAGCGAGATCGTCACGGAGCCGTCGCCCGTGCGGGACTCCACCCGGTCCGGGACGGTGCCGAGATCCAGCCGGACCGAACCGTCGCCGGTCTGCGCCCGCACCGTGCGGGAGGCGACCGAGGCACGGACGGAACCGTCGTCGGTACGCAGTTCCAGCGGCCCGGAGGAGTCGGTGACGTGCACGGAGCCGTCGCCGGTACGGATGTTCAGCGCGTCCTCGAACCCGCTCGCCCGCACGCTGCCGTCCCCGTCCCGCACCTTGACGGCGACGCCGCGCGGCACCTCGACGCGGTGCTTGGCCGCGCAGTCGGCGACCACGCCGGAGCAGTGCATCCGCAGCACCAGCCGGTCGCCGTCCATCTTCCAGGTCACCTCGGGGTCCGAGCCGATGGCGACCGACCCGGAGAACCACCGGGTGACCCTGACCTTCCCGGACGCGTGGTCGTCCGAGGCGACGATCTCCAGGGCGGAGTCGTCGGAGTCGACGGTGAGCGTACGGCCCTGGAGGGCGAACGACCGGTGCTCGGGGTCTTTGTCGTCCGAGGCCGAGGCGCAGGCGCTGAGGCCCGCGACGAGGACGGCGACGGCGCCGACGGCGGCGAACGCGCGGACGGGAACGGTACGGGCGGGCATGACGGTCTCCCCCTGGAACGGACGACGAGGTGCCGCACCCGGGGGCCTTCCGCGCCGGCGGAGACCTTCTCGGTGAGGCTCTTCGACCGTACGGAGCGGGCGGCCCCGCCGGGATCCGGGCCGCTACCGGATCGAGGGTGGGGTTAACCCCCGGCCCCCGTCCGAGCACGGCGGGAACGCGTTTGCCGGGCAGCGCCCCGGGCCATGTAGGCTGTCGACTCGTCCTGGGTGCGTAGCTCAGGGGTAGAGCGCCTGCCTTACAAGCAGGATGTCGGCGGTTCGAAACCGTCCGCGCCCACCAGGACCGGCGTCGTCGTCGGAGCCAAGGCCCCCGGAGATCTTCCGGGGGCCTTACGCGTGCGGGTCCTCATGAACGTGTTTCAGCTCGGACCGGGCGCTCACCTGGTCGGGACCGGTCGTCTCCGACCAGTAGCGATGGGTGCTGACGAACACGGCCAGCTCGCGCTCGCGCTGCCGTAGCTTCTCGACCTCGGCCTGCTCGTCCGCCGACCAGCCGGGGGAGGCCGGGCGTTCGACCTTGCGCCAGCCGTTGTCGTCGCTGAAGCCGTCGAGCGGTTCGACGGACCAGGGCAGTCTCTTGAGCAGGGCCGACAGCTCGGCCCGGACCTGATGCAGTTCCTCCTGACCGGCGAGGAGATCACTGGGGAAATCATAGGTCGTAGCCACGTTTCAATGATACGCCTGTTCGATTTTGAGGCGCGCGTTCCCTTCGGTGGTTCATGCGAACGAGTGGCCCCGCGGCCCGGCCCGACTGTCAGACCCCTGCCCTACCGTGAAAGACATGGACGGCATGGACGAGCGGATCGCACCGGGCGGGGAGCGGGTGTGCCTGGTCCCCTGGGCGGAGGGGGACCTGTGGCTGCTGCGCAGGACCAACAGCCCGGAGATGACCGCGCACCTCGGCGGCCCGGAGAGCGAGGAGCGGCTCCTGGCCCGGCACCGGCGGTACGTGGAGCCGGGACCCGGGCAGATGTACCGGGTGACGCTGGCGGACGGCGGCGAGACCGTCGGCTCCGTCGGGCACTGGCAGCGGACCTGGCGGGACGCCGAGGTGTGGGAGACCGGGTGGGGCGTGCTGCCGGAGTTCCAGGGGCGGGGGCTCGCCGTGCGGGCGGCCCGCGCGGTCCGGGAGGCCGCCCGCACCACCGGGACCCACCGGTATCTGCACGCCTTCCCGGGCGTCGGCCACGCCGCCTCCAACGCGGTCTGCCGAGGGGCCGGGTTCACGCTCCTCGGGCAGGTCGACTTCGAGTATCCGAAGGGCCACTGGATCAGGTCGAACGACTGGCGGGTGGACCTCGAGAGGGGAGACTGACGTCATGTGCCGCAGCATCAAGACCCTGCGTCCGCCCGTGCTGGCCGAGGAGGCCACCGAGGACGAGATCAGGGCCGCCGCCCTTCAGTACGTACGCAAGGTCTCCGGATTTCGTGCGCCCGCCGCGCACAACCAGGAGGTCTTCGACCGCGCCGTCGAGGCCGTCACCTCGGCCACGACCGAGCTGCTGGCCGACCTGGAGATACGGGGAGGCGCCGGAGCGCGAAAGGCATCCTGACGCCGAGGGCCGGCCCGACGCGCGCCGTCCGACGCCGAGTGGTGGCGCGGCGCACACTTGCCGCCCCGCGCGTCACTTCCGCCGCCGTGGCCGAAGGCCTGCCGCCGGTCCGCCGACGGCAGGCCGCCCATACGCGCGGCCGACGCTGTCGGTCCCCGGGTGCGCGGCTGACAGCCGCGTGCGAGCGGGCTGCTGACACCTGCCTTCGTGGAAGCCGAGCTGCCCGCTGCCCGTCCGCCTGCGCTGACGCGGACTGCCGCCCGCCGCCGCGGCGCACGCCGCTGTCTTCCGCTGCCGCCCCGCCCTCGCCGCTCGGCCGAGCCCCCGGTCTGCCGACCCGTCGACCGCCGGCTCACCGATCCGCCGCCTCGCAAGCCGGTCGGTCGAGGTCCGTGGGCTACGCGGCCTCCGTCGCCAGGGGGCTTCCGTCGCTACGAGGCTTCCGTCGTTCGTGGCTGGCGGCGCATCAGGTATGCCGCGCCCGCGCCCGCGCCGAACAGCGCCACCAGTGACACTCCCGTCGCCAGCCAGGTGGCGCCCAGCCACTGGCCGCCGAAGTAGCCGAGGGCGACGCTGTACGCGGCCCACGCCAGGCCGGCCAGGGCCGACCAGGGGAGGAACTCCCGGACCCGGCGATGGGCCGCGCCGGCGACGAGTGAGACGACCGAGCGGCCGGCCGGGGCGAAACGGGCCAGGACGACGAGGGCACCGCCGCCGCGGGCCAGGGCGCCGCCGAGACGTTCCTGCGCGGTGGTCAGCCGCCGGGAACGGGCAATCGCGCGGTCCAGCCGTGCCCCGCCGCGCCAGGCGAGGCGGTAGACGGCCAGGTCACCGATGACGGACGCGGTCGCCGCGCAGAGCGTGAGGACGAGGATGTCGGGGACGTCCTGCGGGACCCGACCGGCAGCCGCCGCTCCCGAACCCGCGGCCGCCGCCGTCGCCGCGGTGATCACCAGGACCCCGCTCGGCAGCACCGGCAGGAAGATGTCGAGCAGCACCGAGGCGCCCACCAGCACATAAATCCATGGGCTGCTGACCAGCGACCCGATACTTCCCAGACCTTCGACCACGACAACTCCCCGTTACTCCCCCGTGGGCCGGGCCATGCCGCGAGACGCGGGGACGGCAGGAGCGGCCAATGACAGCCATACAGCGTACGCCCGGGGTGTGACAGAGGGTTCACAGGGGGCTTGTGTGATCGACGCGGGACGTTCACACGGGGGAGGGGCGGCGGGGGTCCGCCCAGGCTCAGGCGGCGACCGGCGTCTGGCGCTCGGGGGTGGATTCCTCCCGCTCGGACGTGCGCCGGGCGAGGAGACGGTCCAGGCCGAAGGCGCCGGAACCGGTGAAGGCGAGCAGCAGGAAGGCCCAGCAGAACATGGCGGGGGCCTCGCCGCCGTTCTCCATCGGCCACAGGGCGTTCGGCTGGTGCACCTTGAAGTACGCGTAGGCCATGGAGCCGGAGCAGATGACCGCTGCCGGGCGGGTGCCGAGGCCCAGCAGGACGAGGCCGCCGCCGACCAGTTGGATCACGGCCGCGTACCAGCCCGGCCAGGTGCCCGCGTCGATCGTGCCGCCCGTCATCGCGGCGCCCCCGAGGACACCGAAGAGGGAGGCGGCGCCGTGGCAGGCGAAGAGCAGGCTGACGACTATGCGGAACAGGCCGAGAACGTACGGCTGGGCGCTGGTGCTGTTGAGGCGTGCGGGCATGCGGGGGTGCTCCTTCGGTCGGCCGGCCGGGGCGGGCCGGTGGGGGACGGAACCGAGTGGGCTGCCACGTTAGGTGAGCCTAATGAGTACTTGCAAGTTCAACATTTAGCCATAACCTGACGTGCAGTCACCCGTCCGGCGCTGCCGCCGCTCCAGGTGGGAGCGCTCCCACACCCGCGGCGCGGCCCACCGATGTGACTCAATTCATACCCCTCCCGGCTCGCGACGACTCATGCCGGAACGACTCCGTACAGACTCCGTAGGGACTCCGTACGGCTACGTCAACTCCCGGTCCGTGACCGTCCGCAGCACGTTCGTCCCGTCCCGGTTCGCGCGGGCCTGTTCCAGGCGCAGCCGGGCCGACCGCCCCCGCAGGGTCAGCGTCATGATCTGGTTGCCGAACCAGGGCCCGCCGGTCCTGCGCCAGCTCACCGCCGGGGGCGCGCATCGCCCGTGCCGGGCGATGCGCCGCCCGAGGGCCCGCGCCGGGGCGCTCCAGCCGAAGCGGAAGCCGAGGCGGATCGAGAGCGGCACCGAGTTGTGGACGGGGGAGCAGGTCAGCTGGGCCACCCGCGCGTCGGGTGTGCGCCCCGGCCACGAGGGCTCCGCCACGTAGGCGTGGTGGACGTCGCCCGACAGCACGCTCACCGTCGCGGGCGCCCCCGGCCCGGTACCGGCATCGGCGATCAGGTCGCCGAGGGCTTCGAAGGACGAGGGGAACGCGGACCAGTGCTCCAGGTCGGCGCCGCGCCGTATCCGTTCCCCGGTCCGTGCCCAGCGGGCGCCCCGCTCGCCGCCGCAGATCGCGGCGTTCCACGCCTCCACGTCGTGCACCAGGTGGGGCAGCAGCCAGGGCAGGGAGGTGCCGATCAGCAGATGGTCGTAAGCACCGTCGCCGCCATCGCCGTCGCTGCCGTCGCCGATGCCGCCCTCGCTGCTGTCGCCACCGTCCCGCCCCTCCATGACCTGCTCGCGCAGCCAGGCGGCCTCGCCCGGGTCGAGCATGGTGCGGCGGTCCTCGTCCAGGACGCGGGCCGCGCGGGAGTCGACCATCAGGAGTCTCGTGCGCCCGAAGTCGCGCCGGTAGCTCCAGCGCACCGAGGCCGGATCGGCGTCGGCCCGTGCGGCGAACTCCCGCAGCGCTTCGGTGCCGTCGGACGCCTCGCGGACGGCCGTGTAGAGCGGGTCGGCGGCCAGTTCGTCCGGGGAGAGGTTGCCCAGCTGCTGGTACACCCAGTACGACATCAGCCCGCTCAGCACCCGTTCCTGCCACCAGTCGGTGGCCCGCATGTCGGCGAGCCAGGACGCGGAGGTGTTCCAGTCGTCGATGACGTCGTGGTCGTCGAAGATCATGCAGCTCGGCACGGTGGACAGCAGCCAGCGCACCTCGGGGTCGAGCCAGGACTCGTAGTAGAGGCGGGTGTACTCTTCGTAGTCGGCGACCTGGTCGCCGGGGCCCGCCGTCACGTCGCGGCGCCCGGCGATCCACTCGCGCGTGGCGTCGGAGATCTCGTCGGCGTAGACCTGGTCGCCGAGCAGCAGCAGCACGTCCGGGCGGGCGTCTCCGGGATCGGCCGCGACGCGGGCGGAGAGGGTGTCCAGGGCGTCGGGGCCCACCCTGCCCTTGCCGCCCGCGGGCGGCGCCGCCCAGCGGCAGGAGCCGAAGGCGACGCGCAGGCCGGCGTCGTCCCCGGATGTGGCGATCACCGAGGGCGGGAAGCGGGAATCGGGCGGCGGCCACACGCCCGTGCCGTCGAGCAGCACCTCGTACTCCGTCGCCGTGCCGGGGGTCAGGCCGCCGACCGGGACCAGGGCGTAGTGGTGGTCCGCGATCCGGAAGGTGCGGGCCGTGCCCCGGGCGCCGTCGGCGCAGCGCACCTCGGCCGTGCAGGGGCGGTCCGTCTCGACCCAGACGGTCGCGCACGAACCGTCGGTGTACCTCAGCAGTGGGCCCAGGCGCAGTTCCGCCATGATGATCCTCTCCTCCGTCGCCCCGTACGGTACGGAACGACGGAGGCCGGCGGGGAGGTTCCGCGCCGAACGGACGGTGTACGGGGCGTCAGCAGTTGGCGAGGTAGCCCTGCAGCGCGGACTTCTCCGCCGAGTCGACCGAGAGGTCGTAGTAGTACTTCACCTGCACCCAGGCGCGCACGTACGTGCAGCGGTAGGCGCTGCGCGAGGGCATCCAGGTGGCCGGATCCTGGTCGCCCTTGGACTGGTTGACGTTGTCGGTGACCGCGAGCAGCTGGGGCCGGGTCAGGTCGTTGGCGAACGACTGCCGCCGCGAGGTGGTCCAGGAGTCGGCGCCGGAGTCCCAGGCCTCGGCGAGCGGCACGAGGTGGTCGATGTCGACGTCGGAGGAGGCGGACCAGGTGGCACCGTCGTAGGGGGAGTACCAACTGCCGCTGGTGGCGGCGCAGGAGGAGTCGGTGACGACGTTCGTGCCGTCGCGCTTGAGGATCGTCTCGCGGGTGTTGCAGGTGCCGGACTGGGTGATCCAGTGCGGGAAGAGGTCGCGGTCGTAGCCGGTCCGGTCCTCGGTGGCCACCGTGAGGGAGGCGAGGTAGGTGCGGGCGGTGGCGGCGCTGACCGGGGTGGGGAGGGCGGCGGAGGCGGCCGGGCCGTTGAGGAGCCCGGCGGAGGCTATGAGCCCGGTGAACGCGGCGAGGAAACCGAGCCGTCGACGCGCGTAGAACTTCGGCATGCGAACTCCCTTGAGGTGTGGGGGTGTTGGGACGCGGGCAGGGGAATGCTCGCGACGCCGCATGGCGCACAGGTGTGCGGTCGGTAAGAAGTTAGTGACGTGTGCATGGCACGTCTAGAAGCGCGGCGAATCTCGTGACGGGAGCCGGGCCGGGACTTTCGGCCCTCGGCCCCGCCGGGAAGGTCGCGTAGTATGGACGGCGCAGAAGGGGAGTAGCTCTTCGCCGGACCGTCGACATACTGCTCAGCCCGCCTGAGCCGGCGCCCGGAGGCAGGCCTCGTACGCGAGGCGGGCCAGCGAGACCTTCGGCAAGCAGTGCACGCCCGTGCCGTACGGCAGGGGTGGATCCGTGTGCTGCCGTGCCGAGGTGTCGCGCGTCGCGGAGATCGTGGAATCCGCGCAATCAGCACTCTCGGTGGGGTGGCCCCGACCGATTGAGGAATCTTGATCAGCCTGACCGTGACGGCGCTCGTCTTCGGTGTTGTCTTCCTCGCCGAACTGCCGGACAAGACCGCCCTGGCCGGCCTCGTCCTCGGCACCCGCTACCGCGCCTCCTACGTCTTCGCGGGCGTCGCCGCCGCCTTCCTGCTGCACGTCGTGCTGGCGGTCGCGGCCGGCAGCGTGCTGACCCTGCTGCCGCAGCAGATCGTGCACGCGGTCACCGGCGTGCTGTTCCTGGGCGGCGCCGCCGTGCTGCTGATGAAGAAGGACGACGAGGACGAGGAGGTCCGCAAGCCGGAGGACCAGTCCTTCTGGAAGGTCGCAGGGGCGGGCTTCATGCTCATCCTGGTCGCCGAGTTCGGCGATCTGACGCAGATCATGACGGCCAACCTCGCGGCCCGCTACGACGATCCGCTCTCCGTCGGCCTCGGCGCGGTGCTCGCGCTGTGGGCGGTGGCCGGGCTCGGCATCGTCGGTGGAAAGGCCCTGATGAAGCGGGTGCCGCTGGGGCTGATCACGAAGATCGCGGCCGTGCTCATGATGGGCCTCGGCGTGTGGAGCCTGTTTGAGGCGATCGCCGGCTGAGCGGCCGGCGGCGTGTGCCGGCGCTGTGTGCCGGTGGCGCGAACCCGGTCTATTTTGTACCGTGGATGAACAAAGTGGTTCCCGTCCGTTCTCCCTGACCGGCGGGCGGGGCCGCCTTGTTTCCTCCCCGCCCCTTGGAGTCTGCCGATGACGGCCACCGCCACCACCGTTCTGCCCGCCCGTGCCCTGCTGCTCGACATGGACGGCACCCTCGTCAACTCGGACGCCGCCGTGGACCGCGTCTGGCGGCGCTGGGCCGACCGGCACGGGCTGGACGGCGACGAGGTCATGAAGGTCGTCCACGGACGGCAGGGCTACGCCTCGATGGCGCTGCTGCTGCCGGACCGGCCCATGGAGCACAACCACGCCGACAACGCGCGCATGCTCGCCGAGGAGACCGCCGACACCGAGGGCGTCGTCGCGATCCCCGGCGCCGCGGAGTTCCTCGCCTCGCTGCGCGGGCAGCCGCACGCCCTGGTGACCTCGGCCGACGTGGCCCTGTCCACCGCGCGGATGGCCGCCGCCGGGCTCGCGCAGCCGGACGTCCGGGTCACCGCCGAGTCGGTCGGCGCGAGCAAGCCCGACCCGGAGGGCTTCCTCAAGGGCGCCGCCGAACTGGGCATCGCCCCCGCCGACTGCATCGTCTTCGAGGACTCCGGCGCCGGCATCGCGGCCGGACGCGCCGCCGGTATGCGGGTCGTCGGCGTCGGGCCGCGCGCCGGGCTGCACGGGCCGGACGTGGTCGTGGAGGACCTGACGCGGGTGCGTGTCGAGGCCGACGCTGACGGCGGGCTGCGGCTGCACATCGGCTGACGGCGGACGCCGAGCGGCCCGCCGCCCCTACGGCTCCCTACGGCTCCCGGGTCTCCGACTCCAGCTTGCGGCGGGTGTCCGGGCCGTAGACACCGACCCTGTCGGTGCGTATGCCGTTCTCCCACTGGTACTGGCGGACGGCGTCCTCGACCTGGTGGTTGTAGTCGCCGTCGAGGCCGCCCCAGTACATCCACTTCTCCTTCAGGCGCTGCTGAAGTTCCACTACCTCCGGGCCCTGGTCACCGCGGCGCAGCGTGGGGCCGCCGCCGGGGTTCCGGTCGTCGTCCCCGGACTCCTGCGGGGCGTCGTCCGCCGGCGCCGTCGTGCTCTGCGTCGGCCCGGCCGACCGGGACGGTGTGGGCGAGGCGCTCGACGCCGACGGGGACGGCGAGACCGAGGCGCTCGCACTCGCCGACGGGGAGGCGGACGCGGAGGCGGAGGCGGAGGGGGACGCGGAGGGCGACGGCGAGGCGGAGGATGCGCTCGGGTCCGCGCTCGGCGAGGACTCGCCGGTCGACGGGTCCGGCACGCTGGCCCGGACCTCGTCCGGCACCGCCTCGTCCCGCGACGGGGTGTCGTACGAGAACAGCCCGCTGGCGAAGCCCGCCGCGCCGATCACGACCACGACCGCTCCGGCGGCACTCAGCAGGACGCGCTTGCGCCGCCTCCGCGGTGCCCCTCCGTCGCCGCCCGGGCCTCCGGCCCCCGGGCCCACCTGCGGCAGGGGTGCGGTGGCGGATGCGTCGAACAGGCGCAGGTCGTGCGCGCTGGGCGAGCCGGCCGAGGGGGCCAGGGGGGTCGGCAGCGCGGAGGTCGCCGCCGGGTCCCCGGCGGGCGAGTCGGCACCGGAGGCGGTTCCGGAACCCGCACCGGCTCCGGAACCCGCACCGGCTCCGGCGTCGACGGCGCGCAGCGTCATCGTGGCGTCCGGGTCGGACGGGGGCGACGCGGGCGACGCGGGCGGCGCGGGCGGCGCGGGCGGCGCGGGCGCGGCACGGTGCTCACCGGGCGCGTCGGGCGCGTCCGGCGGCTTCCCGGCGTCGGCGCCGTCCAGTTCGACGTACGGCCGTATGCGCAGCGGATCGAAGTCCTCCGCCGCTGCCGCCTGGGCCGTGCGTGCGTCGCGCAGGGCGTCGGACGCCCTGGTTCCGCAGGCGCAGGACGGGGTGTTGTCCGCCGCCCTGGGTGTGCCGCACTCCGGGCAGGCGGCCCCCGCCGGCCGGTCCTGCGACGGCTCCTTCTGCTGCTCCACGCGTTCGTCCCTCCCCTCGCGACTCCCCTCGCGACCTCCAGAGATTATGCAGATCTTCTCCATACTCCGGCGCACACGCCCCCGGAATACCGGCTTCCTGGAGGACTGAAACGGCCATATCTGGTCACACCGACCAGGATGGACCGTGACACCTGTGGAGGTCGGGATGGCCGGAGACGTGCGCGGGGCGACGGAGTCGGAGCGGGAGCCGGACCCGGCGCGGCTCACCGCACCGGGGGAGCAGGAGCAGGTCTCCAGCGGCGTACTCGTCTCCATCGGGGCCCTGCTCCTCGGCATGCTGCTCGCCGCCCTCGACCAGACCATCGTGTCGACGGCGCTGCCGACCATCGTCAGCGATCTCGGCGGACTCGAGCACCTGTCCTGGGTGGTCACCGCCTACCTCCTGGCGGCCACCGCCGCGACCCCGCTGTGGGGCAAGCTCGGCGACCAGTACGGACGCAAGAGGCTGTTCCAGCTGGCGATCGGGATCTTCCTGGTCGGGTCCGCGCTGTGCGGCATCGCGCAGGGCATGGGCCAGCTGATCGCCTTCCGCGCCCTGCAGGGACTGGGCGGCGGCGGGCTGATGGTGCTGTCGATGGCGATCGTCGGCGACCTGGTCCCACCCCGTGAACGCGGCCGCTACCAGGGGCTGTTCGGCGCGGTCTTCGGCGCGACCAGCGTGCTCGGGCCGCTGCTCGGCGGGGTCTTCACCGAGCACCTCAGCTGGCGCTGGGTCTTCTACATCAACCTGCCCATCGGCGTCGTCGCGCTCGCCGTGATCGCCGCGGTCCTGCACATCCCGCGCCGCACCACCCGGCACGTCATCGACTACCTCGGCACCCTCCTCATCGCCTCCGTCGCCACCTGCCTGGTCCTCGTGGCCTCGCTCGGCGGCACGACCTGGGCCTGGGGCTCCCCGCAGATCATCGGGCTCGCGGTGCTGGCGGTGCTCCTGGCCGTGCTCTTCGTGGCCGTGGAGCGCAGGGCGGCCGAGCCCGTCCTGCCCCTCAAACTCTTCCGCGTCCGCACCTTCACGCTCTCCGCCGTCATCAGCTTCGTCATCGGCTTCGCGATGTTCGGCGCGATGACCTACCTGCCGACGTTCCTCCAGGTCGTGCGCGGCGTCACCCCCACCATGTCCGGTGTGTACATGCTGCCGATGGTGTTCGGCCTGCTGATGTCCTCGACCGTCTCCGGGCAGATCGTCAGCCGCACCGGCCGCTGGAAGGTGTTCCCCGTCGCGGGCACCGCCGTCACCACCCTCGGACTGCTCCTGCTGCACCAGCTCGACGAGAACAGCGCCACCGCCGAGATGGGCGCCTGCTTCTTCGTCTTCGGCCTGGGCCTCGGCCTGGTGATGCAGGTCCTCGTCCTCATCGTGCAGAACGCCGTCGCCTACGAGGACCTGGGCGTCGCCACCTCCGGCGCGACCTTCTTCCGGTCCATCGGCGCGTCGTTCGGCGTGGCCATCTTCGGCACGATCTTCGCGAGCCGCCTCGGCGACCAGCTCACGGATGCCTTCCGGGGCGACGCCCTGCCGCCCGGTCTCTCCGTGGACACCCTCAAGGCCGACCCGCGCGGCATCGGCGCCCTGCCGCCCGCGCTGCGCCCCGAGGCGATCCACGCCTACGCCTCCTCCATCACCGACGTCTTCCTGTACGCCGCCCCCGTCGCCCTGCTCGCCTTCCTGCTGGCCTGGTTCCTGAAGGAGGACCGGCTGCGTGGCTCGGTCACGGCACCGGACGCCACCCAGACCCTGGCCAGCAACCCGGTGGAACGCTCCTCGCACGACGAGGTGTGCCGCGCCCTGTCGGTGCTCGGCACCCGGGAGGGCCGCCGGGAGGTCTACCGCGGGATCACCGCGCGGGCGGGCTACGACCTGCTGCCCGCGGCCAGCTGGATGCTGCTGCGGGTCAGGAAGTACGGCCGGGTCGAGCCGGCCCAGCTCGCCGAGCGCAGCCCGGTCCCCCTGGCGACCGTGATGGCGGCGGCCCGGCAGGTGGAGGAGCGGCACCTCGCCGTCCGCGAGGGACCCGACCTGGTCCTCACCCGCCGCGGCCGCGAGGTCGCCGAACGGCTGGCGCTGGCCCGCGAGGACTCGCTCGCCGAACTGCTGGGCGACTGGTGGGGCCCGGACCGTCCGACCGACCTGGTGCGGCTGGTGCGGGAGCTGACCGGGGAACTGTGCGGCTCGCAGCGGGAGCGCCCGCACGAGGGGCGTACGCCCGCGCGGGCGGGCTGAGCGCCGCCGTCAGGAGTCGGGGTCGCGGCGCAGCCGCTTGGCGAACCAGTGCTCGGCGTACGGACTGTCGTTGTACGCCTCGGTCTCGGTGTAGCCGAGGCGCGCGTACAGGGCGCGGGCCTCGACGAGGTCGCCCCGTGTGTCCAGGACCATGCGCCGAGCCCCGAGCGCCCGTGCCGCGTCCTCGGCGGCCCGCACGAGCAGCCCGGCGCCGCCCCGGCCGCGCATCGGGCCGTACAGGAACACCCGCTTCAGCTCGGCGGTCGTGTCGTCCAGCAGGCGCACGCCGGAGGTGCCGGCCGGTTCACCGCCGTAGCGCGCGACCAGCAGCCATCCCCGGGGCGGTGCGAGGTCGGCGCCGGATTCCGCGGCGATCTCCCGCTCCAGCTCGTCGGGGTCGGTCGCGCGGCCCTCGTGGAGCCGGTACCAGCGGTCGCTCACCTCCGTGTAGTACGCGCGCCAGAGGGCGGCGGCGACGGGGGAGTCGTACGGTTCCGGGTCGACGGTCCAGGTCATGACCCGCATTGTCGGCCGGGGACCGGCGTGCCGGGCAAGCGGATTTCCCGGTGCGCCCCGCCCGCGGGCGACGGGTGTCAGCCCTCCGCCCGGCCCTCCCGCCACTGCCGCACGACCTCTTCGACGTCGTAGGGCTTCAGACCCAGCGGAGGGCCGGGCGGTGGCTTGAACATGACGTCGCGGATCTTGACGTTGATCTCCTCGACGATGCGGCGGACCACCCGCTCCGACGGTGCCTTCGCCGCCGCCTCCAGGGCGTCCTCCGCCTCCTTGCGCAGGGCCAGCGTGGGCGGCAGTACGGAGAAGCCCTCGCGGGCCATCTTCCGCTTGACCCACCACAGTTCGTCGTAGGTGCTGTCCATCTCGCTCGGCAGGGGCTTGCCGACGCCGGGCAGTTCGGCGAACTCGCCGCGCGCGTCCGCATCACGGATCTGTTTGTCGACCCAGGACTCGAAGTCGACGCCGGGTGGCTTTCGCTCGGTCATGACCCCATTGTGCCGGACGCCGGACACGGCTTCACCGGTCGATCTATCATGCGGCGGCGACAAGCCAACGGACCTCGAAGGAGCGCACGTGCTCGAACTCACCATGGCCGCCGTCACCGCGGCGGACGCGGGTGCCACGGCCGGCATGCAGATGGCCGACGCGCCCAGCGAGCCGGACGCGGTGCTGCGGGTGGGCAGGGACAAGTCCGTGTGCCGGCTGTCGACGCCGGATGACTGGCTGTTCGTCTCCCGGGTCCACCTGGAGTTCCGCTGCGGAGCCGACGGCACCTGGCGGCTGAGCTGGCTGCGCGGCTCCCAGCCGGACCCCTCCAGCGAGGTCCGGCTGACCATCGGCGAACACCGGCAGGCGCTGCCCTACGGCGGCACCGTGCCGCTGCCCAGGGGCGGCAGCGGCGAGGTGGTGGTGCAGGACCGCGCGGAGCCGCGCAGCGTCAACGTCGGCTTCTACCACGAGGTGTAGGCCCGGCCCCGCAGCTACCGGACAGTGGTTCAAGCCGGCGGCTCAGGACGGCAGTTCAAGCCGGCAGCTCAGGCCAGCACGCGCGCCAGCGCGAACCCGTCGTACCCCTTGGTGCCGACCGTCTGGAGGGCGGTGCCGCTGAGCCGGGGGTGGCTGCCGATCAGCTCGATGGCGGCGCGGGTGCCGCGTACGTCGTCGCCGGTGTCGTCGGCGTCGGCCACCCGGCCGCCGCGGACCACGTTGTCGATGACGATCAGGCTGCCGGTGCTGGTGAGTCTCAGCGCCCACTCGAGGTAGTGCGGGTTGTTGCCCTTGTCGGCGTCGATGAAGACCAGGTCGAAGGGCGGCGGGTTCTCGTCGGCGAGCTTCGGCAGGGACTCCAGCGCGGGACCCACCCGTACGTCGACGAGCGCGTCGAGTCCGGCGCGGGCGATGTTGCGGGTGGCGACCTCCGCGTGCCGGGCGCTGTACTCCAGCGTGACCAGGCGGCCCTCGGCGGGCAGGGCGCGGGCCAGCCAGATGGTGCTGTAGCCGCCCAGGGTGCCGATCTCCAGGATGGTGCGGGCGCCCTGGATCTGGGCGAGGAGCTGGAGGAGCTTGCCCTGGTTGGCGGCGACGTTCACCGGGGGCAGCCCGGCGGCGTCGCTCTCCCTGCGGGCGGCCGCCAGGGCGTCGTCGTCCGCTGCGAGGTGGGTGACGAAGTAGGCGTCGACGTCGTCCCAGACCTGCGACTCGCTCATGCGGGGCCTCCCGTGTGCGTCGTGACGTGTTCCCGGTGTGTGGGTCCGACCCGTGCCGCGCGGCGGAAGAGCTGGCGGGAGCCGCCCTCCGGGCCCGGGGCGACGACTTCGGCGGGGGTGAAGCCGAGCCGCTCGTAGAAGGCGCGGGCGCCGCTCTCGGCGGCGCCGGGGTGGTCGGCGCCGAAGGTGACCACCTCGACGTCGGCCGGTTCCCGCACCCACCTGCGCATCGCGTCCCGCATCAGCGCACGGCCGACGCCGCCCGCGCGGGCCTGCCGGGACACGACCAGCCAGTGGACGTGGTGGACCGGCGTGTCCGTGCCCGCGTCCGTGCCGAACAGGAGCCCGCCGAGCAGCTCCGCTCCAGCACCCGGGGCCGCGTCGGTGTCCGGATCCGGGTCCGGGGCGACGGCGACCAGGGCCGCGCCCCGGCGGATGTGCTCGCGCACCGCGTCGTGGAATCCGGCGTCCTCGACCATCGGGCCGAACCAGTGCTCCACCTGGCCCGCCAGGCCCAGGAATCCGGGGAAGTCTCGCTCCTCGGCGAGTCTGACCATCATCCTGGCAGTCTCGCAGACAAGGGCGATCAGCGTCGTCCCTCCACCGCCGGTGCCGAGCCCGGCAGCGGGCGGCCCGCCGACTCCGTCATGAACCACACCGCGACGCCGCCGACCACGGCCGCGGCCATCATGTAGTACGCGGGCATCATCATGTCGCCGGTCGCCCCGATCAGCGCCGTCACCACCAGCGGCGTCGTCCCGCCGAACAGGGACACCGAGACGTTGAACCCGATCGACAGCGAGCCGTACCGCACCCGCGTCGGGAACAGCGCGGGCAGCGCCGACGGCATGGACGCCGTGAAGCAGACCAGCAGCAGGCCCAGCGCGCCCATGCCCAGGGCCACCGCGAGCAGGCTGCCCTCGCGGATCAGCAGCAGCGCCGGGACGGACAGCAGCAGGAAGCCCGCGCAGCCCGCGGCGATCACCGGCCGCCGCCCGACCCGGTCGGTCAGCGCGCCCGCGAACGGCTGGACGACCATCATCAGCGCCATCACGCCCAGCACCACGAGCAGCCCGTGCGTCTCGTCGTACTCCAGTTCGCTGGTCAGATAGCTCGGCATGTACGACAGCAGCATGTAGTCGGTGACGTTGAAGACCAGCACCAGGCCGACGCAGAGCAGCAGCGCCCGCCACTGACCGGCGACCATCTCGCGCAGCGGCACCTTCACCCGCGCCGTCTCCGCCTTCGCCACCTCGGCCGCGAACGCCGGGGTCTCCTCAAGACGCATCCGCAGGTACAGGCCGACGATGCCCATCGGGCCCGCGATCAGGAACGGGATGCGCCAGCCCCAGGACATCAGGTCGCCGTCCGACAGCAGCGCCGTCATCAGCGTCACCAGACCGGCGCCGCCGATGTACCCGGCGAGCGTGCCGAACTCCAGCCAGCTGCCGAGGAACCCGCGCCGCCGGTCCGGCGCGTACTCCGCGATGAAGGTGGACGCGCCCGCGTACTCACCGCCGGTGGAGAATCCCTGCACCAGCCGGGCGGCCAGCAGCAGCACCGGAGCCCAGACACCGATCGTCGCGTACGACGGGATCAGGCCGATGGCGAACGTGCCCGCCGCCATCATGATCATCGTCACGGCGAGCACCTTCTGCCGCCCGACCCGGTCCCCGAGCGGACCGAAGACCATGCCGCCGAGGGGACGGACCAGGAACGCGGCGGCGAAGGCGCCGAAGGTGGACAGCAGCTGCGCGGTCGGATTGCCCGACGGGAAGAAGACCTTGCCCAGCGTCACGGCGATGTAGCTGTAGACGCCGAAGTCGAACCACTCCATCGCGTTGCCCAGCGCCGCCGCCTTGACGGCACGCCGGACGAGGGCGGGGTCGGTGGCGGTGGGCGCGCCGGTGGCGCGCGGGGCGGGTGCGGAGGTGGTGCGGAACGGGGGAGTGGCGACGGGGGCGGCCGACAAAACTACGCTCGCCTGCTTTCGACGGGGACGGGGGACGGGATGGGACCGGGACGAGGCGGGGACGGGGACGGAGGCGGCGGAACGCCACGACCCGCACGGCGGCGCTGTCGCCGGGCCGGAAAGAGCCCGCGGCACTCGGCCACGGGCGGAAAAGCGACCATAGGCGCTGATGCGCCACTTACGCCCGGTATGCTTTTCGTTGCACTGTGCACCAAAATGGCGTACACGCAGGGGACATGCGCGCGCCGCCTGCCGTTCCCCCGCTCGCGCTCTGTGATCCTTCTCGCTCTCCGGGGCGAGAAGCGGGCGGCTGTCAGGTTGAGTGGGGGTTGCTCGCGTCTTCCTCCGGGGGTGGTGCGAGCCTCATAGGGTTCGCAGGGACGACACACCGCGTCCACGAGCGCGGTACGTGCGGTACGAACGGGGCGGGAGGCCGACGAGGCGTGGCGAATGCGGAGCACAGTGGGCGACCGGCGGAGTCCTTCGGAGCCTCGGCCGCCGACGTGACCAGAGCACGATGGCACGTCGCACGCCTCGGCCTGTGGCTGATCGCCGCCGTGCTGGCCGTACGACAGGTGGCCGCGGTCCTCGGCACCCCGCGCGGGGAACGCCTGACGGACCTGGAGACCTGGGTCGGCGAGCACGGCGTCCTGCACGTGGAGGGGTCCCTCTACGACTCCACGCAGTTCACCGGGACGCCCTTCGTCGGACTCGTCCTCAAACCCTTCACCCGCGCCGCCGAACAGGCCCTCGGCTGGGGCTGGACCTTCGGCTCGCTGCTGCTGGTCGTGGCCCTCGGCCTGGTCGCCGCCCGCGCCCTGCCCCAGCCGGTCGGACGCCGTACGGCGCTGCTGGCGGCGCCGGTCGCCATCAGCCTGCTGATGCTGTCGCTCCCGGTGCGCAACGCGTTCTGGCTCGGCCAGACCAGCATCATCCCGGTCCTCCTCGTCCTCCTCGGCTGCTTCGCCGTACGCGGGGCCCAGGGCGACCGGGTGGGCGGCGTGCTGATCGGTGTCGCCGCCGCCTTCCAGCCGACCGTCCTGCTCTTCGTGCCGCTGCTGTGGTTCACCGACCGCAGACGCGCCGCCGTGTCCACCGGGATCACCTTCGTCGCCTGCACCGCCGTCGCCTGGGCGGCCATGGCCCAGGACTCCTACACGTACTGGGTGCACCACATGGCCGGCGTCGGCCTGGGCGGCGAGGCCGACGACCTCGCCAACCAGTCCCTGCACGGCGCCCTGCTGCGACTCGGCCTCTCCGGCCCCCTGGAGATCGCCCTCTTCCTCCTGCTCGGCGCCGCCGTCGCCGCCCTCGCCCTGCGCCGCGCCGTGCACTACGCCCGCGACGGCCAGCTGCTGCTCGCGGTCGCCGTCACCGGCTGCGCGGCCGTCGTCGTGTCCCCGGCCACCTGGCAGCACCAGCTGCTGTGGGTGCTGCCCGCGGTGGTCGGCCGGGTCGGCAAGCGGGCCTCCGACCGGTACCTGTGGCCGGTCGCCGTCGTCCTGGTGATGACGCTGCCCGCGAAGATGATGCTGCCGAACATGTCGGCCCTGTACCCGCTGCGGGACAACGTCGTCTTCCTCGCCGCGCTGGCCGCCGCCGTCGCCGTGCCGTTCCTGTCGCGCACGTCGCCCCACTTCGACACCCCGGTCCCGACGGCCTACGCGCCCCCCGTCCCGACCCGCTTCAAGCACGTCCCGCTGCTGCCGTTCCTGCGCCGGGTCCTCACCCGCCCCAACCTCCTCCTGGAGCTGCTCCTCATCCGGGTCACCTACGCCGCCTACTCCCAGGTCCGCCTCGCGGCGACCGGCGGCAGCAACTCGGCGGGCCGGGCGCGCGCCGAGGAGCACGGCACGCAGATCCACGACATCGAGCGGTTCCTGCACATCGACATCGAGCACGCGATCAACCACGCGGTGGTCAAGGTCGGCTGGCTGCGGGACTTCTTCGACTTCTACTACACGTCGTTCCACTTCATCGTCCCGCTGACCGTCCTCGGCGTCCTGTACTGGCGCCGCCCGGTCGACTACCGCTGGGCCCGCGCCTCGCTGGGCTTCGCCACCCTGCTGGCCCTGGTCGGCTTCTGGCTCTACCCGCTGGCCCCGCCGCGGCTGATGCCGGGGCTCGGGATCATCGACACCGTGCACGGAGTGCAGGACTTCTCCAAGCCGGACTACGGCACGCTGACCCACCTCACCAACCAGTACGCGGCGATGCCGTCGCTGCACTTCGGCTGGTCGCTGTGGTGCGGGGTGGTGATCGCGATCATCGCGCCGAGGGCGTGGATGAAGGCCCTGGGCCTGCTCCACCCGCTCTTCACCGTCTCGGCGATCGTGGCCACCGGCAACCACTGGGTCCTGGACGCGGTCGGCGGCGCGGCGGTGGTCGCGGCTGGCTTCGGACTGACGTATTGGTTCCAGGGCCCGCGGGCCAGGACCGTCACGGCGGTGGCGGCGACGGAGAAGACGGCGCAGACGGAGAAGACAGGGGAGACGGAGGCGAGGGTGAAGCCGGCCGGGGAGCCCGCGGCGGACGTCAGCAGCGATCCCCCGGCCCCGGCGAAGGACCGTACCGGGAGCTGATCCGGTACTCGCCGGGTGCCGCGACGGTCAGCCGGGCGAACTCACCGTCCTGCTTCAGGCACCCGCCGTCGCTGCGCAGCCACGGCGACCAGGCGACCCGCACGGTCACCGCGCCGGGCCTGTCCACGCGCAGCACCAGGTCGGCGGGGGTGGTGTCCACCACCGTGCCGGGCGCGGAGACGAGCGGTACGGCGTCCCGCACCCGGTAGACCTGCCAGTGCGGGTCCCGCCAGACGGGCTCCAGCCAGTCGGGCCGCAGCTCCGGGTCCCGGACCAGCTCCGCCTCGGCCCGCGCCGGGCCGTCCGGCCTGCCCAGCGGGGCGACGACGAAACCGACCGCCCAGCGGTCCAGCCACTCCCGGTAGGCGGTCGCGGAGAAGGTGCCGTCGTAGAAGAGGCGGCCGCGTTCCACGTCGAGCTGCCGGTTCCAGCCGCGGGCCAGGTTGACGTGCGGGGCGAGCAGGGTGGCCTCGCGGTGGTTGCGGGCGGGCACCACCTCCACCCGCGCCCGGTCGGCGCCGAGCCCCTCCAGGGCCGCCACGACGCCGTCCGTCTCGGCGGCCCAGGCCGGCACGGTGGTGGACACCTTCAGATCGTCGACGGTCTTCTTCCCCACCCAGCCCACGGAGTAGACGAGCGAGACGGCCAGCAGCCCCGGCAGCAGCCGCCGCGACCGGGCCGCGGTGAGCGCCGCAGGGGCGGTGAGCAGCGCGGCCAGCAGTACGGCGGGCGCGAACAGCTCCGCGAACCGCTCGACGTTCGTGCCGACCGGTGAGGCGACCAGGTACGTCAGCACGGTCCCGAGCGCGTAAACGGCCCCGCTCCACCGGGCGACCCGCCAGGTGCGCGGGGCCAGCACGGTGACGGCGAGGCCGAGCAGGACCGGCGGCCAGATGCGGGCGGCCGGCATGGGCTGCTCCCCGGTGAAGGGGAAGAACAGCGTCGTCAGCCCGACGACGGCCGCCGGGGGTATGAGCAGCACCAGGGCCCGCCGCCAGTCCCGTACCAGCAGGAACGCGGCCCCCACGACGGCCAGGAACAGCCCGGCCACCGGCGAGGCGGCCGTCGCCAGCGCCGCGTACCCGGCGGCGAGCCACAGCCGCCGCTCCCGCACCAGCGGCACGCAGGCCGCCAGCGCGAGGGCGACACCGAGGGCGAAGGTGGTCCGGCCCGAGGCGACGTCGCACCACAGCGCGAGGGAGGCGAGCAGCGCGGGCCACACCGGCCGGCGCACCCCGCCCCGCACCATCAGCACGGCCGCGAGCCAGGAGGCGGCGAGCCCCGACACGACCGTGACCGTGCGCACGCCGAGCGCCGCCATCAAGTACGGGGATATGACGCTGTAGTTGGCGGTGTGCATCCCGCCGTACCAGAACAGCCCGTACGCCGAACTCCCGTGCCGCGAGGCGAAGTCGGCCCACGCCTCCTGCGCGGCGAGGTCGCCGCCGCCCGTGGCGAGAAACGCCCACCACACCACGTACAGCGGGATGGTGGGCAACGTGGCGAGCAGCGGCACGCGATACCGGCGCCCGAAGTCGCGCAGGGCGGCGCCCGGACGTCTGTCCCGACGCCGTTCGGGCCGGGGGACGGTGAGTTCGGCAGGGGCCACGGTCGGGGGATTCCGTTCGGCGTCGTCGGGGTGCCCGGCGTGGACACACGTGCGAAGACGATAATTCGAACAGAAAAGTTGGCCCGGACCGGGCCCGACTACTCGGCGGCGGATGGGCGGGGACGGCAGCCGGGTCCGTGGCTCCGCCCTCGCCTAGACCTTGGCGAGGAAGGGATCCATCGCCGCCCAGGTCGCGTCCCGGGCTTCGAGGTGCGGGAGGTGCCCGGCTTCCGGGACCTCGACGAACTGCGCGCCGGGTATGGCGCGTGCGACGGCCCGCCCGTAGGCAGGTGTGACGATCCGGTCGCTCTCGCCCCACACCACGAGTGCCGGGACGGCCACCGCGCCGAGCCTGCCGAGCAGCGCCGGATCGCTCATGCTCGGGCCCGCGACGGCGGCGATGGCGCGTCCGTTCGCCTGCTGGATCGCGCGCTGTTCGTCGGTGAGGCGGGCCGGGTCGACGTAACCGCGCTCAGGGTGGTGCCAGGCGGCCTCGGCGAGCCCACGGGCGTCGAGGGCGAAGAAGTCCGCGACGGGTTCGCCGTCCACCACCGCGCCGACGCCGTCGATGACGACCACGGCCCCGATCACTCCCGCACAGCGGTCGTCGGCGGCGGCCTGCACCGCCATCTCAAGGGCGACCCACCCGCCGATCGAGGACCCGATCAGCACGACGTCCCGCTCTTCGTGCTCGCGCAGGCGCGCGAGATAGGCGGCCGCGAGCTGGGCGACCGAGGCGATGGAGTCGGGGCGCGCCGTGCCCTCCCAGCCGGGATGCGTGGGTGCGAACGCGTGCATCGTGGCCGCGAGATGCTCCACGAGTGGCGCGACGGTCCGGGGTCCCCCGCCACCGTGCAGCACGAGTGCGGTGCGAGATGCGGGGGAGCCGGTTTGGAGGGCGGGAAGGCCGTCGACGAGAGAGATGCGCATGGCGTTCTCCTCCACGTTTCATATCAACATGTTTATATACGAGTGTTGATACGCTAACACCATGACGACCGACCTGGAAGTCCTCGGGCAGGCGCTCAAGCGTGCCCAGTACCGCAACCACCGCACGATGGACGCCGCGCTGCGCGAGACCGGGGTCAGCCTCGTCCAGTGGGACGCGCTGCGCGCCATCGAGCGGATGCCCGGAGCCTCGGGGCACGAACTCGCCGTCGCGACGTTCCAGAGCGACCAGGCGTTCGGTACCCTCGCGAACCGGCTCCTGGAGTACGGGCTCATCACCCGGTCCGCAGGCCACGGGCGACGTCTCGAACACGCGCTCACCGATTCGGGGCGGGCGGCACTCGCGGAAGGCAGGCGGTTGGCGACCGGTGTCCTGAAGGACCTCTTCGCGCCTCTCGGCGAGGAGCAGCGAGCGCAACTGCTTCGAGCGCTCCGGGACCTCACCGAGGGCCACCGGCCCAGGGATTAGGTCAGGGACTCCTGCGACGGTACGACGACCCCGTACATGTCGGCGACGGTGGCGAGGGCGCTGTAGTGCACCTGGTGGGCGTCGAGTTCGGTGTCCGCGACCGGCAGGGCGCGGGTGGCGCAGGCGTCGGCGACGACCGTGGGGCGGTTGCCGCGCAGGAAGGCGCCCTGGGCGGTGAAGGCCACGCACATGTGGGTCATGAAGCCGACGACGACGAGGTCGTTGTTGCCTGCCGCGTCGACGCGCTCGCCGAGATCGGTGCCGAAGAAGGAGTCCGGCGCCTTCTTGGTGACGACGGGTTCGCCGTCGACCGGGGCGACGCTCGGGTGGATCTGCCCGATCTCGGCCCCGAGGTCGTACGGGCTGCCCTCGCCGCCGTCGTGGACGACGTGGACGATCCTGGCACCCTCCCGGCGGGCGCGGGCCAGCAGCCGGGCGCCCGCGTCCAGCGCGGCCTGCCAGCCGTCGAGTTCCATCACGCCGGTCGTGTAGGTGTTCTGGTAGTCGACGAGGACCAGCGTGGAGTCGGCGAGCTTCGCGGGGGTGTCGTCGAGCCCGCTGAGGCGGCGCAGCGTGGTTCTGGGCATGGGAACTCCTCGAATCCGGGTGTGGGTGAAGGCCGTCGGCCTGCTCCTACGACGCTAGGGCTCGCCCGGCGATGTCGGCAATGTCGTCTAACCTGCAGATACCGACATGGCCGTGTAGCAGCGGGAGGAACCGTGAACTCCGTCGGACGACTGATCGTCGTCGTGCTCTTCGAGGGCGTCGACCTGCTCGACGTCACCGGGCCGCCGGAGGTGTTCTCCCTCGCACGGCGCGAGACGGAGGACGCGGCGGGCTACGAGGTGGTCCTCGCCGCCGGGACCATGGACCCGGTGACCACCGCCGCCGGAGTCCGCGTCCTGCCGGACGCCACCTTCGAGGACCTGTCCGCGCGGCGCATCGACACCCTGATCGTGCCCGGCGCGGTCGAGATCGACGGCCGACGGCGGGTCCGGGCGGTCACCGACCCCGTCGTGGTCGAGTGGGTGAGGCGCCTCGCGGCACGCACCCGGCGAGTCACGTCCGTCTGCGTCGGGGCGCATGTCCTGGCCGCCGCCGGGCTGCTCGACGGCAAGCGCGCCACCACGCACTGGTCGACCGCGCGGCAGCTCGCCGACGAGCATCCGGCGGTCGAGGTCGACGCCGACCCGATCTTCATCCGCGAGGGCGACGTGTGGACCGGCGCGGGCATCAGCTCCTGCCTCGACCTCTCCCTCGCCCTCGTCGCCGACGATCTCGGCGAGGCGGTGGCGCTCCGGGTGGCCCGGCAGCTCGTGATGTACCTGAAGCGGCCGAGCGGGCAGAGCCAGTTCAGCGTGCCGCTGGAGCAGGTCTCCACGACCCGGCGCGTCGAGGACCTCCGCCACCACATCCTGTGCAACATCGCCGCACCACTCACCGTCGCCGACCTCGCGGCCCACGCCCACGTCAGCGACCGGCAGCTCACCCGCATCTTCAAGACCGAACTCGGCACGACCCCGTACGCCTACGTCGAGTCGGCGCGCGTGGAAGCGGCACGCCACCAGCTCGAATCCACCGACGCGACCCTGGAACGCGTCGCCTCGGCCTGCGGTTTCGGCACCGTCGACACCCTGGTCAGAGCCTTCCGCCGCAGACTCGACACGACCCCGACCGAGTACCGCCGCCGCTTCCGGACGGGCGCGGCCTGAGGTCAGCCCAGTTCCGCGGGGCCGTAGCACGCGGCACCCGCGCCCGTCGCCAAGGCCCAGTAGCGGTCTCCGTACGACCAGTGCCACCACTCCGTCGGGTAGTTGACCAGGCCCGCCGCTGTGAGTGCGGTGCCCAGCACGGCACGGTGGGAGCGGGCCTCGTCGCTGATGTCGTCGGCGTGCGTGTAGCAGGCGCCCGCGCTCTCCTCCGGGGTCGCGTTCATACGGGTGCCCAGGTCGAGTTCGCGGCCGTCCAGGTCCGCGAGCGTCAGGTCGACGGCGGCGCCCGCGCTGTGCGGGGCTATCTCTGGCGGGGAGACGTAGCGGCTGGCCGCCGAGCGGATCCGGTCGGGGGACCACTGCGGGTGTTCGGTACTCAACTGTGCCGCGTACTTGTCGAAGTAGCGGCGTTGGAGGGCGGGTGGGCGGTACCCCTCGACGAAGAGCAGCCGCAGTCCCGGCGGCAGCTGCGCCTGGGCTTCGAGGAGCCGGGCGAGCACGCCTTCCCGCAGGTGGGCGAAGGCGCCCGCGGAGTCCTGCCACTTGCGCCGGTCGACCAGCAGCGGGCTGTCCCGCAATACGTCGACGAGTCGTTCGCCGCACTCCTGGACGGGCACGGCGGCGACCTTCGGGTCGGACATCAGAACGATCTCGGTCATGGCGTGATGATCTCGCGGACCGGGTTGCCTTCGGCCGGTTCCTCGGGACCTGGGCGTTCATCGCGCGAACTTCGAAACGGAGACCCGCTTGTGGGTGCCCGCCCTTTCCGTGCTGGAGGCGGAGCGTGAGCTTCTCGGCATCACGGAACACGTGGGGCAGCTGGACGTGATGCACACCGTCGACCTCGACTACCCGGCAGTGCTCGCGGTGGCACAGTTGAGCCGCGACGGCGTGCCGCCGGGGATCGGCGCGGCCGTCCACGCGGCTCGTCACCTGCCCGAGTGGGGCGCGGACGCGCTGATCGCCACGGTGGCTCCGAAGGCGTACGAGGGGCGGGGCCTGCCCGTGCTGGACCTGAACCGCTGACACCAGCCGGGTCAGTACCAGCCGTTGGACTGCCAGAAGGTCCAGGCGTCGCAGGTGCTGCCGTAGCGGTCCTTCATGTAGTCCAGGCCCCACTCGATCTGGGTGGCCGCGTTGGTCTTCCAGTCGTCGCCCGCCGAGGCCATCTTCGAGCCCGGCAGGGCCTGGACCAGGCCGTACGCGCCGCTGGAGGCGTTGGTGGCGTGGATGTTCCAGTCGCTCTCGTGGTCGACGATCTTCGAGAAGCACTGGAACTCGGCCGAGTCGCCGATCATCTTCTTCGCGGTCGCCTGCGCCGAGGAGGCCGGCGTCGCTGCCTGGGCGGGCCCGGCGGCGATCAGCGAGCCGCAGGTGGCCGCGGCCAGGGCGGCGCCCGCGAGGGCCTTCTTCGGGGTGGCGACGGAACGGAGGAGGGAAGCGGCGGTCAACGGAGGGCCCTTCTTCGGGGACAGGGGCGTCGGCGCACACCGGCCCGGCATGCGTCGGCGCCGCTGCCCGGGAGGGCGTCGGCGCCTGGCGACCGGTTCAGAGAAGCAGGCGGGGCACTCGTCCGCAATCGTCGCTTTTGCTAAGCCTGGTCGTAGGCGGGGCGAGGATGCCGCGGCCCGGGGGCCTGGTGGCCCGTCCACCGCCCGTCCCTCACCTACGAACCCGCTTCGTAGGTGAAGCGGCTCACGTGGGGCGGCTCACCTCGGCGGCCTGCTCGGGGCCTTTTCGAACGTGACCGGCGCCTCGAAGGCCGCCCTGCGGGTCGCGCGGCGCAGCGCCTTGAGGAGCGGGGTGCCGAGCGTGAGGGTCAGGACGACCGTCAGAGCGGCGCGGCCCCCGTCCCAGCCGAGGGAGGTGAGCAGGCAGTAGGCCAGGAAGTGGGCCAGATTGGTACCGACCGAGGCTTCGGCGTCGAAGGCGATGTTCGAGGAGAGCTCGTTCATGAAGGTCCAGCCGGCGAGATTCGTCGCCGTTCCGTAGGCGAACGCGCCCAGGAAGCCGTACCCGGCGAGCAGGAGCAATTCCCCGCGCCCGCGCAGCCGGTCCGGGAAGGGCAGCAGACCCGCCCCCATCGTGAACCAGCCCATCGACAGCATCTGGAACGGCATCCAAGGGCCCACCCCACCCGTGAGCAGGGCGGACGCGAACATCGTGAGCGAGCCGAGGACGAAGCCGAAGCCGGGGCCGAGGACCCGGCCGCTGAGAAGCAGCAGGAAGAACATGGGCTCCAGGCCGCCCGTGCCCGCACCCAGCGGGCGCAGTGCCGCGCCGGTCGCCGCGAGGACGCCGAGCATGGCCACCGCCTTCGGACCCAGCCCCGACTCCGAGATCGTCGCGGCCAGTACGGCCACCATGAGCACCAGCAGGCCCGCGAAGAGCCAGGGCGCGTCCGCGCTGTGGGCGTTCCTCGATGCCTCCGGCGGAGCCAGGAAGGGCCAGCCGAGACCCGCCACGCCCACCGCGCTGACCAGGAGCAGCGCGGCGACCGAGCGGGGGCCCAGGCGCACGGCGCGGGCCTGGCGCTGGGGAGGGGAGATGCCGGTCATGCCAGGGCCTCCCGTACCTGTGCGACCGTGAGCCACTTGCGCGGGGCCAGCACCTTCGCCACCTGCGGGGCGTACGACGGGGAGGCCACCACCACGTCCGCCGCCGGGCCGTCGGCGATCACCTCGCCCTCGGCGAGGAGTACGACGCGGTGGGCCAGCTCGGCGGCCAGTTCCACGTCGTGCGTGGCCAGCACGATCGCGTGGCCCTCGGCGGCCAGGCCGCGCAGGATGCCGGCCAGCCGGGCCTTCGCCGCGTAGTCCAGGCCTCGGGTCGGCTCGTCCAGGAGGAGGAGCGGAGGCCGGGCGGTCAGGACGACGGACAGGGCGAGGGTCAGGCGCTGGCCCTCCGAGAGGTCGCGGGGGTGGGTGTCGTCCGTGATGCCGGGGAGCAGGTCCGACAGCAGGGCGCGGCAGGTGCCGGGGGGCGCGTCCGCGTCCCGGTCGGCGGCCGCGCACTCGGCGGCGACCGTGTCGGCGTACAGCAGGTCGCGCGGCTCCTGCGGGACCAGGCCGACCCGGCGTACGAGGTCGCGGGGGGCCGTACGGTGCGGTACCGCGTCCCCGGCCCGGACCGAACCGGCGGACGGTTCGACCAGGCCGACGAGCGCCGACAGCAGGGTCGACTTTCCGGCGCCGTTGCGGCCCATCAGGGCGACCGTCTCGCCCGGCGACACCGTCAGGTCGACGTGGCGCAGGGCCTGGACGCGGTCGCGGCGCACGGCGAGGGAGCGGACCTCGGCGGCGTACGGGGTGGGCGCTGGGGGAGTCTCCGGGTGGCTCTTGCGGCGGCGCCAGCGGGAGGTGGCGGGGCGCGGGGCGGGCGGCGCGGGGAGCGTGGCGGACGGTGACGGGGTGTGGTGCGGGATCTCCCGGTCGGCCAGGCGCTCGCGCAGGGGCGCGGCCCGGCGGCGGGCGTCCCGGATCGTCAGCGGCAGCGGGGACCAGCCCGCCAGCCTGCCCAGGCCCACCACCGGCGGATACACGGGGGACACCGCCATCACCTCCGCCGGGACGCCGATGAGCGGGGCCTCGCCGGGGGCCGGGAGCAGGACGACCTGGTCGGCGTACTGGATCACCCGCTCCAGACGGTGCTCGGCCATCAGGACCGTCGTACCGAGGTCGTGGACCAGGCGCTGGAGGACCGCCAGGACCTCCTCGGCGGCGGCCGGGTCCAGGGCGGAGGTCGGCTCGTCCAGGACCAGGACCTCAGGGTGCGGGGTGAGTACCGAGCCGATGGCGACCCGCTGCTGCTGGCCGCCGGAGAGGGTGGCGATGGGGCGGGAGCGCAGGTCGGAGAGGCCCAGGAGGTCGAGGGTCTCCTCGACCCGGCGGCGCATCACGTCGGGGGCGAGGCCCAGGGACTCCATGCCGTAGGCCAGTTCGTCCTCGACGGTGTCCGTCACGAAGTGGGAGAGCGGGTCCTGGCCGACCGTGCCGACGACGTCGGCGAGTTCGCGCGGCTTGTGGGTGCGGGTGTCGCGCCCGGCCACGGTGACCCGGCCGCGCAGGGTCCCGCCGGTGAAGTGCGGGACCAGGCCGCCGACCGAGCCGAGGACGGTGGACTTGCCGACTCCGGAAGGACCGGCGAGCAGGACGAGTTCGCCCTCGGGGACCTCGAAGTCGACGCCCCGGACGGTGGGTTCGGTGGCACCGTCGTACGTGACCGACACGTCTTCGAAGCGGATCACGACGGCTCCTTTGCGGGTACGGGGTCGGGTGCGGGAGTGACGAACGCCGGGAGCAGGCCTACGAGTACGGCCGCCGCGGGCCAGAGGGGGAGGGTGGGCGCGGTCAGCGGGATCACGCCCGGGTGCAGCGCCGCCGGGTCGCGGGCGGCGGCGAGGAAGAGCAGCGCGGCGACCGTCGCGCCGGACGCGGTGACCAGCCAGGCGCGGGCGTCCCAGCGGTCGGGGCGGTACCGGGTGCGGACCGTGCGCCGGCCGCCGAGCCACAGGCCCGCGACGGCGGCGGCGACACCGGCCAGGAGTACGGGGATGCCGTACGTGCCGCCCGCGGCGGTCAGCAGTCCGTACGTCCCCGCGCAGACGCCGAGCAGGCCGCCGAGCGTGAGGGCGGCGGTGGTACGGCGGACGGGAGCCGGTACCTGTGCGGTACGGCCGTAGCCGCGGGCGTCCATCGCGGCGGCGAGGGCGACGGAGCGTTCCAGGGCGCCCTCCAGGACGGGGAGCCCGACCTGGAGCAGGCCCCGTAGGCCCCGGTCCGGGCGGCCGCGCAGGCGGCGGGCGGCGCGCAGGCGCTGGACGTCGGCGATGAGGTTCGGCGCGAAGGTGAGGGCCACGACCACGGCGACGCCCATCTCGTACAGGGCACCGGGGAGGGACTTGAGGAGGCGGGAGGGGTTGGCGAGGGCGTTCGCGGCGCCGACGCAGATGAGGAGGGTGGCCAGCTTCATGGCGTCGTACAGCGCGAAGGTGAGGGCCTCCGCGGTGACCCGGCCGCCGAGGCGGATGCCCTGCGCCCAGTCGGGGAGGGGGACTTCGGGGAGGGTGAGGAGGGTGTGGGTGCCGGGGATGGGGGAGCCGAGGAGGGTGGTGAAGAGGAGGCGGACGAGGAGGACGGCGAGGGCGAGTTTGACGAAGGCGCCGTAGGAGCGGGACCAGGGGGCGTGGGGGCGGCGGGTGACGACGACGTACGCGGAGACGGTGACGAGGAGGGTGAGGAGGAGGGGGTTGGTGGTGCGGGTGGCGGCGGTGCCGAGGGCCAGTGCCCAGAGCCACCAGGCGCCGGGGTGCAGGGCGGTTGCCCGGTGCTGGTGGGGGGTGGGGGCGCTTGCCGGCGCTGACAGGGTGCCGCCTGCGCCCACCCGTGCCGCCCCAGCGGCACGATTGCCCGCAGGGGGTGCGGCATGACTGCCCGCAGTCGACGCGGCGCTAGCGGGTTGCATTTCTGCGCCGCCTTGCCTGCCAGGCGCCTGCGGCGGCCAGGGCGGCGATCACCGCTGTGCCTGCGATGAGGCCGACCGAGGGGCCCCCGTCGTCCGAGGTGTCTTTCTGCTCCGGGGCGGTTGTGGTCCCCTGCTTCTCCTGCTTCTCCTGCTTCTGCGACACCTGCTCGCCGCAGCCCGACTTCGGGTAGCCAGCGATCGCGCACAGCAGGGCGTTGGTGTTGTAGCGGAGGGGGTCGGCGACGGCGGCCAGGGCGTCGGCCGTGGTCGCGTCGGGGGAGACCTGGGCGCAGGCCGTGCGCGGGGCGGGCGGGGTCTCGCCGGACGGGGCGTCGGGCGCCGTGCCGAAGTCGAGGACCAGCGCCACCCGCTTGGTGCCGTCCTCGGCCGGGGTCTTCGCGCAGATCGACGCGAAGTCCGCCGTGCCGCGCGGCTGGGCCGCGTCGCCCGAGTTCTCGCTCACCGCGAAGCGGAAGCCCTGCACGTCGCCGTCGGAGGGGCGGGACATGGACGGGCCCTGGGTGGCGTAGACCCACTTCCCGCCGTCGCGGTCCCAGAAGGACCAGTAGCGGTAACCGGCGGCCTGCGCCTGGCCCGCGGTCCCGATCAGCAGGAACGCGGCCAGGAGGAGGGGGACGATGCGGCGGGGCGTCACGGCTGCTGCTTCTTGTTGCGGTTGCTGAGCAGGAAGCCGATGCCGATGCCGAAGAGCAGGCAGACGCCGACGAACCACCAGACGCCGAAGGGGGAGTCGTCGTCCTTCTCCTCCGCCTTGTCCTCGTCGCTCGCGGTGGCCGTGTCCTTGGCGGTCGTCCCCTGCGGAGCGGGTCCCGTCGCGTTCAGCTTCTCCACCAGGTCCGTGCCGCCGAAGTCGCGCGGGTCGGTGCCCGTGGCATGGGCGGCGAAGATCAGCTGGGCGTAGGCGGCCGGACCGCTCTCCCCGGCCCACTTCGCGGCGTTCTTCTTCAGCCAGGCCAGTGGCTCGGCCGCCTTGTCCGCGCCGCCCCGTGCGGCGAGGGCGACGACCGCGTCGGCGGTGTTGCCGTAGTCGGGCTGGTCGGCGGAGCCGCCGAGGGCGGAGACGAGGTGGCCGTCCTTGGCGAGCGTGTCGGTGAGATACGCGGCGGCGTTGGCGGCGGCGCGCTCGCGGTCGGGCCGGTCCGCGTCGGCGCAGGACGCGGCGTCGGTCTTCTTGCCCGCCTCGGCGACCAGGCCCGTGCCGAGCGCCCCGAGGACACCCGCGGCGGTGGCGTCCGCGTTGGGGAGCAGCCTGCCGTCCTTGTCGGGCTGGAAGGCGAAGGCGCCCGCGCCCTTGTCCTTCGCGCAGGGCAGGGCGAACGTCAGCAGGGCGTCGTAAGGGGACTTGCCGCCCTTCCGGACGTCCTCGGGGTCCGTCTCCGTGGCGGTCAGGGCGCCGATGACGACGGAGGTGGAGTTGGCGTCGCTGGGGGTGCCGGGGACGTAGCCCCAGCCGCCGTCCTTGTTCTGTACGGACTTCAGCCAGCCGAGGGCTTCCTCGATCACGTCGCCGTGCCCGCCGACCGCCCACAGGGCCTGGACGGCGGCGGCCGTGTTGTTGGTGTCGATCGGGGTCTTGGCGTCGCAGGCCGCGGCCGGGTCGGCGCGGAACGGGGCGAAGGCGCCGTTCGCGCACTGCTGGTCCGTGAGCCACTTCACGGCCGTCGAGGACGGGATCACGCCCGCCGTGTCCTGCGCGAGCAGCGCGAGGGACTGGCGCCAGACACCGTCGTACTGGGGGTCGGTGCTCCCGTACAGCCCGGACGGCGCGGTCTTGGACGGGGCGGAGGACGGCGACGGATCGGCGGCGACCGCGGGCGCGGTGGCGGCGCCGATCACGGCTATGGCGGCCAGAGCCGCGGCGCTGCTGCGACGGCGGACGTTCATGATCGGCGGGTGCCTTTCCCTGTGCGGGGTCCGGCAGCACGGGGCACCCCCGGCGGCTCGGCCCCGTATGCCTCGACGGTGCCCGTGCGCCGGCGGGTGCCGGGCACGTGAGCCGGTCACATCCGTGCGGGGCAGTCCGGCTCACCGTCCGGGAGTCTCGGGGAGGCTCGGCGGGCGGCTCACGGTTGCGGGTCAGCGCCGGAATTGCACCGGCTTCCCCCCGTACGGGTGATGACGACGCCGCCACTTTACCCGTCGCCGGGGTCCGGGCCGAGGGGCGGCCGGACGGGGGCGGCCGGACGGCGGGCGGCGGCCGGGGTATACGTTCCCGGGCATGCGGACGGGGAGACTGATCGGGGCGGGGCGTTCGGCCGACGTGTACGAGGCGGACGCGGGATGGGTGCTCCGGCGCGACCGGGAGGGAGTCGGGGACGCGGCGGCCGAGGGTGCGGTGATGGAGCATGTGCGGAAGCACGGCTACCCCGTGCCGCGGGTGTGGCCCGGGACGACGGAATCACCGCGTACGGACCTGGTCATGGAGCGGCTGACCGGGCCGACGATGCTGCGGGCGTGGCAGGACGGGGCGCTGACGCCCCAGGAGGCGGGCGGCATGCTCGCCGGGCTGCTGCGACGGCTGCACCGGGTGCCCGCGTACCGCGGCGCCGACCCGGGCGCCCGCGTCCTCCACCTGGACCTGCACCCGGACAACGTGATCCTCACGGCGGACGGGCCCCGGGTGATCGACTGGTCCAACACCGAGGAGGGTGATCCCGGGCTTGACTGGGGCATGACCGCGGTGATCCTCGCCCAGGTGGCGGCCGCCGGCGGACCGGTGTCCGGGCCCGTCGAGGGCGCGCTGGCCGCGCTGCTCGCCGACCCCTTTGCCCTCACGCCGGACGGTCTCGCCGAGGCGCTGCGGCGCCGGGCGGCCAACCCGACGATGAGCCGGGACGAGGTGGACCTGCTGCCCGCCGCGGAGGCGCTGATCCGCTCCCGCCTGGACTGAACGCCGGGACCGGACCGAACGGCGGGACCCTCAGGGGCGCTCCGCGGCCGCTCCCGTCGCGGCCTCCGTTCCCGTCCCGGCCTCCGTCAGGTCGATCAGCCGGCACACCGTCTCGATGTCCACCCGCACCTGGGCGAGGGAGGTGCGGCCGGCCAGCCAGGTGATCAGGGTCGAGAGCCAGGTGTGCTCGACGACCCGGACCGCCGACAGCTGCTCGGGCGTCGGGTTCTCCAGGCCGCCCATCGCGTCCAGGACGATCGCCGTGGTCTGCCGGGAGACCTGGTCGACCTCCGGGGAGACGCTGCGGTCGGCGAAGGTCAGGGCACGGGCCATCGCCTCGGCCAGCCGGGGCTCGCGCTGCAATGCGCCGAAGGCCCGCATCAGGGTCTGCGCCACCCGGTCCCCGGCCGTCTCGCCGGCGGGCGGGCTCTTGCGCAGCGTGCCGTGCAGCCGCTCCAGCTGGTCGTGCATGGTCGCGACCAGCAGATGCACCTTGGACGGGAAGTACCGGTAGAGCGTGCCGAGGGCCACCTGCGACGACTCCGCGACCTCCCGCATCTGCACCGCCTCGAAGCCGCCCCGGCAGGCCAGCCGGGCGGTCGCGTGCAGGATGCGCCGGCGGCGCTCCCGCTGGCGCTCGGTGAGGGGCGGTGCGGGGGAACGGGCCGCCGGACCGGATGCCTCCGCCGCTGGGTGGTCCACCTCGGTCACCTTCTTCCCCCGTGGCGCGAATCACCTGATCCACTCGTCACAGCCCGGCTACCTGCCGGTAGATTCGGAGCCTCTGACGATCAAGTCTGAAACTTGTTCTAGATTAACCTCCCGACGTAGTGTCGCGGGACAGCGCAGTGAGGAGGGGGCCCAGAGTGACCGCCGAGGCCAGTCAGACGGGTCCCCGTCCGGAGCCAGCCGCCGACGGCTTGCCACCGCTGCGCATCGCCCTCCTCACCTACAAGGGGAACCCGTTCTGCGGCGGCCAGGGCGTCTACGTCCGCCACCTCTCCCGCGAACTGGCCCGCCTCGGCCACCGCGTCGAGGTCATCGGCGCCCAGCCCTATCCCGTCCTCGACGACGGGCCCCTCGTCGGCGACCGGCTCTCGCTCACCGAGCTGCCCAGCCTCGACCTCTACCGCCAGCCCGACCCCTTCCGCACCCCGAAGCGGGGCGAGTACCGGGACTGGATCGACGCGCTCGAGGTCGGCACGATGTGGACCGGCGGCTTCCCCGAGCCCCTGACCTTCTCGCTGCGCGCCCGCCGCCATCTGCGGGCCCGGCGCGGCGAGTTCGACGTCGTCCACGACAACCAGACCCTCGGCTACGGCCTGCTGGGCGACGTGGGCGCACCCCTCGTCACCACCATCCACCACCCCATCACCGTCGACCGGCAGCTCGAACTCGACGCCGCCGACAGCCGGGGGCGCCGGTACTCGGTCCGCCGCTGGTACGCCTTCACCCGGATGCAGAAGCGGGTCGCGCGCCGCCTGCCCTCCGTGCTCACCGTCTCCGGCACCTCCCGCCAGGAGATCGTCGACCACCTCGGCGTACGGGACGACCGCATCCACGTCGTCCACATCGGCGCCGACACCGACCTGTTCTCGCCCGACCCGTCGGTGCCGCGGGTGCCGGGCCGGATCGTGACGACGTCCAGCGCGGACGTACCGCTCAAGGGCCTCGTCTTCCTCGTCGAGGCGCTGGCCAAGGCACGCACGGAGCATCCGCGGGCCCACCTCGTCGTCGTCGGCAAGCGGCCGGCCGAGGGTCCCGTCGCCCAGGCGATCGAGCGGTACGGCCTCGAAGACGCCGTCGAGTTCGTCAAGGGCATCTCGGACGCCGAGCTGGTCGACCTGGTGCGGTCCGCCGAGGTCGCGTGCGTGCCGTCGCTGTACGAGGGGTTCTCGCTGCCCGCCGCCGAGGCCATGGCGACCGGCACGGCGCTGCTCGCCACCACCGGCGGGGCCGTCCCCGAGGTCGCCGGACCCGACGGGGAGACCTGCCTCGCGGTGCCGCCGGGCGACGCGGACGCGCTGGCCGCCGGGCTGAACCGGCTGCTCGGCGACCGCGAACTGCGGGCCCGGCTCGGCGCCGCCGGACGCGAGCGCGTGCTGCGCCACTTCACCTGGGCCCGCGCCGCCGAGGGCACCGTCGCCCGCTACCGCGAGGCCATCGGTGCCACCCCCACGGCCTCCCCGAGGACCGTGCCCGCGACCTCGAACACCAGTGACACCGGCGTCTACCCCGAAAGCAGGGCCACGTGCTGACCGTCGACTTCTCCCGGTTCCCGCTCGCCCCCGGCGACCGCGTCCTGGACCTCGGCTGCGGCGCCGGCCGGCACGCTTTCGAGTGCTACCGGCGCGGGGCCCGGGTCGTCGCGCTGGACCGGAACGCGGAGGAGATCCGCGAGGTCGCCAAGTGGTTCGCGGCGATGGAGGAGGCCGGTGAGGCCCCGGCCGGCGCCACCGCCACCGCCATGGAGGGCGACGCGCTCGCGCTGCCCTTCCCCGACGAGTCCTTCGACGTCGTCATCATCTCCGAGGTGATGGAGCACATCCCCGACGACAAGGGCGTCCTCGCCGAGATGGTCCGCGTCCTCAAGCCCGGCGGCCGGATCGCGATCACCGTGCCGCGCTACGGCCCCGAGAAGGTCTGCTGGACCCTCTCCGACGCCTACCACGAGGTCGAGGGCGGCCACATCCGCATCTACCGGGCCGACCAGCTCCTCGCCCGCATCCGCGAGGCCGGACTCAAGCCGTACGGCAGCCACCACGCGCACGCGCTGCACTCGCCGTACTGGTGGCTGAAGTGCGCGTTCGGCGTCGACAACGACAAGGCGCTGCCGGTGCGCGCGTACCACAAACTCCTGGTGTGGGACATCATGAAGAAGCCGCTGGCGACGCGGGTCGCCGAGCAGGCGCTGAACCCGCTGATCGGCAAGAGCTTCGTCGCCTACGCGACCAAGCCGCACCTGCCGACGGTGGACGCCGCGTGACCGCGCCCCGCACCCCCGGCACACCCCGCACGCCGCGCACCGAACACCTCGTCCTGCCCGGCGTCCTCACCGCCGCCGAGGCCGCCGCGACCGTCCGCGGCATCCTCGCCGTCCAGCGCGAGGACGGCGCGATCCCGTGGTTCCGCGGGCACCACCTCGACCCGTGGGACCACGTCGAGGCGGCCATGGCCCTGGACACGGCCGACGAGCACGAGGCCGCCGAGCGCGCCTACGCGTGGCTGGCCCGGCACCAGAACCAGGACGGCTCCTGGTACGCCGCCTACGCCGACGGGGACTTCGCCGACGTCACCGACCGCGGCCGGGAGACCAACTTCGTCGCCTACGTCGCGGTCGGCGTCTGGCACCACTACCTCGCCACCGGCGACGACACCTTCCTGGACCGGATGTGGCCCGTCGTCCACGCGGCCGTCGAGTTCGTGCTGCGCCTCCAGCAGCCCGGTGGGCAGATCGGCTGGCGCCAGGACGACGACGGCACCGGCACCACGGACGCGCTGCTGACCGGCAGTTCCTCCGTCCACCACGCCCTGCGCTGCGCGCTCGCCATCGCCGAGCAGCGCGAAGAGCCGCAGCCCGACTGGGAGTTGGCGGCGGGCGCGCTGCGGCACGCCATCCGCCGCCACCCGGAGCGGTTCCTGGACAAGGGCCGCTACTCGATGGACTGGTACTACCCGGTCCTCGGCGGCGCGCTGACCGGCACGGAGGCCAGGTCCCGCATCAAGGAGAGCTGGGACCGCTTCGTGGTCCCGGGCGTCGGCGTGCGCTGCGTCGTCCCCAACCCGTGGGTGACCGGCGGCGAATCGGCCGAACTCGCGCTCGCCCTGTGGGCGGTGGGCGAGTCCGACCACGCCCTGGAGATCCTCCAGTCCATCCAGCACCTGCGGGATCAGGACAGCGGCCTGTACTGGACGGGCTACGTCTTCGAGGACGAGGCGATCTGGCCCCGCGAACTGACCACCTGGACGGCCGGGTCGCTGCTGCTCGCCGTCGCCGCGCTCGGCGGCCACGAGGCCACCTGCCAGGTCTTCGCGGGCGACCGGCTGCCCAGGGGACTGGATCCGGACTGCTGCGTCTGACGGCGGCACACACGTACGTGACGGCGCCACACACGTACGTGTACGTGTACGTCAACGGCCCCTCGCCCGGAAGTACCGGTGGGCGAGGGGCCGTTGACGTGAACGAACGAGCGGGTGCGCGGGGTCAGCCGCGCTGGATGCCCGAGGTGTCCTGGAGGACGCCGCGGCGGCCGTCCTGGGTCTGCGCGACCAGGTTGGCGCCGCGCTGCTCGACGGCCAGGTACCAGGTACCCGGCGCCAGCTCGGCGATCGGCGTCGGCGAGCCGTCCTCCGCGAACAGCGGACGCGGCACCGGCACGGCGAACCAGAACGGGGAGAAGTCCCCGGCCGGCTGTGCCTGCGCCTGTGCCTGCTGCGGGGCCTGCGGCTGGCCGGGCTGGGGCTGACCGGGCTGCGGCTGCCCCGGCTGCGGCTGGCCGCCGAAGGACGGACCGGGCTGACCCGGCTGTCCCGGCTGTCCGGGCTGACCCGGCTGGCCGCCGTACGGCTGCTGCTGGGCGCCCGGGTAGCCGTAACCACCCTGGGGCTGACCGCCGTAGGGCTGCGGCGCGGCCGGACGGGCGGCCGGGATCAGGGTGCCCTTGAGGGCCGGGAGCAGCGGCGTGGCCACGGCCGCGGCGGCCATGACCAGCGTGGCGATGAGAGCGAGGATCAGGCCCATCCCGGCACCGATGCCGCTCGCACCCCCGTCGTTGTCGAAGGCGCCCGCCGGGTCGAAGATGTTGCCGAGCGCGCACCACGCGGCGAAGACCGTGAACGCGATGCCGAACTGGCCGAGGTCGAGACCCGCCACCTTCTTGGGCTGCGGCATGGCGCGGTTCACGACGACGAGCGCGGCGCCGATGACGCCCGCCAGGACGACACCGAGTACGACCGAGCCACTGCCCCACAGGCTGGGGATGTCGGCGCTGTCCGGCGCGCCGTCGATCGAGTAGATGTCGAGGAACGACGCGATCAACAGCAACACCGCTGCTCCGATCACCACGCCGTCGCCTCGAGTGAGCGAGCGGATATTCACTTCAGGTCCTTCGTAGGTCGTCTCGTCGTCGGTAGAGGCGTCGCTGTCACGACGGCGCCGAAAGGTTCCGGTGTGAAGCGCGGGGGTGGCCCCTCATCGTACGGACGACACTATCGTCCGGACCTCGGGGCTGTCCGCAGGGATCGGGACGCCGGGCGTTACCCGCGCAGGAAACTCACAATCCCCTCAGACATCCCCTCCGCCGCCTTCTGCCGCCAACTGCCGCTGGTCAGCAGGGCCGCGTCCTTGCTGTCACGCATGTTGCCGCACTCGATGAATACCTTGGGAACCGTTGACAGATTGAGACCGCCCAGGTCCGTGCGCGTGACCAGACCGGTGCCGTCGCCGAGGTAGTTCGAGGGCGCGCTGCCCGTGACCCGCACGAAGCTCCCCGCGACCCGCTCGCCCAGTTCGGCGGAGGGCGCCACGATCGCGCGGGTGTCGGCGGCCCCGTCGTGCACCGAGCCGGGCATGATCACGTGGAAGCCCCGGTTGCCCGCCCCCGACCCGTCGGCGTGAATCGAGATCGCGGCGTCGGCCTTCGCCTCGTTGCCGATCCGGGCCCGCTCGTCCACGCAGGGACCGAACGAACGGTCGCCGTCCTGCGTCAGCTTCACCGTCGCGCCCTGCTCCTGAAGCAGGGTGCGCAGCCGGTGGGCCACGTCGAGGGTGAACTTCGCCTCGGGCCAGCCCGCGTTGGTGGCCGTACCCGTCGTGTCGCACTCCTTCCAGTGCGTGCCGACGTTCACCTTGCGATTGATCTCGGACGCGTGCTGGAAGTTGGCGGGGTTGTGGCCGGGGTCGATGACGACGACCTTGCCCTCAAGAGGCCCGGAGGCGGGGAGTCCGGAGGCGGACGCGGACGGCGCCTTCGACGTGGGGGCGGGTGCGGAGCCCGCGGGCTTCTTGGCGTCGCCGCCCTCGGACGCGGGACCACCGGAGGACGGCGCCTTTGACGTGCGTACGGCGCCCGCGCGGTCGGCGCCGCCCCCGTCCCCGTCGTCGGGGCCGCCCACCGCCGCGTACACCCCCCACCCGAGCAGCGCCCCGGGCACCAGCGCGGCGACCGCCACGGTCAGGGGGCGGCGCAGCGGGGAGCGGCGGCGCTGGGGAGGTTCGAAGTCCGGGCCTGTGTACGACACGTCAGCGACTCTAACCGCGGCCTCAGATCCCCGCGCCGGTTCGCCGCAGGACGCGCAGCGAGTCGGTCGCGGAGACCTCGGTGAACGCGCCGGACGCCAGCGCCCTGAGGTGGACGCGGTACGGGGCCTGGCCGGTGAACTCGTCGGCCGGGTCCGGGAAGACGTCGTGGATGGCCAGCAGACCGCCGTCGGCCACGTGCGGGGCCCAGCCCTCGTAGTCGGCGTTCGCGTGCTCGTCGGTGTGGCCGCCGTCGACGAAGACGAGGCCGAGGGGGGCGTTCCAGACCGCCGCGACCTGGGGGGAGCGGCCGACGAGTGCGATCACGTGCTCCTCCAGGCCGGCCCGGTGCAGGGTGCGGCGGAAGGTGGGCAGCGTGTCCATCACGCCCAGCTCCGGGTCGACCGTCGCGGGGTCGTGGTAGTCCCAGCCCGGCTGCTGCTCCTCGCTGCCCCGGTGGTGGTCGACGGTGAGCGCGGTGACCCCGGCCCGGCGGGCCGCGTCGGCGAGCAGCACGGTGGAACGCCCGCAGTACGTGCCGACCTCCAGCAGCGGCAGCCCGAGCCCGCCCGCCTCCACGGCGGCGGCGTACAGCGCGCGGCCCTCGTGCGCGGGCATGAACCCCTTCGCGGCCTCGAAGGCGGCCAGGACTTCCTGGGAGGGGGCAGGGGCAGAGGCTGGGGCCGCAGTCATGAGGGCCTTTCGGTGGTCGTATCGGGTGTGCCCCATGCTGCCGTACCGTTCCTATTCAGTGAGCAGGAGTGGGTCTTGGACCCACTCCTGCTCACTGCGGACATCCCGAACGGTGTTGGGTGTCCTGGTTGCCCGCGTTCGTGCCGTGTCCGGTGGCACGGATCGTGTCCGTGGTCCGGGGATACGGGGGCGGGGTCCCTCACGCCCAGGAGTCTCCGGTCCGGCCTGGATGGTCCGATGCCCGCATCCATCGCTCTGGTGGGTGCGGGGCGGTGCCGTCCGACGCCGGATGGGATAGCCCTGGGCGCGTCGCCCGATCGCGATGCTCGCCGCATCGTGCCGGGTCGTCCTGCGGGTGGGGGTGGTGAGTGGTTTCTGCCAGTGCTGGGCACCCCAGTGGGAGGTGTAGGCGGGGTCGACGGCGATGATCGTGATGCCGGTGGCATCGGCCATGGAGGTCAAGCGGGCGCGGAGACGTGCGGTGGGCATGCTGGAGATCAGCTGCCTGAAGCGTTTCCGGCGGCCGTGCTTCTCGCGGGTCTTCTCGGCGGTGAAGTCCAGGTCCTCGACGGCGATGGCCTTCACCCCGGAGGTGGCGGCCCAGTGCAGGAGCCGGGTGAGGGCGTGGCGGACCTGGGCGTCGCGGTGGGTGGCGGGGCCGGTGAGGTCGTAGGAGAAGCGGCGCGGATTGCCGACGGGGTTGCCGTGGAGGTCGAGGTGCCAGGCGGCGAGGTGGTCGGCGTTCATGTCGACTCCGATCACACCCTCGGCCAGTGCTGTCGCCAGGGGGACGGTGCGGGTGACTGGTTTCTGCCAGGACGCGGTCACGTACCAGCGGGCACGCATCGTGTCGTGGTGGATGCGGTAGGCGACGGCCCGGTGCGCGGCGACGCGGTCGGCCCACTCCTGCCCCCGGTGCGCAAATACCACCCGGCCGGTCAGGACGTACCGGCCGTGCGCCGCGTTGGCCAGATGAGCGAGCGGAGCCGGGAGCCGGAGGGACACCTCGCCGTCCGGGGTGACGCGGATCGTCTCGTTCCCGAAGCGTTTCCCGGACTCCCCGTCCGCCTGCACAAACCACCGCTCGGCTTCCCACCGCTCACGCCACTCGGCCTCGGTGAGTCCGGCATCGGTCAGGTGGTGCCGCGCGCGGGCGAGGCGCTTGCCGCCCCGGGCCACGTGCACCCGCCCGGCCTCCCAGTCCGCGCGGGCACGCGCGAGCCGGTCCTCCAGGACGTGCAGGCGCCGGGCCTTGACATGCCACTCCCGCCGACTCCTGTACCCACCCGGCGCGTGCTTCGTCCCCTTCTGGCCGAGGGGCAGCGACAGCCGGTGCTCCAGCGTCCGCACTCCCGTCTCCAGGGACTGGACGTGCGCGTGGGCGCCACGGCGGGCCAGCGCCCACTGATCGTGTGTGGCTTTGGTGATCGCACCCGCCCACCGGGCTGACGATTCGGGCGTCAGCTCCCGCTTGCGCACCGCCCACGCACCGGCATCATGGTCCAGCCCGTCACGACAACGCGCCCTCAGGTCACGGGACGCCAACTTGCCCAGATGTGCGCCGACCTGCCGCAGTACCTCCACGTCGGTGGTGGTGAGCTGACCCAGCCGGGTACGTACCGCCACTCCCGACGGGCCCAGCGCGACGAACGGCGTCGCAAGCCCTCGCAGACTACCCATCCCGCACCCCCGATCAGCCGCGGCGACCTTGCACACCACCCTCAACGAACGCCCTCGCCAAAGGTCACGTATTCGGCAGGCGAACTCTCGTTCCTGCTCGGAGGTGGAGCCTTCCCGCCCCACCACCGTGCTCACCCCTTCGCGCCAGAGCACATTCGTACGCAGTCAACGGCCAGCAGTTCCCAACCCCCTGTCGCGTTCCGCGACAGGGGGTTGGGAAGGGCGAGGGTCAGGCGGGGACCGTCTCGCCCGGCAGGGACAGGTCCAGGTCGACCGGGCGGTCACCGCCGTGGGTGGCGGCGTGGGCGAGCGGGGCGTGGCCCGCGGCGCGGGCGGCCAGGACGTACGGGCCCTGGGCGGGCACGGCGAGGGCGTAGCTGCCGTCGCCCGCGGAGAGGGTCGCGCCCGCCTGCCGTCCGTGCCGGTCGATCAGGGTGACCTTGGCGCGGGCGACGGGGGTGCCGTCGGCGGTCAGCACCCGGCCGCGGAAGCCGTGCGGCGGCTGCCCGGCCCCGGCGAGCGCCTGCTCGGCGCGGGCCAGGTTCGCGTCCTCCTCGCTGCTCGCGCGCAGCTGGGACACCGCCGCCGTGGTGCGGCGGGGGAGGAAGAAGGCCAGGACCAGGCCGACGGCGACCGCGCCCGCCGCGATCATGAAGGAGACGCGGAAGCCGTGCAGGGTGGGGACGGCGGTGCCGCCCACGTCGTTCGCCGTGTTGGCGAGCACCATGCCGATGACCGCGCTCGACACCGACGTACCGATGGACCGCATCAGCGTGTTGAGGCCGTTGGCGGCGCCCGTCTCGGAGGCCGGGACGGCGCCGATGATCAGGGCGGGCAGGGAGGAGTAGGCGAGGCCGATGCCCGCGCCGATCAGCACCGAGGTGACGACGGTCTGCCAGGCGGCGCTCATCAGGCCGAGACCGCCGGCGTAACCGATCCCGATGATCACCAGACCCATGATGAGAGTGGTGCGGGGGCCGTAGCGGGCGGACAGGCGGGCGTACACCGGCGCGGTGAACATCATCGTCAGGCCCAGCGGCGCCACGCACAGACCCGCGACCACCATCGACTGGCCGAGGCCGTAGCCGGTCTCCGAGGGCAGCTGGAGCAGCTGCGGCAGGACGAGGGAGATGACGAAGAAGGAGACGCCGACCATGATCGAGGCGAGGTTGGTGAGCAGCACCTCGCGGCGGGCCGTGGTGCGCAGGTCGACCAGCGGGGCCGCGACGCGCAGCTCCATCAGGCCCCACAGGAGCAGCACCACGACGGCGGCGCCGAACAGTCCGAGCGTGGTGGGCGAGGACCAGCCCCAGTCGCTGCCCTTGCTGATCGGCAGCAGGAAGAGGATCAGACCGGCGGTCAGACCGATCGCGCCCGGCAGGTCGAACGAGCCCTTCGCGCGCAGGGGGGACTCGGGTACGACCAGCAGGGTCAGGGCGATGGAGACGACACCGAGGCCCGCGGCGCCGAAGTACAGGGCGTGCCAGTCGGTGTTCTGTGCGACCAGGGCCGCGGCGGGCAGCGCCAGGCCGCCGCCGACGCCGATCGAGGAACTCATCAGGGCCATCGCCGAGCCGAGCCGCTCGCGGGGCAGCATGTCGCGCATCAGGCCGATGCCGAGGGGTATCGCGCCCATCGCGACGCCCTGGAGCGTACGGCCGACGATCATCGGGACCAGGGCGTCGGTGAGCGCGCTGAGCAGCGCGCCGACGACCATCACCGACAGGCTGGCGATCAGCATGCGGCGCTTGCCGAACAGGTCGCCGAGCCGGCCCATGATCGGCGTGGCCACGGCTCCGGACAGGAGCGTGGAGGTCAGGACCCAGCTGGCGTTGCTGGGTGAGGTGTCCAGAAGTCGGGGCAGGTCCTTGATGACCGGGACCAGCAGGGTCTGCATCACCGCGACGACGATGCCCGCGAACGCGAGCACCGGGACGGTGGCCCCGCTCGCTCGCCGCGCGGGCTCGTCGGTCGTCGTGTGGGACATGGGGTGGGGCCTCCAGGCCGGAGATGGCGGGTGCGGTGCGTGATCGTGATACGTGCAGACTGAACCTCGTGCGCCGGGGCAACTATTCCGTTGCTTCGAGTCCCTAACTAATTCTTGACCTTCTCTTGGCGTTCCCGGGAGGGGGACAGAGAGGGGGAGAGAAGCTAGGTCGCGAGACCTAGGCCGGTCCGGGGCCGAAATACCGATGCAAGGGGCAGCTCCGGGTTGAGACCATGACACCCATGCTCGAAGCCACCGGTTCTCCCGCCTCCGCCACCGCGCGGATATCCCCGCGCCGTACTCCGCCCACCTGGCTGGTCGTGGCGCTCGCCTGCGCCGGACAGTTCCTGGTCGTGCTCGACGTGTCCGTCGTCAACGTCGCCCTGCCCTCGATGCGGGCCGACCTCGGCCTGAGCGCCCAGGGGCTCCAGTGGGTGGTCAACGCCTACGCCATCGCCTTCGCCGGGTTCATGCTGCTCGGCGGCCGGGCCGGCGACCTCTACGGGCGCAAGCGGATGTTCCTGGTCGGGCTCGGGCTCTTCACGCTGGCCTCGCTGGGCGGCGGCCTCGCCCAGGAGGGCTGGCAGCTGCTGGTCGCCCGCGCCCTGCAAGGGCTCGGCGCGGCCGTACTCGCCCCCTCGACGCTGACGATCCTGACCGCCGCGGTGCCGGAGGGCGCGGCGCGGGCCCGCGCGATCGCGACCTGGACCGCCGTGGGCGCGGGTGGCGGCGCCGCGGGCGGCCTGGTGGGCGGCGCCCTGGTGGACGGGCTGTCCTGGCGCTGGGTGCTGCTGATCAACGTGCCGGTGGGCGCGATCGTACTGGCCGGTGCCGCGCTGTGGCTGGCCGAGAGCAGGGGCGGTCCGCGGCGCCGACTCGACCTGCCCGGCGCGCTGCTGGTGACCGCCGGTCTCGCCACGCTGGCCTACGGCATCTCGCAGACCGAGTCCGAGGGGTGGGCGGCGCCGGCGGCTCTGCTGCCGCTGCTGGCCGGACTCGCGCTGCTCGGGCTCTTCCTCCTCGTCGAGGCGCGGACGGCGGCGCCGCTGATGCCGCTCGGGCTGCTGCGGCTGCGGTCGGTGGCGTCGGCGAACGTGGCGATGCTGGTGTCCGGCTCGTCGATGTTCTCGATGTGGTTCTTCATGACCCTGTACGCCCAGAACGTGCTGGGCTACTCGCCGCTGGAGGCCGGAGTGGCCCTGGTGCCCAGCTCCCTGGCGGTGATCATCGGCTCGAAGGCCGCCCCGCGGTTCCTGCCGGTGCTCGGGGCCCGGAACGTGGCCGTGCTCGGCACGCTCGTCGCGGCGGTCGGCTTCGGCTGGCAGTCCACGATGACCGCCGACGGCGGCTATCTGACCGCGATCATGATCCCCGGCGTACTGATGATGCTGGGCGCGGGCATCGCGGCGACCCCGCTCGCCTCGCTGGCCATCTCCGGCGCGGCCCCCGGGGACGCCGGGCTGGTCTCCGGGCTGATCAACACCTCACGGACGATGGGCGGTTCGCTGGGGCTCGCGGTGATGTCGACGATCGCGGCGACCCGGGCCGGGGGCGAGGACGCGGGGCCGGTGGCCCTGACGGACGGCTACGCGCTGGTCTTCCGCACGGCGGCGGTGGTCCTGGTCGCAGCGGCCCTGCTGATGTGGCTCTGGCTCCCGGCAGGCCGCCCGAAGCCCGAGCTGAAGGCCCACAGCACAGACTGATCGCCCCAAGGGGGCACCTTCTGTCGCCGGGTTCCTGGAGCGCCCCAAAGGGGCGCGGGGCGGTATCCATGTGCGGCTCCGCCGCGGGGCGCGACCAGCCCCCACCGGCCCGCGGCCGACGAACCGCCCCGGCCGTGTCCGGCGGACCCCTCGGCCCGGGGCCGGTCTACAGCCACCCCTGCCCCCGCGCCGCGCGGAGCGCCTCCGTGCGGTTGCGGGTGCCGGTCTTGCCGATCGCCGCGGAGAGGTAGTTGCGGACCGTGGACTCGGACAGGTGCAGCGCGCCGGCGATGTCGGCCACCGTCGCGCCGTCCGCCGACGCCCGCAGGACGTCGCACTCCCGCGCGGTGAGCGGGCTGGGACCCGCGCTGAGCGCGGCGGCGGCGAGCGCCGGGTCGACGACCGTCTCGCCGCCCAGCACCCGGCGGATCGCCCCGGCCAGCTCCTCCACCGGGCCGTCCTTGACCAGGAAACCGGCGGCGCCCGCCTCCATGGCCCGCCGGAGATACCCGGGGCGGCCGAACGTGGTCAGGATCAGCACCCGGCAGCCCGGCGCCCGTTCCCGCAGCTCGGCGGCGGCGTCCAGGCCGCTCAGGCCCGGCAGTTCGATGTCGAGGAGGGCGATGTCGGGGCGGTGCGCGAGCGCGGCGGCGACGATCTCGTCCCCGGCCGCCACCTGCGCGACCACCTCGATGTCGTCCTCCATGCCGAGCAGCAGCGCGAGCGCGCCCCGCATCATGCCCTGGTCCTCGGCGAGGAGGACGCGAACGGGGTGGGCGCGGGGCGTCTCGTCGGTCACGGGGAAAGGGTAGAGGGCAGCCGCCGGAGGGCAGGCGCCGACGGTATGCGCTGGAGGACAGCCGCCGGAGGGCAGGCGCCGACCGGTAAGCGCCGGAGGACAGGCGCACCGGAGACCCGGGGCCTCGCACGGCACGGGTGCTACGCCGGTGCGCCCACCGGTTTCCCCTCCGCCAGAACCGGCAGCTCCGCCGTCACCGAGAACCCGCCCCGCGGTTCCACCCCCGCCGTCAGCGACCCGCCCGCCGTGGCGAGGCGTTCCCTGAGCCCGGTCAGACCGGTGCCCGGCCCCTGGGTGGAGAGGGCGGCGCCCGTGCCGTTGTCCGTGACCGTCAGCCGGACCCGGTCCGCGCTGCCCGCGACCGCGATCTCGCACCGGCTCGCCCCGCTGTGCCGTACGACGTTGGTGACCGCCTCCCGCACCACCCACCCCAGCAGCGCCTCCGCCTGCGGCGGCAGCGGCGGGCCGGAGCGGCGCACCACCGGGTCCACGTCGGCCGCGCTCAGCGCGGAGCGCGCCCGGTCCAGCTCGGTGCCGAGGCTGCCCTCCCGGTAGCCGGTGACCGCCTCGCGGACCTCGGTCAGCGCCTGACGGCCGACCGACTCGATGTCCGTGATCTGGGTCAGCGCCGCGTCCAGGTCGCGGGGCGCCAGCCGGCGGGCGGCCTCCGACTTGACCACGATCACCGACAGCGTGTGCCCCAGCAGGTCGTGCAGGTCCCGCGAGAACCGCAGCCGCTCCTCCGCCACCGCCCGCGTGGCCAGTTCCTCCCGGGCGGCCCGCAACTGCCGTACGGCGTCGGACAGGCTCAGGATCGCGGCCGTCACCATCGTCGACAGGAAGGTCCCGTAGGCGATGTTCAGGCCCGTCCAGCCGTCCTTGACGCCCGCCACCGCACCGGCCACCACCGCGAGCGACCAGCCCCACCGGCCCAGCCACCGGCCGCGCAGCGCCGCCCCCGCGGCCAGGCCGAGCAGCGGGAAGAAGAGCAGCCAACTGCCCCCGTAGGCCAGAGCCAGACCACAGGTCACCAGCGCCATGGCGGCCAACGCCAGCCGCGTGGACGGTGACTCGCGCAACTCCTTGTCGAAGGAGCGGAAGGCGACGTAGATGTAGAGCGAGTTGAAGACGAACAGTCCGAGGCCGCCGATCCAGGGGTTGGCGCTGTTCCCCTGGAAGATGTTCGCCAGGCTGCCCAGGCCCATCAGCAGCCACGGCAGCAGCGTGAAACCGGTGGGCGGCGGCCCCATCCGCCCGCCCGCCCCGGCCGCAGCGCCCGCTCCGGCAGGGTCTGCCGGATCCGACTGCCGTGCCAGCTGCCACGCGTCCAGGCGGCACGACATCCTGCGCAGCCGCCCTCGGGTCCCGGTCATCGGTGTCGGCTCCCTTCCACTTCGGCGCCCGCGGCGCTCAGTCGTTCGCCGCGCCGCGGCGGTAGGACAGGACGGCGTACGCGCCGAAGGCCAGCAGCCACCCCGTCAGGACGAGAATGGCACCCGCGGGAGGCGCGTGCCCCGTGGCGACCGAGGTGCCCAGCTGCGCGAAGCGGTTGGTCGGGGTGTACGCCGACACCGTGCGCAGCCACTCCGGGAACAGCACCAGCGGGAACCACAGCCCGCCGAGCACCGCGAGACCCAGATTGGCCACCATGTTCGCCACGCCCGTGGTCTGCCCGGTCAGCCGGTAGCCGTTGCCCAGCCCCAGCAGCGTGAACGGCACCGACCCGAGCCACAGCAGCAGCGCCAGCGCCGCCCACTGCCAGGCGTGCAGCCGTACGCCGTTGAGCAGGCCGCCCGCGGCGAGCACGGCGGTGATCGCGGGCAGCACGGTGACCGATGCGGTCAGGGCACGGCCCACGACCACCTGGTGCGGGCGCATCGGAGTCACCCGCAACTGCCGCAGCCAGCCGATGGCCCGGTCCTCGGCGACCCCGCCGCCGGTGTTGAGGGCGGAGCCGACCGCGCCGTACGCGGCCATGCCGACCATCGCGCCGGTCTTCCACTCGCCCGCGTCGCCCCCGAGGTTGGTGAACAGCAGGTACATCAGCACCGGCATGGCGATCCCGCCGACGACGAAGCCGGGGTCGCGCAGGGTGCGGCGCGTCTCAAGGATCAGGTAGTCCCTCATCGCACGCTCTCCTTCTCCGGCACCGGTGCCGCGGTCGTCAGGGCCAGGAACGCGTCGTCCAGGGACGCGGGGGCGACCTCCAGGCCGCGTATCGCGCCGAGCCGCGCGAGGGCGATCACGGTCGCGTCGGAGTCCTCGGTGCGCAGCAGCGCGCGGTCCCCGCGCACCTCCATCGAGCGGACCCCGGGCAGCAGCGTCAGGTCCTCGGTGGCCCGCCCGGCCAGGTCGAAGGAGACGCGGCTGCCGCCCGCCGCCCGGCGCAGCTCGTCACCGGTGCCGTCGGCGACGATCCGTCCCCGGTCGACGACCAGGATCCGGTCGGCGTGCGCCTCGGCCTCCTCCAGGTAGTGGGTGGAGAACAGGACCGTGCTGCCGCGCCGGGCGTACGCCCGCATCGACTGCCAGAAGGCGTGCCGGGCCTCCACGTCCAGGGCCGCCGTCGGTTCGTCCAGGACCAGCAGGTCGGGGCGGCCGGCCAGGGCGAGCGCGAACCGCACCCGCTGGGTCTGCCCGCCGGACAGCCGGTCCACGCGCCGCCCGGCCAACCGCTCGATCCCGGCCAGCTCCAGGGCCTGCCCGACCGGCATCGGCGCCGGATAGCGGCCGGCCACGAAGGCCACCAGCTCGCCCACCGTGACCCTGGGCACCGCCCGCGCCTCCTGGAGCATCGCGCCCACCCGGCCGGCTCGCACGGCACGCTCCGGAGATCCGCCGAACAGCTCCACGGTGCCCGCGTCGGGCGGGCACAGCCCGAGCAGCAGCGCGATCGTCGTCGACTTGCCCGCGCCGTTGCGGCCGAGCAGCGCGACCGTCTCGCCGCACCCGATGCGCAGGTCCACGCCGTCGACGGCGCGGACGTCGCCGTAGGCCTTGGCCGCTCCCGTGAAGGCTACGGCGGGGGTGGTGCCCTCTGTCGGTCTCATACCGGTGACGCTACGGAGTCGGCCCGGACGGGCGGCAGATGCGGTTGTCCGGAGTCGGCGATGACAAATGTCATGGGCGGCCGGCGTCCCGTACGGTCGGGGCTGTCCGTGATCGTCGTCGTGCCCGGGGTGGTGTGTCCGGGTCGTCGTGCCCGGGGCGTTGTGTCCGGTTCGTCGTGCCCGGGAGGAGCAGGAGGGACACCATGCCCATCGACGCAGCCGGGGCGCTCGCCGCCGCACCCCGGGTCCGTGAGATCGCCTGGGACCACAAGGACGTCCAGCTCTACCACCTCGGCATCGGCGCCGGACGGCCCGCCACCGACCCGCGCGAGCTGCGCTACACCCTGGAGTCCCGGCTGCACGTCCTGCCGAGCTTCGCGACGGTGGCCGGCGGCGGCGCCCCGGGGGTGATCGGCACCCTGTCCGCACCCGGCGTCGACGTCGACCTCGCCCGCGTCCTGCACGGCGGGCAGCGGCTGCGCCTGCACCGGCCCGTCCCGGTGCGGGGCCGGGCGAGCGCGGCCTCGCGCGTCGTCGCCGTGCACGACAAGGGCACCGCGGCCGTCCTCGTACTGCGCACCGAGGTCACCGACGCGGACGGGCCGCTGTGGACCGACGAGGCCGAGGTCTTCGTACGCGGGGAAGGCGGCTGGGGCGGTGACCGGGGCCCGTCCGGGCGCCCCTCGCCACCGCCCGCCGACCCGCCGGACCAGGTCGTGGAACGGGCCGTACGGGAGGACCAGGCGCTGCTCTACCGGCTCTCCGGCGACTGGAACCCCCTGCACGCCGACCCGGAGTTCGCGGCCCGGGCCGGCTTCGAACGGCCCGTGCTGCACGGCCTGTGCACCTACGGCGCCACACTCAAGGCGGTCGTCGACACGCTGCTGGACGGCGACGTGACCCGGGTGCGCGACTACCGCACGCGGTTCGCCGGGGTGGTGTACCCGGGGGAGACGCTGCGGGTGCGGATGTGGCGGACCGCCGGGACGGGGGAGGCGCGGGTGGCGGTGAGCGCCGTGGAGCGCGACGACGCGCCCGTCCTCGCCGACACGGTCGTCCGGTACGGGTGACGACAACCGGAAGGCCACAACTGGGAGACGGCAACCTGAAGACGGCAACCTGAAGACGACGACGGCCCCGTCCGCCGGATGCGACGAACGGGGCCGGAGCCGCTTGCTTTCGTGTGCGCCTGTGCCTGGGCTGTGCCCGTGCTTGTCCTTGCGCGGGCCGTCAGGCGGCCGTTTCGGACTCCTCACCCGGCTTGCGGTGGCGGCCCTTGGGGGTCACCACGCCCTCCTGGCTGGAGACCGGTCCGCGGTGCTTGCCGTGGCCGGTGTCGGTCTCGGGAACGTCGGCACCGGCGGCCTGCATCGGCTGGGTCGTGCTGGCGTCGTTCATCGGAAGGAATTCACCCCGTCAACATGATCTTTCCTACAGCCGGGCGAGTCTAACCGGCACACCTCGGGTCGAATCCAGGCGGCCACGCCAACCGGCACTACTTCGTTACAAGCCGTGCCAACGGGGCCTGTTGCAGCGGTACGGGGCTGGGTCGCTCGGGTGTGGAGGCGCGCGTCGACGGGTCCGCCGCACCGGGGTCCCCGGACTCGTCCGGACCCGATTCCTCCGCATCCTCCGCATCCTCCGAAGCCGTCACATCCCCAGAGTCCCGCGGGTCTCCCAGGTCCCCCGGGGCTCCCGCATCTCCCGCGTCGTTCGCCTCCTCGGTCCGTCCGCCGCCCGCGTCGGGTGCGGCCAGCCGGGCCACGCCGCACGGCGACTGCGGTGTGGAGCAGGGCAGCCGCAGCTCCCCGTCCGGGGTCCACAGTCCGGCCCCCGTCAACCAGCCCTCGGGGGCGGGCAGATGCCGTACCTGCCGTTCGGCGGGCCGCCACACTCCGACCCAGCTGCCGAACGCGCCGTCCACCCGCAGCGCCACCGCACAGCGTTCCGGGGTGAGCACCTGCCCCGGCTGGATCGCGAACGGCGTCACGACGCAGTCCGGCATGCGCAGGCACTCCGGGAAGCGCACCGGCAGCGTGCTGCCGAGCACGCCCCAGCCGAGCCGCTCGCGCCCAGGCGAGGCGGCGTCCGAGCCGATCAGCACCAGCCCGCTGTCGGGGTCGGCCAGCAGGAGCCGGTCGTCGCTGTCCGCGGCGATCTGCAGCAGCGGCGAGACCTCGCCGCCCCGTTCCAGGTCCACCACGACCGCCTTGGTGCGCCCGCCGGTCTCCCGGTCCACCGCCAGCATCCGGCCCGTGCGGTCCAGCCACACCCCGCCCGAGCAGCGGCCGGGGATCTCGGCCACCCGCTCCGGTCCGAAGGCGCCGCCCGCGACCTGCCACAGCACCGTCGCCCGCGGACCGGCCGCGAGGGCGTACGCCCGCTCGCCGCCCGGGGCCGGCGGCAGCAACCGCAGTCCGGTGGTGTCCGCCGGGCACTCGACCGCGCCGAGCGGCAGCTCGCCGGTGCCGGGCCCGGTCGGGTACAGCAGCGCGAAGACGTGCCGTCCGGCGGCGACGCGGTGCACCAGGACCCGCCCGTCGCCCATCGGCTGCACCTCGGTGCCCGCCTCCTCGGGCTGGTTGCCCGGCAGCGGCACCGCGTACGGCTCGGGGCCGTCCAGGGTCCAGCGCTCCGGGTACCAGGAGTCGCCGTCCTGCCCGCTCCGGGCGAGACGCGCGGCGTAGGCACCCGCCGCGGTGATGCTGCAGCCCGCCCGCGGGGCACCGCTGTTCCCAGGGTCCGCCGAGGGCTCGATCGCACAGGCCGTCATCGTTCGGTCACCTCCGGCGACGAAGCTAGTTTTCGTACGCACGGGCGGGGGACCGGAGCGGCCCCCATCACACATACGTGTGTCACAGGAACGATTCGCCTGAGGGAAGGGCACGGTGTGTGCTGCGCCGGACCGGCCGGTCGCGGGGGCGGGCGGGTAGTGCGTCCGCGGGTACAACGGCGCAGGACCTCCAGGTAGCCTTGCAGGCGTGCCCCGTCTGTCAGAAGTCATCGCCGCGCTGGACAACCTGTGGCCCGCCGAGCGGGCCGAGTCCTGGGACGCGGTCGGCACCGTCGTGGGCGAGCCCGACCAGGAGGTGTCCCGGGTCCTGTTCGCGGTGGACCCCGTCCAGGAGACCGTCGACGAGGCGGTGAAGCTCGGCGCCGACCTGCTCGTCACCCACCACCCGCTGTACCTGCGCGGGACGACCACGGTCGCGGCGTCCACCTTCAAGGGCCGCGTGGTGCACACGCTCATCAAGAACGACATCGCCCTGCACGTCGCCCACACCAACGCCGACACCGCCGATCCGGGCGTCTCCGACGCGCTGGCCGGCGCCCTCGACCTGAACGTCGTACGGCCCCTGGTGCCGGACCCGAGCGACCCCGAGGGGCGCCGGGGCCTGGGCAGGGTGTGCGAGCTGACGCATCCCCTGACGGTCCGCGAGCTGGCCGCCCGCGCCGCCGAGCGGCTGCCCGCCACGGCGCAGGGCATCCGGGTCGCCGGCGACCCGGAGGCGACCGTGCGCACCGTTGCCGTCAGCGGCGGCTCCGGCGACAGCCTCTTCGACCACGTGCGGGCGGCCGGTGTCGACGCCTTCCTCACCGCGGACCTGCGCCACCACCCCGCTTCCGAGTTCTCCGCGGACCGCGCGGCCCGTCGTCCCCTCGCGCTGCTCGACGCGGCGCACTGGGCCACCGAGTGGCCCTGGTGCGAGCTGGGTGCCGCCCAGCTCGACGAGATCTCCGACCGCAACGGCTGGGACCTCAGGGTCCACGTCTCGAAGACGGTCACCGACCCCTGGACCGCCCACGTGGCGTCCGCCCCGACCTCTAGCGCAATGGGAGCCCCCAACTGAAAGCCGCGCCCGCCGACCAGATCCGACTCCTCGACGTCCAGGGCCTCGACACGCGGCTCCAGCAGCTCGCGCACAAGCGCCGGTCCCTGCCCGAGCACGCCGAGATCGAGTCGCTGACCAAGGACCACACCCAGCTGCGCGACCTGCTCGTGGCCGCGCAGACCGAGGAGAGCGACTGCGCCCGCGAGCAGACCAAGGCCGAGCAGGACGTGGACCAGGTGCGCCAGCGCGCCGGCCGCGACCAGCAGCGCCTGGACTCCGGCGCCGTCACCTCCCCGAAGGACCTGGAGAACCTCCAGCGCGAGATCGCCTCCCTCGCCAAGCGCCAGGGCGACCTCGAGGACGTCGTCCTGGAGGTGATGGAGCGCCGCGAGTCCGCGCAGGAGCGGGTCGCCGAGCTGACCGAGCGGGTCGGCGCGGTCCAGGGCAAGATCGACGACGCCACCGCGCGCCGGGACGCGGCCGTCGAGGAGCTGGACGGGGAGGCGGCCTCGGTGACCAAGGAGCGCGAGGTCATCGCGGGCTCCGTCCCGGACGACCTGCTGAAGCTCTACGACAAGCTGCGCGAGCAGCAGGGCGGCGTCGGCGCGGCCAAGCTGTACCAGCGCAGCTGCCAGGGGTGCCGCCAGGAGCTGGCCATCACCGAGCTGAGCGAGATCCGTTCCTCGGCGCCCGACACGGTCGTACGCTGCGAGAACTGCCGACGCATCCTGGTGCGTACGGCCGACTCCGGGCTGTAGGCGGCGGTCCGGTGGCTGACCAGGCGCCGCGTCCCGCGCGGGAGTTCGTCGTCGAGGCCGACGGCGGGTCGCGGGGCAACCCGGGGCCCGCGGGCTACGGCGCGGTGGTCCTCGACCCGGCGACGGGGGAGGCCCTGATGGAGGCCGCCGAGTACCTCGGCGTGGTCACGAACAACGTGGCCGAGTACCGGGGCCTGCTGGCCGGCCTGCGCGCGGCCGCGGCACTGGACCCGGACGCCGCGGTGCACGTCCGCATGGACTCCAAGCTCGTGGTCGAGCAGATGTCGGGGCGCTGGAAGATCAAGCACCCCGACATGAAGCCGCTGGCGGCCGAGGCGGCCCGCGTCTTCCCGCCCGGCCGCGTGACGTACGAGTGGATCCCCCGCGCCAGCAACAAGCACGCCGACCGCCTGGCCAACGAGGCGATGGACGCGGGCGCGCGCGGCGAGGTGTGGTCGCCGTCCGACTCGACGGCGGAACTGGACGCGGCCGCCGCCGCAGACCGCGCCGCACCCGCCGGGACCGAAGGCGGCGACGGGGGCGATGGGGGCGACGGCGGGGACGGTGGGGAGTCCGCCCCGGACGGGGGCGGAGTGGCGGCGGGCGAGCGCCTCGCGCGGGCGGCCCGGGCCGGCGTCGAAGCCGCGTCAACCGATGCGGGACCGCGCGCCCCCATCGGTGCTCCCCCCATCGGTGCTCCCGCCACCGGCGCTCCCCGCACCGGCGCTTCCGGCACCGGGGCTTCCCGCTCCGGGGCTTCCGGCTCCGGTGTCGGCGCCGAGACCTCGGGCGAGGCCGACGTGCGGGCCGCGAAGGCCGTGGCCTCGCCCGGCTGGGGGCCGCCCGACATGGGTGCCCCCGCCACCTTCGTCCTCCTGCGGCACGGGGAGACGCCGCTCACCCCGCAGAAGCGGTTCTCCGGGAGCGGCGGCAGCGATCCGTCCCTGTCGTCCGTCGGCCGGGAGCAGGCCGAGAGGGTCGCCGCGAGCCTCGCCCGGCGCGGCACGATCGAGGCGATCGTCGCCTCGCCCCTGGCCCGCACCCGGGAGACCGCCGGCATCGTCGCCGCCCGCCTGGGTCTGGAGGTGGCGGTCGAGGAGGGGCTGCGCGAGACCGACTTCGGCGTGTGGGAGGGGCTGACCTTCGGCGAGGTGCGCGAGCGCCACCCCGCGGACCTGGACGCCTGGCTGGCCTCCCCGGACGCGGAGCCGACCGGGGGCGGCGAGAGCTTCGCGGCCACCGGCGCCCGGATCGCCGCCACCCGCGACAAGCTCGTCGCGGCGTACGCGGGCCGCACGGTGCTGCTGGTCTCCCACGTGACGCCGATCAAGACGTTCGTGCGGCTCGCCCTGGGCGCCCCGCCCGAGTCGCTGTTCCGGATGGAACTGTCGGCGGCGTCGCTGTCGGCGGTGGCGTACTACGCGGACGGCGGCGCCAGCGTCCGCCTGTTCAACGAGACGTCCCACCTGCGCTGAGCCCGGCCGCCTCGCGGGCCAGAGCCGCCACGCGCGCCCAGTCCCGGTCGGCCACCGCGTCCTTGGGCAGCATCCAACTGCCCCCGACGCAGCCGACGTTGGGCAGTGCCAGGTACTCCGGCGCGGAGGCCGGGGTGATGCCGCCGGTCGGGCAGAAGCGCGCCTGCGGCAACGGCGCGGCGAGCGCCTTGAGATAGGCGGTGCCGCCCGCCGCCTCGGCCGGGAAGAACTTCATCTCCCGCACCCCGCGCTCCAGCAGCGCCACCACCTCCGACGTGGTGGACACCCCCGGCAGGAACGGCACCCCGGACCCCCGCATCGCCTCCAGCAGCGCGGGCGTCCACCCCGGGCTGACCAGGAACCGCGCCCCGGCCGCCACGACCTCGGCGACCTGCTCCGCGGTGACGACCGTGCCCGCGCCGACCACCGCGTCCGGCACCTCGGCGGCGATGGCCCGGATCGCGTCGAGGGCGACCGGCGTCCGCAGCGTCACCTCGATCGCGGGCAGCCCACCGGCGACGAGCGCCCTGGCGAGCGGCACGGCGTCGGCGAGGTCGTCGACGACCACGACGGGCACGACGGGCGCGAGATCCAGCACCGAGGCGGCGGGGGAGGAGGGCAGCGGAGAACTCATGCCCTCATCGTGCCGCCGAAACGCACTCTCTGCAATCACCGTTGCAGTGCACGCAACGGCATCGTTCGACCGCTCAGTGGACCTCGTCCACGAGCACGTCCAGCGACCACGGCCGTCCGGCCCTCGCGGGCGCCTCTGCTTCGACCTCGTACCCCAGGTCCCGCAGCGCCTCCACCAGCTCCGCCGGTCCCTCGGGCGCGGTCCCGGCCGCCAGCAGGCTCCGTACGATCCGCCCCTTGGTCGCCTTGTTGAAGTGGCTGACCACCTTCCGGGTCGGCGCGTGCAGCACCCGCACGGTCGCCGTGCGCGCGGCGACCTCGCCCTTCGGCTTCCAGGCCGCCGCGTACGCCGCCGAACGCAGGTCCAGCACCAGCCCGCCCCCGGCCGCCTCCGGCAGCACCTCGGCCATCGGCGCCCGCCAGTGCGCGCCCAGCGCCCCGAGACCGGGCAGCTTCACACCCATCGAGCACCGGTAGGAGGGGATCCGGTCGGTCACCCGCACGGCACCCCACAGTCCCGAGAACACCAGCAGCGACCTGGCCGCCCGCCGCTTGGCGGCGGCGTCCAGCGAGGCCAGGTCCAGCGCGTCGTACAGCACACCGGTGTAGATCTCCCCGGCCGGACGCGCACCCGCCGTCAGCAGCTCCATGTTCTTGGCGACCTCGCCGCGCAGCCCCTCGCTCAGCCCGAGTACCTCGCGCGCCTTCTCCTCGTCGCCGGCGCACAGCTCCACCAGCTCGCCGAGGACGGCCTCCCGGGCCGCGGTGAGCCCCGGCAGGGACAGCGACCCGGTCTTCAGCGGGGCGCCCCGGCCGGACGCGGCCTTCCCCTCGGACGGCGGCAGCAGGACAAGCACACGTACTCCTTCACATCGGGCCGGCTCCCCAGCCCCCGGTCAGGGTACGGCGTCCCCCGCCCGCGCCCGCTCGACGGCCCGTACCAGGGCCCCGGGGTCGTCGGCGTGACACCGCACCACGCGCACCTCGCGCCGGCGCCCGAAGAAGGAGACGTGGGCGACGGGCTCGGCGAGCTCGACGGTGACGGAGGTCTGGGACCCCACGGCGAGAGCGAGTTCCCCGTCGGCGGGCTCGTGCGTCGTGCGCAGCTCGCGCCGGACGGAGGTGATCCGCTCCAGCGGTATCCGCAGATCGACGTGGAGGGCCCGGCGGATGCGCAGCACGCCCGCACCCGGGTCCAGAACATGCGGCCGGACCACGGACGCGGCGTGCAGCCCGACCACCATCACGACGGTGTACACGTTCAGCACCAGCATCACATGGTGCACGGCGGGCCAGTCCCGCAGCAGCACGGACATCATCACGGACTCGACGACACACACGAACCCGAACCCGGCCATCATCACGCCCTGCCCCCGCGCGTACCCGAAGACGGCCCCGCCGGGCACCACCCCGTGGGCCCGCCGGGCGGCCCACAGCCACAGGCTCGCCCACAGCCGCAGCTCGTGCCGGACCAGCAGGGACGGAAGCGCGGTGAAACCGTTGCCCCTCACGGCCGCCGTCCCCGGGAGGCGATCTCCATGGCCTGCCGGACCGCCTCCGCCTGGGCCGGGGCGAAGTCGGCGTACAGGGCGCGCAGCAGACCGTGGCCGGGGTCGAGGTCGAAGCCCTCCTCAGGCAGCAGCTCGGCGGGCATGCAGTCGGCGAGTACGCGGGCCGCCTCCGCCACGCGGGGGTCGTCGGCGCCGGCGTCGGCCAGCTCGTCGAGCAGCGCATAGGCGCGGCGGGCCCGGGCCGCCGCCTCCGGCGAGTCCAGGGCGCCGCGCATCGCGGCCAGCAGCCCGTCCCGTTCCTCGGGGGCGACGGTGCTCTCCAGCAGCGCCAGCATCTCCCGGTCCCGCAGGGCCATCGGCGAGCCGGACACGTCCCCGATCCCGGCGAACAGCCCGGCCAGCTCGGGCGAGACCGGCCCCTCGGGCGGTACCCCGCCCTCCGCCTCCAGCAGCGCCCGCAACCGCGCCCGACGGTCCCGGATCGCCGCCTCCTGCCGCGCGAGATCCGCGTCCAGCTCCTCCAGCACCTCGGTCAGGTCCTTCCCGGCCTCGTCCGCGAGCACGTCCCGCACCTCCGCGAGCCCGAGCCCCAGCTCGGTCAGCCGCCGGATCCGGGCCAGCACGACGACGTGCCGCAGGGTGTACGTCCGATACCCGTTGGCCAGCCGCTCCGGCTCGGGCAGCAGGCCCTGGTGGTGGTAGTGCCGCACGGTCCGCGTGGTGACGCCGACCACATCGGCGAGTTCTCCGATCCGCATGCCCCCAGTAGAAACGTTGACGTTGCGACAGGGTCAAGCGACCACGATCGAGGGAACCGATCGCCTGCTCGCGGACAGCGGCGGAGTGGCTGCACGATCATGGCCGGCGAGGAACGAAGGGGAGGTCCGCCTTGGCGACGACGCATGATCCGATCTCACAGCGGCTGCTCGTGGAATGGTTCGTCGAGCTGCAAGCTCCCACGGGCTTCCGGGCGGAACTCGTCGAGGGCAAGTTCGCCCTCACACCGCCGCCGGACGGACATCATGAGCACTGCATCAGCCGGATCCTGAGCCAGATGCACAGGCGGTCGCGAGCCGCGCTGCAGTTCTCCGCGCACAAGGGCCTGACCTTGCAGAACGCGGAAGGACAACCCCTGGACCACGTGATCCCGGACGGCACCTTCGTCCCCCGCGAGCTTCGGCTGTTCCGCGGGGCAGCGCCCTGGATGCCGTGCAAAGGCGTCACCCTGGTGCTGGAGGTGACGTCCCCGTGTCGGCGGACCGACCGCGAGACCAAACACCGTGCGTACGCGCGTGGCGGCATTCCGTTCTACCTGCTCGTCGACCGTCAGGAGTCGTCGGTCACGCTGTTCAGCGAACCAGGCCACGACGACTACCAGCAGCACTGCACCGTCGCCTTCGGAAAGCGGCTGACCCTCCCCGCCCCCTTCTCCTTCGACCTGGACACCACCGACTTCCTCTGATCCCGTAGGGGCAGGGGGTGGTCGGTGGTGGACGCGCGAGGCGAGCAAGCACGCTGGACGAGGGCACGGCTAGGGACGGCCGGCCCTCCCCTCGACCTCCTTACCGCTCGCTTCGACCGGCACGTCTACGCTCCGCACGCACACGACGAGTACACGGTCGGCGTCACCGTGGGCGGGCTGGAGGTCATCGCCTACCGGGGCGGGCACATTCACTCGGGGCCGGGCTCCATCGTCGTTCTGGAACCGGGCGAGGTGCACACAGGCGGCCCCGCCGCCCCCGAGGGCTACTCGTACCGAGCCCTGTACGCGGCCCCGAACCTCCTCACCGACGGTGCCCGGCCGGGCACCGCCTTCCCGCACTTCCGTGAACCCGTCCTCGACGACCCGGAACTCGCCGCCGCCCTGCGCGCCGCGCACACGGACCTGGCCCGCTGCCCCGACCCCCTGGAGGCGGAGTCCCGCCTGCCCTGGCTGCTTGCGGCGCTGGCCCGCCGCCACTCCACGGCCCGCGCGGCCGACGACGCGGTCCCCGGCGCCGACCGCGTCGCCCGCGTCGTACGCGACCGCCTCGCCGGCGAACTCCTCGCCCCGCCGTCCCTGGCGGCCCTCGCCACCGACCTCGGCCTGTCCCGCTACCAACTCCTGCGGGCCTTCCGTACGGCGACGGGGATGCCGCCGTACGCCTGGCTCGCCCAGCACCGGGTGGCCAGGGCGCGCGGGCTCCTGGAGACGGGCCTGCGCCCGGCCGAGGTGGCGGCGCTGGTGGGGTTCGCCGACCAGGCGCACCTGACCCGCTGGTTCCGGCGGGTCCTCGGGGTGACCCCGGCGGCGTACCGCAACAGCGTTCAAGACCGCACCGGGTGAGGCGGCCGAGACTCGCCGCATGACTGCACGCGGCTGGTTTCTGTTCTCCCTGATGGGAGTGGTCTGGGGCGTTCCCTACCTGATGATCAAGGTGGCGGTGGACGAGGTGTCCCCGTCCGGCGTGGTGTTCGCGCGGTGCGCGCTCGGCGCGGCCCTCCTGCTCCCCTTCGCCCTGCGCAAGGGAGACCTCCTGGGCACCGTACGGCGCCACTGGAAGCCGATGCTGGCCTTCGCCGTGATCGAGATCATCGGCCCCTGGGGGACCCTGACGGACGCCGAGCGGCACCTGTCCAGCTCCACCGCCGGGCTGCTGATCGCGGGCGTGCCGATCGTCGCCGTCCTCCTGGCCCGCTTCTTCGGCGCCGAGGAACGGGTCGGCGCCCGCCGGATCACCGGCCTCGGCCTCGGCCTCGGAGGCGTCGCCGTCCTCACCGTCCCGCACATCACCGGAGGCGACGCCCACTCGCTGGCCGAGGTGCTGGTGACGGTCGTCGGTTACGCCACCGCCCCCCTGATCGCCGCCCGCCACCTCAAGGACGTCCCCACCCTCCAGCTCATCACCCCCTGCCTCACCCTGGCCGCCGTCGTCTACGCCCCCGCCGCCTTCCTGACCCGGCCCACCACCCTCCCCTCGGGCGAGGCCCTGGCAGCCCTGGCCGGTCTCGGCCTCGTCTGCACCGCGATCGCCTTCGTGGCCTTCCTGGAGCTGATCAAGGAGGTCGGCCCGACCCGGGCCGGCGTCATCACCTACGTCAACCCGGCGGTCGCCGTCGCCGCGGGCGCCCTCCTGCTGGACGAGGAGCTGACCCTCGGCATCGGCGTCGCCTTCACCCTGATCCTGGCCGGCTCGGTCCTCGCGACCGCCGCCGGTCCGAGGCCGGAGGCCCGCCGGGTACCATGGTCGACACGGCAGACGAGCCGGGCGGGCGGCCGCGTGGAGTCCCTCACGGGACTTCCCGAGGAACGTCCGGGCTCCACAGGGCAGGGTGATGGCTAACGGCCACCCGGGGTGACCCGCGGGACAGTGCCACAGAAAACAGACCGCCGGAGGCTTCGGCCCCCGGTAAGGGTGAAACGGTGGTGTAAGAGACCACCAGTGCCCAGGGCGACCTGGGCAGCTAGGTAAACCCCACCCGGAGCAAGGTCAAGAGGAGCGCCGTGAAAAGCGCTCTGCGCGGACGTTCGAGGGCTGCCCGCCCGAGTCCGCGGGTAGACCGCTGGAGGCCGGTGGCAACGCCGGCCCTAGATGGATGGCCGTCGCCGACGGGACCGCGAGGCCCCGTCGGAACAGAACCCGGCGTACAGCCCGACTCGTCTGCCGCCCTTTGCGGCTCTCCGCGTCCTCGTCAACCCATTGCTCTGCTGCACGAGTTGTAGAAGCGAGTGGGTTACCGCGCTTGATTGAGGCGGCATTCAACCTCTGGCGGGACGTCGCCAAGAGAACCCTTCCGTACTGTCTTCGGCGGCGGTACCGCTTGACCAGCGGGCTTCAGCAGCCGCCCCACACGGGAGGAACCATGACCAAGACCAAGTCGTTTGTCGCCTCGATGGCGGCAACTGCCGCCCTCACCGTCGGCTTCTCCGGCCCTGCCGTGGCCACCGACCAAGGCGCCACCACCGCCCAAGGCAGCAAGTGCACCACCCTGAGGACCAGTAACGGCAAGGGCTCCGTCTATGTCTGCTGGTCCTGGCACAAGAGCGCAAGCGGAAAGTCCTACTACGGCAGCTTCTCCGGAAAGTTCTACGATCACGCCAAGGACGGCAAGTGGGTCATTCTCCAGGCCAAGTGGTCGGGCAAGGGCTGGACCCCCATCCGCACCGCCGCCAACGGAGAATCGTTCTCCGGCGACTACAGCGGCCTCAACGGGCTCAACTTCCGCGCTTGCCTGACCGGCGGCTACTGCGGAACACCCGCATGGTGATGCAGGCTCCGTAACTCGCCCGCGGACGATCCGCCAACGGGCCCCGCTACTTCCTGCGGGGGGGGCGGGGCCTCTTGCGTAAAGTCCTGCCGGGTCAGGGGGTAGTCCTCCGACGAGGCTTCGTCTCGGCTGAGCGGGCCAACCGATCGGCTGCACCCCCGCCAGGGTCACCAGCGTGAACGAGCAGGGCAGAACCCGGCGTCCGGCCCGCCTCGTCTGCGCTCTTCTCGCCCGCGGGTAGACGGATATACCTGATCAGGCGTCATGTACCGCGCATCTCGGCCATCATCGGGACATGCAAAAACTCGAGGCGCACGAGACGCCCCTGCACAAAGTCTTCGGCAGCGACTACGACTTCAAGATCCCCGACTATCAACGCCCCTACGCCTGGCAGGAGGAACAGGCGTCCCAGTTGCTGCTGGACCTGCAGGAGGCTCTGGACCGAGGGACGGACGAGCCCTACTTCCTCGGGTCCATCGTGCTCGTCAAGGACGGCGGAGCCCCGAGGGCGGAGGTCATCGACGGCCAGCAGCGCCTCACGACCCTGACCATCCTCCTGTCCGTCCTGCGCGACCTCACGGACGACCCGGACCTGCGCGGCGACCTCGATCGCCTGGTGATGGAGCCGGGAGCCAAGATCCGCGGGCTGCCCCCGAGACCTCGGCTCACCCTGCGGAGCCGCGACGCGGACTTCTTCGAGAAGTACGTGCAGGCCAAGGATGCCGTGGAGACCCTGCTGGCGCTGGAGCCGGAAGGCCTGCGTACCGATGCACAGAGGGCCGTCCTGTGCAATGCGGCCGCTCTGCACCGTCGTCTCAGCGCGTTGCCCGAGGAGCGCCGGCTGGCCCTGGCCCAGATGCTCGCCGAGCGGACGTTCCTGGTTGTGGTCAGCACGCCGGACCTCGACAGCGCCCACCGCATCTTCAGCGTCATGAACTCCCGAGGTCTGGACCTGTCGCCCACCGACATCTTCAAGTCCCGGGTCATCGGTGATCTGGACGAGGAGGCATCCGAGGCATGCGCCACCACCTGGGAGGACGCCGAGGAGTTGCTCGGGCGGGACGACTTCGCGGAACTCTTCCTGCATCTGCGGATGATCTTCGCCAAGAAGCGGGCGGAACAGGAGCTGCTCAAGGAGTTCCCCGAACAGGTGCTCAGCCGCTACCTGCCGGAGCGGGCCGAGGCCTTCGTGCACGACGTCGTCCGGCCCTACGCCGAGGCCTACGCCCAGATCAGGGAGGCTCGCTACGAGTCCGCCTCTGGCGCGGAGTCGGTCAACGCCTGGTTCAGGCGGCTGCAGCAGATCGACAACTACGACTGGCGACCGGCCGCTCTCTGGGCACTGCGCCATCGTGAGAACGACCCCGCGTGGCTCGACGCGTTCATGCGGGCCCTGGAGCGCCTGTCGGCCAGCATGTTCATCCGCCGCGTCTACACGACGCCGCGTGTCACTCGCTATGCCGAACTGCTCCGCCAACTCGACGAAGGGCAGGGTCTCGACTCCCCGGCCTTCGATCTGCGGGACGACGAGAAGCTGGAGACGCGGAATTGGCTCGACGGCGACCTCTATCACGTCCGCAGGATCCGCAAGTACGTCCTTCTACGCCTCGACGAGCTGCTCGCCCGCAGCCAGGGAGTGACGTACGACCACCCGCTCATCACCGTCGAGCACGTCCTGCCGCAGAGCCCGAGCGCCGACTCCGAGTGGGTCGACGTGTTCGACGAGGAGCAGCGCGCACAGTGGACGCACCGTCTGGGCAACCTGGTGCTGCTGAACAGGGCCAAGAACTCCGCGGCCCAGAACTACGACTTCGCAGCCAAGAAGGCCAAGTACTTCACGCGACGCGGGGGAGTGGTCCCCTTCGCGCTGACCAGCCAGGTCCTTCAGCATGCCGGGTGGACCCCCGAGCTGCTCAAGGCCCGGCAGGAGGAACTGCTGGGCATGCTCGCCGAGGAGTGGCGTCTGTGAGTGCTCCCGGCGGCAGGGGCCCCGCGCCCCGGCCGCATCACCCAAGCACATCCAAATAGTCCCAAAGAATTCCATTATTGGCGTCGATTGGGCTATGGTCATCCACAGCGTGCGGCGCACGGCCTGTGAGCCGCCCCGTCACGCCTACGCGCTTCCCATCGCCAACCGGCGCCGGCCCGTCCGGCCCCGTCTGCCCCGCCCGCTACGCAGCCACAGCTTCCACGGGGGTCCTTCCATGCCCGTACCAGCCGATTCCGCACCGGACGCCGCTCCCGCGGGGCCACCCGCCCACGACCCGTCCGCCGGTACCCTCACCCACCTCATCGCCGAACGGCTCACCGCATCGGACCTCGACGCGGAGTCCCGGGCCGTCCTGCTGGCCGCCTTCGAGGACGAGACCCCGCGGCGTGGCCGCATGCCCGGCTGCTACCTCCAGTCGGTCACGGTCAGCGGCTTCCGCGGCATCGGCCGTACCACCCGCCTGCCCCTGCACCCGGGCCCAGGGCTCACCTTGGTCACCGGTCGCAACGGCTCGGGCAAGTCCAGCTTCGCCGAAGCCGTCGAAATCGCGCTGACCGGCGACAACGCCCGCTGGCGCGGCCGCAGTGACATCTGGCGCAAGAGCTGGCGCAACCTCCACCACGGCCAGGACCCGCAGGTCGCCGTGGAGCTGCGCATCGACGGCGACTCCGAACCGGCCACCGCCCTGCGGACCTGGCACGGAGACGACGTGGCCGACTCGACCGCCGAACTCGACCGGCCCGGCCGCACCCCCCGCCCCCCTCCCGGACCTCGGCTGGCAGGACGACCTGGGGACCTACCGCCCCTTCCTGTCGTACTCCGAACTCGGCCAGGTCATCGGCGGCAAACCCAGCGAGATGTACGACGCCGTCGCTTCCATCCTCGGCCTGGAACAACTCGCCGCCGCGGACAAACGGTTGCGCGAGCTGGCCCGCGAGTACGACGCGCCTGCCAAGGCGGCCAAGGCCGAACTCCCCGCCCTCCTCGCTCTGCTGGACGACACCGACGATCCCCGGGCCCAAGCCGCCCACGCCGCACTGAGCGGACGGCGCCCCGATCTGACCCGAGCCGCCGAACTGGCGGCCGGAACCGGCGCGTCCGACGAGTCCCTGCTGTTCGACCTCCGCCGCCGCGCCACTCTGACCGGCCCCGACGTCGAGGCGGTCGCCACGGCAGTGACCCGCCTGCGAGAAGCCGTCGCCTCCTCGGACGACCTGCGAGGGACGTCCGCCGAGGACGCCCTGCGCCGCGCCGAACTCCTCGCCCGCGCCCTCACCCACCACCGAGCCCACCCCGCCCTCGACACCTGCCCGGTCTGCGGCGGCACGGCCCGCCTCGACGAGGCGTGGGCACGGGATGCCGCCGAGCAGGAAAGCCTGCTGCGCGCCGAGGCCGAGCAGGCCCTCACCGCCCGGGGCGAACTCGACGCCGCCGTCCGGGCCGTCCGCGACCTGGCCATGCCACCCCCGGGCTGGCTGCCGGCCGAAATCGCCGAAGCCTGGAACGACTGGCTGCGATGCCGCACCGTCTCCGACCCCGCCGTACTGGCGTCCCTCGCCGTGAACGCCGCACAAACCGCCGCAGACGCCGCACGGATCACCCGTCAGGAGGCCGCCACACGCCTCGCCGACCAGGACGACACCTGGCGTGATGCCGCCCGGGCACTCGCCGCCTGGCTCGACAAGGCCCACGCGGCCGAGCAGGCGGCCCCGCGCCTCGCCCGGGTGAAGGCCGCCCAGAAGTGGCTCAAGTCGGCCCACGAGGAGATCCGCGCCGACCGCATGCGTCCCATCGCCGAGGACGCCCAACGCATCTGGTCCCACCTGCGCCAGCAGAGCAACGTCGCCCTCGGCCCCGTCCGCCTGGGCGGCTCCGGAACCCAGCGCAAGGTCGCCCTCGACGTCACCGTCGACGACATCGACGCCCCCGCCCTCGGCGTGATGAGCCAGGGCGAACTGCACGCCCTCGCCCTGTCCCTCTTCCTGCCACGCACCTTCCTGCCGGAAAACCCCTTCCGGTTCCTCGTCATCGACGACCCGGTGCAGTCCATGGACCCCGCCAAGGTGGACGGCCTCGCCCGCGTCCTCGCCCTGCTCGCCGAACACCGCCAGGTCGTCGTCTTCACCCACGACAGCCGACTGCCGCAGGCCCTGAAGTACCTGCGCCTGCCCGCCACCGTCCTCACCGTCGACCGCCGCGAACACTCCGCCGTACGGGTCCGTTCCGGCGACGACCCCGTCAAGCAGGCCCTCTACGACGCGAAGGCGCTCGCCAAGACCCGCGACCTGCCCGGCGACGTCGTCGCCCGCGTCCTGCCCGGCCTGTGCCGCACCGCACTGGAGGCCGCCCTCCTCGAACCGGCCCGCCGCCGGCTCCTCGGCACAGGCATGCCGCACACCGACATCGAGCGGCACATCGCCAAGGCCCGCAAACTGACCGAGCTGGCCTCCCTCGCCCTCTACGGCGCTGCGGACCGAGGCGGCGAGGCCATGACGGACCTGACCCGCGCCTACGGAGCGGAGGCCACCGACCACATCCGCTGGTGCAACAAGGGCACCCACGAAGCCGTCCCCTTCGCCGACGCGGAGGACATCATCCGACGCACCGCGGACCTCGCGAAGGCGGTACGAGCCCTGTGACCACGACCCACCCGACCGCATCCCCCGTCCCACCACCGCGCCCGCCCCGGGGCGGCCCGGCATTCCCCTCGCCCCCACCACCGTCCGTCTCGACCCCGGCCGACCTGCTCGCAGGAGCGGACCGACTGCTCGGCACGGCCACCGCCTCCACCACGGGCGTCTGGCCACGCGCCGTCGCACTCCTGCTGCGCCACGCCCTGGAAGAGGCCCTGCGCCGCTACTGGCAGGCCCGCAAACCCCAGCTGGCTCGCTGCCCACCCCACGCCCAGGCCCTGTGCCTCGCCTCCTACGCCGACCAGGACACGGCCCGCCGCTGGTCGGCGACCTGGGGCGGCCTGAGCAGGGCCTGCCACTACCACGGGTACGAACTGGAGCCCACGCAGGTCGAGCTGCGGGCATGGCGTGACGAGGTCGAGCGGGTGGTCGGAGCCCTTGAACCCCGGCCCGATGACAGGTGACGACGGTGCCTTCACCGTCACTCGCGCCCTCGTCGTACGCGTATTACGATGACCGTGTGGCGAAGACGCGGATCAGCATCAGCCTGGACCAGACCCAGGCCGAACGCATCAGGCAGCATGCGGAACGGGCGGGCATGGACGTCTCGGCGTACCTGGTGCACGCCGCGACGCGCCAGATGGCCGAGAGCGACGCCATAGAGGAACAGTTCGCCAAGGTGGACGCCCTCATCGCCCGCGCTGAGCAGGCAGCCGACGGCCTGCCGGCAGACCCCGCCCGGGAACCGGCCGCGGAACTGACGGAGCAGGAACGCCGCGAGGTCGAGGAGGCCCTCGGCCTCGCCCACGGCCGTGACCGGCACGGCCACCGCCCGGGAAACGCCGCGTGAGCCCACGGGTCCCGGTCTACGACACCGGCATGCTCATCGCCCTGGCCGACCGCAAGGCGAAGGCGGTGGCCCTCCACGAGGGCCTGCGTACCCTCCCGCACCGCGCGCTGGTGCTCGGCCCGGTCCTCGCCCAGGTATGGCGCCCGCAACCAGCGCTGGTGCACGCCCTGTCCGGGGTACTGAAGGACTGCACCGTCCCTCATGCCCGGACGTCGGAGCCGCCCCTGCGCGAAACGAAGGCGGGCCGTCCGGAATGCCTGGCCTGCGCCACGGGCCCGGACCTCGCGGACTGGCGCCGCATCGGCACCGCCCTGGGCAGCGCGACCCTGCCGGCGAAGAAACGGCCGGACGCGGTGGACGCCTGGGTGGCCCTGGCGGCGGCCCGGCACGGCAGCGCGGTGGTGTTCACCACCGACCCGGGGGACATCCGGGCGTACTTGGCGGTGCTGGCGCCTGTGGATGTGCATGTGGTCGGGGTCTGACGAAGCGGCCACGGAGCTACCTAGGCTGTGTGCCACGACAACCGAGCGCCGGGAGGCCGTCCCTCATGCCCAGAACCACGCAACTGCGTACGTACACCGTTCGTGACGGCATGCTCGACGAGTGGGTCGAGCGCTGGCGGCAGGAGATCGTGCCGCTGCGGCTGAAGTTGGGCTTCACCATCGGCGGGGCGTGGGTGGAGCGGGAGCGCAACCAGTTCGTCTGGCTGATCTCCTACGACGGCCCCGAGACATTCCAGGAGCGCAACGCGCTGTACTGGTCGTCGTCCGAGCGCGAGGCGATGAACCTCAACCCGGACGACTACCTCATCCACACCGACGACCGTACGGTCGAACAGGTCCACTGATCACGGCTGGTCGAGCGGCAGCATGTGGTGCCGTCGCTCCTCCTCCGTGAGCATGCGGAAGACCCGCCCCCTCGCAACCGCCTCCAGCCGGTCGTAGTCAGGCTGCGCGGGCCACACCCGGGCCGTCCCGTCGGCGGACCCGGTCAGCAGTCGGCTGCCGTCGCGGGACCACGCCACCGAGGTCACCTTGTCCTGATGTACGCCGACGACAGAGACCTCCTCGAAGGTGGCCGCGGACCACACGCGTACCGTGCGGTCGTCGCCTCCCGTCGCCACGTACCTCCCGTCGGGCGACCAGGCGACGGCACGGACCCGCCCCTCGTGACCTTTCAGGACGTCGACGCGGCGCCCCGTGGCCGCATCCCACACAGCGGCCGTCCAGTCCCCCGAGGCCGTGGCGACACGTGCCTCGTCCGGGGACCATGCGGCGTCCTCCACGTAGTTGTCGTGCCCCCGCAGGACGGTGAGCTGTCGGCCGTCGCCGGTGTCCCACAGCCGACAGGTCCGGTCGTCGGAACAGCTGGCGAGCAGCAGGCCGCTCGGTGACCAGGCCACGCGGCCCACCCAGTCCTGGTGCTCCTCGAACTTCATCAGTTCCGTCCCGTCCTGCGCCGACAGGACGCGCACGGCGCCGTCATGCCCACCGGTCGCGATCCGCCGACCGTCCGTGGACCAGGCACACCCCTCGACGACCTCCCCGCGCCGCTCGAACAGTGTGCGGCCCGTCCCGTCCAGGACGCGGAACAGTCCGTCGTTGGTACCGAGCGCGAGTCGGTCACCGTGCGGCGCGCACGCCACGCTCCACACACGGTCCTCCAGCCTTGTCACCGCCCCGACGGGAGCGCCCGTCACCGCGTCCCAGCACCGCACGGTGCCGTCGTTGGAGGCGGTGACGACCCTGCCGTCATCGCCCGACCACGCGGCCTCGTTCACCGGACCGTCGTGCCCGTCGACCAGGGTGGTCTCAGCCCCACGCGGACGCAGATCCCACACGATCCCCGAGCCGTCGGAAGAACCGGTGGCGACCTGGGCGCCGGTGGGCGACCAGGCCACTCCCCACACGGTGTCGATGTGTCCGCGCAGCACCGCCAGCACCTTCGCATCCTCGGCGTCGACGATGCGCACGGTCCGGTCGGACGAGGCGGATGCCAGCATCCGGCCGTCCGGCGACCAGGCCAGGTTCCATACGTAGTCGGTGTGTCCGCGCAACAGAAGCCGGAGCTCGCCCGTCTCCGCGTCCCAGACACGGACGGTGTGGTCACCGGAGCCGGTCGCGATACGGCGCCCGTCCGGCGACCAGGCGACACCCTCGACGAAGTCCGTGTGCCCGGTCAGCGTCACGCCTGCCGTTCTCGTCGCACGGTCCCACACGATCACCGTCTGGTCGTGGGAGGCGGAAGCGAGGCGGGCGCCGTCCGGGGACCATGCGACGCCCCAGACGTCGTCGCCGTGCCCGCACAGCGCGTGCACGAGCCGGCCGGTCGAGGGCTCCCAGACGCGTACCACCCGGTCCTTGAACGTGGCCGCGACGTACAGTCCGTCGGGCGACCAGGCCACCTGCCTGCCGATGTCCCCGGCCCCGGTGAGCAGTCGTACGGGCTCACCGGACACGGCGTCCCAGATCCGTACGACCTGGTCCCGGCCCCCGGTGACCACCTGTGCCGAGTCCGGGGACCAGGCGACGGACTCGACCATCGCGCCGTCGGACGGCAAGACCAACACGGGGCGCCCCGATCGGGCGTCGTAGATGCGGGCCGTACCGTCCCGGGACGCCGTTGCCAGCAACCGCCCGTCCGGCGACCAGGCGATGTCGCGCACCGTGTCCGTGTGCCCGTCGAGCCGGGTGCGCGGGTGGCTGGTGGCCAACGCCGCCATCAGCCCTCGCCGTGCCAACGGCGTCGGTGTGCACTCGCCGAGCGCGGCCAGGGACAGCAGCAGCGCCCGCTCGGGTTCGCTCTCCGCGCTGCCGAGCACCGTCCGGCCGATGCCGTCGGACACACGACTCAGGAACGCGACGTCCCGGCGCTGCGACGCCTCGACGAGGGCCCGGCCGCGCGCAGATGCCTGCCCGCTCTCGTCCAGGGCTTCAAGCCATCGCCTGGCCACGGTGAGTCGCTCGCCGACGAGGAGGTAGTCGGTACTGCGCCCTGACCTCTCCCAGTCCTCGGCCCACCGCTCCAGCTCGGCGCGCTCCCGCAGCCGCTCGGCCCGCGTCTCGACCTCCTGCCGCAGCGGCGCCCACTGCCGGAACAGGGCCTCATGCGTCACCTGCGCGTACGGCTCCTGGCCGACGGACGCGTTCCCACGTACGTCGGACCGCAGCAGTCTGGCGTCGATGAACGCGTCCACCACATGCCGCTCACGGTCGGTGAGATCCGAGAGCGGCACATGCCGGCGGGCGACTTCCTGCCCCTCCACGGTGACGAACTTCAGCAGCACCCGCAGGACGAAGTCGATGGTGTCGCCCGCACCGAGATCGGTCACGGTGTTGTCGGCCTGCCGTGCCAGGGCGCCCGGCACACCGCCGAGCCGCTGGTACAGCTCCTCGGTGACCGTGCCGCCCGGCCCGGAGGCGAAGTACAGCTCCTGGAGGAGATAGGCGAGCAGCGGCAGCGCGTCGTCGGTGCCCGTCTCGTCCACGATCGTCTCGACCACGCCAGGCTCGAAGGAGAGGCCCACCAACGCACCGGGCGCCTCCACCACCTCGGCGAGCTGCGCCCTCCCCAGCGTGCCGATCGCGACGGGATGCTGGAAGAGCTCGGCATGACCGGTACCGAGCAGCCTCCCCAACAAATCCACGCGGAGCGTGGCCAGCACCCGTACCGACGAGTCCTGCTCCAGACAGGCACACAACGAGTCGAGGAAGCGGGCTCGTTCGCGTTCGCCCCCGAGGGTGACGAGTTCCTCGAACTGGTCGACGACGAGGAGGGTCCGCCGAAACCGCCCGCCGCGCAACCGGGCCAGCTCGGCCCGCAGGGCGTCCGGACCCTGTCGCAGCCGCCGCAGTACCGCACCGGCCGTCTCCCGCTCCCCGGCGGCGGCCGCGAGTGACGAGGCGAGCGCGCCGAGCGGACTCGCCCCGGGTGAGAACGGCGGAACGACGGTCCAGCGGCGTGCCCGCAGCCGGGGCAGCACCCCGGCCCGCACGAGCGAGGACTTCCCGCTGCCTGACGCCCCGGCCAGCAGCAGGAACCGTTCGGAGGGCCCCGTCGCGGTGGCGTGCAGCCTGCGCGTCAGCTCGGCGGCCTGTGCCTCCCGGCCGAAGTAGACGGCCGCCTCGTCCTCGTCGTACGCGTCCAGACCCGGATACGGGGACCGGTCGCGCGGCCAGTCGACCGGCGGCGGCCCGGGATTCTCCAACCGGTACACCACGACCTGTCCGACCACCATGGCCACCACCAGCAGCCCGATCGCCGGCACCGAGAAGCGCTGGATGACTTGCAACGCCCACGGCGCGTCGTCGGTGCTGGTGGCGTAGTTGGTGGTGATGCCGAGCAGGCAGGCGACCAGCACCAGCACGACCTGAAGCACCACCTGCATCCGATGCCTCATCCGGCACCACTCACGACCGCACCACTGCCCACCGACACGACCCGCCCCCGATCCACCGGCGTCGAAGAACCGGCACCACATCCCCTCGGCTCTCACCGTGCAGCGAGAGACTTGACGACCATCCTCCGGGGCGGGCAGGACTCGATCAACAGGGTGGGCCGAATCCGGCCACAGCGGGCATCGCGGTGTCAGGAGACCGAGGGGCCCGGGGTCTCCAAGTCACACTCTGCCCAGATCGTCTTGCCGCTGGGAGGATACGGCTCGACACCCCACCGGTCGGCGAGGGCGGTCACCAGGAGGAGGCCGCGACCGGACTCGGAGTCCAACGGCGCTTCACAGACGGGGGGCTGTGACGGGAGGCACTCTCCCCGGGCATCGGTGACGGCGACGCGGAGCAGACAGGCCCTGCTGTCGAGGGCGAGGGTGAGCCGGAAGAGACGGCTGTCGACCCGGCCGTGCAGGGCGGCGTTGGCGCTGAGTTCGGCCACGATCTGCTCGGCACGCTCGGTGACGCCGTGCGGCACCGGCCAGGCGCGCAGTTGCTCGACGGTCAGAAGACGGGCCAATCGTGCCCCGCGCCGAGTGGACGAGAAGAACTGGGCGAACGTGAGTACGGCGGGTGCGACCTGGGGAGTGGAGTGGTTCATGAGCCCACGGTGACGGGCGCGCGGAGCGTGTTCCATAGCCTCACTCCGTACGCTGCGTCAGCGTACGGACACATTCCGTGGACGGTGCGACGGTTCATGCGTCACGCTGGGTGTCGTTGGGTGGGGGGCAACGAACCGCGCGGGTGCGGAACCGGAGGTGGCCGCGGATGACCAACGGCAGTGTGGTGGACAGCGACGACAGCATGCCGTGCGGCGAGACGGACCGGGAACCCGACCCCTCCGACAGCCTGCGCACGTTTGGGGCGGTCCTGCAGGCATTGCGCGAGCACGCGGGGTACAGCAGGGCGCAGTTCGCGGACCTGGTGAGTTTCTCCAAACACACCGTCGAGTCGGTGGAACTGGGACGCCGGATGCCCGACGTGACGCTGGTGGAGCGGTCCGAGGAGGCGCTGGGTAACACGGGGGCGCTGCGACGGTCGGCGAAGCACGTCACGCGGGGGCGCGGGGACGTGGGGCTCGCAGCCTGGTTCCGACAGTGGGCTCGGCTGGAGCGGGTGGCGGTGAGCTTGTGCACGTATGAGTGTCGGCTGGTGCCGGGGTTGTTGCAGTCGGAGGGGTATGCGCGGGCTCTGTTCGAGAACCGGATTCCCCTGCTGACGGATGAGCGGTTGGAGGCTCAGGTCGAGGCACGGCTGGAACGGCAGAAGCTGTTGCTTGAGCGGACGACGGTGCCGTTTCACTTCATCGTGGAGGAGGCTGTCCTCCAGCGGAGGCTCGGAGGTGTCGAAGTGCTTGGGGCGCAGCTGGACCTCTTGCTGGAGCGAACGGCACCTCGCAACGTGACGTTGCAGGTCATGCCGTCCGAGGCGGAGTTCCACGCTTGCATGGACGGCCCAGTGCAGCTACTCGAGACGCCAGAGGGGCGGCGGCTGGCGTACTCCGAGGGGCAAGAGAACGGTCGGCTGATCTCCGATCGTAAAGAGGTGCGCCTGCTCTATCAGCGCTATGACACACTGCGCTCGCAGGCCCTGAACCCCAAAGACTCGCGGGTCCTGCTGGAGCGACTCCGAGGAGCACTATGAGCACGACGGCACTCGCCTGGTTCAAGTCCAGCTACAGCGGCAGCTCGGGTGACAGTTGCGTCGAGGTCGCCATCACCGTGCAGGCGGTGTGCGTGCGTGACTCCAAGGATGTTGCGCGCCCTCACCTCGCCGTCGGGTACGAGGAGTGGTCGAGGTTCGTGGGGTTCGCGGCAGACGTTCGAGAGGTATAGGAACGGACATACTGTGACTGGTGTCTTGCAGTAGGTACTGTCCAACCTTGGACCACATCGTCCGCCTCGTTGCGTCCAGGCGCTTGATCACGTTTAGGGCCCCGTGTCGCCGGATGTCGGGCGCCTCTCGAGGGCTGCGGCGTGGCGCGAGAGGGCTATCGAGCCTCGGTCAACGCCTAATTGATCTAGCTAGAGCCGTCTGACCTGCGGAGGAGCGGGTGGGGCGGCTTTTGTCGTCCGCCTAGAATAGGCGATGTTTGACGTGTATCCGGTACAGCTCCGGCGGATCCCGTTACGCTCCGATACGCGGTCGCCAACACAGCGAGCCGACCAGGCAGAGTATGGAAACGAGTAGTGATCGAGTGGGGTCGAGTGCGGTCGGCGTCGGGGAGCAGGAGCTTCCGATGCCGTTGACGTTGGGGGAGCTGAAGTCGTACCTGGCGAAGGCGGCTGATCTGCTGCGGGGCAGCATCGATCAGGCGGACTTCAAGGCGTACATCTTCCCTTTGATGTTCTTCAAGCGGATCAGCGACGTGTACGACGAGGAGTATGCCCGCGCGCTGGACGAGTCAGACGGCGACCACACGTATGCGGCGTTCGAGGAGAACCACCGGTTCACCATCCCCGATGGATGCCACTGGGCAGACGTGCGCGAACGCACCGAGAACGTCGGCGAGGCACTCAAGACCGCCTTCCGAGGGATCGAACAGGCAAACCAAGGCACGCTGTACGGCATCTTCGGCGGCGCGACTTGGACTAACAAGGACAAGTTGCCGGATCCCAAGCTGATCGACCTGATCGAGCACTTCTCGACCAAGACTCTTTCGATCTCCCAGGCCGCGCCCGACATGTTGGGGCAGGCCTACGAGTATCTGATCAAGCGGTTCGCCGACCAGTCCAACAAGAAGGCCGGTGAGTACTACACCCCACGCGAGGTGGTCGCGCTCCTGGTCAACATCCTCGACCCACAGGAGGGGGAGACGGTCTACGACCCGGCCTGCGGCACCGGCGGCATGCTGATCGAGGTCATTCAGCACATCAAGGAGCGCGGCGGCGACCCGAAGACCGTGCTCGGCAAGCTGTACGGTCAGGAGAAGGTGCTCACCACCTCCGCGATCGCCCGGATGAACCTGCTCCTGCACGGCATGGAGGATTTCCACATCGAGCGCGGTGACACACTGCGCGACCCGGCTTATTTCGATCACGGTCGGCTGGCGAGGTTCGACTGCGTAATCGCCAATCCACCGTTCTCTTTGAAGAACTGGGGTCACGAAAAGTGGGCCTCCGATTCATGGGGTCGTAATGAGCTGGGCGGGGTTCCACCGAAGGGGTACGCCGACTGGGCCTGGGTCCAGCACATGCTCACCTCTGCCGCACCTTCCGGAGGGAGAGTCGCGGTCGTCCTCCCGCAGGGCGCCCTGTTCCGTCAGGGCGCTGAGGGCCGCATCCGCGAGCACATCCTCAAGGCCAGATCCGTGGAGGCCGTCATCGGCCTGGCGCCTAACCTCTTCTACGGCACCGGACTGGCCGCCTGCGTCCTGATCCTTCGCCGTCAGCGCCCCGCAGAACAGCAGGACAAGGTGCTCTTCGTCAACGGAGAAACGCTCTTCAAGCGCGGCCGCAATCAGAACACTCTTGAGCCCGACCACGCCGAGGCCCTCCTGAAGGCATACCGACAGTACGCAGACCAGCCCGGCCTGGCCGCGGTCGCCACCCTGGACGGCATCAACGCCAACGGCTGGAGCCTGAACATCCCGCTCTACGTCGAGCCAGAAGACACCGGCGAGCAGATCACCCTGGAGCAAGCTTTGGCCGACCTGGAGACCGCGCACACAAAAACCCGCGAGACTCGCGCAGCGCTGGAGGCCGAGTTGGCAAAGTGGGGGCTGGGCGCATGACGACGACAAGCTCGAAGCGGATCACCCAGCGGGAACTGGAGTCCTACCTGTGGGGTGCGGCGGTGCTGCTGCGGGGTCTGATCGACGCCGGCGACTACAAGCAGTACATCTTCCCCATGGTCTTCCTCAAGCGCCTCTCCGACGTTTACGACGAGGAGCATGCGGCTGCCCTTGAGGAGTACGGAGACGAGAAGCTGGCCGACCTTCGGGAGAATCACCGCTTCGCTATCCCGGACAACGCTCACTGGGTCGATCTGCGCAAGGTCACCAGCAACGTTGGGACCGCGCTCAAGGCCGCGATGCGGGCTATCGAGTCCGCTAACTCTGACATCCTGGCCGGTGTCTTCGGTGACGGCGAGTGGACCAACAAGGACCTGCTCCCCGACGCGACCCTCTCGGATCTGATCGAGCACTTCTCGACCAAAACGCTGTCGGTGGCGAACCTGCCCGAGGACGAGCTCGGGCAGGGGTACGAGTACCTGATTAAGAAGTTCGCCGACGATTCCGGCCACACTGCCCAGGAGTTCTACACCAACCGCACCCTGGTGCACCTGATGACCATGATGCTGGAACCTCAGCCGGGGGAGTCGGTCTACGACCCCACCTGCGGCACCGGCGGCATGCTCATTTCCACCGTTGCCGAGCTCAAGCGCCAGGGCAAGGAGTGGCGCAACCTGCACTTGTACGGTCAGGAGCTCAACTACGGCACCTCGGCGATCGCGAAGATGAACCTCTTCCTCCACGGAATCGTCGACGGCCACATCACCCATGGCGATACCCTCGCCAAGCCTGCCTTCCTCGACCCCCACGGCCGACTGCGGACCTTCGACGTCGTCCTGGCCAACCCGCCCTACTCCATCAAGAGCTGGAATCAGACTGCTTTCACCAAGGACCGCTACGGCCGCAACATGTGGGGCGTACCGCCACAGAACGCTGCGGACTATGCCTTCATCCAGCACATCGAAGCGAGCCTCGACCCCGAGACCGGTCGTGCTGCAATCCTGCTGCCTCACGGGGTCCTGAACCGGATCGGGGAGGCGACAGTTCGCAAGGCCATGATCGACGCCGATGCAGTCGAGGCGGTGATCGGCCTAGCCCACGGGCTCTTCTACAACTCGAGTATGGAAGCAATCGTCTTGGTCCTCCGGAAGCAGAAGCCGGCTGACCGCAAGCACAAAGTGCTCTTCATCGACGGGAAGAAAGAGTTCTACCGAGCAGGAGTCCAGTCGTTCCTCTCTGAGACGCATCAGCAGAGGATTCTGCATGCGTACCAGAACTTTGCCGACGTTCCCGGCTTCGCCCAAGTCGCCACCATCGACGAGATCCGTGCCAACAACGGCAACATGGCCATCCCGCAATACGTCACCCCTGCCGCGCCAGGTCGCGACTCGACGCCCACTGACGCGGTCGCAGCGGCGCTCGTAGGTTGGCGCAAGGCTGCGGCAGCGGCGGACGGCGCGGTCGAGGACGTTCTCCGTCTGCTGCGCGCGGGGGATGCCCGGTGAGTCTCAACCTCGACAAGACCACCTGGAAGCGAGTGCGACTGGGCGACGTCATCCGTCGATCGCGCGCCCAAGCTGACCCGGCGAACGGTGACGTCGATCGCTATGTTGCCGGCGGTCACATCGACGGCGACAGCCGCACCATCGAGCGCTTTGGAGACGTCGACGACGGTCAGATGGGCTCGACGTTCACTTACCTCTTCCAGCCCGGTCAAGTTCTCTTCGTCTCGGCGAGTTACTATCTTCGCAAGTCCGGGATCGTGAACTTCTCGGGTGTCGTCGCCGACAAGACCTACGTTCTCGACGCCGTCCCTGAGAACGGGCTGCTACAGGAATTCCTGCCCTTCGTCCTCGCCTCCGACCACTTCATCGCCTACGCGACCGCCGAGGCGACTGGTTCGATGAATTCTCGCTTGCTCTGGGGACAGATGCAGCGTTACGAGTTCGACCTCCCACCCCTCGACGAACAGCAGCGCCTCGCCAACCTCCTCTGGGCGCTGGAGAGGCACCGGTTGAGCATCCAGGAGCGAGTCGACCGTGCTCGGGATGCCGCGGCCGTGGTGCTTCATCATGCGTGGGAGGCTGAACGCAAGGTTACCGTCAGAGACATCGGGGAGTGCGTCACGGGTTCAACGCCTTCGAAGGCGAACGCCGACTACTGGAATAGTGAGGATGTTCCTTTCTACACGCCATCCGAGATCGATGGTGAGTTCATCGCGTCCGCTAGGCAGCGAGTGAGTCTCGCTGGCGCGAAAGCGGGCCGGATGCTGCCGAAGAACGCAGTTGCTGTCGCGTGCATCGGTGGTGATCTTGGCAAGTCTGCGGTTGTTGTCGAGCCGGGCATCTCAAACCAGCAGATCACGTCCGTCATCGGTCTACCGGCCGACGACGCTGAACTTCTGCAAGCCGTCCTCGCCCATCCACTTGGCCGTGCGGCGCTGAAGGCTCGGGAGACCACGACAATCGTGCGTAAGCTCAACAAGGGCGATCTCATGAAGGTCAAGGTTCCGTGGCCTGCGGATCGCACGACTCTGCACGCGGTGATCCGGGCAAGGCGCATCGCAATCGTGAGTGCCAATCTTGAGGCGTTTCGACTCGCCAGCCTTCAAAGTGGGCTCACCGTCGAGATCTTCGGGGGTGCTCAGTGACCTTCAACGAGGCGAACACGGTGCGCGACTTCGTCCGGGACCTGGTGCAGTCGGTCGATGTGCGGTTTGTGCCGGGAAGCCACCTGCCGCGGCCCACCGATGAGGTCATGCTGCAACAGCAGGTTCGGGAGGCGTTGATCCGTCTCAATCCGACCATCGAGGCGGATCCGCGTCTGGCCGATGAGGTGATCTACAAGCTGCGGGCGATCCTGATCTCCGCGCGCAACACGGCGAATCCGGTGGTGGCGAACGAGGAGTTCGCTGAATGGCTAACAGGGCAGAAGTCGATGCCGTTCGGGCCCGATGGTGAGCATGTGACCGTCAAACTGATCGACTTCGACCGCCCCGGCGAGCACAGTGCGAACGACTGGATCGTCTCCACCGAGGTGACCTACGGAGCCGGGCGGCTAGAGCGGCGCTTCGACCTGGTGATCTGGTGCAACGGCTTCCCGCTGGTCGTGGGGGAGGCGAAGTCGCCGGTGCGGCCGGCGTACTCTTGGATCGATGCGGCCGCGCAGGTCAAGGAGGACTACGAGGTCAACGTCCCGGCGTTCTTCGTGCCGAACGTGCTCAACTTCGCCACCGAGGGCAAGGACTTCCGCTACGGGTCGGTCGGGATGCCGGTAGAGCTGTGGGGGCCGTGGCGGGCGGACGAGTCCGGTGACGACCACACGCCGGTGAAGATGGGTCTCGCGGCGGTCAAGGAGGCGGTCGAGGGCGTTCTGGGCCCAGGTTCGATCTTGGACTTCCTGCGGTTCTTCACGCTGTTCGCGACCGACAAGAAGCACCGCAAGATCAAGGTGATCGCGCGGTTCCAGCAGCTCCAGGCGACCAACCTGATTGTGGAGCGGGTGCTGCACGGGCGGATTAAGAAGGGGCTGATCTGGCACTTCCAAGGGTCGGGGAAGTCGCTGCTGATGGTGTTCACCGCGCAGAAGCTGCGTGCGATGGCGGGGCTGACCTCGCCGACGGTGATCATCGTGGTCGACCGGATCGATCTGGACACCCAGATCACCGCGACGTTCAATGCCTCCGACGTACCGAACCTGGTCTCCACCGAATCCCGCAGGGAGCTACAGGAGCTCCTGGCCGCGGGAGCGCGGAAGATCATCATCACCACGATCCACAAGTTCGGTGAAGCATCCGGTGTGCTGGATGCGCGCGACAACATCATCGTGATGGTCGACGAGGCCCACCGCTCCCAAGAGGGCGACTACGGGCGCAAAATGCGCGAGGCGCTGCCCAATGCGTTCCTGTTCGGGCTGACCGGAACGCCGATCAACAAGCGCGACCGCAACACGTTCATGTGGTTCGGCGCCGAAGCCGACGAGCACGGTTACCTCTCGCGCTACTCCTTCTCCGACTCCATCCGTGACGGCGCCACTCTGCCGCTGCACTTCGAGCCACGCCTGTCAGAGATCCACCTGGACGAGGAGGCGATCAAGACGGCCTTCGACGAACTCGCCGACCGCCACAGGCTTAGCGAGGAGGACCGCAGCGCCCTGTCGAAAAAGGCCGCTTCCCTGGAGGCGCTGATCAAGGCCCCCGGTCGAGTCCACAAGATCGCCGCTGACATCGCCGAACACTTCACTGCCAAGGTCGATCCGCAGGGCTTCAAGGCGCAGGTCGTGGTCTACGACAAGGCCACCTGCGTAGCGTACAAGGAAGTGCTCGACGGCCTGCTCGGTCCGGACGTGTCCACGATCGTGATGTCCGCCGGTCGAGGTGACAAGCGGGAGTGGAAGCCTTGGACCCCAGGCAGGGAGGAGCTGGAGCGGATCACCGCCCGCTTCAACGACCCGGCCGACCCGCTGAAGATCATCATTGTGACCGCGAAGCTGCTCACCGGCTTCGACGCCTCGATCCTCTACGCGCAGTACATCGATAAGCCCCTGCGCGAGCACACTCTGCTCCAGGCGATCTGTCGCACCAATCGGGTCTACCCGCCCGCGAAGACCCACGGCCTGATAGTGGACTACCTCGGCATCTTCGACGACGTGGCCCAGGCCTTCGAGTTCGACGACAAGTCCGTCCAGCAGGTCATCTCCAACATCGCGGTCCTCCGCGAGCAGCTCGGCCCTGCGATCGACGCTGCCCTGGCATTCTTCCCGGGCGTCGACCGCACCGTCGGCGGCTACGAGGGGCTGATCCAGGCGCAGACCGCGATCGACTCCGACGAGTCCCGCGACGCCTTCGGAGCTGCGTACAGCGTCGTCGCTCAGCTGTGGGAAACCCTTTCCCCTGACCCGGTCCTGTCCGAGTACGAGTCGGACTACCGATGGCTGACCGACGTCTACCAGTCCGTGCAGCCCACCGACGTCACCGGCCGGCTGGTCTGGCACACGCTGGGCGCCAAGACTCTTGAGCTCATAAACGAGCACGTCACCGTCGAGGTCCCCCGCACCGACCTGGAGACCATCGTCCTCGACGCTCAGGTCATCGAGGACTTGATGACTGGAAAGCGCAAGGATGTCGACCCCGTCGAGGTCGAGAAGTGGATCACGGCCCGTATCGCCAAGCACGTCGGCAACCCGACGTTCGTCGAGCTCGGCCAGCGGTTGAATGCTCTGCGGGAGAAGTACGCCCACTCCCAGCAGGCATCGTTGGAGTTCCTCAAGGAGCTCTTCGCGCTGGCACGCGACACGGTCGCGGCGGAGAAGGCCGCCGCCGAGGTACCTCGCGAGGAGCGTGGCAAGGCTGCCCTGACCGAGCTTTTCGAGTCGCTAAAGGGCGAGGAGACCCCGATCATCGCCGAGAAGGTCGTGGACGAGGTCGACTCCGTCGTCCGTGCCGTTCGTTTCGACGGCTGGCAGGACACCAGCGAAGGCGATCGTCTCGTCCAGCAGGCACTCCGCAAGGTGCTCTACATCAAGTTCAAGATCCGTGACCAGGATGTCTTCGGGAAGGCGCTGGGATACATCCGGGAGTACTACTGAAGTCGCCGAAGCTTCGGGAGTCTCGGCGTTGGCGTTCCCGTCAGCGTGAACCGCCAACGCAGCGAGTCGGGTCGTCTATGACAGGCCAACCCAATACGCGGCTGGGGAGAGTGGCTGCGTCCGGTCACCAGACCCCGGAAGCTTCAGGCAGGGGATTCAAGCCCGCACCCGATGCTCCCCCCGCTCCAACCGCCCCATAACCACCTGATGTGCCCGCCACCCATCCGGAAACTTCGGCGGCACATCCAGGTACACCGGACTGTTCCGCGGATGCCGATCGAGTAGATCCCGGATGCCGGCGCGGGCCACCACCACGCACGCGAACCGGTGCCGGGAGAGCAGGACGCACAGGCGCCCCGTCTCCAGGTGGAAGGCGGAGGCGTCCTGGCGGCCGGAGAGGGGGTGCCAGACGAGGGTGACGTCGAACTCGCGGCCCTGGAGGCGGTTGGCGGTGTCCACGGTGACGCCGGTCACGCCGTGGGCGTCGAGGCGAGCCCGTACCGCCTCCACCTGGACCGTACGCGCCGCGCCGATCGCGATGCGGGAGGCGGTCAACGGTTCGCCGTTGACCAGCGCCCCGCGCTGCAGCAGCCGGGCAGCCGTCGCCGCGAGGGCCTCCGCGACCTCGGGATCCTGGTCCAGGGTGTGGCGGGCGGGGAGTTCCAGGTGACCCCAGCCGGTGTCGGCGGCCCTGGCGAGGATGTCGTCCAGGGGGCTGGAGCCGTGCGGCAGGCTGCTGTACGACAGCACACGTTCCTGCGCGGTCGTGCCGGGGACGAAGCGGTAGAAGGGGTAGAAGGCCTGCTCGACCAGGGGTGCCGCCGTTTCCGGGAGGCGCCAGGAGACCGGGAGTTGGTGGCGGGCCAGGTCGGGGTTGTGGGCGAGGGTGACGTCGACCGCGTTGCGCAGGGGGTCCCAGGTCAGGCCGTGCCAGCGGTCGGTCTCCACGGTGGCGAAGGGGTCCAGCTGGCCGGGGTCGCCGACGAAGAGGACCTGTGAGTCGTCCTGGGCGAACAACGGAGCCGTCGCGAGCAGCGCGTCCGAGCGCATCTGGTAGGCCTCGTCCACGATGGCCCACTGCCACGGCGCGCACTTGTCCGGGGTGACGAACGACCACTTCTTCGCGGTGGACACCACGACGGGCAGGTCGCGCAGGTCCGTCGCCTGGGTGCTGCCGGTGACGTTCGCGTGGCTGGTGACACGGGGAGGGAGAACGTGGCTGCTCGCGTGGAGGCGGCCGATCTCCAGGCCGGGGTGCTCGCGCGCGATGCGGTCCACGAGGTCGTCGACCTGTTCGTTGGTCTGGGCGACGATCATGAGCTGGTGACCCGCGGACGTCAGGTGTCCGGTGGCCCGCACCACCAACGTGGACTTCCCGGCTCCGGGAGGCGAGTCCACGACCACGCCCCGGCCGGTAGCCGTGTCGAGGCCGGCCAGGATGCCGGACACCGCTTGGTCCGCGCGTTCGCCGGGGGTGAGGGCTTCGGGGTTCCCGGTGCCGGGGAGGACGGCGGTCATTCCCAGGTCTCCTCTGCGTCCTCGTCGGTGGGTTCGTACGGGCGTGGCGGGCCGCCGTGGGTCCAGGGGGTGTCCTCCTCGCCGGGGAGGGCAGAGGGCACGGCGGCCGGGTTGAGCGTCGTGTACGTCAGCTCCTCGCCGGTCTCGGCGAGCGTGCCGGCCGGGGCCGGAGGCTTGCGCTTGTTCGCGAAGCCTCCCTTGAGCTGGAGGACCACGACGTGGCCGCCGTCCTCCTCCTGACGTACGTCGAGGATGTGTGCCTGCTGGCCGGGGCGGGCCGGGGACTTCACCTCCGTGCCGACTGACAGGCCGACCGCGGTTTCGGTGCGCAGCGTGATCGTGGGGCGCCATACCTGTGAGCTGGGTTTGGCGCCGGGGAGGAAGCGGTCCTCGTCCCTGTCCGTCACCGTCCCCGTGAACGCCTCGCCGGTCAGTTCGTACTCCGCCATAACCAGCGGGTCGTCGTAGGCGCGCTCCGCTTCGAAGCGGGTGATCGCGTCCTCCAGCCTGGCCAGGCGGCGGGCGGCTCCCACGGCGTGGTCGCGGCGGGCCTGTGGGCGGCCGTCGGCGTCCAGATACTCGGCGTAGTCGGAGAACCAGCGGCGGTCCCAGGCCCAGCGTCCGGGGACATGGGCGCCCTCGGGCAGGTCGCGGAGCAGCTCCACCCCGCGCCACATCAGACGCCAGGTGGGCAGCATCTGGTCGCGCAACTCGGCGTCGATCTGGCGGCCCACCGCTTCCCGACCGTGTTCGTCGGACGCCTCGTCGTAGCGCGTCATCAGCTCGTGCAGGGTGCGGTCGAAGACCGGGTCGGTGGAGGGGCCGGCGGGCGGCCACGTCGTGGGGTCCTCCGCCTCGCGTGCCGCTCGTGCGCCGTCGTTGCCGTCCGGTGGGTCTATCCAGGCGACCAGCGACGCGAGGTGGGAGTCCTCGGAGGAGCTCTGGCCCGTGGCCCAGTGCGCGGAGAGCAGCCGGGTCATCGCGAGCAGCACGCCGGAGTTCGGGAACTCGGCCAGTTCCGCGAACCAGGTGAGCCATTTGCCCAGGGTGGGGACGGACGGGGCGACCGCGTACGGGCCCTCGGTGGCCCGCAGTCGCGTCAGGCGGCCGAGCAGGCGTACGTACGCGATGGTCTCGCCGTTCGGGACAAGGAGCTGCGGGGCTCGCAGGTGGCGCCGGCGTTCCTCCTTCTCCCTGCCGCGGCCCACGGTGTAGGGCTCCGTCTCCGTCCGGCACGCGTTGATGTGGGCGAGGAGGAGTGTGGCGAGGCGTTCGGCGAAGCGGAAGCGTTCGGCGCGGTTGCGGGGCTGGCGGACGGTGAGAAGGGTCGGGTGCTCGGGGTCCGTACCGGCCAGCGCGGCCAGGGGTGCGCACGCCTCCCCGGCGAGTGTGAGCGGTACCAGGACGAACGGCTTCTCGTCCAGGTGCTGGTGGCGGACGGTCGTCAGCGGTTCGGCGTGGCCGGTGCGGGACGCCGTGAGGGCGGCGACGGTGGACAGGACGCTCACGCGGCCCCCTGGCGGAGTCGGCGCAGCCGGTCGGCGGCGCGCAGGAGTGCGGCGGCTTCCGCCTCGGCGTCCCCGGGTGCGGCGACGCCGTCCAGGTAGTCGAGGGCGGTGCGGGTGGAGTCGATGCCCGGCAGGTCGTTGCGCACGCCGCTGCCCAGGCGGGCCGGCGAGGCGCAGCCGTCGGCTTCGTCGCGGCAGTACCGGGCCATCTCGCAGAAGGACAGGCAGGTGGGGGTGTACGAGGCGTCCAACGCGTCTATCGAGGCGGTGAGTTCGTCCGTGGTGCGGGTCGTGTCGAGGGTCGCCGACTCCGGGAGCCGTGCCGCGAGGTCGTCGGCGCGGCGCAGGCGGGAGAGCTGGAAACGCAGCGCGTCGAGTTCCTGCCGGAGGTCGATCAGGCTGCCGTAGGGGCGGTTGGAGAAGTCCTTGGGGCAGATGAGCAGGAACTCGTGGGAGATCTGCTCGGTGGGCAGGCCGGCGGTCTCGAAGGCGCGGCGCAGGGCGAGGACGTACACCGCGGCCTGCTTGGCCGCCTCCGCGACGGCCTTCGGGTTGGCCTGGCCGTCGATCGCCGCGAAGGAGCGGATCAGGACGACGTAGAACTTCCCGCCGATACGGTGGGTGAGCGCGTCCGGCTCCAAGTACGCCTTCTGGCCGGCGACTTCGAGGGTGAGCACGGGCCGGTCGAGGATCAGGCGCACGTCCTGGCCGGAGGCCACGTGGGCGATGAGGCGGCGGGTCTCCCGTTCGCGAACGGGCAGGGTCGTGTTGCCGCCGACCTCGTTGAGGTCGGTGACGTGGGCCTCGGCCACGGGGACGGAGGGTCGCTCGCGCAGGAGCCGGATGAGTTCGGCGTACGCGCCCCACTTCACGAGGTCGTGGAAGGCCCGCTCACGGGCGAGGGCGAAGGGGGACTGGCCGAACCGCGGTTCGTATCCGACCTGCTGGGCGAGCAGCGCCTTGTCCACCCCGGCCGCGTCGAGGACGGCGCGGCGGGAGCAGGCGGGGTTGGCGGTCAGTGCGGTGATCTTGCGGGCGGTGTACGGCTGAGGGGGCTGGGGGCCGCGCAGCCGAGCGAGGCGGTCGTCGGGAGGTGCGGACTGCTGCGAGGGCATCGTCTCTACTTCGGGAACGTCTTCGGGGCTCGCCGCGGCGCGGGGCGTCCGGCGGGGGCACCGCAGGGAAGGGTCAGGGCAGGGTTCCGCTCGCGTCGCGCAGGGCGTCACGCATGGGTGGGGCGCCAAACAGCTGTTGTACGTCGGCGAGTTGAGAACGGGCGCGTTGGGCGGCCGTCCGCCGTTGCTGGTCGTCCTCCTGCTGGTGGACGGCCGCTTCGGCATGGGCGGCGGAGATCACGCGGGCGGGGTCCGGCTCCGACGCGGCGGCGTCGAAGGCGCCGGGGATGGTGAGGGCGAACCGGCGCAGGAGCCGCCAGGCCGCGTCCGGGGCCGGATGCCCTGCCTTGGAGAGCCGTTGGAGCTGCTCGGCGGTTCCCACCGCGTGGGTGAGGAAGTCCGCGCGCGGGCTGAGCGGTCCGATGATCCGCCGTTCCACGGGCCAGGTGGACAGGGCCAGGAGTCCGCGGGCGGGCACGAGGCGGTCGTGGGTGAGCGCCGCGCAGATGTAGTACGGGCGGGCGTAACCCTGCGCCGAGAAGGACCGCTCCTCGTCGCGGCGGAGGGAGGCGAGTTTGGTGGCGACCAGTGGCTCGGTGAAGAACGCCTCGTACGTGGACGAGATGAGCTTCGGGGAGGCGGGGGCGCCAAGCAGCGTGAGTGACTGGTGGACCTGCTCGCGGACCGGGATGGGGCTCTGCGTCGGACGCGTCCTGCGGGTGCGTGGTTGGCCCGCGGTCGTCGGCGCCGCTGGGGGCGGGGGCTCGGCCAGGGGTGTCCCGGCGGTCACTCCGGCGTCGGCTCCGGATTCGTCTTCGTGTCCGGTTTCGGCTTCGAGGGCCTGTTCCCAAGTCGCCTCGGCCTCGCGCAGCGCGCGGCGGATGCGTGCCGTCTCCGCCTTGTCCCGTGCGCGCACGGCACCGCGCAGCTCGGTGCGCAGGTGGGACAGGCGCTGCTCGAGCTCCTCCAGTGATGCCGCCATGGAGGGCAGCCTAGCGTAGGAACCAACCTGTGCCAATAACTTCCAAGGATTTCCAAAGTCTCTGCTACGGTCGAAAGAGACGGCGCACCCGGCTCGGCCGAGGGCGTCAGGTGTTCCAGGACGAGGGGGAGGCAATGAGCCGCAGCACCGCATGGCACCGGCCGGCCTGGCTGACCGGAGACGAGGGCCTCGTGCGCGTAGGGCCCGGCACAGGCGGGAGCGAGGAGCACACCTGCCCCTCGCACGCCGCAGCCAAGGCGCGGCCCGGTCTGCGGCCCGCCCGGCGTCTCGGGCTGCCGAAGCCGGAAGTCGAGACGTTCACCCTCGGGCCGGTCATGGACGCCGTCGACCAGGTCGAGTTCCACGGTGAGACGCCGGAGCAGGCTCTGACGGGACTCCGCTCGCGTACCCCGGCACTGCACCCCGGTCACCTGACGTACGTCGAGCACGCCGTCCGGTCGTACCTGGACGCGTGCGCCGACGACGCGGAGCACGAGCTGCGGCCGGTCCACCCGTACTGGGTGGCGCAACGCGAGAACGGCAAGTTCTGGGAGATGTACGCCTGGTGGCGCAGGTACGAGTCGGCCGACGGCCGGTTGCGCGAGTACCGGCGACTGCGGCACGGCGAGGCGAAGACGTCCGAGCCCGGCGAGATCGCCATCGCCGTGTACGTGGCCGTCAACGGACGCCGGGCGGCCTGGCCCCGGAAGTGGGCGCGTGCCTTCCAACCGGACGGGCCCGCCGCCCGGCCGGACCGGGTCCGCGTCGTTGAGGTCGGACTGGCCGACGGACGGCCGCGGGTGCAGTTCGACGGCACGGCCGACGAGGCCGAGGCGTACTACGCCGAACACGGGCACGCGTACGTGGCCCGTGTCGTGTCCGGTGGCAGGCCCACGCCCGGCTCCTCCTGCGTCGAGTGCAAGCAGTTCACGGGATGCGAGGCCATTCCCCGCAGGCCTGGCGTCCTTGGACTCTCCTCGCGGGCCGCGCCGTTGCGGAAGGTGTCCGTGAGCGACCTGCGTTACCACCGGGCTTGCCCCGCGCAGGGGTTCCTCCGGGCCCTGCACCTGCCCAAGTTCGACGAGTACGGCAGTGCCGCCAGGCTCGGTCAGGCCGTGCACGGCTGGATCGAGAAGCTGCACCGGCGGCCGGGATGGCCACCGTGCACGGTCGGTGACATGCCGCACGAGGGCGAGAACTGGACAGAGGGACGCTGGCGGGTCGGCGACGAGGATGCCGCCACCGGCAGGTACATGCTGCTGCACCACGTCGACGCCTGTCCCTTCCAGGACGCCGCCCTGGTTCAGCGGGTCGAGCCCGAAGCACTCAGGGTCGTCCACGACACCGCGGCGCAGGCGGTGGTCCTCGCCAAACCCGACCTGCTGTACCTGGAGGACGGCTCGTGGGTGTGGCGGGAGCTCAAGACGACGCGGAAGCGGCGTGGCCGCCACGAGGATCTTCTCGACACCTACCCCCAACTCGCCCTGGCGGTAACGCTTCTGGCGCACGGCGCGCTGGGCGGCGATCCGGGCGGTTCGCGCGTCGAGGTGGAGGTTCTCCGGCCGGACGGTTCAGACCCGCACGTGATCGACCCGGCGGACCCCGGCCGTCAGCGCAAGGCGCTCTCGGTTCTGCAGCGGTACGCCGGCCCGTGGCGGGAGGACGAGACGTGGGACGCCCGACCCGGACCGCATTGTCAGACCTGTCCGGTATCACGGTGGTGCCCGAGCAACCCGGCGAACGACGACGCCAGAGCGGAAGAGGGGGAGGCATGACCTTGACCCGCAGCACAGACGAACGGTCCGAGGAAGCCCGCGGGACGGACGAAGCGCTGCTCCGCCAGATCACCAGTGCCCTGGCGACTCTGTCCCGGCAGCGGAGCGTGTCCAACCCGGTCTACCCGGCCAAGGTGCAGAACGCGTACAACCGCCTCGTGCTGCACTGCCTGCGGCGCGGCACGGAGCCACCGGGCAGCGTGCCGCAGATGGTCCGCTGGGCATGCGAGCGCCCCCTGGAAGAGTGGCCGTTGGAGCTGCCGCGGGAGAACTTCCCGGGTGCTGCCCTGCTAGTCGACCCGGAGACGCGGCTGCCGTACCAACTGTGCATGGAGTGGGAGGTGAACGCGGCCGACCCGGCCGCCGAGCTCTTCGAGAACGAACGCATCCTCGAGGCACTCGCCGTGTGTCGTGCGGCCAAGGCGCCTCAGGCGTACACCGCGTTCCGGGCTCTGCTCACTTCCAGGCCCGTCCTGACCGGTGCCGAACTCGCACTGCTGGGCGGCGACCCCGACTGCGGGATGCTGCTGCACGACGTGATCAGACGCTGCTACGAGTCCGTGCCCGCCGCCTATCTGCGGCACGGCACCTACCGGCAGTGCGCTCGCTGCCGCTGTCTCATGGTGCCGCTGCTGCTCGGAGGGTACCGGTGCGAACTGGACCGGTGCCGCCGCGACGGCGTCCCGGACGACGGCACGCCGCTGCGTGCCGACAAGGGCGGGGTGTTCCAGCTCAGCCGTCCCTTGCGGATGTTCGTCACCAGCCCCGGGCTGGCGGAGACCGATCTGCAAGCCGCACTGGCGAAGAGGTTCGGGATCAGTGCCGAGATGTGGCCCAACTACGACGCGTACGACCTGCGCGTCCCGCTGCCGGGGAGACGGCACTGGGCGGTGGACGTCAAGGACCGGGTGAATCCCGTCCTCCTGGCGCGTTCCCTCACGCCGTTCAGGAACGAGCCACCCTACGACCGGGCTTTTCTCGTCGTGCCCCGGTACCGCTTCCGTGACAACGAAGCGTATGGACGGCAGTTCCGCCGCAATCTGCCGGAGGACCTGGTCGACCGGGTCATCCTGCTGGACGACCAGGCCTTCCTGAGGTTGGTCGCCGATGAGATCTCCGCCGCGCGTGACAAGACGGAGGACCTGCGTACCGAAGGAGGACGCCGTGCGTGACCGAAGGGGATGGCACCGGCGCTGTTCACCGCAGCAGCTCAACGAGGTGTGGCCGGAGCATCTCGGAAGCTTCCGCCCGGGCGACCTTCTCGACGTCGAACTTGGTCTGTATCTGCTGCAGGACGTGACACCCACCCGGACGGCCGCAGACGTCTGGCCACTGCTAGGCGGTTACCCGTACAGCGAGGTGTTCGGCGACGTCCGCACCGAGGAACAGCGACTGCGCGTGATGCGCGCCCGCCACTATCTGTGGGACATGCGGCGCCGCCACGCCTGGCGGGAAGCGCTGGCCGACTACCTGAAGGTCCCGCAGCACCTGCGCGGGTACGACCTCGACATGCCCACTGCCGTACCACGCCGTCGCGAGACGTCACGTGCCGGACGCCGTTTCGAGGTCTTCGAGGAACTGCTCAGCACCCCGCCACGGTTCGCGACACGGTCCATTCCGTTCGCCGAGGTGGGGGAGCACACCTTCCGGGTGCAGGACCGCACCCACTCCGTGGTGTTCGACGAGGAACTGCTGACGGAAACCCTGCCGCGGGCCCACGCCCTCGACGCACCACCGGCCGGTGACGGAGAGCCCATCGACGTCTCCTGGGAAGAGTTCGAGAAGGCCGCCGACGAGATGGATGCCATCGAGGCAGTGGTGCCGGATGGGCCGCGAAACGGCTGGGCCGGACGACTCCAGCGGGTGAAACTGCTCGTCCGTGACACAGAGCTCGGCCGTTTCACCCAACGGGGCCGACTGAAGATCAACCGGCTCCTGCATCTGGTGGGGATGGTGGGAGCCGGCAAGTCCACCCTCCGCGACATCCTGACCTACCACATCGTGTCCCGGTCAGCCCGCCGGGTGACCATCGTCGTCGGCGACGTCGCCGAGATGCTCGCCGTAGTTGACCAGTTCGACCGGCTCGGGGTGCGGGTGGCGCCGATCCTGGGGCACTCCACCCGAGAACGCAACATCAACCGGCTGCACCGACGCACCGCGACGGCGGGCGCCGCCACCATGCTCGGGCACGACCACCCGGGCTTCGCCCACCTGAGCAGCGCCTGCCCGGTCGACGTACTGCGCGGCCTGGAAGCTCGACGCCCGCTCGGCGTCCGCGAGGCACCGTGCAGCACGCTGTACACCGTCCCCGAGCGGGAGAGCACAGACGGCGACGCCTTCCTGGACGACGACAGCGGCAGCACGCGGCCCGGTGTCCGTGGCCCGAAGCCTCAGCGGAGACTGTGCCCGTTGTGGAACCGCTGCCCGCGTCACCGTGCGTCGCGTGACCTGGTCGATGCTCAGGTGTGGGTCGCCACCCCCGCCGGCCTCGTACACAGCTCCGTCCCGCTGCACCAGCACCAGGAGCAGATCCGCTACCTCGAACTCGCGTGCAGACTCAGCGACCTGGTCATCGTGGACGAGGCGGACCGGGTGCAGATGCAGCTCGACACGGCCTTCGCCCCGGCCAGCACCCTGGTGGGCAGAGCCCCCAATTCATGGTTCGACGAAGTAGCGGTTCACAAGTTCCAGCAGATGGCCCGGGACGGCCGGCTCCGGCTGTCCGCCCGCGACGTCGACGACTGGACCAACGCGGTCAACACGGTCAGCGCCGCCACCGACCGCCTCTTCGCCCTGCTCGTCAAGGACGACAAACTCAGGCGGTGGATCAGCGTCGACTACTTCAGCGCCTTCACCCTGCACAACCTGCTGCTGGACAGCTGGTTCCCGGGGCGGAAGGAAGGCGAGAGCCCGATCGCGGCGGCCCGGACGCTGGACGGCGCGCTAGGCCGGTTCCGCGACGATCCGCTGCACGAGCAGCTGAGCGAAGGCTCCGACGACGAAGTGACGCCCTTGGTGAACACCTTCGTCCACCTCACCCTGGAACTCCTGCACGCGCCCCAGGGAGCACGGACGCGAGAAAGGCTGCGTGACACACTTACCGGCATCGTCGGAGACGAGAGTACGGTGCTGGCGGACGCAGACCTCCAAGCCCGCCGTTTCGAGTTCACCCTTCTCCTCGCCGCCTTGCACAGCCGTCTCGACTTCATGACCACGCTGTGGCCCCGCGTCGAGGCGGCACTCAGTCTCGAGAGCACCTCGAACGTACTCTCCCGCAGGCCTCCGAAGGACTACGAGGCGGTCATCCCCGAGTCGCCCATGGGGAACGTGCTCGGCTTCCAGTTCCGTCACGATGATCGTGAGCGCGACGGCGACCGCAGCGGTGAGCTGCGCTTCTTCCACTGCAACGGTGTGGGCCGCGAGCTGCTCATGCGACTCGGCGACCTCTCGGCAGTGGACGGCCGACCGGGCCCGAACGTCCTGCTCATGTCCGCGACGAGCTGGGCGGGCACCTCGAGCAGGTACCACGTGCACGCCGAGGTCGGCGCGATCCTGCGCCCGCACGACGAGGAAGTCGAAGCCGTACTGGGCAGCGAGTTCCGCAAGGAGTTCCTGTACTGGCCCGGAAACGACCGGCCCAGACCACTGCGCCTGTCTGGATGCGACGCCGAAGAACGGCCGCAGGCTCTCCTCCACATGCTGGACCAGCTCGCGGTGCCGGACCGCAGCCTGCCCGACGCCGAGAGCATGCTGGACACGGAGCTGAAGGAGATCGACGATCCCGACCGTCGCCGCATCCTCCTGCTCGTCGGCAGTTACGACGAGGCACGACGAGCCGCCGAATACCTCAACCAGATCCCCGAGTGGAACGGCCGTGTCACCCGGCTGGTCTCCGACGACGCGGACTCCGACACGTCCTGGGTCCGATTGCCGGAGAACGCCGCCGCCCGGACACTGCCCCGGGGCGACGTGAAAGCCTTTCCCTCGGTGGGCGGGGACGTTCTCGTCGCTCCGCTCCTCGCCGTGGAGCGAGGACACAACATCGTCCTGCGTGGCGGCAAGGCGGCCATCGGCACGGTCTACTTCCTGGCTCGACCTCACCCGCGCCCCGACGACATCTCGCTCGCCATTCAGTCCATCAACGACTGGGCCGTGCGCCAGCTCCGAGACGCCGACGGCTCTTTCAGGCAGAGCGCGCTCGCCGCGAGCACCCCTGACCAAGCGGCGGTGGCGTTCCGCAGCCGCGCACGGCACCGGTGGAATCGCTTCCTCACGCGGCGCCTGGCCTGGTCGAGCCTGCGAGAAGAGGAGAAGGAGGCGTTCACCTGGGATCAGCTCGTCGTCATGTGGCAGGTCATCGGTCGCCTGGTGCGCGGCGGTGTGCCCGCCCGGGTGGTCTTCGTCGACGCGGCCTTCTCCCCCCGGGAAGCCGGGTTCCAGGATGCGGACACCCCCGACACCAGCCTGCTGGCGAGCATGCGCGAGGTGCTCGCCCCCTACTTCGGGGACGGGACGACGGCGGGCAGCGACCCCGCCCCTATTGACAAGTCCCTTGTCCGTGAGTTGTACGAACCGCTCTACCACGCCCTGGTCGACATGGGCTGACGGCGTCCGCCACAGCACGCACGTATCCGTGACGTGTCGGCGTCTCGTCACAGTCTTCGCGCCTTCCCAAGGAGAACCGGTCTCATGGCCCAGTACCAGTACAACCGCCCGGCCGCATACCTGCCCGACCCGGTACAGGGACCCTTCGTCGTCCCGATGCACGCGCTCTCCCTGCCCTCCCACTGGGAGGAACCACTACTGCGCCTCTACCACGGTGGAATGGCCAAGGAACAGGCTCAGCGACGGCGTCGCGTCCCCACGGCGGCGTTCAACCAGCTGTTGCGTGCCACCGCGCCGGACATCGTCGCGATCGACTCCACGGCACGGTTCGGCTCGGAGAACCCCTGGCTGTACTGCCAGGAGGCGTACCCGACGGCGGTGACGAACCTCTACCTCGCCGCCTGGCTCAGGAGCCTTCAGAGCGATACCGAGGATCCCGAGAGTGCGGCCTTGCTGACGGGCTGCTTCCGCGACCTGGACACCGCGGCTCTCGGCTGGCAGCCCGGTGCGGTCGACCTCCTCGAACAGAAGCTGTCGCCCGCCGGCACCGCTGTGCCCGCACCTCGCGTATACCGGTTGCTTCCCGATGTCCTCGCCGAACGGATCGCGCGCCAGGCACCGTACGAGCACCACGGGCGGCAGTTGTCGTTCCGGCAAGTCGCGGGTCGCACCGGTGCCCGGGGACAAGGCAGCGGGGGAGCCGAGCTGATGTCGGACCTGATCGAGTACGTACCCGCGCGGCGTGCCGGCGGCGGTGACGGCAAGCCGGCCTACTACGCGGCTACCCTCCGCATCACCGTGCGCACCGTACCCTTCTCACCCGTGCCCCGTGTTCACGTGGCCGCCGGGGTACGTCGGTTCGTCACCGGCAAGGTCTACATGCCCTACGGCAAGGGTGTGTCTGCGTACTTGCTCCCGGACGGTTCCCTCGTTCACGACGGTCCTCAGTCGCAGCGCTTCGCCGTCGCCATGCTGGAGTGGAAGAACGGCACTACGAACTGGCGCCAGGGCGGAGCGGAAGGCATGCTCGCCCGGATCAGCGCACTCGACGCACTGCCGTCCCCGGACCGCATGGTAAAGGAGGCCGACCACTGGATCCACGGTCGGGACGGCATCCAGATCGCGGTCGGGCACCAGGCGGCCATGGGCAGGCACGCGATCGGCACCGGTCTGATGCCCAGCGAGCGTCGACGACTGATCGAGTGGGCGGAGCAGGGGATCGCCCCCGAGTTCGTTCCCGTTCCGCGCCTCAAGCGCAGTGCGTACACGCGACCGCCGGGCAAGCAGCTCAAGAAGCTGCCGTCCGTCCCCAAGAACAAGGAGAAGAAGGATCCCGAGGAGCTGGCCGCCATCATGGAGGAGCGTGAGCTGAACGCGGCCCACAATGCCAAGGTCATGCGGGCACGACTGGCCGAGGCACTCGAAGGGGAGGATCTCACCGCAGTCGTGCTCCACCAGAACGACGTCATTCGCGATCAGATGATCAGGGCGGCCGAGTCCAGCCTGGGGCTGGCAGCGCACCGGCGTGCGCAGGGCCCCGACACCTGGGTGTGGGAGACGGAGGAGCTGACCGTCCGGCTGCATGCGCTGCCCCTGGGTGCTCTCGGCGCACCACTGGGAGGCGACAACGTGCCGCGTCGCGGTCAGGAACACGACAAGGCCATCGAGGAGCGTCGCACCGGTGTGGCGCGAGCCATGACAGCTCTGCGTGAAACGGTTCCCGGAGTGCGACTGGCCTTCGTGGAACTAGACGGCCGAGACGCCTTCCGCCACGCCAAGCGACGCGCCGACCCCAAGCACGCGATCCGCCTCGGTTGCGCCGACGCGGGACTGGTGACTCAGTTCATCCGTCCTCCGGACCCGGATGTCGACACGGAGGAGGCTCTCACCGATGCGCGTCTGCGGGCCGCCGCGGCATGGTCGGACGGCTTGCGCCAGACCGGTGTGCGGCTGGTGCCGCGGCACGCGCTCGGTGACGAGCTCATCCCCCCGAACCTGAGTCAGGTGGCCTTCCACCTCGTGGAACGTCGACTCGACGGCCCCACGGGCAAGCAGCAGTTCACGCCGATCGCGGTACTCATCCGGCCGGGCGCGAAATGTGTGCTGGGCAAGTCTGTCGACATGCACACCTGGGTGCCGTACCCCGAACTCCTCAAGTCGTTGACGGGACGGGTCGAAGGCAAGAGGAACAGCGGGGAGCAGTCGGCACTCACGGCGGCCTTCGTGAAGAAGACGCTCGCCCAGCTACGCAGTGCTCCGACGCTTGTCCTGGTGCATGCCCAGGATGTCCGGAAGCGCTGGTCGTGGCTGAAGAACGACGGTTTGGAACAGGACAGGCTCGGACTCGACGGCGGTCCCGTTCAGCGGGTCGGTCTGTACGGCAAGCAGCTTCGCATCGTCCGTGTTGCCGACGGCAGCCGGGACGAGACGGCACAGTGCTGGGCCGAAGGTGAGGAGCTGCATCCCGAACTGGAGGGCAAACAGAGCGGGGGTATCGCGATGGGGCTGTGGCGGCCGCAGGCGCAGGGCGACTCCGACCGGGTCTTCTACAGCACGATCGGCAAGTCGGGCACGCAGTCCAAGCTCACCAACGACGACGCCAAGCTGACGCCACACACCAATCCGTCGGGACGGAACGCCTACCGGCCGACGGCGAACGCCTGGAACCCGAACCTTCTCGAACTGACTGCGGCGTGCCTCCAGCCCGGTGACGACGCGGAGGCATGGGCGGTGTTCGTCCACCTGCAGCGCTTCAGCGAGGACTATCGCGCTGGTCGTGATGGCTTGGCTCTGCCCCTGATCCTGCACCTCGCACGCCTCGCCGACGACTACGCCCTGCCCCATGAATTGGACGACGCGCTCGATCCGACGGCAACTGCGCCAGTTGTCTTGCCGGATCGTGCTGTACCGGATCAACTTGCGTTCGCTTTCGAGGAGGAAGACGAGCAGGAGTGAGCCCTCCCGTCCCTTGGTCGGCGAGAGCGGTTGGGGCGATCGGTCGAACCACTCCCATCAGTCGCCGCGGCCAGGCCCAACACGCCGTCGCAGGCCACGAGTACAGAGGTGAAGAACACCATCGTCTTCGGGTTGGCCGCGCCGACCGCGAACCCCTCCTACAGCGTGCGGGCGCCCCGTATGTTTCCCACGAGCGCGGTCAGCGCGGCCCTGGGCCAGGGCCCGTCCGATCACGAAGAGCGTGCTGGGGACCGGGATCTCGATCGGCGGGAAGGACATCGAAGCGAAGGCGAGCAACCACTTGAAAGACACCACGCGCCGTCCGTCGAATACCGGCGTGGGCGTTCCCTCAGCCCGTCTTCGCGGAGGTGTCAGGAAGCAGCAGCTCCGTCCCCGACGCCTCGCGGACCTCGTCCACCGAGACGTCCGGCGCCGTCTCCACCAGGCGCAGGCCCTCGGGGGTGACGTCGAGGACGGCCAGGTCGGTGACGATGCGGTCGACGACCCGGCGGCCCGTGGCGGGCAGGGTCAGCTCTTCCACGATCTTGGGGGAGCCGTCCCTCGCCGTGTGCTCCATGACGACGATCAGGCGGCGGGCGCCGTGGACCAGGTCCATCGCGCCGCCCATGCCCTTGACCATCCGGCCGGGGATCATCCAGTTCGCCAGGTCGCCGCGGGCCGAGACCTGCATGGCGCCGAGGACGGACACGTCGATGCGGCCAGCGCGGATCATGCCGAAGGAGAACGCCGAGTCGAAGTAGGCGGTGCCGGGGACGGTGGTCACCGTCTCCTTGCCGGCCTTGATCAGGTCGGGGTGTTCCTCACCGGCGTACAGGTAGGGGACGACGCCCAGGATGCCGTTCTCCGAGTGCAGCACCACGTGCACCCCGTCGGGGAGGTGGTTGGGGATGAGCGTGGGCAGGCCGATGCCCAGGTTGACGTACTGGCCGTCGCGCAGTTCACGGGCCGCGCGGGCGGCGAGTCGGTCGCGGTCCAGCGGCATGGTCAGATCTCCTCGGCGACAGCGGTGGTGGCGGTGCGCGGGTCGCGGACCGTGCGGCGTTCGACGCGCTTGTCCAGGGACGGGTCGGCGGCGACCACCCGGTCCACGTACACGCCCGGCAGGTGGACGGCGTCCGGGGAGAGCTCGCCGGGCTCCACGATGCGCTCGGCCTCGACGACCGTGACGCGGCCCGCCGTCGCGCACAGCGGGTTGAAGTTGCGTGCCGCCGCGTGGAAGACGCAGTTGCCGTGCCGGTCCGCGACCGCCGCCCGTACCAGCGCGAAGTCGGCGGTGGTGGCCTCCTCCAGCAGATAGCGGCGCTCGCCGAACTCCTGGACTCTCTTGGGCGGTGAGGCCACCGCGACGCCGCCGTCGGCGGAGTAGCGCCAGGGCAGGCCGCCCTCCTCGACCTGGGTGCCGACCCCCGCCGGGGTGTAGAACGCCGGGATGCCCGCGCCGCCGGCCCGCAGCCGTTCGGCGAGGGTGCCTGCGGGGTCAGCTCCACCTCCAGCTCACCGGCGAGGTACCAGCGGGCGAGCTCCTTGTTCTCGCCCACGTAGGAGACGTCATCCGGGCGATCCGGCCCGCCGCAAGCAGCAGGCCCAGGCCCCAGTCGTCGACCCGCAGTTGTTGGACACCACCCGCAGCCCGCTCGCCCCGCCTTGAGCGAGGGCGCCGATCAGGGTCGAGGGGATGCCGCCGCAGATTCTGGGACAGCACCGACACGGAGCCGTCGGTGACCCGCATGAAGGTGTCGCCCGCCTCCTCGTCGGGGAGCGTCAGGTACGCCGTGTCGGTGCCGAGCAGCATCCTGGCGCGGCGCACGATGGGCCGCAGGACCGCGTCCAGGTCGCGCAGCGCCGCGAGGTCGCCCGCGGTGTCGAACAGGGCGGTGAGTTCCGCCTCCCGGCGCTGGTGCTGGCGCAGGGCGCTGTGCACGCGCAGCGCCCCCTGGGTGGCCTGCTCGATCTCCGCCAGGTCGTCGGCGCCGGCGCCGACGCGTCGCGCCTCGGTGGCGACGGCGCTGAAGTCCTCGGCGGGGGCGCCGGCGGCGAGGAGTTCGAGCAGACGGCGCAGGTGGGCGGCGACGGACGTGTTCTTGGGCATGGGCGGACCATTGTGTGGAAGACGGGAGGCCCCCGCAAGGGCGACAGCGTGAGAGTCATGGCAGGAGGGGGGCGGGAAACCCGTCCCCCTCCTGCCTGCCGCGCTCAGCGCCGGTCACCTGGAGGCGATCTTCTTCGGGTCGGCGGCCGCACGAGCCGTCGCCGCGGGTCCGGCCGGCTCGACGGCGGCCAGGTCCGTGCCGCAGGTCTCCCGGGCGGCGACCACCGCGATCACGGTGACCATGGCGGACAGCTCGACGTACACCGAGATTGGCGTGGAGGAGCCGTACGAGGCGAGGAGCGCCGTGGCGATCAGCGGAGCCGGGGTGCCGACCGCGACCGAGGAGAGCTGGGCGCCGATGGAGGCGCCGGTGTACCGCATTCGGGTGGCGAACAGCTCGGAGAAGAACGCGGCCTGCGGGGCGTACATCGCGCTGTGGAAGACCAGTCCGACGGCGACCGCCAGCACCAGCGCCGGGAAGGATCGGGTGTCCAGCAGGCCGAAGAGCGCCCAGGACCAGGCACCCACACCGAGCGCGCCCACCAGGTAGACCCGCTTGCGGCCGACCCGGTCGGAGAGTGCCCCGAACAGCGGGATCAGGCAGAACTGCACGGCCGAGCCGATCAGTACCGCGTTCAGCGCCGGCTGCTTCTCGATGTCCAGGTGGTTCGACCCCGCCGAGGACACCCGCGGCAGGGGCGAGGCCGCCTCGGTCGTGCAGATGGTCGAGCACGCGGCGGCGCAGTACGGCACCGACCGCGACCCCGTCTTCGTCGCCGGCCTGTCCGCGGGCGGCGGCATGACGTCCAACCTGCTCGCGGCCTACCCCGACGTGTTCGCGGGCGGTGCGGTGAACTCTGGCCTGCCCGCGCAGTGCGCGACGAGCCTGGCCGCCGCCTCGGGCTGCCAGTACAGCGACCAGCGCCTCACCCCGGAGCAGTGGGGGCGACAAGGTCCGCGGCTCCTACCCGGGTACACCGGCCCGTGGCCCCGGGTCGCGATCTGGCAGGGCACCGCCGACCGGACCGTCGCCCCCGTCAACGGCACCGAGCTGCGCGACCAGTGGACCGACGTCCGGGGCATCGGCCAGACCGCCTCCGGCACGCGGACCCTGCCCGCGGCACCACGGAGACCACCTACGACGACTCCACCGGCCGCCCCGCCGTGGCCCTCTTCTCGGTCGTCGGCATGGCGCAAGGCCTCGTGGTGAGCCCCGGCTCGGGCGCCGACCAGTGCGGGAGCACCGGCGCGTACTACCTCGCCTCCATCTGCTCCAGCTACTACACCGGCAAGTTCTGGGGCCTGGACGGCGCCCCCGACGACGGTGAAGGCGGCGCACCCTGCCGGCCCCGGCCGGACTCACGGTCACCGGCACGACCGACACGGGCGCGGCACTGTCCTGGGGCGCGGTGAGCGGCGCCGCCTCGTACGCCGTCTACCGCGACGGCACCCAGGTCGGCTCCCCGACGGGCACGTCCTTCTCCGACACCGGCCTGAGCGCGGGCACCGCCTACCGCTACACGGTCGCCGCGATCGTGGCGTCCGGTGCCGAGGGAGCGTGCTCGGGGGCGGTCACGGCGACGACCACGGGCGCCGTACCCAAGTGCTACACGGCGACCAACTACCACCACGTCACCGCGGGCCGCGCCCACCACAGCGGCGGCTACACCTACGCGAACGGCTCCGGCCAGAACATGGGCCTGTACAACGTCGCCATCACCCACACCCTGAAGGAGACGTCCCCCGGGTACTTCGTACTCGCGGACGGGGGGTGCTGACCGGCCGCACCGGGACGGTTCGATACCGCGGCCCAGCTGTCGTGCTCGGGCTGGGGAAGGGCGCTCCGAACGTCTTGGACCGCAGGCAGGTCCTGCTGTTCGAACCGTCTGCGATCCGTCGGCCGACAACCAGACCTGCCGCGGGCCCTTTGGCATCGGCTCGACGGAAGGGCCGAAGGGATGCCGGGGTTCCGGGGGGAGCGGTGACCGGCTCCACCCAGCCGCGTGACCAGAGCAGGAGATCACGACGGGTCGATGCGACGGGCCGGACCGATGGGCGTTACGGGTGGCGCATTCAAATTTTCCAAGCTTGAATTCACATCCAACCTCCCGCTTCCGATTGGACTGCTGTTGCTGCCAAACCGACTGCTGTCATAGAGTATGCGGTGTAGCGGCGATGTGGGCACCCTTGTGGTCCGCCAGTTTGTTGCGCTTTGTCGGCTTGTATGGGGATGGGAGTACGCACATGGGTGGGAAGCGCGGTACGACGGTGGCGCTCGCGGTGGCGGCGGCGATGGTACTGGGGCTGCTGGTCGCCTTCTGGCGCTTGGCACGTACGGAGAACGTGGACCTGGCCGTCATGGCCGGTGGGGCGGCGTTCGTGGCGGCATTCGGAATGGCCTTCGCCGTCCTGACCTACGTGCGGGGGGGATGAAGTTCCGCCAGGCATGATGGGAGACCCGGGCCCGCAGCCCGGCGCTACGAGGTACGTGGATGGGAGCCAGGGTGGAGAGAGCGTCCGAGGGACAGTCGATTCGGCGCGTGCTGGATGCCCTGAGCGAGGTGCTGGCACCCCAGGACGCACTCCTCACCGTGATGGCCCTGGTTCTTCTCCGGTGTGAGGCGGACAGGGCCGACGAGTGGGGCGACGGCACGCAGGCCCGCGCGGAATGGGGGACCCTCCGGAACGGAGGGCGCTGGCGAGAGGGAGGACACGGACTTGCCGAGGCCCTTCATCGTGGGCTCAGGGACCGGGAGAAGGACTTCCCTGTGCGCCTGACGCTGCCGAACCTGGGAAGCGTGCGAGACCGTGAAGCGGAGCTTCTCATCGACTGGGTGGCGAGAGCCGAAGACCCGAAGGATCTCTTCGACGCCTGCCTGGACCAGGCGTCAACCCAGGGCAAGGGCGGCTACTACTACACCCCGTCGGACGTCACTCACCTCTTCATCAGCCTGATGGAACCGGCGGAGGACGAGGCGGTCTACGATCCCGTCTGCGGCTCCGGCGGGTTTCTCCTGAGGGCTCGCGAGTATGTCGAGGCCCATGGCGGCCGACCCGAGGAGCTGGCTCTGTACGGCCAGGACGTGAGCCGAACCGCGCTGATGGCCGCCGCCTTGAATCTCTCCGTGCACAACACTGACGCCCGGCTGGCCGGTCCCGCGTCCACGCTGGCCGACGACCGATTCGCCGATCTCCAATTCGACGTGGTGGTGGCCAACCCTCCCTTCAACCAATCGGGGTGGGACGAACACGGCTTCCTCCGCGAGGGCCCGTTCTGGCCGTACGGGCTCCCGCCCGCGGGAAATGCGAACTTCGCCTGGGCCCAGCACGTGGTGCGGAAGATGTCGCCGACCGGACGGGGCGCGCTCCTCCTGCCCACAGGAGCTGCCTCCACCACCAAGGGCGCGGAGAGTCAGATCCGCGCTGCTCTCGTCGACAAGGACGTCCTGACCGGTGTCGTGGAGCTGCCCGCCGGTCTGATTCCCCATGTGCGCAATCCGGTGAGTCTTTGGCTTTTCAGCAAGACCAAGAAGCCGTATCGCAAGTGGGGGCACAACGACCGGTCGGGGCAGTTCCTCGTGATCGACGCGCGTGACAGCGCCGCGAACGTGAAGCGCGGACGGCGAGCCGTCCCCGATGAAGCGAGGGAGCGCATCGCCGCCACCTTCGCCGCCTGGCGCGGAGCACCCGGCCACGGGCCGTACGAGGACGTACCGGGCTGGTGCAGATCGCTGTCCCGCGACGAGGTCGCGGAAACGAAGTACGACGTACTGCCCTCGCACCACGTTGCGCCCCCTCTCGCCCCATCCGTCCTTCCCGACGCCCCCGAGCGTGCCGCCGACCTGACCGACGAACTGCTCGGTCTGTTCGAGACGTCGCGTCGGCTCGAGGACGAACTGCGTGACCTGCTGGGGGAGCTGTGACGGGGGAGGACCTGGAAGGCCGACTGCGGAGCCTGCCCGGTGGCTGGGACGTGGGACGGCTGGGCGATCTGCCGACCGCACAGGTCATCGGGTACGGCGTCACCCGCCCCGGGGCACACACCGCGGCCGGTGTGCCGATGATCCGCGCGGCCGACATCCAAGACGGACGACTGCGCGGCGACGAACCCAGGCGGATCGACCCCAGGGTCCATGAAGCGAACAGGCGCAGTCGGCTGGAGATCGGCGACGTCGTCGTGATCCTGGTGGGACGCGTGGGTGAAGCGGCGGTTGTGCAAGCGGAGTTCCAGCACTGGAACGCGTCGCGGACCGTCGCCGTCATCCGCACGAGCGAACCCGACGAGGCGGCCTGGCTGAATCTGTGGCTCGGATCGCCGGCGGTGCGCGCGTGGTGCGAGCGCCAGGCCACCGGCTCGACCCTGCAACGCACGCTCAGCGTGACGGCGCTGCGAAAGCTCCCCGTACCGATCCCCCCGGCCGGACTCAGGGCGCATCTGCTCCGAGCGATGCGGCTTCTGGAGGAGAAAGCAGCGACGAACGCACGTATCACCGAGTGCGCCATGAAGCTGAGCGAAGCACAATTCGTGCGCGAGGCGAGCGACGGGATGCCCTGGCCCGAACGGCCCCTTGCCGGCCTCGCCCACCTCACCGCCGGAAAGCCACCACCGAAGCCGGACGACGAAGGTGCGCCGTCTGAGCCTGGTACGGCCTTCGTCACACCCGCGGACATCCTGCAGAGCAAGTCACCCCACCTGTACGTCACGGAGCGACGACTGCCCTCGGGCAAAGAGGGCCGCGTGTGCGCTCCGGGCTCCCTCCTCGTCGCATCGAGGGAAGACGGTGTGCGGGCTGTGATGAACCACGTGCCCGCCGCCGTCGGTCGCAACGTGCTCGCGCTGGAACCGGAGTCGGTGTCCGACGCGTACTGGTTGCTGCACGAGGTCTGCTCGCGCGGTGCCGAACTGGTCGCGACCACGCAAGGATCCGCCGGCCGCGAACTCAGCCGGAAGGCATTCGCCGAGATCTCGGTCAGATGGCCTTCACGAGAGGTGCGCGAGCAGTTCGCGCGCCTTGCCGGACGTCTTCATGAACGGGCGCGCCTCGCGGAGAACGAGAGCGTAAGGCTGCGCGAGCTGCGGGGTCGGTTGTTGGACGGCTTCCTGTCCGGGACCTTCCCGAAGGGACCGCTCCTTGACCATCAGGGAGCGCAACCGGCGGGTGGGCCCGCACTGTCAGGCCCGCAGGGCATCAGCTGAGCCGAGAGCGTGGCAGTCCTGGATTCCGGCCCGCTATTTTACCCGAACCCCGGCATCACACGCTCCGCGATCAGCCGCAGCTGGGTGTTCACGTCGGCCGCCCCCGCGAGGTCGCGTCCCGTGAAGGCCCGCACCAGGGCGCGGTCGGTGATCGCGCAGATCATGTGGTTGACGCCGCTGGGCGCGATGTCCCGTTCGATCTTCTCCCGGCACTCCTCCGGCGTGCCCGCGACCGAGAGGCGCTCGGCCACCTCCGGGGTGGTCAGTTCGATGCCGCGGGCCAGGTCGCCGGCGCCGATCGCGTCGATGACCGGCTTCAGTTCCGCCGGGTCGACGCCGTTGCGGCGCAGTTGCTCCTCGGGCATCGAGGAGGCGTAGATGCCGACCATGCTGCGCGCCGCCTCCTTGGCGGCCGCCGAGTCGGGGCCCGTGGCGAAGACCACCCAGGCCCCGATGTCCAGCGAGCGCCAGTCCTTGCCGGCCCGCTCCGCGCCCGCCCTGATGTGCCGCACCGCGTAGTCGTAGGCCTCGCGGGTGTAGCTCAGGGCGTGGTGGCAGCCGTCCGACAACTCCCCGGCCGCCTCGAAGGACTTCGGTCCGCGCATCGCGCCGAGCTTCAGCGGCAGGCGGTCCTGGACGGGCCGGGCGAACGTGAACAGGCCGTCGTAGGAGAAGAACTCGCCCTCGTGCGTGATGGCGCCCTCGTCGAGGAACGTGCGCATCACGTGCAGGGCTTCCTTGACCCGGGACAGCGGCCTGGTGCGGGCCCAGTCGATGCGGTACTGGGCCAGCAGGCCGAAGTTGCCGCTGGACAGGACGCCCTCGGCCCGGCCGCCCGAGAGCTCGTCGAGCGTGGCGAGGGCCTGGGCGATCAGGGTCGGCTCGCGCAGCGTCACCGGGGAGACGCTGGGGCCCAGGCGGATGCGGTTCGTGCGGCCGGCCGCCGCGGCGAAGAGGAGCCAGAGGTCCTTGTGCCAGGTCTCGTCGGCGGCGTAGCAGGCGTGGAAGCCGAGTTCGTCGGCGAGCCGGATCGACTCCAGGGACTCGGCCAGGGGGTAGTCGGGGAGCATCGCGTAGCTGAACCTCACGAGCGCCAACCTCCGTTGTGGGGAACGGTGCTCTGCCGCTACCGAGGATGTGAGTCCGTGCTGCCGCTGTCCAGAGGCCGGGGCTTCGAAATTTTCGGAAGTCTGATCCATTCTTTCCGGCGGGCATGGTGAGTGGAATTTGAGTGCCGCGTGTCGCCGCGGATGTGATGGTGGGTGAGCTGCAACTTCCCTTGTCGGAAGGCATCCTCTGGAACGTCGAAGGTTTCGAAACTTCTACCGAAACTGTTGACGCTTGATGGGTGCAGGTCAACACTGTCGCCGTTGTCCGAACCCGCAGGAGAGGAACCCCCCCATGAACCTGCTCGTCCAGCCGAGACGCCGCAGACGTGGTCCCGTCACGTTTCTCATCAGGAGCGCGTGGGCCGTCGCGCTGGCGGCGCTCGCCGCGCTGATGCTGCCGGGCACCGCCCAGGCCGACACGGTCGTCACGACCAACCAGGAGGGCACCAACAACGGCTACTACTACTCGTTCTGGACCGACAGCCAGGGCACCGTCTCCATGAACATGGGCTCCGGCGGCCAGTACAGCACCTCGTGGCGCAACACCGGCAACTTCGTCGCGGGCAAGGGCTGGAGCAACGGCGGGCGCAGGACCGTGCAGTACTCGGGCAGCTTCAACCCGTCCGGCAACGCGTACCTGGCGCTCTACGGGTGGACGTCGAACCCGCTCGTCGAGTACTACATCGTCGACAACTGGGGCACCTACCGGCCGACGGGCGAGTACAAGGGCACCGTCACCAGCGACGGCGGCACCTACGACATCTACAAGACGACCCGCGTCAACAAGCCCTCCGTCGAGGGCACCCGCACCTTCGACCAGTACTGGAGCGTCAGGCAGTCGAAGCGGACCGGCGGCACCATCACCACCGGCAACCACTTCGACGCGTGGGCACGGGCCGGAATGCCGCTCGGCAACTTCAGCTACTACATGATCATGGCCACCGAGGGCTACCAGAGCAGCGGCAGCTCCAACATCAACGTCGGAGGGACCGGCGGCGGTGACGACGGCGGCGGCGACGACGGAGGCGGCGACAACGGGGGCGGCGGGTGCACCGCCACGCTGTCCGCCGGGCAGAAGTGGGGCGACCGGTACAACCTCAACGTCTCCGTCAGCGGTGCCAGCGACTGGACGGTGACGATGAACGTGCCGTCCCCGGCGAAGGTCATGTCGACCTGGAACATCAACGCGACCTATCCCAGCGCGCAGACGCTGACCGCCAGATCGAACGGCAGCGGCAACAACTGGGGTGCCACCATCCAGGCCAACGGCAACTGGACCTGGCCCAGCGTGTCCTGCAGCGCGGGCTGACCCACCACAGCGGAGAGGAGGAACCACGCGTATGCGCACCAGACCACGTCCCTCGTCGCGTCCCCTGCACAGCCTGGTCACCGGCGTCGCCGTCACCGCGCTCGCCGCCGCGGGCACGGTGGCGGCCGGCGCCGCCCCGTCCCAGGCCGCGGCCTGCAACGGCTACGTCGGGCTCACCTTCGACGACGGCCCCTCCGGCACCACCCAGTCCCTGCTCAACGCGCTCAGGCAGAACGGGCTGCGGGCCACCATGTTCAACCAGGGGCAGTACGCCGCCCAGAATCCCTCGCTCGTCCGGGCCCAGGTCGACGCCGGGATGTGGGTCGCCAACCACAGCTACACCCACCCGCACATGACCCAGCTCAGCCAGGCCCAGATGGACTCGGAGATCTCCCGGACCCAGCAGGCCGTCGCGGGCGCCGGCGGCGGTACGCCCAAGCTGTTCCGGCCGCCGTACGGCGAGACCAACGCCACGCTCCGGTCGGTCGAGGCCAAGTACGGGCTGACCGAGGTGATCTGGGACGTCGACTCCCAGGACTGGAACAACGCCAGTACCGACGCGATCGTGCAGGCCGTCTCACGGCTCGGCAACGGCCAGGTCATCCTCATGCACGACTGGCCCGCCAACACGCTCGCGGCCATCCCGCGCATCGCCCAGACCCTGGCGGGCAAGGGCCTGTGCTCCGGCATGATCTCGCCGCAGACCGGCCGTGCGGTCGCTCCCGACGGCAGCGGCGGAGGAGGAGACGGCGGGGGAGGAGACGGCGGGGGCGGGGGTGCCTGTACCGCGACGCTGTCCGCCGGGCAGCGGTGGGGTGACCGGTACAACCTCAACGTCTCCGTCAGCGGGGCCGACGACTGGACGGTGACGATGAACGTGCCGTCCCCGACGAAGGTCATGTCGACCTGGAACATCAACGCGAGCTATCCCAGCGCGCAGACGCTGACCGCCAAGTCGAACGGCAGCGGCAACAACTGGGGTGCCACCATCCAGGCCAACGGCAACTGGACCTGGCCCAGCGTGTCCTGCAGCGCGGGCTGACCGAGCCGGGCCCCCGGTCCGTGCCCGTGAGCACAGCCCACGGGTACGGACCTCTCCGGTCACTCACTCACCCAGCGACCGACCCGCGACCCGCGCCAGATGCCGCCCGAACACCTCGCGCGCCTCGGGCGTCAGCGTCCGCAGGGCCACCATCGCCGTGATCACGACGTCGCACAGCTCCGCCTGCACGTCGTCCCAGGTGTGCGTGACGCCCTTCCTCGGGTTCTGGCCGGTCGCGCCGATCACCGCCTCGGCGACCTCGCCGACCTCCTCCGACAGCTTCAGGATGCGCAGCAGCAGGCCCTCCCTGCCGCCGACGGGCTGGTCCGCCTCCAGCCACTTCCACAGGTCGTCGACCGTGCTCCAGGGGTCGGTCGGCGGGCGGTCCGGGTCGTCGCTCATGTGGAGCAGCGTGCCACGTTCCAGCGGGCGTCAGTCGAACAGCGTCTCCTGGCGCCCCTCGGCCGCCCTGCGCAGCCGCCGGTTCCGCGCCCCCACGACCACCGTCGTGGCCGCCGCCGTCACCGCGAAGGCGGCCGGGACCATCCAGTTCCGGTTGACCGCGTGACCGAGGGCGTGGTCGAGGGAGAGCCGGCCGGGGCCCGAGACCGCGAGCCCGGCCGCCGTCAGGCCGAGGGAGACGGCGTACTCGTAGCCGCCCGACTGGGCGAAGAAGCCGTTCGGGGCGTGCACCGCCGCGGCGCCCGCCATCGAGCCGGCCGCGGCCGCACCCGCCGCGGGGGTGGCCAGTCCCAGCGCCAGCAGGGTTCCGCCGCCCGCCTCGGCGAGACCCGCCGCGGCGGCGCTGGCCCGGCCCGGCGCGTAGCCCATGGCCGCCATGGCCCGACCGGTCTCCCCGAGGCCGCCGCCGCCGAACCAGCCGAGCAGCTTCTGCGTGCCGTGCGCGGCCAGGACCCCGCCGGTCCCCAGGCGGAGCAGCAGCAGTCCGAGATCCCGCCGGTCACAGCAGTTCACGTCGACTCCCTCGCGTCCCTCGCGGACGGTGACGGCTCGTCCGTCCACCGTCCACCGTCCACCGTCGCCCGTCCGCGGCGTCCGGGCCCGTCGCCGGGCGCCGTTCGGGTGGTGGCGGGCGACGGCGGGTGAGGGCGGGCGGTACGCCCGGTGGCGGGGGCGCGGAGCCGGTGTGACGCTGCCGCCATGACGATTCAGACCACGCGACTCAGCGACCCGGCCGTCCGCGCCTTCGTCGCCGCCGTCAACGCCCACGACCGCGAGGCCTTCCGCGCGCTGCTCGCGCCGGACGCCACCATGGCCGACGACGGGGACGACCGGAACCTCGACCAGTGGATCGACCAGGAGATCTTCTCCTCCAACGGCCACATGGAGGTCGACAACGAGTCGAACGGCGGTCGCGCCCTGATCGCCCGCTACCGCAACGACACCTGGGGCGAGATGCGCACCCGGTGGGACTTCACCGTCGACGACGACGGCCGGATCGCCCGCTTCGAGACCGGGCAGGCGTAGCCGGGAAACGGTGCGGCAGCCGTTCCGCCCACCGGTGCGACCGGTGTGACTGAACGGCTGCCGCCTCCCCCCTCGGTATGGCATGTGGTGCGTTGTGGATGCCCAACGCCTCATATGTGAAAGTCTGGTGAAGGAGATTTGAGCATACGTCCGCCACCGGCCGCAATACGGCGGACCATGAAATTCCGATTGTATGAATCGATGTGTGTGTCCGCGGCCCGCGCTCAGCCGCGCCCCACGAACGGCATCGCCGTCGCCATGACCGTCGCGAACTGGACGTTGGCCTCCAGGGGCAGCTCGGCCATGTGCCGCACCGTGCGCGCCACGTCGGCGACGTCCATCACGGGTTCGGGTGCCGTCTCCCCGTTGGCCTGGAGCGCGCCGGTCTGCATCCCGGCCGTCATCTCGGTCGCCGCGTTGCCGATGTCGATCTGGCCGACCGCGATGTCGTAGGGACGGCCGTCCAGCGACAGTGACTTGGTCAGCCCCGTCAGCGCATGCTTGGTCGCCGTGTACGCCACCGAGTGCGGGCGCGGCGTGTGCGCCGAGATCGAGCCGTTGTTGATGATCCGGCCGCCCCGCGGGTCCTGCTCCTTCATCTGCCGGTACGCCGCCTGCGCGCACAGGAACGCCCCGTTGAGGTTGGTGTCCACCACGCGCCGCCAGGCCTCGTAGGGCAGTTCCTCGACCGGCACGCCGCCGGGGCCGAACGTCCCCGCGTTGTTGAACAGCAGGTCCAGCCGCCCGAACCGGTCGCGTACCGCGCCGAACAGGGCCGCCACGTCCTCCGGGCGTGACACGTCGGCGCGGACGGTGAGCGCCGTGCCGCCGCCCGCCGGTGCCGCCGCGGCCGTCTCGGCCAGGGGCTCGGGGCGACGGCCGGCCAGGGCGACCGACCAGCCGGTGGTGAGCAGTTCGACGGCGACCGCGCGGCCGATGCCGGATCCGGCGCCGGTCACGACTGCGATCTTCCGCGCGCCGGCGGCCTTCCGTGCTCCGGCGGCCTCCCGTGCTCCGGCGGCCTTCCGCGCTCCGGCGCTTTCCTCGTCGGTGGTTCTCACGGTGTTCATGACTCGGCAGCGTACGGGTCGCGGAACATGCGGAACTCATCCGTCCGACACGCGATCGCCATGTCCGTGCCAAACCGGGGTCGTTCCCGGCGCTTCGAATGCCCCTTGCAACCACCGCAAGGGGAGGAACGGATGACACCCGCGAACCACCAGGCACCGACCTCGGTCCCGACCCCGGCCCCGATCCCGGTCCCGGACCGGTCGCAGTCCTCGCACGCGCCCGAACTCCGCGCCGCCGCCCGCAGCCTGGGCCGCCGCCGCTTCCTGACCGTCACCGGCGCCGCCGCCGCGCTCGCCTTCGCCGTCAACCTGCCGGCCGCCGGCACCGCGAGCGCCGCCGAACTGGACGCCGCGCGGCTGCCCGCCGACCCCTTCACCCTCGGCGTCGCCTCGGGCGACCCGCAGTCCGGCTCGGTGCTGCTGTGGACCCGTCTCGCCCCGGCGCCGTACCAGGCCGACAGCGGACTGCCCGCCAAACGCGTCGAGGTGAGCTGGGAGCTGGCCCTGGACGAACGGTTCCGCCGCGTCGTCAGAAGAGGCCGGACCACCGCCCACCCCGAGTTCCACCACACCGTGCACGTCGAGGTCGACCACCTCGCGCCCGGCCACGTCTACCACTACCGGTTCCGCGCCGGCCGGTACGTCAGCCCGGTGGGCCGCACCCGCACCGCGCCCGCGCCGCAGAGCCGGGTCGCCGGCCTCACCTTCGGTGTCGTCTCCTGCCAGAAGTACGACCAGGGGTACTACACCGCGTACCGGCACCTGGCCCAGGAGGACGTGGACGTCGTCTTCCACCTCGGCGACTACCTGTACGAGTACGCCGTGAACGCCACCGGCGGCTCCCGCGGCTACCCCGCGGGCACGCTGCCCGACCATTTCAACCACGAGACGGTGACCCTGGAGGACTACCGACTGCGGTACGCCCTCTACAAGTCCGACCCCGACCTGCGCGCCGCGCACGCCGCGCACCCCTTCGTCGTCACCTGGGACGACCACGAGACCGAGAACAACTACGCCGACGAGACACCGGAGAACAGCGTCCCGCCCGAGGAGTTCCTCATCCGCCGGGCCGCCGCCTACCGGGCCTACTGGGAGAACATGCCGCTGCGCCGCCCGCAGCTGCCCGACGGTCCGGACCTGAAGCTCTACCGCCGGCTGCACTGGGGGCGCCTCGCCCAGTTCGACGTGCTCGACACCCGGCAGTACCGGTCCAACCAGGCCTACGGCGACGGCTGGCAGTTCCCCGGGCCCGAGTCCGAGGACCCGGGGCGTACGCTCACCGGCGACGCCCAGGAGCGCTGGCTGATCAACGGCTGGCACCGGTCCAACGCCCTGTGGAACGTGGTGCCCCAGCAGGTCACCTTCTCCCAGCGGTACAACTCGACCAGTACGCCGTCCAAGGTCTCCATGGACTCCTGGGACGGCTACCCGGCCTCCCGCGAGCGGGTGCTGGCCGGCGCGCAGGCCGCCGGGATCGAGAACCTCATGGTCCTCACCGGCGACGTGCACGTCTCCTACGGCTTCGACATCAAGCGCGACTTCGACGACCCGGACTCCCGGACCGTGGGCACGGAGATCGTCACCACCTCCGTCACCAGCGGCGGCAACGGTTCGGAGAAGCCGTCGAACTGGGACACCCTGATGGCCGCCAACCCGCACCTGAAGTTCTTCAACGGGCGGCGCGGCTACGCCACGGTGTCCCTGGGCCGCGAGTCGGCGCGCGCCGACTTCAAGACGGTGTCCCACGTCAGCACCGAGGGCGCGCCGCTCACCACCGCCGGGTCCTTCGTGACCCGGGCGGGGGAGCCGGGGCTCAGGCCGGCGTGACCACCGGCTCCGCAGGTTCCACCGGCTTTGCGGGTTCTCCCGGGTAGCGGACGCCCACGCGGTCCCGGATCGCGTCGAGCGTCCGCATCACGGCCAGCGTGCCGTCCAGGGGGACCAGCGGTGACTCGGTCTCCCCGGCGCGCAGGGCCCGCATCACCTCCTCGGCCTCGTGCCGCAGGCTCTCGCGCGGCCCGTCCGCCGGGTCGGCGCGGAACTCCTGCGGGTCCCGGCCGGTCCGGTGCAGCACTAGGCGGTCCGGGAAGAAGAAGCCGTCCGGGACGTCGATGCGGCCCTCGGAGCCGGTGATCGAGGCGGAGTTGGGCGTGCCGCCGGTGATGGAGCAGTGGATCGAGGCGAGCGCGCCGCTCTCGTAGGAGAGCAGCGCGCCCGTCTGGAGGTCGACGCCCTCCTCCGAGAGCACCGCCCGCGCCGCGACGTCCGCCGGCTCACCGAGCAGGAGCTGCGCGAACGACACCGGGTACACGCCCAGGTCCAGGAGCGCGCCGCCGCCCTGCGCGGGGTCGCGGAGCCTGTGCGCGGGCGGGAACGGGCCCGCCAGGCCGAAGTCCGCCTGGAGGCTGCGGACCTCGCCGATCGCGCCGTCGGCGACCAGCTCCTTCAGGCGCCGCACCAGCGGGTTGCAGTACATCCACATCGCTTCCATGAGGAAGACGCCCCGTTCGCGGGCGAGCGCGACCAGTTCCCCGGCCTCGCGCGCGTTCAGCGTGAACGGCTTCTCGCACAGCACGTTGCGGCCCGCCTCCAGGCACAGGCCGGCCGCGGTCCGGTGCGCCGAGTGCGGGGTCGCGACGTACACCACGTCGACGTCCTCGTCCCGCGCCAGCGTCTCCCAGCCGCCGTACGCCCGCGGTATCCCGAACCGCTCGGCGAACGCCTTCGCCGACGCCTCGGTCCGCGAGGCCACCGCCACGACCTCCGCGTCCGGCAGATCGACCAGATCCGCCGTGAACCTCGCCGCCATCCCGCCGGTCGCGAGAATTCCCCAGCGCACCTTCTGTCCGGTCACCGCTGACACCCTGCCCCACCCTCGCTCAGGTTCGTTGTCGTTCGTCGTTCGTCGTTCGTCGTTCGTGCGTCGTTCGAGTTTGTTCGTTCAAGTCCGTACGAGCTGAGAGCATAGGTGGCGGATCTGCAGAAGAGGGAGGGGCACATCACATGCCCGAGCGCGGGCCGTCCATGCAAACGCCGCAAACGTCTCAGTCGTCGCAAACAGGGCGAACAGGGCAAGCGCCGCCCGCCGGGCGGCGTATCAGTCTTCTGGTCACGCTCATCCTCGGCAGCCTCACCGCCACGCCGCCGCTGGCGATGGACATGTACCTCCCCGCCCTCCCGGAGGTCACCCGGTCCCTGGGCGCACCGGCCGCGACCGTCCAGCTCACGCTCACCGCCTGCCTGGCCGGCATGGCCCTCGGGCAGATCGTCGTCGGCCCGATGAGCGACAAGTGGGGGCGCCGGCGTCCGCTGCTGGCCGGGCTCGCCGTCTACGTCGTCGCCACCGCGCTGTGCGCCGTCGCGCCGAACGTGGAACTCCTCGTCGCCTTCCGGCTGGTCCAGGGACTCGCGGGCGCCGCCGGGATCGTCATATCCCGGGCCGTCGTGCGCGACCTGTACGACGGCGTGGCCATGGCCCGCTTCTTCTCCACCCTCATGCTGATCTCCGGCGTCGCGCCGGTCGTCGCGCCGCTCATCGGCGGGCAGATCCTGCGCGTGACGGACTGGCGGGGCGTGTTCGTCGTCCTCGTGGTGGTCGGGGTGGTGCTGGGCGTCGTCGTGTGGGCCCGGCTGCCGGAGACGCTGCCCGTCGAGGAGCGGCACGCGGGCGGTGTCGGCGACACCCTGCGCGCGATGCGCGGCCTGCTCGCCGACCGGGCCTTCACCGGGTACATGCTCGCGGGCGGCTTCGCCTTCGCCTCGCTCTTCGCCTACGTCGCGGCGTCGCCGTTCGTCATGCAGGAGATCTACGGAGCCTCCGCGCAGACGTTCAGCCTGCTGTTCGGCCTCAACTCCATCGGGCTCGTCGTCGTCGGGCAGATCAACGGCAAGATCTTGGTCGGGCGGGTCAGACTGGACCGGGTGCTCGGGCTCGGGCTCGTCGTCGTGATCGCCGCGGCGACGGTGCTGCTGCTGATGTCCCTGGGCGTCTTCGGCGAGGTCGGGCTCGGGCCGGTCGCCGCCGCGCTGTTCGTGCTGATGTCGGCGATGGGGCTCAGCCTGCCCAACACCCAGGCGCTCGCGCTGATGCGGGTGAAGAAGTCCGCCGGTTCCGCCTCCGCGCTGCTCGGCACGTCGTCGTTCCTGATAGGTGCGGTCGCCTCGCCGCTGGTCGGGATCGCGGGGGAGGACACCGCCGTACCGATGGCCGTGGTCCAGCTGGCGGCCGCGGTGGTGGCGCTCGGCTTCCTCGTGACCATGTGCCGTGGGGAGAGAGCAGGCAAGGGAGAAGACAACTGAGCGCTCCGAGACTGCGCAGCGACACCCCGGAGCGGGCCGGGCTCGACCCCGGGCAGCTCCGTCGTGCCGTCGCCCAGGTGCACGACCTCACCACCGGGGAACGCCCCTGGGCGGCGGGCGCCGTCGTGGCCGTCGGACGCGGGCCCGTGCTCGCCGCCGAGGCCGCGGCGGGCTGGGCCGTGCGGTACTCCTCCTACGACCCGCACACCGACGCGGGGGTGGAGCTGCCGGAGGGCTCGCGGGTGCCGATGAGCGTGGACACGCCCTTCGACCTGGCCTCGCTGACGAAGCTGTTCACCTCGGTGGCGGCCGTGCAGCAGATCGAGCGGGGCACGCTCGGCGTCGACGCGGAGGTCGGCGCCTACCTGCCGGACTTCCGGGCCGCGGCCGAGCACCGGGTCACCGTACGGCAGTTGCTCACCCACACCTCCGGGCTGCGGCCCGAACTCCCGCTGTACGACTGCGGCGCCCACGCCGACAAGGAGGAACGGCTGCGGCGGCTGCGGGCGGAGCCGCCGGTGGGGGTGCCGGGTACGTACTGCTACTCGGACCTGAACATGCTGCTGCTGCAACAGGTGCTGGAGCGCATCACCGGGCGGGGGCTCGACGTCCTGGTCCGGGACGGGATCACCCGGCCGCTGGGCATGACGGCGACGGGCTTCGGACCGTGTCCGGGCGCCGCGGCCACGGAGGACCAGCGGCGGCCGTGGGCCAAGGCGGACCGGGGGATGCTGCGCGGGGTCGTCCACGACGAGAACGCCTGGGCGCTGGGCGGGGTGGCCGGTCATGCGGGGCTGTTCTCGACGGGGCGGGATCTGGCGGTCTTCTGCCGCACGCTGCTGGCGGGCGGCTCGCACGGGCCCGCGCGCATCCTCGGGCCGGACTTCGTGGAACTGCTGCTGGCCGAACCGGGGCTCGGGTTCGCCCTGGACCAGCCGTGGTTCATGGGCGAGCTGGCGGGGCGCGGGGCGGCGGGGCACACCGGGTTCACCGGCACGATGCTGGTCCTCGACCGGGCGACGGACACGTTCGTGATCCTCCTTGCCAACACGGTCCATCCGCGCCGCCGTGCCCCGGACAACCGGGTCCGCGCGGCGCTGTGCACGCGGGTGGCGCGGGCGGTGCGAGCCTGATCGTCCGCGGGGTGGATGCCTGCGGCGGCCGGTGCGGGTGTGGTGGGGGTGCGCGTGGCGCGGTGTGTCCGGTGGGTGGGTCGGGGTCGCGCCGGGGGGTGTCCGTCCTCGGAACGGCGCGGAATCGGTCGGCTACGGAGGTGAACTCTGTTGACGCGCCAACCGCTGCGGGCGGACACCCCCCGACCCGCCCCCTTCGCGCCGTACGCGGCTCCCCCGCCGCCTCGCCCCCCGCCGCTCCGCGACTGCGGGCAGTCGTGCCGCTGGGGCGGCACGGGTGGGCGCAGCGGCACCCCGTTACGCCGGGCCGCGTCCCCCCTCGCGCCCACGCCGGGCACCGGACAACGCCGGGGGCCTCGCCCCACCCACCCCGCAACCCACGGAGTGCCTCGTACAATCTCCGGGTGAACGACCCCGCCGACACCCTGCGCGCCGCCCTCGCCGACCTCGTCGACGGGCTGCCGCCCCGCCAGGCCGCGCAGGCCGTGGAGCGGCTGATCGCCAGCTACCGCGGGGACACCCCCACCGACGCCCCCATCCTCCGCGACCGCGCCGACGTCGTCGCCTACGCCGCCTACCGCATGCCGGCCACCTTCGCCGCGGTGCGCTCGGCGCTGGACGCGTTCGCCGCGGCCGTGCCGGACTGGGTGCCCGGCAGCCACGTGGACGTGGGCGGCGGGACCGGCGCCGCGACCTGGGCCGTCAGTGACACCTGGGGCGGCACGCGACCGGTGACCGTGCTCGACTGGGCCGAACCCGCGCTCGCCCTCGGCCGGGAGATCGCCGCCTCGCTCCCCGCCCTGCGCGACGTCCGCTGGCAGCGCTCGCGGATCGGGGCGGCGCTCGCCGTCGAGAGCGCCGATCTCGTCACGGTCTCCTACGTACTCAACGAGCTGACCCCGGCCGACCGCACCGCCCTCGTCGACACCGCCGCCGGTGCCGCGCGCGCCGTCGTGATCGTGGAGGCCGGGACCCCCGCCGGGTACGCCCGCGTCATCGAGGCCCGCGACCGGCTGGTCGCCGCCGGGTTCCGGGTCGCCGCGCCCTGCCCGCACAGTGCCGCCTGCCCCATCGAGCCCGGCACGGACTGGTGCCACTTCGCGGCCCGCGTCAGCCGGTCCAGCCTGCACCGGCAGGTCAAGAGCGGATCCCTCGCCTACGAGGACGAGAAGTTCAGCTACGTCGCCGCCACCCGGCTCCCCGCCGAACCCGCCGCCTCCCGGGTGGTCCGGCGGCCGCAGATCCGCAAGGGCCAGGTGCTGCTGGACCTGTGCGAATCCGACGAGCGGTTGCGGCGGAGTACGGTCACCAAGCGGCACGGCGACCTGTACAAGGCTGCTCGTGACGCGGCCTGGGGCGACTCCTGGCCGCCCGGGGAGGATTGAGGAAGAAGTGGAACCTGACGTGCGGCGCGCCCTGCGGATCGTGATCGCCGAGGACGATCCGCTGCTGCGCGAGGGGCTCGCCCTGCTGCTGCGGGCCGAGGGCCTGGACGTGGTCGCCACCGCGGACACCGCCGAGTCGGTGCTCGCGGCCATCGACGAGCACGAGCCCGACGTGGCCATCCTCGATGTGCGGATGCCGCCCACCCACACCGACGAAGGGGTCCGCGCGGCGGTCGAGGCGCGGCGGCGGCGCCCCGGACTCGCCGTCCTGGTGCTGTCCGCGTACGTGGAGCAGTCCTTCGCCACCGACCTGCTGACCGGGGGAGTGGGCGGTCTGGGGTACCTGCTCAAGGAGCGCGTCGGGCGGGTGGAGGAGTTCATGGACGCGCTCGGGCGGGTCGCGGGCGGTGGCACCGCCATTGATCCCGAGGTCGTCGCCCAGTTGTTCACCCGGACGCGGCAGGACACCCGGATGGAGCGGCTCAGTCCGCGGGAGCGGGAGGTGCTCGGTCTGATGGCCGAGGGCCTGGGCAACAGTGCCATCGCCGGGCGGCTTGTCGTTACCGACGGTGCCGTCCACAAGCACATCCGCAGCATCTTCGCCAAGCTCGACCTCGCCCCGGCCGACCAGGTCGACCGGCGGGTGGCGGCCGTTCTGCACTACCTGGAGAACGCGCGGGCGCCGCGCCACTGAGTTCCGTTCCGGCGCTTGTCTTCGGCGAGACGTTCCGTCTTGCCGGCCTGGTAGCTTCGGAGCATGGCCACCACCCGGAAACGCAGCACCAACCCCGCCGCCGAGCGGCCGCACCCCGACGCCACCCGGCGCAGTCAGCGGTCCCGCCAGGCCATCTACGACGCCGCCCTCGCCCTGGTCGGCGAGGTCGGTTACCCGAAGACCACCATCGAGGGCATCGCCGCCCGGGCCGGCGTCGGCAAGCAGACGATCTACCGGTGGTGGTCCTCGAAGGCGGACGTCCTGCTGGAGGCCTTCCTCGACCTGGGTGAGCGGCTCGTGGAGGCCGCCGGTGAGGAGGCGTACACCATCCCGGACACGGGTGACGTCGCCGCCGATCTCAAGGTCGTGCTGCGCGCCACGGTCGACGAACTGCGGGATCCGAGGTTCGAGGCGCCTTATCGCGCTTTGGCCGCGGAGGGCGTCGTCAATGAGGAGCTGGGCCGGACCTTTGTCAGCCGGCTCCTGGAGCCGTCGCTCCAGTTGCACGCCGACCGGCTGCGGGCCGCCCAGGAGGCGGGCCAGGTACGGCAGGACATCGACCTGCGGATCGCGTTGGAGCTGTTCGTCTCCCCGCTCGCGCAGCGCTGGCTCCAGCACACGGGGCCGTTCTCCCACGCCTACACCGACACCCTCGTCGACTACGCGCTGCACGGGCTCGCCCCACGGTGACCGAAGACGCCTGACCAGGGAAGTTTGTCCCTTCGCGACCCCGAAGCGGGGAATGGTGCGACGATAGGGCATGCTGGTGCGCACGACGGTGAGGCAAGGGGATAGATGAGCGCGGAGTTCGGCGGTCGGAGCGGTCTGCAGGGCAAACTCTCCTCGTGGCTGCGCGGACGCCGCCCCAAGGAGGCCGCCGGAGACGGTGGCCGGGAGGATCTGCTGCTCGCCGCCGCCGGTGCCGGACTGCCCCTGGCGCCCGCCGCGCACCCCGCCGGTTACCGTTGCTCCTGCGACCGCGTGGGCTGTCCCACCCCCGCCCGGCACCCGGTGTCGTTCGCCTGGCAGACGCAGTCCACCACCGACCGCGCGCAGATCGAGCGCTGGGCCCGGCACCAGCCCGAGGCCAACTTCATCACCGCGACCGGCATGGTGCACGACGTGCTCGACGTGCCGCTGGAGGCCGGTCGGGAGGCGGTGCGCAGGCTGCTCGACGCCGGGGTCGAGGTCGGGCCGGTCGCCGAGAGCGACGACGGGCGCATGCTGCTGTTCACCCTCACCCGCGGCACCCCCGAGGACGAGGACGAGTGGTGGCCCTGCGAGCTGGACTGCCACCCCGAGACCATGGACGAGCACCCGGGGCTGCGCTGGCACTGCCGCGGGTCCTACGTGCTGGTGCCGCCGGCCCGGCTGCCTGGGGAAGGCCGGACCGTGCACTGGGTGCGCGGTCCCGAGCATCCGCTGCCGGACCCGCTGACGCTGCTGGAGACCCTCACCGACGCCTGCGCCCGGCACGCCGGTGCGGAGAGCGACGACTACGAGGGTGCCTCCTGGCCGCTGCGCCGCTGAGCGTCCCGGGCTCGCCTATTCGCCCTTGCCCGAGGTCAGGCCCTGGACCCGGCCCAGTACCGACACCTGTCCGTCCGCCGGGTCGAGCGCGACCTCGTTGGAGACGAACTCCATCGTCAGCGACTGCTTGATCTCGCCGTCCGTCAGGGCCAGCACGTCCTTGTTCGGCGTCGGCACGGACGCGCCCCGTGCGGCGGTCTGCTTCTCGAAGTGGCGCGAGGTGAAGAACACCAGCGCGCCGCCGTCCTCGGTGCGCAGTGCCAGCGGCGCGTAGTCGCCGTTCGCCAGCGGCTCGTCGATGTACTGGGTGACCAGGCCGGGGCGGGTCGAGCGCTTCTCGCGCAGCGCGCGCCAGGAGCTGGTGTGCACACCGTCGGCGAAGGTCTTGCCGCCGTCCTGGAGGTATGTCGTGTAGTCCTTGCTCAGGTCGGCCGGCGGGACGCTCACGTCGGTGGCGTTCGCGGGCACGGCCTCGGCCCAGCCGTCCTGGTCGGTCTTGAACTCGGGCACCTTGCCGGGGGCGACCAGCGTCAGGTACGCCGCCTCCCAGGTCTCCTCCAGGCCGTCCCGGGTGAAGACCAGCAACCAGCGTGCCTTGCCGCGCTTGTTGGCCTTGGTGTCCGCGACGAACCAGCGCGGCCAGCCCGCCTTCTTCGGGATCGTGAACTTCGCGTCGGTCAGCTCCAGCGGCTCGTGCGCCGGGTTGCCGTCCGGGTGGTTGGCCGCCCCCGCCTTCAGCCGCGCCGAGTCGATCGCGGCGAGGGCACCGGTCGTGTGGTCGGCGTCCAGGGAGGCGTCGTACGCCTTGTCGGCCGCGTTGTACGCGGTGGTGAACTGCTCCAGCGCCTTCGCGGCCTCGGCCCGGGTGGCCGAGGGGAGCACCTCGCGCTCACCGTGCACCACCACGCAGCCGCTCGCCGTCAGCGACAAAGCGGTCGCCGAGGCGGATATGAGCGCGTACTTCTCAAGCCTGCGGGGCCTTCGAGGGCCGCGATCCTGGCTCATCAGGTTCCTTCACCTTCCCCTTCCCGGAGGCGAACCCTACCGGGGCGAGGAAGAGCGCGAGCGTCGGGACCAGGTACAGCAGCCACACCGTGACCTGGAGGACGGTCGGATCGGGCTGGAAGTTGAACACGCCCTTGAGCAGGGTGCCGTACCAGCTGGAGGGGTCGATCGTGCTGCTGATGTCGAAGGCCAGGGTCGTCAGGCCCGGTACCAGGTCGGCCTCCTGGAGGTCGTGCAGGCCGTAGGCCAGCACCCCTGCCGCCACGACGACCAGCATGCCGCCGGTCCAGGTGAAGAACCGGGCCAGGTTGATGCGCAGCGCGCCCCGGTAGAACAGCCAGCCGAGCAGGACGGCGGTGGCCAGTCCGAGGGCCACGCCGATCAGCGGGCGCGGGGTGCCGTCGCTCGCCGCGTGCACCGACGCCCACACGAACAGCGCCGTCTCCAGACCCTCCCGGCCCACCGCCAGGAACGCGGTGGCCACCAGCGCCCCGGTGCCCATGGCGAGGGCCGCGTCCAGCCTGCCGTGCAGCTCCGCCTTGAGGTGGCGGGCGGTGCGGCGCATCCAGAAGACCATCCACGTCACCAGGACGACGGCCAGGATGGACAGCGAACCGCCCAGCGCCTCCTGTGCCTTGAACGTCAGCTCCTGCGAGCCGAACTCCAGCGCGCAGCCGAAGCCGAGCGCGATGGCGATCGCGACGCCGATGCCCGCCCAGATCGGTTTCAGGGCGTCCCTGCGGTCCGTCTTGACCAGGTAGGCGATGAGGATGCAGACGACGAGGGAAGCCTCCAGGCCCTCGCGCAGTCCGATCAGGTAGTTCGAGAACACGGTTACGCCTCCTTGCCGAACAGCGTGCTGCCCCACCAGTCGTCCGCGTCGCGGACGCCGGGCGGCACGGCGAAGACCGCCGAACCCACGTGCTGGATGTACTCGTTGAGCGCGTCCGTCGCCAGATTGCGCTGCACGGGGACGAAGCCCGTGCGGATGTCGCGCTGGTAGGCGAGGAAGAACAGGCCGGCGTCCAGGCGGCCCAGGCCGTCCGTGCCGTCGGTGAAGGAGTAGCCGCGGCGCAGCAGCGTCGCCCCGCCGTTGGAGTCGGGGTGCGCGAGCCGGACGTGCGCGTCGGGCTTCATCGCCTTCAGGAACGGCTCGTCGCGCTCCTTGGCCTTGCCGACGGGCGCGCCTTCGCCCTTGTCGCGGCCGAACACGTCCTCCTGCTCCTGGAGGGAGGTGCGGTCCCAGGTCTCGATGTGCATGCGGATGCGGCGGGCGACGAGATAGGAGCCGCCCGCCATCCACGGCGACCCGTCCTTCCCGGCGGCCCAGACGAACCTGTCCAGGCGGTCCTTCTCGGTGCCCGCGATGTTGCGGGTGCCGTCCTTGAAGCCGAGCAGGTTGCGCGGGGTCTGTTCGTCGGGCGTCGTGGACGAGGTCTTGCCGAAGCCGAGCTGCGACCAGCGCACGACGACCTTGCCGAAGCCGATGCGGGCGAGGTTGCGGATCGCGTGCACGGCGACCTGGGGGTCGTCGGCGCAGGCCTGGACGCACAGGTCGCCGCCGCTGCGGGCCCTGTCGAGGTTGTCCCCGGGGAACTTCGGCAGGTCGGCCAGGGCCTCGGGGCGCCGATCGGCGAGGCCGAACTTCGCGAAGAGGGACGGTCCGAAGCCGATGGTGAGGGTCAGCCGGGAGGGCTTGAGGCCCAGCGCCTCGCCGGTGTCGTCCGGCGGGGCCTCGGGCAGGCCGCCGTAGGCGCCCTCGCCCACCGCGTGACCGGCGGTCATCGCGCGGGCCGCCGCCGTCCACTCCTTGAGCAGCGCCACGAAGGCGGCGCGGTCCTCGGTCGTCACGTCGAACGCCGCGAAGTGCAGGCGGTCCTGCACCGGCGTGGCGATGCCCGCCTGGTGCGCCCCGTGGAAGGGGACGGCGGCGCCCGCGTCGGCGGCGGCGGGGTCCGCGTCGTCGCCGGTGCGGTCCATCGCCACCGCCCCGCCGGCCGCCGCGGCGGCGCCGAGCGCGAGGCCCGCGCCGCCCCAGCCGATCAGCGACCGCCGGGAGGGTGCGGGGGCCGGTGCGGGGGAGTCGGTGTCCGTCATCTCGCCCTCCACGCCTACTTCGTGACGACGGCGGCGGCCAGCTTGGACAGCGGCTCCGCGAGCGCGTTGACCGCGTCCGACAGCTCCTTGCGGTCCGCCTTGCCGACCTTGTCGTAGGAGGTGAACTCGTAGGAGGAGGTGCTCGGGCGGTACTGGTCGAGCAGCTTGTCCAGCGCCGCGAACTGGCGGTCCAGCTCCTTCGTCAGCGCCGCGTCGTTCTCCTTGGCGACCGGCTTCAGCAGTGCGTACGACTGCTGCGCGCCCTCCACGTTGGCTTTGAAGTCGACCAGGTCGGTGTGCGAGTAGCGCTCCTCCTCGCCGGTGACCTTGCCGGTGGCGACCTCGTCGAGGAGTTCCTTGGCGCCGTTGGCCATGGAGGTGGGGGTGATCTCGGCCTTGCCGACCCGGTTCTGCCAGTCCTTCAGGTCGGTGACCAGGGTCGTGGCCAGCTCCTTCTCCCGGTCGCCGATCTTCTTGTCCTGCCACAGCGCCTTCTCCAGGCGGTGCCAGCCGGTCCAGTCGGTCGCCGGGTCCTGGCCCTCCTCCAGACCGTCCTCGCGGACGTCGACCTTCGGGTCGATGTCGCCGAAGGACTCCGCGACCGGCTCGGTGCGCTCCCAGCCGACGCGGGAGATCGCGTACGCCTTCTTCGCGGCCTCCAGGTCACCGGCCCGGACGGCCTTCGCGAACGCCTCCGCCTTCGGCAGGGTCTCGTCGGCCTGCGCCTGCACGTACTGGCGGTAGGCGGCCACGGCCTCGTCGAGGCGCGGGTCGCGCGCGGCCGCCTTGCCGCCGGTGGCCTTCACGTCCTGGCGGATGCCCTTGCCCTTCATGCCGGGCTTGCAGGCGATCCGGTAGTCGCCCGCCTTCACCTCGGCGGTGACCCGCTGCTTGGTGCCGGGGCCGATGTTCTCCCGCTCGGTGACCACCCGGTCGTCGGGGAAGAGGAGGTAGACCTCGGTGACCTTGGAGCCCTTGTTCTCGACGGCGAGTTCGACGTGACCGGCCGGGAACTCCGTCTTCGACACCTCGCACTTGTCGTCCGTCGCCGTGACCGAGATGACGTGCTCGCCGTCCTCGGCGCCGCTCTTCTCCGTGCACCCCGTGACGGCGGCCAGGGCCGCGGCGGTGACGAGGGAGAGTCTGGCGGCTCGCATGCGGGCTCCAAGGGATGGCCGAAAGTGCGCGTGATGGGCCTCGTAGGGAAGGTGAGGCTGGCCTAACATACCTAAGGATTTCCTAAGTAAAACCCGTCCATACGGTGATCCGAATCTCATGGACGGTGTATGAGCACGGGCCGGTCACGGTGGCTCAATGAAGTGCTCATAGGACGGTCAAAGGTGCGTCAAGGACGGCCTCGTGGGGCGGTGGCGGGGGTCATGGCGAGCGGTGCGGGACGACGAGGAGCGCGCCCGTGCGCGGGTGCGGGAACACCTCCACCGGCTGGTCGTAGACCTCGGAGAGCAGCCCCTCGGCGAACACCTCCGAGGGCGGGCCCCCGGCCGCGATCCGGCCCGAGCTGAGGAGCGCCACCCGGTCCGCGTAGGCGGCCGCCAGCGCGAGGTCGTGCAGGACGACGACCACCGCGTCCCCGGCCCGCGCCCGCTCCCGGCACAGCCGCAGCACGAGTTCCTGGTGCCTGAGGTCCAGGGCCGCGGTCGGCTCGTCGAGCAGCAGGAGGGGAGCGCGCTGGGCGAGGACGCGGGCGAGGGCCACCCGGGCCCGTTCGCCCCCGCTGAGCGCGGAGAAGGGCCGTTCGGCGAAGCCGGACACCTCCGTGCGGGCCATCGCCTCGGCCACGGCCGCCTCGTCCTCGTCCTCCCGGTCGCCGCCCGCCCAGGGCGCCCGGCCCATCCGGACGACCTCCTCCACCGGGAACGGGAAGGACAGCGACGCCGACTGGGGCAGCACCGCCCGGCGCAGGGCGAGTTCGGACGCCGACCACTCCGTCACCCGGCGGCCATGGACGCGTACGACCCCCTCGGCGGCGGGGACGTCGGCGGCCAGCGCGCCCAGCAGCGTCGACTTGCCCGCGCCGTTGGGGCCGACCAGGGCGAGCACCTCGCCCGCGCGGACGTCCACGTCCACCCCGTCGAGGACCGGCCGCCCGCCGAGGTGCACGCGCAGTCCCTCGGCCGCGGCGAGCACGTCGCCCGGTGCGGCCGGGGGCGGCGGCGCCGGACGGGACGGCATCAGCCGCGGCAGCCTCACGCTTCTCATGCCCAGCCTCCCTGCCTGCGCCGGGTGCGGCGCAGCAGCCAGAAGAAGAACGGACTGCCCAGCAGCGCCGTCAGCACCCCGAGCGGCAGTTCGGCCGGCTCCGCGACCGTGCGGGCCGCCAGGTCGGCGGCGAGCAGCACCAGCGCGCCGAGCAGCGCGCTGCCCGGGATCAGGAACCGGTGCCCGGGCCCGGCCGCCATCCGCAGCAGGTGCGGGACGACGAGCCCGACGAAGCCGATGACCCCGGCCACGCTCACCGCGGCCGCGGTCAGCAGGGCGATCACCAGGACCAGGACGATCCGCAGCCGCTCCACGTCCACCCCCAGGTGCCGGGCCGGGCGTTCGCCGAGGGCGAGGAGGTCGAGGCGACGGGCGTGGAGCGGGGCGAGCCCGAGGCCGAGCGCCGCGCACGGCAGGACCGCCAGCACCTTCGGCCAGGTCGCCTGGGCGAGCGAGCCCAGCTGCCAGAAGGTGATCTGGTTGACCGCCGCCGTGTCCGCGAAGAACAGGAACAGCCCGATCAGCGCCCCCGCGAAGGCGTTCACCGCGATGCCCGTGAGGATCAGGGTCACGACCTCCGTACGGCCGCCCGAGCGGGACATCGCGTAGACGACCAGGACGGTGACCAGGCCGGAGACGAAGGCGAAGACGGACACCGTCCAGGTGCCCAGGAAGTTCAGGCCGAAGGCGATGGCGCCGACCGCGCCGACCGCCGCGCCGGAGGAGACGCCGATGACGCCCGGCTCGGCCAGCGGGTTGCCGAACACGCCCTGCATGAGTGCCCCGGCGCAGCCGAGCGAGGCGCCGACCAGCAGGGCCAGCACGATCCTGGGGAACCGCACGTTCCACAGCACCGACTCGGCCACCCGGTCCAGTTCCGTGCCGCCGAGTCCCGTCCGGTGCAGGAGCGAGCCGAGCACGTCGCCGACCGGGATCGGGTAGGCGCCGGTACCGGCCGCGACCGGGACGAGGACCAGCAGGCCGGCGGCGAGGGCGGCGGTCAGCAGCCAGGCCGTGGAGCGCCGGGCGCGGGGGGCGGCGGGGTCGGCGGGCCTCCGGGTGCCAACCGGCTTGTCCAGTACGGTCACTTGGCGCCGTCCTCGCCGTAGAGCTGGGCCACGACCGACTTCAGCACCTGGTCGGTGCGCGGGCCGTAGTTGAGGAGTACGCCGTCCTCCACGGAGACGATCCGGCGGTCCATCCCGGCCGGGGTCTGGGCGACGCCGGGGATCTTCACCAGGCCGTCCACGCCGCCGACCGATTCGAGTCCCTTGCTCATCACGAGGATCGCGTCCGGCGCGGCCTTGACCAGGGCTTCGCTGGTGATGGCGGTGAAGTCCTTGCCGAGGCCGGAGGCGGCCCCGGCGTCCACCGCACCGGCCGCCTCGATCAGTGAGCCGGCGCCGGAGTCCTTGCCGCCGATGAGGTAGACGGAGGCCGAGCCGCGCAGGTAGAGGAAGGCGACCCGGGGCTTGTCCCCGTGTGGAACGTCCTTGCGTACGGCCGCGATCCGCTGCTCCGAGCGCCGGGTCAGCTCCGTCCCGGCCGCCGGTACGCCGAGCGCGTCGGCGACCGCCCGGATGCGCGGGCCCACGTCGTCCAGGCCCCCCGCCGCCTCGACGAAGAGCACCGGGACCCCGGCGGCGCGGATCTGGTCCACCGCCTCCTCGGGGCCCGTGGTGGTCTCGGCGAGCACCAGGTCGGGCTTGAGCGACAGCACGCTCTCGGCGGAGACGTCGTGGCCCCGGGTGACCACCGGGAGTTTCGCCGCCTGTTCGAAGGTGGCGGTGACGTCCCGGGCGACGACCCGGTCGCCGAGCCCGAGCGTGAAGACGATCTCGCTGAGGCTGCCGGAGAGGGGGACGATCCGCTCGGCCCGCTCGACCGTCACCCGCTCGCCGTCGGCGGAGCGGACGGTGACGGGAAGCCGGGGTTCGGGTCTCTGCCCGAGTGGTTCGACCCGGTTCGCGACGGGCTCCGCCGCCGAGGCGGCCGCCGCGCCGGAACCGGCGCCGGACGAGGCGTCGGAGGAGCCCGCGCAGCCGGTCGCGGTCAGGGTGAGGGCGAGCGCGGACAGCAGTGCTCCCGCCAGTCGGTCTCGCAAGCGTCGCACTTTTCCGTCCGTCCTCTCCGGTCGACCGCCAGTGTCAGTCGGCTAGAGCTTAGGTTAGCCTTACCTTCGTTCGCTACCGGCCCCCCGATCCGGAGGACTTCGCATGCCCGCCCGTCTTCGCGCCCTGGTCACCGTGTTGTGCGCGGCGGTCCTCGCGGCGCTGCTCCCCGCGGCCGCCGCACACGCCGAGAGCCGGACCGTGCAGGGCGGACGGCTCGACTGGGGCATCAAGTCCTCGTTCCAGACCTATGTCACCGGCCCCGTCGCGAAGGGCAGTTACTCCCTCAGCGGGGGCGCGGCCACCGTCGGCCGCAGCTCGTTCCGCTTCCACTCGGCGACCGGCACCTACGACGGCGACACCGGTGCCTTCCGCGCCGCCTTCTCCGGTGGTGTGCACTTCCTCGGCCACCGCACCGGCACCGGCGCCCACCAGCTCAACCTCACCCTCAGCCGTCCCACCGTGAGCATCTCCGGCTCCACCGGCACGCTCCACCTGGACGTCGTCAGCAAGGCGAAGGACACCGGGGCGGTCACGACGTCCCGTCAGGTGCCCTTCGCCTCCCTCTCCCTCGGCGGCATCGACATGCGGGGCGGTGGCGACACCGTCGCCCTGAACAACATCCCCGCCACCCTCACCGCCGAGGGCGCCCGGTCCTTCGCCGGGTACTACACCGCCGGGACCGCACTGGACCCGGTGAGCCTGTCCGCCGACGTGCAGGCGTCCGCGCCGAAGCGGGAGACGCGGCCGTCAAGCACCCCCGCACCGTCCGCCGAGTCGCCGAAGCCCACGAAGACGTCGGACGGCACGGTCCAGGACGGCGCGGTCGACTGGGGCGTGCGCCGCACCTTCCGCGAGTACGTCACCGGCGACATCGCCGACGGCGAATGGGTCCTCACCGCGGGCGCCCAGGACGGCGGCGCGCTCTTCCGCTTCCCCGGCGGCCGGGGGGCGTACCAGGACGGCGACCTCACCGCCGCCTTCCGGGGCACGGTGCGCTTCACCGGCGCCCACGGCCTCGACCTGAGCCTCGGCAACGTACGGACCGTCGTCGAGGACGGCAGGGGCACGCTGTACGCCGACGTGAGGAGCCCGGACGTCCAGGAGGAGAAGGTGCCTCTGGTCACCTTCACCGCGGGCGGCCTGAAGCCGGCCGGCGGTCTGGTGAAGGTCACCGAGGCCCCCGCGAAGCTCACCGCGCGCGGTGCCAAGGCCTTCGGCGGCATGTACCGGGCAGGCACCGAGATGGACCCGGTGTCGCTCGCCGTCGCCCTCACCGCCGACGCGAAACTGCCCGCCCTGCCCGACCTCGGCAGCGAGCCCACACCCAGTGCGAGCCCGCGGCCCGAGAAGACCGGCGCGGACACCTCCGCCGCCCCCGTCGCGAGCAGCACCGACGACGGCGACTTCCCCGCACTTCCCGTCTCCCTCGCGGCCGGCGCCCTGCTGCTGGCGGCCGCGGTCCTCGTGGCCGTCGCCCTCCGCAGGCGCCGCACCCGGCCCGCCGCGTCCCCCGCGGACCCGGAGCAGGGCTGAACACCCCGACACCCAAGGAGAACCGAGCCATGCCCGTCAGACGACGCCGCTCCACCGCGCTCACCGCCGCCGTCGCCACGGCCGCCGCCCTCGGCGCGACCGCCCTCGCCGCACTGGGCGGCGCCACCGCCGCCTCGGCCGCCGGATCCCCGCTCTCCGACTACGAGTTGACGTGGGGCATCAAGCAGTCCTACCGGACGTACGTCGGCATGTTCGGCAGCTTCACCGCGTCGGAGGGCGCCACCCAGGCCGCCGGCAACGGTGCCTTCACCTTCACCGGGGGCACCGGCACCTACGACCACACGACGAACGCCGTCGACCTCGGCTTCAAGGGCAAGCTGGTGAGCGCCTCCGCCGCGCACCAGTTCGAGGTCACGCTGACCGACGTGCGCTTCGACAGCGGCGCCGGTGAGATCACCGCCGACGTGACCACGGTCGACACCTCCGGCGCGACGCCCACCAAGAAGGGCGACGACGTGCCGCTCGCCAAGGTCGCCGTGACCCGCGCGATGACGGACATGGCTACCACCCTCACCACCGAGGCGGGCGAATACCTCGGCAGCGCGGGCTACGCGGGCGCGGCCGGGGACCCGCTGACGGTGGTCAGGAAGACGCCGGAGCCGACCACCGGGCCGACCGCCGGGCCGACCACGGAACCCACCACCGGGCCGAGCGTGGAGCCCTCCACCGGCCCGACCGATCCGACCGATCCGACCGGCCCGGAGCCGACCGGGACCGACTCCACCGAACCCGGGCCGACCGACCCGCAGACCACGCCCGCCACCCAGGACCCGAGCCCCGCGGCGAGCACGAGCGCCTCGCCCACGGCCCCCGCGAGCACGGCCCCCGCCAAGGGCGAGATCGCCGACGGCACCCTCGGCTGGGGCGTGAAGGAGTCCTTCCGCGCCTACGTCGTCGGCACCATCGCCAAGGGCAAGGTCACCGTCTCCGGCGGCGCCGTCCAGGCCGCCGGGAACGGCGCGTTCACCTTCAAGGACGCCACCGGCACCTACGACACGGACGCCGACAAACTGACCGCCACCTTCAAGGGCGCCGTCAACTTCAAGGGCCACGAGTCGGGCGGCACCTACGGCCTCGACCTGACCCTGAGCAACCTCAAGGCCACCCTCGACGACGGCACCGGCAGGCTCACCGCCGACGTGAACAGCCTCGGCACGCGGACCGAGGGCGTGGTCCTGGCCGACCTCAAGGCGAACTCCGGCGACCTGAAGGCCGAGAAGAACGTCATCACGGTCGACGGCATCGCCGCCACGCTCACCGCGGCCGGCGCGAAGGCCTTCGGCGACTTCTACCCGGCGGGCACCGCGCTCGACACCGTCGACCTGTCGGTGGCGGTCAGCGACGACGCCCAACTGCCGGGCGGCGGCGGCTCGGACACGTCCGGCGGCGCGTCCGGCGGCTCCGGCACGGCGGGCGGCTCCACCGGCGGGGGCGCGGGCACCGCCGGAGGCACCGGTTCGACCGTCGGAGGCACCGGTTCGACCGTCGGAGGTTCGATCGGCGGCGGCAGTCTCGCCTCCACCGGTTCGGACATACCGGGCCCGGCCCTGGGCGCGGCGGCCGGTGTCGCGGTCGCGGTCGGCGCGGGCGCGGTGTACGCGACGCGCAGGCGGCGGGGCCAGGTGCGGTCCGCCGAGTAATCCCTTGCGGGCCGGGGCGGTCCGCGCCCGATACTGTCCGGATGGAACGGGCGGTGCGGGAAGCGACTCCGGGACCTCTGGTCCTGGACGTCCGGGGCCGCCCCGGCCCGCCGCCGCTGCGTTTCGTCCGGGCCCGGGACGGCGGCCCGCCCACGCTCCACCAGGGCGGCCGCCCCCTCACCCGGGCCCGGTGGCAGGGCGACGGCTGCTGCCGCGAGCTGCACCTGCGCCGCCTGCCCGGCCACCGCTCCCCGCTGCCGCCCCTGCGCGCCGCGTCGATGCGCACACCGGACGCCGACTGGCGCCACCGCTGTGCCCGGTGGCTGGAGGACAGCCCCGACGGCCCGCTGCACGACGGACGTTGGTCGCTCACCGCACGCGCGTCGTTCGCCCCGGGCATCTGGACCGAGGACTTCGTACGGGACTGGCCCGACACCGTCCTCGAACTGCTCTGCGGGGGCGGCTGGCACGGTGTCCTGCCCCTGCGCCCGCTCTCGCCCCCCGACGCGCCGCGCGTGAAGGCGTACCGCAAGCACGCCCGGGACGGCACCCTCGCCCCGGTCCTGCTGTGGTGGGTGTCGTTCCTCGACGGCTGGCTGATCCTGGACGGGCACGACCGGGCGGTGGCGGCGCTGGCGGAGGGCGCCGAACCGGCCTGCGTGGTGCTGGCCCGGCTGCCGGACGAGGCGGAGTGGCGCCGGATCGCCGACGCGGTCACCGAGGCGCACGCGGACGCGTTCCCCAAGGTGTACGCGGACGCGCTCGCGACGCTCCCGTACGACGAGGCCCCCACCCCGCTCTGGCCGCCCGCGGACGATGCTTGAATGCCCCGGTGACCGACTACGACGTACTGCGGGTCTTCTGCGCGCCGAACGGCGGATACGGCAACGAACTGGGCGTCGTCCGGGACGGATCCGTACTGCCGGAGCCCGAGCGGCGGCAGGAGCTGGCCGCCAAACTCGGCTTCAGCGAGACCGTGTTCGTCGACGACCCCGAGCGCGGCGTCGTCGACATCTACACGCCCACCCTGCGCCTGCCCTTCGCCGGACACCCCTGCGTCGGCACCGCCTGGCTGCTCGACGTGCCCGAACTCGTCACGCCGGCCGGGGTGGTGGGCGCCCGGCTGGACGGCGAGTTCAGCTGGATCGAGGCCCGGCCCGAGTGGGCCCCGCCGCGCACCCTGCGCCAGTACGGCACGGTCGGCGAGGTCGACGACCTCGCGGTGCCGCCTAAGGGGGAGTGGATCTATGCCTGGGCGTGGGAGGACGAGGCGGCGGGCCGGGTGCGGGCCCGTGCCTTCCCCGGGCGGGACGACGGCATCGACGAGGACGAGGCGACGGGCGCGGCGGCACTGCTGCTGACCGCACGGCTGGGCCGCGCCCTCAACATCACGCAGGGGGTCGGCTCCCAGATCCTCACCGCACCGCAGCCCGAGGGCTGGATCGAGATCGGCGGGCGGGTACGCCTGGAGCGGTGACTCAGGCGGACAGCGGGAACTCCTCGCCCAGTGCCCGGAACACCGCCGTGTTCAGGGCGAAGGCGCGCTTGCACTCGGCGACGACCCGCTGCTTCTCCAGGTCGTCGGCGCGGATGCCGTCCAGCAGTTCGCGGTACTCCCGCTTGAAGGCGGCCGGGTTGGAGATCTCCTCGAAGACGTAGAAGCGGACCCCGTCGCCCTTCCTGGCGAAGCCCCACGTCCGCTCGGCCTTGTCCCGGATGATCTGCCCGCCCGACAGGTCGCCGAGGTAGCGGGTGTAGTGGTGGGCGACGTACCCCGCCGGCCAGTCCTCGGCGCACTCGCGCACCCGGGCCGCGTACGCCTCGGTGGCGGGCAGGGCGGTCAGCCCCGCGCGCCAGTCGGCGCCGCGCAGGTGCGCCAGGTCCCGCTCCAGGGAGGCCAGCCGCAGCAGCTCCGGCCGGACGAACGGCCCGGCCACCGGGTCCGCCGCCAGCCGTCCGGCGGCGGTCTCCAGGGTCTCGTAGACGAACCACAGCTGCTCGGTGTAGCGCGCGTAGGCGTCGACACCGAGCCGTCCGCCCAGCAGGTCGCTCATGAACGTCGAGGTCTCCGCCTCCACGTGCTGCTCGTGGGAGGCGGTGCGGATGAGCGTCGAGAAGGAGTCCATGGGCATGATTTTCTATGGTTAGGCTTACCTAAGTCAATAGGCTTGCCGACGAGCTGTCGGTAAAAGCGTACCTACCCGGACGCGAAACGGCCCGCCCTCCGGGGAGAGCGGGCCGTCCGGGGGCGTGCGAGGTCAGGGCAGCGTGAGGATCTCCGCGCCCGAGTCCGTCACCACCAGGGTGTGCTCGAACTGCGCGGTCCGCCTGCGGTCCTTCGTCACGACCGTCCAGCCGTCGTCCCACATGTCGTACTCGTGGGTCCCGAGCGTCAGCATCGGCTCGATCGTGAAGGTCATCCCGGGCTGGATGACGGTCGTCGCGTGCGGGCTGTCGTAGTGCGGGACGATCAGCCCCGAGTGGAACGACGAGTTGATGCCGTGGCCGGTGAAGTCCCGCACCACTCCGTACCCGAACCGCTTGGCGTACGACTCGATGACCCGGCCGATGATGTTGATCTGCCGGCCCGGCCGGACCGCCTTGATCGCGCGGGCCAGCGACTCCCGGGTCCGCTCGACCAGCAGCCGGCTCTCCTCGTCCACGTCGCCGACCAGGTAGGTCGCGTTGTTGTCGCCGTGCACCCCGCCGATGTACGCCGTCACGTCCAGGTTCACGATGTCGCCGTCGCGCAGCACCGTGGAGTCGGGGATGCCGTGGCAGATGACCTCGTTGACCGAACTGCACAGGGACTTGGGGTAGCCCCGGTAGCCGAGCGTCGAGGGGTAGGCGCCGTGGTCGCACATGAACTCGTGCGCCACCCGGTCCAGCTCGTCCGTCGTCACGCCGGGCGCGATGTGCTTCGCGGCCTCCTCCATCGCCCGCGCCGCGATCCGCCCGGCCACGCGCATCGCCTCGATGGTCTCGGGCGTCTGCACCTCCGGACCGGTGTACGGCGTCGGCGCGGGTTTGCCGACGTACTCGGGCCGGCGGATGTTTCCGGGCACGGAACGGGTGGGGGAGAGCTCCCCTGGGACGAGCAGCGACTGGCCAGACATGCAGCGAGTCTAACCAGCGGCCATGGGGGAACATGTCGTTGGCGAGAGGAGCTGTCCCATGGCCCTGTTCAAGAAGCGCACGGTCGGCAAACCGGGCGAGTGGTACTACTGCCTGGAGCACCAGAAGGTCGAGGAGGGCCCGGACTGCCCGGGCAAGGACCGCTTCGGGCCGTATGCCACCCGGACCGAGGCCGAGCACGCGATGCAGACCGCGCGCGAACGCAACCTGGAGTGGGAGAACGACCCCAAGTGGCACGACGCCTCCGCCCGGGGAAGCGCCGACGCGGACCGGGACGACTGAGCAGGCGCGGACCGGTCACCCGCCCGCGGCGTCGGCTGCGCGCCTCTCGCGCAGCCGCACCGCGTGCTCGTTCGTCCGCGCGTCGTACGTCATCATCGTCGGCAGGCACAGCGCCAGCACCCCCACCGCGCCCGCGCACAGCAGTCCGCCCGACCACACCGACGCCCGCACCCCGACGAGCGCCGCCGTGCCGCCCGCCCTGACCTGGCCGAGCTGCGGACCCACCGAGTACGACAGCAGCTCGATCCCGGCGAGCCGGCCGCGCAGCTCGTCCGGGATGGTCTGGTTCCACATCGCGCTGCGGAAGACACCGCTGACCATGTCGCAGGCACCGGCGAGCACGAAGCACAGCAGCACCAGCCACACGTTCCCGGCGAAGCCCGCGGCGGCGATCGCCACGCCCCACCCGGCCGCCGCGAGCACCACCATCCGCCCGTGCCGGTGCACCCGCGACGTCCACCCGCTGCTCACGCTCACCAGCAGCGAGCCCGCCGGAATCGCCGCGTACATCAGCCCGAGCGACCACTCGGCGTCCAACTCGTCGGCCAGGAACGGCAGCACCGCGAGCGGCATCGCAAGGAGCATCGCCGCGACGTCGACCGCGTAGGTGCCCAGCAGCTCCTTGCGGCTCCACGCGTACCGGGCGCCCTCGGCGATCGCCGCCCACGACGGACTGCGCGCCTCGTGCGAGGCGGGCGAGGAGGCCAGCCCCGCCACCAGGGCCACCGAGGCGGCGAAGGTGACCAGGTCGACCGCGTACGCCCAGCCGAGCCCCGCGTACGCCACCACCACGCCCGCCAGCGCCGGTCCGGCGATCCCGCCGACCTGCCAGCGCAGCGCGTTCAGCGAGGCGGCGGCCGGCAGGTGCTCGTGGGCCACGATGCGCGGGATCAGCGAGTCCAGGGCCGGGCGCTGCACCGCGCCGATCGCCGCGGAGAACGCGGCGATCACGAACAGCGGCCACACGGCCGGGCTCGGCAGCAGCACGTTGACCAGCAGCGCCGCGCACAGCACGCCCTGACCGGCCTCCGTCCACAGGATCAGCCGCCGCTTGTCCCAGGCGTCGGCCAGCGCACCGCCGTACAGCCCGAACACCACCAGCGGCACCAGCTCCACGGCACCGATCGCGCCCACCGCCGCCGCCGAGCCCGTCAGCTCCTTGATCTGCACCGGCAGCGCGACGAAGGTCAGGAAGCTCCCGAAGTTCGTGATCAGCCCCGAAACCCAGAGCCGCCGGAAGTCCGGGGAGGCCCGCCAGGGCGACAGGTCGGGCAGCAGGGCACGCAGTCCGGTGGGCGCACCGACAGGCACGTCCGCGGGTCTGTCGGCGGGCGCGTCGGCGGGGGAGGTGTCGGTCACGAGGGCCCATCGTCCGACCCCCGCGCGAACCCGGGCAACCGATTTTCGCGACGCGGAACACCGACCGGGGCGGGTGGTAGCGGTACCGGGTGGGGTGGTGGTCGCGGGCAGGCGCGGCGGCGGGTTCGACCGAGTGGTGGTCCCGGCGGCGGGCGGTGGTGGTCAGTGGCAGGCGCAGCCGTCGCGCCTCGGGCGGTGCCGGTCCCGGTTCGAGTGGTGGTTGCGGGCGGGACGCGGTGGCCCTGGGCCGGGGCGTGGCGGTCCGGGGGTCGGGTGGTGGTGGGCAGTGCAGTGGCCACGGCGTGGCCGTCCTGGGTCGGGGCGTCGCCGGTCGAGGCAGGCTGGTCAGGCGTCGGGCCCCGGGTGTCACCAGCCGGACGGTGGTGGGGCCGTCAGGTGGTCGGCGAGGCGGGACAGGCGGTCGCGGAAGCGGCGGCGGCCCCGGGGCGGCGGCACCGCGTTCTCCCCGGCCGACGCGCTGACCAGGTGCTGCACCGTGTCCAGGTCCAGCTCGGCCCCGTCCGGGACGGACAGCGTCTCGTGCGCCATCGCCGTCAGCTCCCGCTCGCCCGGGGCGCGCTCGGTGCCCAGCGCCAGCACCGTCGCACCGGCCCGGCGGGCGTCGTGCACCCGCTCCAAGAGCCGGGCACCGGGGTCCTCGGGCGTGACCACCAGCAGCGTCTCCCCGCGCCGGGCCGCCGCCAGCCGCCCGAGACCGACCGCGAGATGCGCCGGGTCCGAGGGGCGCGCCCCGTGCCGGACCAGCGTCGGCGCCAGCTCCGGCGTCCCCGACCAGGCGGCCTCGTCCACCAGGTGCGCCGCCAGGTGCCAGGGCTCGTACTCGGGGGTGCCCACCAGCAGCAGACCGCCTCCGTGCGGCACCACCGACCCCCGCAGCGCCCCCGCGAACCGCCGGGTGGCCCCCAGCCACTCGGTCCCGGCGAGCACTTCCCGCAGCAGCGCGACCCGTACGGCGTCCATGCGGTCGCATCCTGCCGCAACGCACTGCGCGCGGTACGGCGTTCGCCCCGGATTCACCCGGCCCGGGGACCGCCTTCCGGCGGGCGGGACCCGCAGCCCTGGGCAGGCCGTCGCGGACGTAGGGTCGGCCCATGACCTCTACCGACAGTGCTGCACAGAAGGCCCCCGCCAAGGCACCGGCCAAGGACCCCTGGGACCTGCCCGACGTCTCCGGGCTGGTCGTCGGCGTGCTCGGCGGCACCGGCCCGCAGGGCAAGGGCCTCGCGTACCGCCTCGCCAAGGCCGGCCAGAAGGTGATCGTCGGCTCCCGCGCCGCCGAGCGCGCCGCGGCCGCCGCCGAGGAGATCGGGCACGGCGTCGAGGGCGCCGACAACGCCGAGACCGCGCGCCGCAGCGACGTCGTGATCGTCGCCGTACCGTGGGACGGCCACGGCAAGACCCTCGAATCCCTGCGCGGGGAACTGTCCGGCAAGCTCGTCGTCGACTGCGTCAACCCGCTCGGCTTCGACAAGAAGGGCGCCTACGCGCTCAAGCCCGAGGAGGGCAGCGCCGCCGAGCAGGCCGCCGCCCTGCTGCCGGACAGCCGGGTCGCCGCCGCCTTCCACCACCTCTCGGCGGTCCTCCTCCAGGACCCGGAGATCGACGAGATCGACACCGACGTGATGGTGCTCGGCGAGGAGCGCGCCGACGTGGAGATCGTGCAGGCGCTCGCCGGGCGCATCCCCGGCATGCGCGGCGTCTTCGCCGGACGGCTGCGAGGCGCACACCAGGTCGAGTCGCTGGTCGCCAACCTGATCTCCGTCAACCGCCGCTACAAGGCACACGCCGGGCTCCGCGTCACGGACGTATGAGGCGATGGGGGACACTGGTCGGTACCAGTGTCCCCCCGACAGGAGCCGTTCCCATGCCCCGCCTCGCCCTCTACGCCCTGGTCGTCTGCGTACTCGCCGTGGCCGCCGCCGTCGTCTCCTTCGTACAGGGCAGCGTCGTGATCGGCGTCGTGTGGGTGCTGCTGTCGGGGCTGTCGTCGAACATGTGCTGGTACTACGCCAAGCGCGGCCGGGACGCCCGCCGCGCCGCCTCCTCCACGTCCGTCACCGGCTGAGTCCGGCACCGGCCGAGCGGCGTCATCCGCCCGGCGTGCACAGCGGGTCGGTCTGCCAGAAGCGGTACAGCTCGAAGCCGCAGTACGTGTCGACCTCGCCGATCCCCAGGCCCCGCAGCAGCGCGTCGATCGCGTCGAAGAACACGCCGTTGAGCGCCGGGATCCACAGCAGCGCGAACACGATCAGCAGCCCGAACGGCGCGAGCGGCTCCACCTGCCGCCGCACGTTGTACGACAGCCAGGGCTCGATCACGCCGTAGCCGTCCAGGCCCGGCACCGGCAGGAAGTTCAGGATCGCGGCCGTGACCTGGAGCAGCGCCAGGAACGCCAGCGCCAGCCGGAAGTCGCGCGGCACGCCGTCCAGCGCGTCCAGCCAGAACGGCGCCGTGCACACGACGGCGAACAGCACGTTCGTCAGCGGGCCCGCCGCCGAGATCAGACTGTGCCGCCAGCGCCCCCGGATCCGCCCGCGCTCGATGAAGACCGCGCCGCCGGGCAGCCCGATCCCGCCCATGATCACGAAAAGGACGGGGAGCACGATGCTGAGCAGGGCGTGCGTGTACTTCACCGGGTTCAGGGTGAGGTAGCCCTTCGCGCCGACCGAGATGTCGCCGCTGTGCAGCGCGGTGCGGGCGTGCGCGTACTCGTGCAGGCACAGCGAGACGACCCAGGCGGCCGTGACGAACAGGAACACGGCGAGACCCGGCTGCTCGGCGAAGCCGGTCCAGGTGGCCCAGCCCGTGACCGCGGCGACGGCGACGATCCCGAGGAAGACGGGGCTGATCCTCCGGTCGCTGGGGCGGGCGGTGGCGGTGGACATGGAACTCCCTGACTGTCGGGCACGCGTGGCGGCACCCGCGGGGTGCGGGACCGCCCGACCGTACCGGGCGCACGGGGAGAACGTCTCGTGCGGGGCGGACGGTTCCGCGCCCGGGGGGATGGAAGGGGGAGGGGAAGGGCGGCGGAGGGCCGGGCACGCCGTGCGGACAAAACCCCGTGACCGGCTCCGACGGCAGCGGGGACAATGGTCCCGTGCGCTATCGCATCCTCGGCACCACACAGGCACTCCGTCCCGACGGCACGGCCGTCCCGCTCGGCGGGGCGCGGCTGCGCGCCCTGCTGACCGTGCTCGCCCTCCGGGCCGGGCGCGCGGTCGCCGCGGGGCTGCTGGTGGAGGAGGTCTGGGCCGGGGACCCGCCCGCCGACGCGACGGGCGCCCTGCAGGCGCTGGTCGGGCGGCTGCGCCGGGCGCTGGGCGCCGACTCGGTCGCCTCGGCCGACGGCGGTTACCGGCTCGCCGCCGCCCCCGACGACGTCGACCTGCACCGCTTCGACCGGCTCGCCGGTGAGGGCACCCGCGCCCTGGCCGACGGCGACCCCGCCAAGGCGGCCGTCGTGCTCGACGACGCGCTCGCGCTGTGGCGCGGGCCCGTTCTCGCCGACCTGCCCGACCGCACCGCCGAGGCGGCCCGCTGGGAGACCCGGCACTTCGACGCCCTGCGCGCCCGCCACACCGCCGCCCTGGACCTCGGGCAGGCCGAGCACGCCCTGCCCGAGCTGACCGCCCTGTGCGACGGCCACCCCCTGGACGAGCCCCTCCAGGCGCTGCGGCTGCGCGCCCTGCGCGACACCGGCCGCACCGCCGAGGCACTGGCCGCCTACGAGGCCGTACGCCGCCTCCTCGCCGACCGCCTCGGCACCGACCCGGGGCGGGAGCTACGGGCACTCCACGCGGAGCTCCTGAACCCTTCGCCCACCCCGGCCCCCGGCCCCGGCCGACCGTCCGGCCCGGGCGTTGCGTCCGGCACCGGCCCCGCGCCCGGCCCTGCCGCCGAGGGCTGGCCCGCCTCCGGTACGGCGCCGGGGCCCACCGCCGCGCCTGCCCACGGCACGGGTCCTGCCCCGGGCAGGTGGGCAGCATCCGAGACGGCACCGGGGGTCCCCGCCGGGCCGCTCCACGGCGCGGGCCCTGCGTCCGGTCCTGCCGCGGGGCCCGCCGCCGCGCCCGGCTCCGGTCCGGGTCCTGCCGGTGAGGGGTGGCCCGCCCCGGGTACGGCGCCAGGGCCCAGCGCCGCGCCTGCTCACGGCACGGGTCCTGCCCCGGGCGGGTGGCCTGCTTCCGAGACGGCACCGGGGGTCCCCGCCGGGCCGTTCGACGGCGCGGGCCCTGCGTCCGGTACCGGACCCGCGTCCGGCCAGGCGCCCGCCTCCCACTCGGCGGGCGAGTCCGCCACCGGACAGCAGCCGACCACGCCCCCCGCGCCCGGCACGCCCCCCGCGCCCGGCATGTCCCCCGCGCCCGGCGCGTCCCCCGTACCCGGTGCGCCCGCGTCGGTGTCGGCGGTGCCGCCGGGAGCCGTCGCCGCGTCGCCCGGGTCCGTCGCCGTACCCGTCCCGGAGGGATCCCGCCCCCGCGGCAACCTGCGTGCCCGGCTCACCTCCTTCGTCGGCCGGGACGGCGATGTGGAGACACTCCGTGCCGACCTGGCGGCCACCCGGCTCGTCACCCTCCTCGGGCCCGGCGGCGCCGGGAAGACCCGGCTGTCGCAGGAGGCCGCCGAAGGGGCCGGGGACGCCGCGCGCGACGGGGTGTGGCTGGCCGAGCTGGCCCCCGTGGACGACCCCGCCGACGTACCGGAGGCCGTGCTGACCGCCGTCGGTGCCCGCGAGACCGTGCTCTACCGCGCCGGCGCCGAGGAGATGCGGGCCGCCACCGCCTCCGAGGGGCAGGACACCGCCGTCGAGCGGCTGGTCGAGCACTGCGGCCGCCGCCGCATGCTGATCGTCCTCGACAACTGCGAGCACGTCGTCGACGCCGCCGCCCGCCTCACCGAGGAACTCCTCGCCCGCTGCCCCCACCTGACCGTCCTAGCCACCAGCCGCGAACCCCTCGGCGTGCCGGGGGAGTCGCTGCGCCCCGTGGAGCCGCTGCCCGAGCCCGCCGCGCTGCGGCTGCTCGCCGACCGGGGCGCCGCCGCCCGCCCCGGCTTCCGCGTCGACGCCGACGAGGAGACCGCCGCCGCCTGCGCCGAGATCTGCCGCCGCCTCGACGGCCTGCCGCTGGCCATCGAACTGGCCGCCGCCCGGCTGCGGATGCTCACCCCGCGCCAGATCGCCGACCGGCTCGACGACCGATTCCGGCTGCTCACCTCCGGCAGCCGCACCGTCCTGCCCCGCCAGCAGACGCTGCGCGCGGTCGTCGACTGGTCCTGGGACCTGCTCGACGCGGACGAGCGCGAGGTGCTGGGGCGGCTGTCCGTCTTCGCGGGCGGCTGCGACCTCGCCGCCGCCGAGGCCGTGTGCGGGCCCGCCGCACTGGACGCCCTCGGCTCCCTCGTCGACAAGTCCCTCGTCGTGGCCGCGCCGGTGACGGACCGCCTGACCGGCGACGGCATGCGCTACCGGCTCCTGGAGACCGTCGCCGAATACGCGGGCGAGCGCCTCGACGAGGCCGGCGGACGCGCCGCCGCGGCCCGCGCCCACCTGACGTACTACCGAGAACTCGCCCGCACCACCGACCCGTTGCTGCGCGGCGCGCGGCAGCTCGCCGCCATCGAGCGGCTGGAGCGCGAGTACGAGAACCTGCGCACCGCCCTGCGCCACGCCGTCGCCGAGCGCGACGAGCAGGAGGCGCTGTGCCTGGCGCTGTCGCTGGTCTGGTACTGGCAGATGCGCGACCTGCGGGTGGAGGCCCGGAACTGGTTCGTCGAGGTGATGGCACTCGGCCCGGACCCCTTCGCCGAACCGGGCACCCCCGCCCGGCCGGTGTGGGAGCGGTGCACGTCCGCCCCGCCCCCGATGACCGGCGAGGTCCTCGCCGAGGCGTGGCGCGGGGTGCACCTGGCCCATCTGGCCTGCATGGACACGGAGCTGGACGCCTGGCAGAACCCGGCGGCCCAGCGCAAGCTGCGCATCATCGCGGACACCTACGAGCCCGGGATGCCGCAGACCTGCTCCAGCCCCGGCCTGCTCTGGTTCTACTCCGTCATGCTCACCGGTGACATGGACCGGCTGCGCGTGATCATGGACGCCACCGTGCGCACGTGCCGGGAGACCCCCGGCTACGAGTGGGAGCTGGCCGGCGGTCTGCAGATGCGCGCCAACATGCTCGCCAACCGCACCGACTGGGCGGGCGACGCGGTCCGCGACGCCGACGAGTCGCTGGAGATCTACCACCGGCTCGGCGACGCCTGGGGCATGGCCGAGGCGCTCTCCGGGCGGGCCGAGGCCCGCGAGCGCGTCGGCGAGTACGGGCTCGCCGCCGCCGACTACCGGGCCGCCGCGGAGCACGCCGAGCGGCTCGGTGCCCACGCCCAGGTGGACGTCCTCGACGCCCGGCTCGGCAGTGTGCTGCTGGAGGCGGGCGACACGGAGCGGGGCGAGCGGGTGCTGCGCGCGGTGATCGACCGCACGGCCGGGACGGGCCACAACGGCGCGATGCCCGCCGCCCGGCTGTTCCTCGCCGGACACCTGGGCATGACCGGCCGCACGGCCGACGCGGGCGAGCAACTGCGGCTGCTGCGCGAGGAGTTCTCCATCGCGCACTTCGTGGTCTTCGACGCCTTCATCCTCGCCGCCGAGGCCTGGCTGGCCACGCTGGAGGACCGGCACGAGGAGTGCCTGACCTGGATCCGCAAGTCGCTGGCGCGGGCCGAGGACCCGCTGTCCGCCGCCATCGCCCCGCACATGCGCTCCGCCTACCTGACCATCGCCGCGATGGCCCTGGCCCGCCTGGACGGCGGCGACCGGGCCGCGGACGGCGCCCGGTGCCTGGGCGCCGCCGAGGCGATGCTGCCGCCGGGGCACGTGTCGACGGGCATGGAGCGGGACGCGCGCGGGCGGGCCGTCGAACGGGTCCGCGGGGCGCTCGGCGGCGAGGCCTACGACGCCGCGTACGCCGAGGGCGGCCGGCTCTCCCCCCAGGAGGCCGTCGCCCTCGTCTGACGCGTGCGGCGCGGGTGCCACGAACCCGGCCCCGCTCAGGTCTTCGTACGGAACTTGTGGATGGCGATCGGTGCCATCACCGCGGTGATCGCGGCCGCCCAGCCGAGCGTGATCCACAGGTCGTGCGCGACCGGGCCGCCCACCATCAGTCCGCGCGCCGCGTCGGCGAGCGTGGACAGCGGGTTGTAGTCGGTGAAGGACTGCAGCCAGCCCGGCATCGACTGCGTCGGCGCGAAGATCGAGGAGCCGAACTGCAGCGGGAACAGCACCATGAAGCCCATGGCCTGCACGGACTGCGCGTTCTTCAGGACCACGCCCAGGGTGAGGAACACCCACATGATCGACGAGGCGAACACCGCGGACAGACCCACCGCCGCGAACAGCCCCGCCCAGTGGTTGATGTCGAAGCCGACCAGGACGGCGACGATCATCAGCACCGTGGTGGCGAACAGCATCCGGGCCATCTCGACCGCGATCTTCGCGAAGAGCACCGAGCCGCGCCCGATCGGCAGCGACCGGAAGCGGTCCATGACACCGGAGTTGAAGTCCTGGCTGAAGCCGGTGCCGACGCCCTGGGACAGCGTCATGCTCATCATCGCGATCATGCCGGGGATCACGTACTGCACATAGCCGTCCTGCCCGCCGCCCAGGGCCTGGCCGATCGAGCCGCCGAAGACGTACACGAACAGCAGGGTGAAGACGATCGGCATCAGCAGCGCGTCGAACATCGACTCCGGGTCCTGCCGGATCCACAGCAGGTTGCGGCGGACCAGGGCGCCGGTGTGCCGCACGTGCGCGCGAAGCGAGATCCGCGCGTCGGGAGCGACCGCGGGGGCGGGGACGGGGGCGGGGGCGGTGGTGGCGCTCATACGGCGACCTCCTCGCGGGTGTCGTCGGTGCTGGTGGCCGGGGCGGGATCCTGCGGGGCACTGGCCCGGTGGCCGGTGAGGGACAGGAAGACCTCGTCCAGGCTGGGGAGTTCGGTGGTGACGGCGGAGACGGTGATGCCGCGCGCGGTGACCGCGCCGACCACGGCCGTCAGCTGCTCGTCGCTGAGGATCGGCACCAGCACGGCGCCGCGCTCGGCGTCCACCGTGGAACTGGCGAGCCCGGTGATGCCCAGCTCGTCCAGGTAGGCGGCGAGCGGGCGCAGCTGCAGCGGGTCGGCCGGGCGGACGCGCAGGGTGCGGCCGCCGACCTTGGCCTTCAGCTCCTCGATGCCGCCGTTCGCGATGACCTTGCCGCGGTCCACGACGGTCAGCTCGGAGGCGAGCTGCTCGGCCTCCTCCATGTACTGGGTGGTGAGCAGCACGGTGACACCGTCGCCGACCATGCGCTTGACCTCGTCCCACACCTCGTTGCGGGTGCGCGGGTCGAGTCCGGTGGTGGGCTCGTCCAGGAACAGCACGGCCGGGTGCCCGATCATGGAGGCGGCCAGGTCGAGCCGGCGCCGCATGCCACCGGAGTAGGTGGACGTCGGCCGCTTGCCCGCCTCGGTGAGCGAGAACCGCTCCAGCAGCTCGTCGGCGCGGGCGCGCGCGTCCCGGCGGGGCAGGTCGAGCAGCCGGCCGATCATGTAGAGGTTCTCCCAGCCGGGGAGCTTCTCGTCCACGGAGGCGTACTGCCCGGTCAGCCCTATGACGCGGCGCAGCTGCCGCGGCTGCCGTACGACGTCGTACCCGGCGACGTGCGCCCGGCCGGAGTCGGGGGTGATGAGGGTGGACAGGATGCGTACGAGGGTGGTCTTGCCGGCGCCGTTCGGACCGAGCACGCCCATCACGGTGCCCTCGCGCACGTCGAGGTCGACGCCGTCCAGCGCCTTGGTCTCGCCGTAGTGCTTGACCAGCCCCCGCACGGTGACCGCGCTGTCCGCGGCCCGGGGGATGTCGTCGATTCGCTTCATGCACCGGACGATGGCAGGGGCCACCGACAAACCGCCGACATCCCACCGACAGCCGCCGGGCCCCGCCGACATGCCGCCGACATCCGGTCCGGGGAACCACTCGGCCCCGCCGACGGGGGAAGATCGGCGGGGCCGGTGGCCGTACCGCGATGGCTTACTGGTGGACGGTGCCGGTGGACGGCGTCAGCGGAAGGCGTCAGTGGACGGAGTGCTCGTCCGCGGGGAACGTGCCGCCGACGACGTCCTCGGCGTATGCCTTCGCCGCGTCGCCCATGACCTTGCGCAGGTCGGCGTACTGCTTGACGAACTTCGGCATCCGGCCGCCGGTCAGCCCGAGCATGTCGGTCCACACCAGCACCTGGGCGTCGGTGTCCGGGCCCGCGCCGATGCCGACCGTCGGGATGTGCAGCGTCCGGGTCACCTCGGCGGCCAGCTCGGCCGGTACCAGCTCCAGGACGACCGCGAAGGCGCCCGCGTCCTGCACCGCCTTGGCGTCGCGCAGCAGCTGCTGGGCCGCCTCCTCGCCGCGGCCCTGCACCCGGTAGCCCATGGAGTTGACGGACTGCGGGGTGAGCCCGATGTGCGCCATCACCGGGATGCCGGACTCCACCAGCAGCTCGATCTGCCGGTGCGAGCGCTCGCCGCCCTCCAGCTTGACCGCCCCGACCCCGGCCTCCTTGACCAGCCGGGTCGCCGAGCGCAGCGCCTGCACCGGGCCCTCCTGGTAGGAGCCGAAGGGCAGGTCGCCCACGATCAGGGCGCGGCCGGTGCCCCGGACGACCGCGGCCGAGAGCATCGTCATCTCGTCCAGCGTGACGGGCACGGTGGTCTCGTAGCCGAGGTGGCAGTTGCCAGCGGAGTCGCCGACGAGCATCACCGGGATGCCGGACTCGTCGAAGACGGAGGCGGTCATCGCGTCGTACGCGGTGAGCATGGGCCACTTCTCGCCGCGCTCCTTGGCGGCGGTGATGTCCCGGACCGTGATACGGCGGTTGATCTTGCCCCCGTACAGCGCCCTGCTCCCGTCGGCGGGGGTGCGCTGCGGCGTCTGGGCAGCCGAAAGCTGCGTCATGGCAACGGCTCCTTCATGTCATCTCGAGGCGCCCTGACGGCGTCCCCGGATCCCTTCCATGGTGGCACTTGTGGCGGCCCGGAGGCTAGGGGACCCCGGTCACGGGCTCCGGTACGGGACAGCGAATGCCTCATGGGGGCAAATGTGCCCGTTCTGTCACAGAGCCGCCCGTCCCGGCACAGTGCGGAACTCCGCGGGACGGCCCGTACGTCCTCGTGCGCGTACGGCCGTCCAGGGCGGCGGGATCGGAACCGATCATCCCCTATGGTGCTGAGTCACAGGGGGCGACGGTGTGCACAGCAGGCAGTGAGGCAACGGTATGGCGCAGCAGGCGTACATGACGGAGACGGACGGCGGCGGCTCGGATCCCGAGCGCCGGGAGCCCCGGATTCGGCGCCTGTTCCACCGGGCGGTCAGCGGCTGGCGCGGCGACCGGCGGATCTGGCGCCGGGGCCTGGTCACGGCCGCGGTCGCGCTGCTCCTGTCGGCGGTCATGGCGGCCCACTCGCACATCCCGAACGCCATCGGCAACCTCGGCAGCCTCACCGAGACCTTCCTGCCGTGGTTCGGCCTGCTGATCCCGGTGCTGCTGGTGATCGCCCTGGTCCGCAAGTCGGCGACGGCGCTGATCGCGCTGGTGGTGCCGGTGAGCGTGTGGCTCAACCTCTTCGGCGGCCTGCTCTTCGACAAGACCGGCTCCGGCGGCGACCTCACGGTGGCCACGCACAACGTCAACGCCGACAACGCCGACCCGGCGGGCACCGCCCGTGCCGTCGCCGCCGCCGGTGCGGACGTGATGGCCCTGGAGGAGCTGAAGGCGTCCGCCGTACCGACGTACGAGAAGGCGCTGGAGGCGAAGTACCCGCACCACGCGGTCGTCGGCACGGTCGGGCTGTGGAGCAAGTACCCGATCAGCGACGTGAAGCCGGTCGACATCGAGCTGGGCTGGAAGCGCGCGATGCGCGCCACCGTCGCCACGCCCTCCGGACCGGTCGCGGTGTACGTCGCCCACCTGCCCTCCGTACGGGTGAAGCTGGAGGCCGGTTTCACCGCGCGGCAGCGGGACAAGAGCGCCGACGCCCTCGGCGAGGCCATCGGCGACGAGAAGCTGCCCCGCAAGATCCTCCTGGGCGACCTCAACGGCACCATGAACGACCGCTCGCTCACCGCGATCACCTCCCAGCTGCGCTCCCCGCAGGGCGCCGTGGGCGACGGCTTCGGCTTCAGCTGGCCGGCGTCCTTCCCGATGGCCCGCATCGACCAGATCCTGGTCACCGGCGTGGAACCGATGACCAGCTGGACCCTCCCGGCGACCGGCAGCGACCACCTGCCGATCGCCGCGCGTGTGAAGGTCGACACAACGGCTTCCTAGAATTCGTCTGCGGAATACCCGCCCTGAGAGTCTTTGTTCCGTACGGGAACATACAGTCGTCCCCGCCCGGCCCTCCCGGCCTCCCGTACGCGACCCCGCTCTCGAAAGGCGAGACCCCCTCATGCCCCTGGCCCTGCTCGCCCTTGCCGTGGGCGCCTTCGGCATCGGTACCACCGAGTTCGTGATGATGGGCCTGCTGCCCGACGTCGCGGACGACCTGGGCATCTCCATCCCCACCGCCGGCCACCTCGTCTCCGCCTACGCGCTCGGCGTCGTCATCGGCGCCCCGCTGCTCGCCGCGGCCACCACCCGGATGTCCCGCCGCGCCGTCCTGATCGCCCTCATGGCGCTGTTCGTGGTGGGCAACGCCCTGTCGGCCGTCGCCCCCGGCGAGATCTCCCTGCTCGCCGCCCGCTTCGTCAGCGGCCTGCCGCACGGCGCCTTCTTCGGCGTCGGCGCGGTCGTCGCCACCGGCATGGTCGCGCCGGAACGCAGGGCCCGCTCCGTCTCCCTGATGTTCCTCGGCCTCACCGTCGCCAACATCGTCGGCGTCCCGGCCGCCACCGCCATGGGCCAGCAGCTCGGCTGGCGGGCCACCTTCCTCGGCGTGAGCGCGATCGGCGTGGCGGCGATAGCGGCGCTGGCCTTCCTCATCCCGCGCGACAGCGCCCCCGCCCCCACCGCGGGCCTGCGCGGCGAACTGGCCGCCCTGCGCTCCCTGCCCGTCTGGCTGGCGCTCGGCACGACGGTCGCGGGCTTCGGCGCCCTCTTCGCGGCCTACAGCTACATCACGCCGATGCTCACCGACGCCGCCGGGTTCGCCGAGACCAGCGTGACGCTGCTGCTGGCCCTCTTCGGCGTCGGCGCCACCGCGGGCAACCTCCTGGGCGGCCGCCTGGCCGACCACTCCCTGCGCGGCACCCTCTTCGGCGGCCTCGCCTCCCTGGTCGTCGTGCTGGCGTCCTTCCCCCTGCTGATGCGCACGCCGGTCACGGCGGCGGTGTCGGTGGCCCTGCTCGGCATGGCCGCCTTCGTCACCGGCTCGCCCCTCCAGCTGATGGTCATGGAGAAGGCCGCCGCGGCCCCCTCCCTGGCCTCCTCCGCCAACCAGGCCGCCTTCAACCTCGCCAACGCGGGCGGCGCCTGGATCGGCGGCCTCGCCCTGGCCGCCGGATTCGGGGGCACCTCCCCGGCGACGGCGGGCGCGGCCCTGGCGGTCCTCGGCCTCGCGGTCGCGGCCACGGCACGGGCGGTGGACCGCCGCCGCGCCACCACCGCACCGGCGCCCAGCCGCGAGCGCGTGGTCGCGGGACACGTACCGGAGCCGGTGGAGGCGGTACGGCGATGACGGGCGCCCGCCCGGCCCACGTCGGCGGAAAGGGCGGTGCGGAGCGGCTCGCCCCCGCAGCATGATGGGGACCATGACCGTCCACACCACCACCCCCGCCCGCCTCGGTGAGACGCGGCTGCCGGACGGCCGCCTGCTCGGCTGGGCCGAGTGGGGCCCGCAGGAGGGCACGCCGGTCCTGCTGTGCCCCGGCGCGGCCACCAGTCGAAGCCTCGGCTTCGGCCCCGGCGCCGTGGCCGCCCTCGGCATCCGCCTCGTCTCCGTCGACCGGCCCGGCCTGGGCGCGTCCACGCCCGCACCCGGCCGGACCTTCGCCGACTTCGCCGCCGACGTGCGGGAGTTGTGCGCCCGGCGCGGCTTCGACCGCCCCGCCGTGGTCGGCAACTCGCAGGGCGCTCCGTTCGCCCTGGCCTGTGCGGAGGCGGGCCTCGCCTCCGCGCTGGCCCTGGTGTCGGCCGCCGACGAGGTGGCGGCCCCCGAGTTCGCCGCCGTACTGCCCGCCGAACTGCGTGCGTTGACCGAACGCGCGGTGCACGACCCCTCGGGCGCCGAGGAGTTCTTCGCGGGTTTCGACGCCGAGAGGATGTGGGACCTGGTCATGGACGGCAGCCCGGACTGCGACCTCGCCGTGTACCGGGACCCGGGCTTCTCCGCCGCCTACCGCCGCGCCCTCGCCGAGGGATTCGCCCGGGGCGCGGCGGCCGGCTACGCCCGCGACACGGCTCTGGCCATGGGACGGTGGCCCTTCGCCCTCGGCTCCCTCGCCCTGCCCGTCGACATCTGGTACGGCGAGCACGACACCGCCCACTCGCCCGACAACGGCGCCCTGCTCGCCTCCCGCATCCCCGGCGCCCGCCGCCGTGTCGTCCCCGGCATCGGCGGGGCCCTGCTGTGGACGCACGCCGAGGAGATCCTGACGTCGCTGACGCACGTCCGAGTGACAGGAGGCCCGCATCCCGTCACCCTGCGTCGCCACTCCGTCTAACGTGACGCGCATCGCGACAGGACGCGTACGGCGGAGGGGTGCGGATGTCGGTGAACGGCGAGGCGGACGAGCCGGGTTGGGAGGTCGACCCGGACGACGAGTGGGGCGTGGCCGTCCTCACCACCGTGGGGAGGCAGCTGAAGCTGCGCCGCGAGGCGGTGGGCATGCGGGCGGGCGACTTCGGAGTGGCGGTCGGCTACGGGGAGGATCTCGTCTACAAGGTCGAGGGCGGCAAGCGGATCCCCCGGCGGGAGTACCTGGAGAAGGCGGACCAGGTCCTCGACGCGGGCGGCCTCATCGCCGCGGCCTGGGAGGACGTGAAGAGGGTCCGGTATCCCAAGCGCGTCCGGGACTTGGCGAAGATGGAGTCGCAGGCGGTCGAGTCCCTTTCGTACGCCACCCACAACTTGCACGGTCTCGTCCAGACCGAGGAGTACGCCCGGGCCCTGTTGGCCACGCGGCGCCCGGCGCTGTCGGAGGGGGAGCTGGACAGGGCGGTCGCCGCACGGATGGCCCGCAGGGCGATTTTCGACCGGGACCCGGCTCCGGAACTCAGCTTTGTCCAGGAAGAGGCGACGCTGCGGCGCCCAGTAGGCGGCAAGATGGTCCTGCTCAGGCAGCTCGAACACCTGCTGGAGGTGGCACGGTTGCGGCACGTCGAGGTTCAGGTGATGCCGACGTCTCGCGGTGACCACCCGGGAACAGGTGGACGGATCCAAGTGCTCAAGTTCGGGGACGGCACGGCCGTGGGCCGGGCCGACGACGAGTTCGACAACCGTCCCGTGACCGATCCCCGTCAGTTGCGCATCCTCGAACTGCGCTATGGAATCATCCGGGCCGAGGCTCTGACCGCCAGGGAGTCAAACGCGTTCATCGAACAACTGCTGAGGGAGACATGAGTCCCACCGAGCCTGAAGACACCACCGACCTGCTCTGGTTCACGAGCAGCTACAGCGATAGCAGCAACCCCAGCGACTGCGTCGAGGTCGCGATAGCCCCCGCCACCATCCACATCCGTGACTCCAAGCGCCCCGACGGCTCTCGCCTCGCCGTCGATTCGGCGGCATGGACGACGTTCGTGGCCTGGCCGGGCGTGGTCAGTCCTCGGGTTTGATCTTCGAGGCCACGAAGAGCAGACCGGCCGTTGCCGCGATGAGGACTCCGGCCAGTTCTTCGTAACCGGTGAAATAGGCGACGGGGACGGCGAGCCCGCAGGCTGCCCCGAGCAGCTCGAAGGAGCCCCCGATCAGCCGCCGGGGGCGATTCGCGGGCGGCGGGTGATGGGGGTTCGGCGGGCTTCGCCAGTAGTGGAGGGGACCCGCCCTGGGCTTCCAGCCGTCCGCCCGGAGTTCCAGGTACTCCGGGTGGTGGCGGGCGTAGCCCATGCGGCGGGGCGCCAGGCGCTGCCACGGCAGCCGGCCCAGGCGGATCGCGATCCAGGCGAGCCCCGGCAGACAGGCTACGGCCGCCCAGACCGCCGCGACCACCCGCTCCCCGGTCGAGGACGACAGGATGCCCAGCAGCCGGTCCAGTTGGCCACTGGCGGCGTAGGCGATCAACGCGGCCAGGGAGAGCACCGCCGCGGTCCGCTCTATCTGGTGTCCGGTGTGGCAGCGGGCACAGCGGGGCACGGACACGATCTCCATACGCCAGGTGGTGCGCAGGACGATGATGAACGGGGTCATGGTGGTGTCCGCGTCCCTGTGCAACCCGAGGACGTGGTCGTGCCACGACGGTGGGGTGGCCTCGCCGCAGAACCAGCACTCCCGCATCACGAGTTCCCTTCCCCCGGCCGTTGCGCCGAACGGACCCTAGCAACTAGCCCTCTGTGCCGTCCCGTTCGCCGCGTCGCGCGATCCTGGCGGCCTGTCCCTCGTGGATGCCGTCGACCCACTCCCAGCCGGGCTCGACCGAAGACCCGAGCCTCGGGTCGTCCGGCGCGCGGCCGTCCCGCAACGCGTGCAGATACTCGCGGTCCTGGTCGATCCGCACCCGGACCTGATCGGCGCGGGCGACGGATCCGTGCCCCGGCACGAGTACTTCGACGTCGTCCGCCACGCTCTCCAGCAGCCGCAGCCCGGTGAGATAGTCCTCGACCGGATGCTCCGTGTCGTCGAGCATCGGAATGAAGAGATCGGACAGCATGTCGCCGGCGACGAGCACCCCGCGGTCCGCGACCAGCAGCGCCGCGTGGCCCGGAGCGTGCGCCGGATGTTCGATCACCCGCACCTCGGGCCCGTCCCACGGGATCCGCGCCGCTCCGGCGGGCAGCCCCGTGATGAGCCCGAACAGGTCCAGGGGTGTCTCTTCGGCGATTTCCGGCGGCAGCCCCTCGGCGACACCAGCCTTCCACTCCGCCTTCGACATGAGTTCTCGCAGGTACGCCGAACAGCGGGCCGTGCCGTAACGCGGCACCTGGCCGAGATCGGCGTGCCACAACACGTGATCCCAGTCCGGATGTGTCGCGAAACCCGCCACGACGGGCTGACCCAACTGCCGAAGGTCCTCCGCCAGGCAGCCCATCTCGCCGGTCGTCAACCCGGGATCGACGACCAGCACACCAGCCTCGCCCTGCACGACGACGGTGTTGTTCCGCAGCAACTCGCTCCGGTGTACCAGCACACCGTCCGCGACCGGTGTCAGCATGAGGTCTCCTCACATCAGCCCGCAAACTCTTGCCGAGACGGTAGTTCCGGACACTCGGGCAACGCAGGCCTTTGGACAACCCGGTTGCCCGGCGCACGAACCCGGCCCCGGACGCGGTGGTCCGGGGCCGGGTGTGGTGCGGAGCTGCGGTCGGGTCAGACGCTCGTCGTGTGGGCCTGGGCCGCCGCACCGCCGAAGGGGGCCGAGACGCCGAGGCCGCCGGTGAGGGCGAACGGGCCCGACTCCGCGTGGAGGCCGGCGGCGAACGCGCCGTCGCCCGCGACGAGGGCCGCGCCCACGCTGAGGCCGATGCCGCCGGAGACCCGGTCCAGGTCCGCGTCGGAGATCTCGGCCGTTTCGACCTGGGGGACAGTGTTCATGGCAGGTCTGTTCCTTTCGGGGGAAGTCTGGGGAAGGAAGAGCGGTGCGGTGCGCATGCCCGGGTCCGGAGTTGGGGGCCTCCGGCACGGGCCACCGGCGTGCCGCGCACCGATCAAAGCACGGGGGTCGAACGGTCCACCATCGTCGAGTCGTCGACGTCCGCCGCACGGCGTCGCCGTATGCATGAGTGTGTGAATGTGGTCAGGGAAAGCGTTCCGATCTTCACACCGCCCCCCGAGGCGCGGTGGCTCCCGGTGCCGTGACCCGCACGGCCCGACAGGTGGGCGGCGGCCGCACCCCCGGCGGTGCGGCGGGGTGACGAACTCTGTGGAGATTCACGGGTTTTCCGGGACCGATCCGGATGCCGGACCCCGGCCCTGGGGTGTGACACATCGGTTGTGGAATGATCCGGGCGCAGGTTCGCCGCCCCGGGCAGCGAGCCTTCGTCGAGCAGAGACTTGGGGGCGCCGGATGACGGACCGTAGGTCGGAACCGGCCACCGGTGGCATACCGGCCGAGATCGGTCCCTACCGGCTGGAGCGGCTGCTGGGCGAGGGCGGGATGGGCCGCGTCTACCTCGGACGCACGCCCGCCGGGAGCGCCGTGGCCGTCAAGGTCGTCCACCGGGCGTACGCCGCCGACCCGGAGTTCCGCAGGCGGTTCGCGCTGGAGGTCGCGGCGGCCCGGCGCGTGCAGGGGCTCTACACCGTGCCCGTGGTCGCGGCCGACCTGGAGGCCGACGAGCCCTGGCTGGCCACGGCCTACGCCCCCGGGCCCTCCCTCCAGCAGGCCGTCGGCGAACGGGGGCCGCTGCCCGCCGCCGAGGTGCTCGCGCTGACGGCCGGGGTCGCCGAGGCGCTGGAGACGATCCACGCCGCCGGAGTGATCCACCGCGACCTGAAGCCCTCCAACATCGTCCTCACCGCTGACGGACCCAAGGTCATCGACTTCGGCATCGCCCGCGCCGCCGACCACACCGCCCTGACCGCCACGGGCATGCGCGCCGGAACCCCGGCCTACATGGCGCCCGAGTACATCCGGGGGCAGGAGGTCACCGAGGCCGGTGACGTCTTCGCGCTCGGCCTCGTCGCCCACTTCGCCGCCACCGGACGGCTCGCCTTCGGCGGCGGCAGTGACCACGGCGTGGCGTACCGGATCCTGGAAGCGGCGCCGGACCTCGACGGCTGCCCCGAGTCCGTGCGCGGCGTCGTGGCGCTCTGCCTGGAGAAGGACCCGGCCCGGCGGCCGACGCCCGCCGAGGTGATCCGGCTCTGCGGCCGGGCCGCGAACGGGGACTTCGACGACGGCCGCACGCCCACCGTCGTCTCCACGCCCCCGGCGACCGGCCCGGACGCGCCCACCGCCACCGCCCCGGCGCGCACCCCCGCCCCGGACGCCGAGCCCGAGACCCCGTCCACCCCGCCGTACGCCGCCCTGCTCGGCGTCGTCGCTGCCATCGCGCTGGTCGTCGTCCTGGTCGTGACGCTGCTGCCCTCGTCCGGGAAGCCCCCGAAGAGCAAGCAGCCGTACCCCGTGGTCGCGGCGACCCACATCTTCGCCAAGGGGAGCACCGGCATCGCCTTCGGCCGGGACGGCAGGACGCTCGCCACCGGCGGCGAGGACGGCAGGATCAGGCTCTGGGACGTCACCACGCGCAAGGTGCGCGCCACCCTCACCGAGAAGGACTGGCGGGGGGAGCCGATGAGCATCCTCAACGTGACGTTCAGCGCCGACGGGAAGACGCTGGCCGCGAGGACCTACAACAACCTGGTCGGCGTCTGGGACGTGGCGGGGCGACGGGAGATCCGCCGCATCGAGGAACACACCTACGCCCTCGCCCTCAGCCCCGACGGCAAGCGGATCGCCTTCGGCAACATCGTCGGCTCCGAGCTGTGGGACGTCGACAGCCGCAGCGAGGACGCGCGCGCCCACTTCACCCAGGAGGTGCGCACGATGGACGTGGCGTTCAGCCCCGACGGGAAGACCCTCGCCACCGTCGGCGACCCCTCCGACAAGCGCAGGTTCCCGGACCACGAGCCGGTCAAGCTGTGGGACGTGACCCGGATCGACCCGAAGCCCTACGGGCAGGGCGACCCCCGCCTCACCCTCGCCGTCGACGACGTCACCTACGCCGTCGCGTTCAGCCCCGACGGCAAGACCCTCGCCACCGGCGGACCGCACAGCGACGTCCGGCTGTGGGACGTGGCCACCGGCCGCCTGAAGGCCACCCTCGCCAACGACCGCGCGGAGGTCCGGGACCTGGCGTTCAGCCCCGACGGCCGGAGCCTCGCCGTCACCGCCGACGGCGGGGTGCTGCTGTGGAACCTGGCCGACCGCAAACCGAGCGCCATCCTGTCCGACGACGACACCGGCTACGGCTACGACGAGATCCAGGAGCTGGCCTTCAGCCCCGACGGACGCCTCCTCGCCGGCACCACCCTCGGGGGCGTCGACGAACCCGACGAGGATTCCGACGCCCCGGACCAGTACGGCCCCGCGAACGACCCGAAGGCGAACCACGGCGTACGGCTGTGGAAGGTCCCGGCGGCCAAGACCGCTCACTGAGCGGGCCCGTCCCGTGCCCCCGGATCAGACCACGGGAAGCCGGTCCACCAGCAGCGTCACCCTGCGCTCGGTTTCCTCCGGCGGTAGCCGTCCCGACCGGGTCAGGGTCGTCACCCCGTGCAGGGACGCCCAGAACACCTCGGTGAACAGCCCCGGTTCGACGCCGTCCCCGGCGACCTCCGCGAGGCTCTCCAGCAGTGCGGCGAAGGCGTCCTTGAGGGGTTCGGGGGTGTCCTCCCGCGCGTACGCCAGGCCGCCGTCGAGTTGGAAGATGGCGTCGTAGACCGCCGGGTTGCGTTCGGCGAAGGCGAGGTAGGCACGGGCGAGGGCGTACACCCGGGCGCGCGGCCCGTCGGCGTCGGCGGTCGCGGCCCGCATCGCCGCGGCCATCTCGGCGGCGCCCTGGAGGGCGACGGCGCCGATGATCTCGCGTTTGCCGCGGAAGTGGCTGTAGAGGACGGGCTGGCTGTACTCGATGCGCTCGGCGAGCCGGCGGGTGGTGACCGCGTCCCAGCCCTGCTGCTCGGCGAGTTCACGGGCCGTCGCCACGATGAGGCGCTCGCGCTCCGCCCGTTCCCGCTGCTTGCGTTCCTGTACCGACATGACTCGATCCTAGCATTGCTAGACAATGAAGCGGTGACAGTACTAGCGTTGCCTTATCGGCTAGCAGCACTAGATTCCGAAGGGGTCGTCATGCTCAACGCACTCGAGGTCGTCACCACGCTCGTCGTCGGCGTGATGGTGGGGGTGGAGTTCGCCGTCGCCTTCGTCATGAACCCGATCCTCAACGCCCTCCCGGAGGACAGCCGTCAGCTCGGCCACGCGCACGGGGGCCGGATGCTCGGCGCGGTGATGCCGGTCTGGTACATCGGCTCGCTCGTCCTCGTCGCACTGTGGGCCGCGGCCGGGTGGCACCACCGCGGCACCGGCCTCCTCGTCACCGCCGGTGCGCTGCTGATCGTCAGCGTGGTCATGTCGCTTCTGCTGCTCGTCCCGATCAACAACCGGAACAAGACGTGGACCCCCGAGAACCGGCCCGAGGACTGGAAGGAGCAGACGCAGCGCTGGTTGCGCTGGCACTACGTCCGCCTGGCGGTCATCCTCGCGGCCTTCGCCCTGCTGGTCACCGCCCTCGCCTGAGCCCTCGGGGTCCGCCGGGCCGCCAGAGCCGCCCTACAGGACCGGCAGCGACTTCCGCAGCTCGAAGGCCGTCACCTGGGAGCGGTACTCCTCCCACTCCTGGCGCTTGTTGCGGAGGAAGAAGTCGAAGACGTGTTCGCCCAGGGTCTCGGCGACCAGGTCGCTGCGTTCCATCAGGGCGAGGGCCTCGCCCAGGTTCTGGGGGAGGGGCTCGATGCCCAGGGCGCGGCGCTCCGCGTCGGAGAGGGCCCAGACGTCGTCCTCGGCGCCCGGCGGGAGTTCGTAGCCCTCCTCGATGCCCTTGAGACCGGCGGCGAGGAGGACCGCGTAGGTCAGGTACGGGTTGGCGCCGGAGTCGATGGAGCGGACCTCGACGCGGGCCGAGCCGGTCTTGCCGGGCTTGTACATCGGGACGCGGACCAGGGCCGAGCGGTTGTTGTGGCCCCAGCAGATGTAGGAGGGGGCCTCGCCGCCCGCGCCGGCGGTGCGCTCGGTGCCGCCCCAGATGCGCTTGTAGGAGTTCACCCACTGGTTGGTGACCGCGGAGATCTCGGCGGCGTGGCGCAGCAGGCCCGCGATGAAGGAGCGCCCCACCTTGGAGAGCTGGTACTCCGCACCGGACTCGTAGAACGCGTTGCGGTCGCCCTCGAAGAGGGAGAGGTGGGTGTGCATGCCCGAGCCCGGGTACTCCGAGAACGGCTTCGGCATGAAGGTGGCCTGGAGGCCCTGCTCCAGGGCGACCTGCTTCATGACCAGGCGGAAGGTCATGACGTTGTCGGCCGTGGAGAGCGCGTCCGCGTAGCGCAGGTCGATCTCCTGCTGGCCGGGGGCGCCCTCGTGGTGCGAGAACTCCACCGAGATGCCCATCGACTCCAGCATGGTGATGGCCTGGCGGCGGAAGTCCATGCCGATGTTCTGCGGGGTGTGGTCGAAGTAGCCGGAGTTGTCGGCGGGGGTGGGCACCGAGCCGTCGACCGGCTTGTCCTTCAGCAGGAAGAACTCGATCTCGGGGTGGGTGTAGAAGGTGAAGCCCAGGTCGGAGGTGCGGGCCAGGGCGCGCTTGAGGACGTAGCGCGGGTCCGCGAAGGACGGCGAGCCGTCCGGCATGAGGATGTCGCAGAACATGCGGGCGGTGCCGGGGGCCTCCGCGCGCCACGGCAGGACCTGGAACGTCGACGGGTCGGGCTTGGCGATCATGTCGGACTCGTAGACCCGGGCGAAGCCCTCGATCGCGGAGCCGTCGAAGCCGATGCCCTCGTCGAAGGCCTGCTCCAGCTCGGCCGGGGCCACGGCGACGGACTTGAGGAAGCCCAGCACGTCCGTGAACCACAGGCGTACGAACCGGATGTCGCGCTCCTCCAGCGTCCGGATCACGAACTCCTGCTGCTTGTCCATCTTCCGCTTCCCCATCCTTGCTGGTCAGGCCGCCTGTCTCCGGTACGGCGGGAGGCGGTCGGGCACTTGAGCATCACACCACAGCGCCGTTACGTGTGCGTTGCGGACCTCCGTCGGCCGGCCCACCCCGTGACCGCAGCGTAGAGGCCACCTGTTCGATCGGGCCATTCCGGGGATCCGGCCGGGACAGATCCTGCGACCTCCCTACGAAGGACGGGCCCCGCGCCATTACGATCAGCGGACCTCACGGTCGTCCGTTCCCCAGATTCCTTCCCAGAAGGGCAACACCCCATGGGTTCCGCCAAGAAGAGCAGCAACACGGCGCGACAGGCCCGCATAGCCGAGATGCGGCGTGCCGAGGAGGCCCGCAACCGCCGCAACCGGATCCTCACGGTCACGCTCAGCACCGTGGTCGTCGCCGGTCTCGTCGTCGGCGGCGTCTTCCTCGTCCGGTCGCAGTCCGACGACTCCTCCGGCGACACCGCCTCCGACGGCAGTACCTCCGGCAAGTTCGAGACCGGCGCGGACGGCGTACGGACCTGGAAGGGCGACCTGGGGCGCAACCACGTCACCAAGAAGGTGACCTACCCCGTCGAGCCCCCCGTCGGCGGCGACCACAACCAGGTCTGGATGAACTGCAACGGCGACGTCTACACCAAGCCGCTGAACAACGAGAACGCCGTGCACTCCCTGGAGCACGGCGCCGTCTGGGTGACGTACACCGACAAGGCGCCCGAGGCCGACGTCGACAAGCTGGCCGCCAAGGTCAAGAAGACGCCGTACTCGCTGATGAGCCCCGACGACAAGCAGAAGGACCCGATCGTGCTGTCCGCGTGGGGGCACCAGCGCACGGTGACCGGCGCCGACGACCCGAACGTGGACAAGTTCTTCGAGAAGTTCGTCCAGGGACAGCAGACCCCCGAGCCCGGGGCCGCGTGCACCAACGGACTGTCCCAGTGACCACGAAACGGGCCGGCTGGATCGCGGGGGCCGCGGCCGCCGTGCTCGTCGCGGCCGGCGGGATCACCTACGCGGTCGCCGGGGACGACGGCGGGAGCAGGACCCCGGCCGCCGACTCCGCGGACGCCGGGTTCGCGCGGGACATGTCGGTCCACCACCAGCAGGCCGTGGAGATGTCGTACATCGTGCGCGACCGCACCGACGACGAGGAGGTGCGGCGGCTCGCGTACGACATCGCGCAGACCCAGGCCAACCAGCGCGGCATGATGATCGGCTGGCTCGACCTGTGGGCGCTGCCCAAGGTGTCGTCCGACCCGCCGATGACCTGGATGGGCATGGGCGACGCGCCGTCCGCCGGGGAGGGTTCGCTGATGCCGGGAATGGCCACCGACGCCGAGATGGAGAAGCTCGGGACGCTGGACGGGAAGCAGGCCGAGGTCTACTACCTCCAGCTGATGACCGAGCACCACAAGGGCGGCGTCCACATGGCGAAGGGGTGCGTCGAGAGGTGCACCGTCGGCGTGGAGAAGCGGCTGGCCCGCGGGATGGTGGAGTCCCAGGAGTCGGAGATCCGGCTGATGGCCGACCTGCTGGCCGAGCGGGGCGCGAAACCGCGGAGCTGAGACGGCGTGCGTGAGGTCCCGGACATCAGGCGGTAACACGCCTGACGCCCCATTGCGTCGTTCTGACGATTACAGTGGAGCCGTGCCTCGACTACGACTCGCCCTGAACCAGATCGACTCCACCGTCGGCGACATCGACGGCAACGCCGAGTCGGTCCTGCGCTGGACCCGGCACTCGGCCGGGCAGGGAGCGCACCTGGTGGCGTTCCCGGAGATGATGCTGACCGGGTACCCGGTGGAGGACCTGGCCCTCAGGTCGTCCTTCGTCGACGCCTCCCGCGCCGCCCTGCGCTCGCTCGCGACGCGGCTGGCGGACGAGGGGCTCGGCGGGGTCCCCGTCGTCGTCGGCCACCTCGACCGCTCGGCGACCGCCCAGCCGAGGTACGGCCAGCCCGCCGGCGCCCCGCAGAACGCGGCGGCCGTGCTGTACGGCGGCGAGGTGGCGCTGAGCTTCGCCAAGCACCACCTGCCGAACTACGGCGTCTTCGACGAGTTCCGCTACTTCGTGCCCGGCGACACCCTGCCCGTGGTGCGGGTGCGCGGCGTGGACGTGGCGCTGGCCATCTGCGAGGACCTGTGGCAGGACGGCGGCCGGGTGCCGGCCGCCCGCTCGGCGCGGACCGGGCTGCTGCTCTCCGTCAACGCCTCACCGTACGAGCGGGACAAGGACGACACCCGGCTGGAGCTGGTGCGCAAGCGATCGCAGGAGGCCGGGTGCACCACCGCCTACCTCGCCATGACCGGCGGACAGGACGAGCTGGTCTTCGACGGCGACTCGATCGTCGTCGACCGGGACGGGACGGTGCTGGCGCGGGCGCCGCGGTTCACCGAGGGCTGCGTGGTGCTGGACCTCGACCTGCCGGCCGCCGGAGCGGAACCGCCCACCGGCGTCGTGGACGACGGACTGCGCATCGACCGGGTGGTGCTCTCCGAAGCGGAGGCGGACCCGGTGCCCGCCGGTGAGCCGTGGCTGACCGGCGGCCACGCCGAGCCGCTGGACGACGACGAGGAGGTCTACTCGGCGCTCGTCACCGGCCTGCGCGCGTACGTCGCGAAGAACGGCTTCCGCTCGGTGCTGATCGGACTGTCCGGCGGCATCGACTCCGCGCTGGTCGCGTCGATCGCCTGCGACGCGCTCGGCGCGGAACACGTGTACGGCGTCTCGATGCCCTCCAAGTACTCCTCCGGGCACTCCAGGGACGACGCGGCCGAGCTGGCCCGGCGCACCGGCCTCAACTACCGCACCGTGTCCATCGAGCCGATGTTCGACGCGTACACGGGCGCGCTGGAGCTGACCGGCCTGGCCGAGGAGAACCTCCAGTCCCGGCTGCGCGGCACGCTGCTGATGGCACTCTCCAACCAGGAGGGCCACCTCGTGCTGGCCCCCGGCAACAAGTCGGAGCTGGCGGTCGGCTACTCCACGCTGTACGGCGACTCCGTGGGCGCGTACGGACCCGTCAAGGACGTGTACAAGACGTCGGTCTTCCGGCTCGCCGAGTGGCGCAACCGTGCGGCCCGGGACCGCGGCCGGACCCCGCCGATCCCGGAGAACTCGATCACCAAGCCGCCGAGCGCGGAGCTGCGCCCGGGCCAGGTCGACACGGACTCGCTGCCGGACTACCCGGTGCTGGACGCCATCCTCGCCCTGTACGTCGACCAGGACCGGGGCGCCGACGAGATCGTGGCCGCCGGGTACGACCGGGAGCTGGTGACGCGGACGCTGCGCATGGTGGACACCGCCGAGTACAAGCGGCGGCAGTACCCGCCGGGCACCAAGATCTCGCCCAAGGGCTTCGGCAAGGACCGCCGCCTGCCGGTCACCAACCGCTGGCGGGAGAGCCGCTGAGACGGCGGGGCGCGCGTACCGGCCGGCCCTCGCGCGCGAGGGCCGGCCTAGCCCTCCTGCTTGAGGTCGGCCAGCACCTTGTGCAGCGGCTCCGCCGCCCGGCGCCGGTACTCCTGGATCGCCCAGCCGTTGCCGTCCGGGTCCTTGAAGTACATGAAGGTGGCGCCGTCGTCCGGGGCGTACTGCACCGGCTCCGAGACCTCCAGACCACGGGCGGTCAGCTCCGCGTGGGCCGCCTTGATGTCGGCGACGCAGAGCTGGAGGCCCTGGTAAGAGCCCGGTTCCGGCCGGGTCTGGCCCTGCGCCATGTCCCAGATGGCGTCGCCGAGGGCGACCGAACAGCCGGAGCCCGGGGGCGTCAGCTGGACGATCCGCATGCCCGGCATGACCTCCTGGTCGATGTCGACGTGGAAGCCGACCTTGTCGCGGTAGAAGTCCCGGGCGCGGTCGATGTCGGTGACGGGGAGCGGGATGACTTCGAGCGTGAAGTCCATGGCGTGACTCCTTCGGCTGTCGCCGGTCGCGGGCGTCGGGTCCGCACCGGCGGGTGTCAGTAGTGGTAGCGCGCCTGGACGATGACCAGCTGGTCATCGGTGGGCTTGTACACAAGACGGTGCGTGTCGTCGATGCGCCGTGACCAGTAGCCGGACAGGTCGCCCTTGAGCGGCTCCGGCTTGCCGACGCCCTTGAACGGGTCACGGGCGATGTCGGCGATCAGTCTGTTGATCCGCTTGGTCACCTTCCGGTCGCTCTCGGCCCAGTGGACGTAGTCCTCCCAGCCGTGGGACGTGAAAGTGATCCTCACGCCCGCTCCGCGTCCGGGTCGATCAGCTCGTGCTGCCGTGCGTCGCCCGCCTCGGCCTCCGCGATCGAGTCGAGCAGACGGCGGGCGTTCCTCGGCGAGCGCAGGAGATGCACCGTCTCCGTCCACGCCGTGAAGTCCTCCTCGGACATGAGCACGGCGTTCCCCTTGCGGGAGGTGATGTGCACCGGGGCGTGGTCCTCGTTGACCTGCTCTATCAGCGGGAACAGATTCTGACGGGCTTCGCTGGCGGTGATGGACATACCAGTGCCTCCCTTCCTCGGCTTGTACAAGATATCGTACGAGTCCGGGGCGGTCCACCGGAAAGCGGGAGCGGTACGTCCCGGCGCCCGCACGCCGTTCCCCGGCTACGCTCAGCCCGTACGACCTTGATCCCACCCGGGCCCGTGTGCCCCGCAGTCCGACAGGAGGCCGAGATGACGGCGCCGGGGCGCAGGAGCAGTACCTTCACGCGACTGCTGCGGCACGGTTTCACCGACCCCTCGGCCGCCGAACGGCTGCTGGACGGGGCCGAGCTGGCCGAGCTGCGCGCCGATCCCGTCCTGCTGGAGGCGCTGGGCGCCACCGCCGACCCGGACCTCGCCCTGCACGGACTGGTACGGCTCCTGGAGGCGCAGCCCGACGCCACCGCCCGCCAGGAGCTGCTGGACACCCTGATAGCCGCCAAGCCGCTGCGCGACCGTCTCCTCGGTGTGCTCGGCGCCTCCGAGGCGCTCGCCGACCACCTCGCCCGGCACGCCGGGGACTGGCAGGCCCTCGTGACGTACGAGCCGCGCGACCTGCACCCCGGAGTCGAGGAGTTCGAGCGGGGGCTCGCCGAGGCCACCGACCCGGTGTCCCTGCGCGTCGCCTACCGGCGCTGCCTGCTGTCCATCGCCGCCCGCGACGTCTGCGGCACCATCGACGTCGCCCAGACCGCCGCCGAGCTGGCCGACCTCGCCACCGCCACCCTGCGCGCCGCCCTGGCCCTCGCCGAGGCCGCCGCGCCCGAGGACGCCGCGCGGTGCAGGCTCGCGGTGATCGCGATGGGCAAGTGCGGCGGACACGAGCTGAACTACGTCTCCGACGTGGACGTCATCTTCGTGGGCGAGGCGGTGGAGAGCCCGGTCGGGGGCGAGGACGCCGACGAGGCCAAGGCGATGCGGGCCGCGACCTCGCTCGCCGCGCACATGATGCGGATCTGCTCCGAGACCACCGTCGAGGGCTCCATCTGGCCCGTCGACGCCAACCTGCGCCCCGAGGGCCGCAACGGCCCACTGGTGCGCACCCTCAGCAGCCACGTGGCCTACTACCAGCGCTGGGCCAAGACCTGGGAGTTCCAGGCGCTGCTCAAGGCCCGTCCGGTGGCCGGCGACCCCGGCCTGGGCGCCGAGTACGTCGCCGCCCTCCAGCCCCTGGTGTGGCAGGCCGCCGACCGCGAGAACTTCGTCCCGGACGTGCAGAAGATGCGCCGCCGGGTGGTGGAGAACATCCCCGTCACCGAGGTCGACCGGCAGCTCAAGCTCGGGCCCGGCGGCCTCCGGGACGTCGAGTTCGCCGTGCAGCTCCTCCAGCTGGTGCACGGACGGGCGGACACCTCCCTGCACAGCGGCACGACGCTGGACGCGCTGGCGGCCCTCGCCGCGGGCGGCTACGTCGGCCGCGCCGACGCCGCCCAGCTCGACGAGGCGTACCGGTTCCTGCGCTCCATGGAGCACCGCATCCAGCTGCACCGGCTGCGCCGCACCCACCTGGTGCCCGAGGAGGAGGCCGACCTGCGCCGCATGGGTCGCTCCCTGGGCCTGCGCAACGACCCGGTGACCGGGCTGCTGCGGGCCTGGAGGCGGCACGCCGCCGTCGTCCGCCGGCTGCACGAGAAGCTGTTCTACCGGCCGCTGCTCGACGCCGTCGCCCAGCTCGCCCCCGGCGAGGCCCGGCTCAGCCCCGAGGCGGCCCGGGAACGCCTGGTCGCCCTCGGCTACGCCGACCCGGCCGCCGCCCTGCGGCACCTGGAGGCGCTGGCGTCCGGCGTCACCCGCAAGGCGGCCATCCAGCGCACCCTGCTGCCCGTGCTGCTCGGCTGGTTCGCCGACTCCGCCGACCCGGACACCGGACTGCTCAACTTCCGCAAGGTCTCCGACGCGCTCGGCACCACCCCCTGGTACCTCAGGCTGCTGCGCGACGAGGGCGCCGCCGCCGAGAACCTCGCCCGAGTGCTCTCCGCCGGGCGGCTCGCCCCCGACCTGCTGATGCGGGCCCCGGAGGCCGTCGCGCTGCTCGGCGACGGCGTCGCCGGGGGACTGCGGCCGCGCGGCCGGGCCCAGCTGGAGCAGGAGACCCTCGCCGCGGTCCGGCGCGCCGACGACGCCGTACAGGCCGTCACCGCGGTGCGCGGCGTACGGCGCCGGGAGCTGTTCCGCACGGCCGCCGCGGACATCGTCGGCTCCTACGGCACCGAGTCCCAGCCCGTCGAGGCCGACCAGGGTGCCCTGGTGGACCTGGTCGGCGGCGCGGTGTCCGACCTGACGGCGGCGACGCTCGCGGGCACACTGCGGGCGGTCGTGCGGGACAAGTGGGGCGACGTCCTGCCGACCCGGTTCGCGATCATCGGCATGGGCCGCTTCGGCGGACACGAGCTGGGCTACGGCTCGGACGCGGACGTGCTGTTCGTGCACGAGCCCCGCGACGGCGTGAACGAGCGGGAGGCGGGCGACGCCGCCAACAAGGTCGTCGCCGAGATGCGCCGCCTGCTCCAGGTCCCGAGCGCCGACCCGCCGCTGCTGATCGACGCCGACCTGCGTCCCGAGGGCAGGTCCGGGCCGCTGGTGCGGACCCTGAAGTCCTACGAGGCCTACTACCGGCGCTGGTCACTGGGCTGGGAGTCGCACGCCCTGCTGCGGGCCGAGTTCGTCGCCGGGGACGAGGAACTGGGGCGGCGCTTCATCGGGCTGATCGACCCCCTGCGGTACCCGGCGGGCGGGCTCGGGGAGGACGCCGTACGGGAGATCCGGCGGCTCAAGGCCCGCATGGAGTCCGAGCGCCTGCCGCGCGGGGCCGACCCCAAGCTGCACGCCAAACTGGGGCCGGGCGGTCTCTCCGACGTGGAGTGGACGGTGCAGCTGATGCAGCTCCGGCACGGGCACGAGATCGCCGGGCTGCGGACCACGGGGACGCGCACGGCGCTGGCCGCCGCCCGGGACGCCGGGCTGGTCTCGGAGGAGCACACCGCCACGCTCGACGAGGCCTGGGTACTGGCGACCCGGGTCCGCAACGCGGTGATGCTGGTCCGCGGGCGGGCGGGCGACACCTTCCCCACCGACCCGCGCGAGCTGGCGGCCGTGGGCCGCTACCTCGGCCACGGCTCGGGCCACGCGGGCGACATGCTCGACGAATACCGCCGCACGGCCCGCCGGGCCCGCACGGTGGTGGAGGAGCTGTTCTACGCGTAACGGCTACCGCCCCCCTTGCCGCAGCTGCGGGCAATCGTGCCGCAGGGCGGCACGGGTGGGCGCAGCGGCACCCCGCTACGCCGGGCTGCGCACCGACCACCGCCGACGCCGCCGCACCTCCGGGACCACCCTGGGCAACCGGTACGGCATCCGCCCGTACCAGACGTAAGCCACCCCGTACCCGAACGCCAGACACAGCACACCCCCCACCGCGTCCAGCCAGAAGTGGTTCGCCGTCGCCACGATCACCACCAGCGTGAGCGCCGGATACACCAGCCCCAGCACTCGCACCCACGGCACCGACGCCAGTGCGAAGATCGTCAGCCCGCACCACACCGACCACCCGATGTGCATCGACGGCATCGCGGCGTACTGGTTGGACATGTTCTTCAGGTCCCCGGACGCCATCGACCCCCAGGTCTGGTGGACCATCACCGTGTCGACGAAATGCCCGCCGGTCATCAGCCGGGGCGGAGCGAGCGGATACAGGTAGTAGCCGACGAGCGCGACACCCGTGGTCGCGAAGAGCACCAGCCGGGTCGCCGCGTAGCGGCCGGGATGGCTGCGGAAGAGCCACACCAGGACACCCAGAGTCACCACGAAGTGCAGCGTGGCGTAGTAGTAGTTCATGCCCACGACCAGCCAAGTCACCGAGTTGACCGCGTGGTTGACGGACTCCTCGACGGCGATGCCCAGTTGCTGCTCGACGCGCCAGATCCAGTCGGCGTTGCGCAGCGCCGCGGTCCGCTGTTCCGGCACCGCGTTGCGGACCAGGGAGTACGTCCAGTAGCTGAGCGCGATCAGCAGGATCTCGAACCACAGGCGCGGCCGGCGCGGGGTGCGCAGCCGGGACAGGAGGCTCTTCCCCGTCGTCCCGGCGACGGGGTGCGGAACGCCCTCTTCCAGGCGTTCCCGAGTCCTCACGGTCGCGTCACCCATAGGCCTGAAGTCTGCCAGAAAAGCCTTCTCCCACCGATCATCCCTCAGGTGGAACCGACCCGCATCCGCCCCGGACCCGGCACCCCCACAGGCGTCAGGGGCGGCCGCGCTCGCCCGGCGCCGACGCGGTCGAACCGCGCACCACCAGCTCCGGCATGAACACGAACTCGCTGTGCGGCGCGGGCGTCCCGCCGATCTCCTCCAGCAGCGTGCGCACCGCCGCCTGACCCATCGCCGGGACCGGCTTGCGGACCGTGGTGAGCGGCGGGTCGGTGAAGGCGATCAGCGGCGAGTCGTCGAAGCCGACCACCGAGACGTCCTTGGGCACGTCCAGGCCCAGCTGCCGGGCCGCGCGTATCGCGCCCAGCGCCATCATGTCGCTGGCGCAGACCACCGCCGTGCAGTCCCGCCCGATGAGCGCCGAGGCAGCAGCCTGGCCGCCCTCCAGCGTGTACAGCGAGTGCTGGACCAGCTCCTTCTCCACCGTCTCGGCGCTCAGCCCCAACTGGTCCTGGACGGTGCGCACGAAACCCTCGATCTTGCGCTGCACCGGCACGAACCGCTTGGGCCCGAGGGCCAGTCCGATCCGGGTGTGGCCGAGCGAGACGAGATGGGTGACCGCGAGGCTCATCGCGGCCCGGTCGTCGGGCGAGATGAACGGCGCCTGCACCTGCGACGAGAAGCCGTCGACGAGGACGAAGGGCACGCCCTGCGCGCGCAGCCGCTCGTAGCGCTGCATGTCGGCGGTGGTGTCGGCGTGCAGCCCCGAGACGTAGATGATGCCGGCGACCCCGCGGTCGACCAGCATCTCGGTCAGCTCGTCCTCCGTGGAGCCGCCCGGCGTCTGGGTGGCGAGGACGGGCGTGTAGCCCTGGCGGGTCAGCGCCTGCCCGATGACCTGGGCCAGGGCCGGGAATATCGGGTTCTCCAGCTCCGGGGTGATCAGGCCCACCAGGCCCTCGCTGCGCTGCCGCAGCCGCACGGGGCGCTCGTAGCCCAGCACGTCGAGGGCGGCGAGCACGGACTGGCGGGTGGTGGCGGCGACGCCCGGCTTCCCGTTGAGGACCCGGCTGACGGTCGCTTCGCTCACCCCCGCCTGCGCGGCGATGTCGGCAAGCCGTGTGGTCACAGGGGTGGACTGTACCTGTCGGCCGCTCCCTTGCACACCGATCGGGCGCCGTGGGCGGCCTGTTGGACGGCCCGTCGGACGGCCCGGCGCGGGCTGCTGCGTCATCGCGCTCCCTCAAGAAAGTGGCGGCAAGAGCTTGCAGAGTCTTGCACAACCCGCCCGATACCGCTCGGGCCCCGTAAACAAGCGTCTCATGACGGTCGCCGAGAGGTCACGCCCGGATAACTTCGGAGATCTCTTGCACATTTTTGCAGCAAGACCTTTCGCCGGGCTTTCAACGCTGTTACGTTCACGTCGCCCGACGGCAGCAACGAAGCGGTCGGCGGTCGGCAGGAGCGGCGGACGGGCCCGCACCCTGCACCACACGGGCTTTCACCCTCAAGGAGAACTCATGCGGCGTGGCATAGCGGCCACCGCGCTGGTGGCGTCCCTCGCCCTGGCGGCGACGGCGTGCGGCGGAGACGGCGACAGCGACAGCGAGTCGGGCGGACCGGTCACCATCACTTACTGGGACACCTCCAACGCGACCAACGAGGCGCCGACCTACAAGGCCCTGGTCAAGGAGTTCGAGGCCGCCAACAAGGGCGTCAAGGTCAACTTCGTCAACGTGCCCTTCGACCAGGCGCAGAACAAGTTCGACACCGCCGCAGGCTCCAAGGGCGCCCCGGACGTGCTGCGCTCCGAGGTCGGCTGGACGCCCGCCTTCGCCAAGAAGGGCTTCTTCCTGCCGCTGGACGGCACCGAGGCCCTCGCCGAGCAGGACAAGTTCCAGCCCAACCTGATCGAGCAGGCCAAGTACGAGGGCAAGACCTACGGCGTCCCGCTGGTCACCGACACCCTCGCCTTCGTCTACAACAAGGCGCTCTTCGAGAAGGCCGGCGTCGAGGTCCCGGGGACCTGGGACGACCTGAAGAAGGCCGCCGCCACCATCAAGGACAAGACCGGCGCCGACGGCTACTGGGCCTCCACGGCCGGCTACTACGCGCAGCCGTTCCTGTACGGCGAGGGCACCGACACGGTCGACGCCGACGCCAAGAAGGTCACCATCAACTCGGCCGAGGCGAAGAAGGGCTACGGCACCTGGCTGAGCCTCTTCGACGGCAAGGGCCTGCACAAGGCCGACACCACCGCGGACGCCTACGCCCACATCCAGGAGGCGTTCGTCAGCGGCAAGGTCGCCTCGATCATCCAGGGCCCGTGGGAGATCACCAACTTCTACAAGGGCTCGGCCTTCAAGGACAAGAACAACCTCGGCATCGCCACCGTCCCGGCCGGTTCCACCGGCAAGGCGGGCGCCCCGACCGGCGGCCACAACCTGTCGGTCTACGCCGGTTCGGACAAGGCGCACCAGGAGGCGGCGCTGAAGTTCGTGAACTTCATGACCTCGGCGAAGTCCCAGGAGACCGTCGCCCTGAAGAACTCCACGCTGCCGACCCGCGACGACGCCTACACCGCGAAGGTCAAGGCCGACCCGGGCATCGCCGGCTTCCAGACGGTCCTGCCCGCCGCCCAGCCGCGCCCGGCGCTGCCCGAGTACAGCTCCCTGTGGACGCCGCTGGACGACGAGCTGCCGCAGATCGCCGGCGGCAAGAAGTCCCTGGACGACGGGCTGGGCGACGCCGAGACCGCGATCGCCAAGCTGGTGCCGGACTTCAGCAAGTAGCAGCACCGACCGCCGGGCCCCGCAGTGGGGGGAGGGCCCGGCGGTCACCGGCCGTGCGCCGCGTCCCGACCGCACAACCCTGACCTTCCCGATGCTCCCGAAGGTGTCGAACCATGACAGTCGCCATCGACCGCGCGACCGGCAAGCGCCGCGGTGACCGCACCCCGCGGCCCGGCCTCGGCCGGCGTCTGAAAGACGGCTACCAGAAGCACTGGTACGCCTACGCCATGATCGCGCCGGTGGCCGTCGTGATCGGCGTCCTCGTGCTGTACCCGCTGGGCTACGGCCTCTACCTCACCCTCACCGACGCCAACAGCCTCAACACGGGCCGCACCATCGGCGTCAACGAGATCGAGGCCACCTACAAGTTCGTCGGCCTGGACAACTACGCCGACATCCTGTGGGGCCCGACGGCCTACGACCGCTTCTGGTCGCACTTCATCTGGACCATCGTGTGGACGGCGGTCTGCGTCGGCCTGCACTTCTTCATCGGCCTCGGGCTCGCCCTGCTGCTCAACCAGAAGCTGCGCGGCCGGACCTTCTACCGGCTGATCCTGGTCCTGCCCTGGGCCGTGCCCACCTTCGTCACCGTCTTCGGCTGGCGCTTCATGCTCGCCGACCAGGGCATCATCAACTCCGCCCTGGACTGGCTGCACCTGCCGACGCCCGCGTGGCTGGAGGACACCTTCTGGCAGCGCTTCTCCGCGATCATGGTCAACACCTGGTGCGGCGTGCCGTTCATGATGGTCTCGCTCCTGGGCGGCCTGCAGTCCATCGACAACAGCCTCTACGAGGCCTCCGAGATGGACGGCGCCAACGCCTGGCAGCGCTTCCGCTACGTCACCCTGCCCGGTCTGCGCTCGGTCAGCTCCACCGTCGTCCTGCTCGGCATCATCTGGACCTTCAACCAGTTCGCCGTGATCTTCCTGCTGTTCGGCAACACCGCCCCCGACGCGCAGATCCTCGTCACCTGGGCGTACCAGCTCGGCTTCGGACAGCAGCCGCGCGACTTCGCGCAGTCCGCCGCCTACGGCATCCTGCTGCTGGCCATCCTGATCGTCTTCACCTCCTTCTACCGCCGCTGGCTGAACCGCAATGAGCAGCAGCTCGCGAACTGAGGCAGGAGCCGCCATGAGTACAAGCACCGCACCCATCAAGGCCCCCGCCGAGCAGGTCACCGCGTCCACCGCGCCGCCGCGCAAGGTCCGCGGCCGCGGCGAACGCAGCCGCGCCGCGTCCCTCGCCTCGCACGGCGTGCTGAGCCTCGCGAGCCTCGTCGCGCTCTTCCCGGTCGCCTGGCTGGTCTACCTGTCCCTCGGCCCGGACAAGAACGACTACCTGCACCCCGGACGCATCTGGTCGAAGATGACCTTCGACAACTATGCGTTCGTGCTCCAGGACACCAACTTCTTCGACTGGCTCAAGAGCTCGCTGATCGTCTCGCTGGGCACCACCGTCATCGGTGTGCTGGTCGCCGCGACGACCGGCTACGCGGTCTCGCGGATGCGCTTCCCGGGCTACAAGAAGCTCATGTGGGTCCTGCTGGTCACCCAGATGTTCCCCATCGCGGTCCTGATCGTGCCGATGTACCAGATCCTGTCGAAGCTCCAGCTCATCGACAACTACTTCGGCCTGATCCTCGTCTACTGCTCGACCGCGGTGCCGTACTGCGCCTGGCTGCTCAAGGGCTACTTCGACACCATCCCGTTCGAGATCGACGAGGCCGGGCGGGTGGACGGGCTGACCCCGTTCGGCACCTTCTTCCGGCTGATCCTGCCGCTGGCCCGGCCGGGCCTGGCGGTGGCCGGCTTCTACAGCTTCATCACCGCGTTCGGCGAGGTCGCCTTCGCCTCGACGTTCATGCTGAGCGACACGAAGTACACCTTCGCCGTCGGCCTGCAGAGCTTCGTCAGCGAGCACGACGCCCAGCGCAACCTGATGGCGGCCACCGCCGTGCTCGTCGCGATACCCGTCTCCGCGTTCTTCTACCTCGTGCAGAAGAACCTGGTGACCGGCCTCACCGCGGGCGGCACGAAGGGCTGACCGCCCCCCGGAAACGTCCGGCCGCGGTGCCCATCCGACCCCGCTGCACCGCGGCCGGCCGCTCTTCCCCCACCCACGCCTCCACTCCGTTCCGTTACGTACCAAGGACGACATGAGCCAGCAGCCTTCCGCCGCACCGGCCCCCACCTCCGCCGTCGCCACCGTCTCCGAGCGCCACGACTGGTGGCGGGACGCGGTCATCTACCAGGTGTACCCGCGCAGCTTCGCCGACAGCAACGGCGACGGCATGGGCGACCTGGAGGGTGTCCGCACCCGCCTGCCGTACCTGCGCGACCTGGGCGTGGACGCCGTGTGGCTCAGCCCCTTCTACGCCTCCCCGCAGGCCGACGCCGGCTACGACGTCGCCGACTACCGGGCCGTCGACCCCATGTTCGGCACCCTCCTGGACGCCGACGCGCTGATCCGCGACGCCCACGCGCTGGGCCTGCGCATCATCGTCGACCTGGTGCCCAACCACTCCTCCGACCAGTACGAGTGGTTCAGGCGCGCCCTCGCCGAGGGCCCCGGCTCCCCCTCCCGGGACCGCTACCACTTCCGCCCCGGCAAGGGGAAGAACGGCGAACTGCCGCCCAACGACTGGGAGTCCATCTTCGGCGGCCCCGCCTGGACCCGGGTCACCGAGCCCGACGGCACGCCGGGGGAGTGGTACCTGCACCTCTTCGCCCCCGAGCAGCCCGACTTCAACTGGGAGCACCCGGCCGTCGGCGACGAGTTCCGCTCCATCCTGCGGTTCTGGCTGGACATGGGCGTGGACGGCTTCCGCATCGACGTCGCGCACGGCATGGTGAAGGCCGAGGGCCTGCCCGACCTGGGATCCCACGAGCAGCTGAAGCTGCTGGGCAACGATGTCATGCCGTTCTTCGACCAGGACGGCGTGCACGAGATCTACCGGCAGTGGCGCCGCATCCTCGACGAGTACAGCGGAGAGCGCATTTTCGTGGCGGAGGCGTGGACTCCGACCGTCGAACGCACCGCCAACTACGTGCGCCCCGACGAGCTGCACCAGGCGTTCAACTTCCAGTACCTGGGCACCCACTGGGACGCCGAGGAACTGCGCACCGTCATCGACCGCACCCTCGACGCCATGCGCCCGGTCGGCGCCCCCGCCACCTGGGTCCTGTCCAACCACGACGTCACCCGGCACGCCACCCGCTTCGCCAACCCGGCGGGCCTCGGCACCCAGATCCGCCTGGCCGGAGACCGCGCACTGGGCCTGCGGCGCGCCCGTGCCGCGACCCTGCTGATGCTGGCCCTGCCGGGCTCGGCCTACGTCTACCAGGGCGAGGAGCTGGGCCTCCCGGACGTCGTCGACCTGCCCGACGAGGTGCGCCAGGACCCGGCGTACTTCCGCGGCGCCGGCCAGGACGGTTTCCGCGACGGCTGCCGCGTCCCGATCCCGTGGACCCGCGAGGGATCGTCGTACGGCTTCGGCGACGGCGGCAGCTGGCTGCCGCAGCCGGCCGGCTGGGGCGAGCTGAGCGTCGAGGCGCAGACCGGCGAGTCCGGCTCGACCCTGGAGCTGTACCGCGAGGCCCTGGCCGTCCGCCGGTCCACCGCCGATCTCGGCGCGGGCGACGCGGTGGAGTGGCTGCGCGCCCCGGAGGGCGTCGTCGCCTTCCGGCGCGGGGACTTCGTGTGCGTCGCCAACACCACCGGCGAGTCGGTCGCGATGCCCGCGTACGGGCGCGTCCTGCTGGCCAGCGGCGAGATCACCGAGGCGGCCGGCGAGGCGAAGGTGCCGGCGGACACGACGGTGTGGTGGACCCGCGCCTGACGCTCCCTCCGTACCGCTGAAGGGCCCGCCGCTTCCCCAGGGGAGTGGCGGGCCCTCGCGCGTCCGCCTGCCCGCCGGGCGACCCGGGCAAGTCCTGTGAAAATCCTTTCCGTTACTTTCGCAAGTCTTGCCGCAAGACTTGCGACAGCGCTACGGTCTCGCCGGGGTCGGACCCGATCGAGCCGTCAGCACAAGGAGTTCACGTCCGTGATACCGAGATGGCCGGTGCCTGCCACGCGCCGTACCGCACGAGTGAGACGGGTCGCGGCCGTCACCGTGACCGCGCTCGCCGCCGCCCTGCTCCCCCCGCTCGCCGCCCGGGCCGACACCCCGCCCGCGCCCCCGTCCGACGCGAAGCTGGCGAAGACCGCCGCTCGCCACGACCTGACGCGTGAGCAGTTCTACTTCGTCCTGCCGGACCGCTTCGCCAACGGGGACGCCGGGAACGACCGGGGCGGCCTGACCGGCACCCGGCTCACCACCGGCTACGACCCCACCGACAAGGGCTTCTACCAGGGCGGCGACCTCAAGGGCCTCACCGAGAAGCTCGACTACATCAAGGGGCTGGGCACCACCTCCATCTGGATGGCGCCCATCTTCAAGAACCAGCCCGTCCAGGGCACCGGCAAGGACGCCTCGGCCGGCTACCACGGCTACTGGATCACCGACTTCACCCAGGTCGACCCGCACTTCGGCACCAACCAGGACCTCAAGAACCTCATCTCCAAGGCCCACGCCAAGGGCATGAAGGTCTTCTTCGACGTCATCACCAACCACACCGCGGACGTCGTCGACTACGAGGAGAAGTCCTACGACTACCTCTCCAAGGGCGCCTTCCCGTACCTGACCAAGGACGGACAGCCCTTCGACGACGCCGACTACGCCGACGGCGAGCGCGGGTTCCCGCGGGTGGACGGCGGCTCCTTCCCGCGCACCCCGACGGTCCCGGCCGCCAAGAAGAACCTCAAGGTCCCCTCCTGGCTCAACGACCCGGCGATGTACCACAACCGGGGCGACTCCACCTGGGCCGGAGAGTCCGCCACCTACGGCGACTTCTCCGGCCTCGACGACCTGTGGACCGAGCGTCCCGAGGTCGTCGGCGGCATGGAGAAGATCTACCAGCGGTGGGTCAAGGACTTCGCCATCGACGGCTTCCGGATCGACACCGTGAAGCACGTGAACATGGAGTTCTGGACCCAGTGGGCGACCGCGCTGGACGCCTACGCCGCCAAGAAGGGCCGCGACGACTTCTTCATGTTCGGCGAGGTCTACTCCGCCGACACCTCCGTCACCGCGCCCTACGTCACCGAGGGCCGCCTGGACTCCACCCTGGACTTCCCCTTCCAGGACGCGGCCCGCGCCTACGCCTCCCAGGGCGGCAGCGCGCAGAAGCTCGCCTCCGTCTTCGGCGACGACTACAAGTACACGACCGACAAGGCCAACGCGTACGAGCAGGTCACCTTCCTCGGCAACCACGACATGGGCCGCATCGGGACCTTCCTGAAGCAGGACGACCCCGAGGCAACAGACGCCGAACTGCTGAAGAAGGACAAGCTCGCCAACGAGCTGATGTTCCTCAGCCGCGGCAACCCGGTGATCTACTACGGCGACGAGCAGGGCTTCACCGGCGCGGGCGGCGACAAGGACGCCCGCCAGCCGATGTTCGCCTCCCGCACCGCCGACTACCTCGACGACGACCAGCTCGGCACCGACCGCACCCACGCCGAGGCCGCCTACGACACGAGCGCCCCGCTCTACCGGCAGATCAGCGCCCTCGCCGAGCTGCGCAGGGCCAACCCCGCCCTCGCCGACGGCGTCCAGACCGAGCGGTACGCCGCCGACGGCGCCGGGATCTACGCCTTCTCCCGCACCGACGCCAAGACCGGCACCGAGTACGTCGTCGCCTTCAACAACGCGGACGCCGCGAAGTCGGCCACCTTCGCCACCGGCTCCGCCGACATGACCTTCCGCGGCATCTACGGCACCGACGCCACCGTGAAGTCGGGCGCCGACAACAAGGTCACCGTCACCGTCCCGGCCGGGTCGGCCGTCGTCCTCAAGGCCGCGGGGCGGCTCGCCGCGCCCGCCGCCCAGCCGACGATCACCCTGCACGCCCCGGACCCCGGCGCCACCGGCACCGTAGAGCTGAGCGCCGACGTCGCGGGCGGACAGCTCAACCGCGTCGTCTTCGCCGCCCAGACCGGCGACGGCAAGTGGCGCACCCTCGGCACCGCCGACCACGCCCCCTACAAGGTCACCCAGGCCATCGACGCGGACACCCCGGCAGGCACCGCCCTGCGCTACAAGGCGGTTGTCGTCGACTCGGCGGGCCGCACCGCGAGCGCCACGGCCGCGTCCACCACCGGCACCCCGCCCGCCGAGGAGGTGCCCACCGCCGCCTCCCGCGACTACGCGGTCGTGCACTACAAGCGCGCCGACGGGAACTACGACGACTGGGGCCTGTACGCCTGGGGCGACCTCGCCGACGGCGAGGCGACCACCTGGCCCGAGACCCACCCCTTCACCGGCCGGGACGCCTACGGAGCCTTCGCCTACGTCAAGCTCAAGCCCGGCGCCTCCGACGTGGGCTTCCTCGTCATCGACAAGGACGGCAACAAGGACGTCGCCGCCGACCGCACCATCGACGTCACCGAGACCGGCGAGGTGTGGATCGAGCAGGGCAAGGAGCAGGTCGCCACGGAGCGGCCCGAGTACCCCGCCCAGGACACCACCAAGGCCGTACTGCACTACAAGCGCGCCGACGGCAACTACGACGGCTGGGGCCTGCACGTCTGGGGCGACGCCGCGAACCCCACCGACTGGGCCAAGCCGCTCCAGCCGGTCGGGACCGACTCCTACGGCGCGGTCTTCGAGGTGCCCCTCACCGACGGCGCGAGCAGCGTCAGCTACATCGTCCACAAGGGCGACGAGAAGGACCTGCCCACCGACCAGGCCCTCGACCTCAAGGCCGACGGCCACGAGGTGTGGCTGCTGAGCGGCCAGGAGGACTACCTGCTGCCGCAGCCCGCGGGCTCGGCCGCGGCCGTCGACCTCACCACCTCCAAGGCCATCTGGATCGACCGGAACACCGTCGCCTGGAACGGCTCCGACGGCGCCGCCTCCACCCAGCTGCTCGCCTCCCGCACCGGCTCCATCACCGCCGAGGGCGGCCGGCTCACCGGCGACGACCAGCAGTGGCTCCGCCTCACCAAGAGCGCCCTCACCGACGCCCAGAAGGCGAAGTTCCCGCACCTGAAGGAGTACACCGCCTGGTCGGTCGACCCACGCGACCGCGACCGGGTCCGCGAGGCCCTGCGCGGCCAGGTCGTCGCCGCCCAGCGCACCGCCACCGGCGCCCTGCTCGCGGCGACGGGCGTACAGACCGCGGGCGTCCTGGACGACCTGTACGCGGGCCGGGCGACCGGGGCCGACCTCGGCCCGGTCTTCCACCACGGCCGCCCCACCCTCTCCGTGTGGGCGCCGACCGCGCAGGACGTGAAGCTGGAGATCGGCGGCCGCACCGTGCGGATGCGCCGGAACGACGCCACCGGCGTCTGGTCCGCCACCGGTCCGAAGTCCTGGAAGGGCAAGGCCTACCGGTACGCCGTCAAGGTGTGGGCGCCCACCGCGGGCGAGGTCGTCACCAACAAGGTCACCGACCCGTACTCCCTCGCCCTGACCACCGGCTCCGAGCGCAGCCTCGTCGTCGACCTGGACGACCGCTCCCTCGCCCCGCGCGGCTGGGAGCACTACCGCAAGCCCGAGGCCGTCCCGCTGCGGGACGCGCAGATCCAGGAGCTGCACATCCGCGACTTCTCCGTCGCCGATGCGACCGCCGACGCGGACCACCGGGGCACCTACCTCGCCTTCACCGACGAGAAGAGCGACGGCTCCAAGCACCTGCGCGAGCTGGCCGAGGCCGGCACCTCCTACGTGCACCTGCTGCCCGCCTTCGACATCGCCACCATCCCCGAGAAGAAGTCCGAGCAGACGGCGCCCGACTGCGACCTCGCCGCCCTCCCGGCCGACTCCGAGAAGCAGCAGGGGTGCGTGACGAAGGCCGCCGCCAAGGACGCCTTCAACTGGGGCTACGACCCGTACCACTACACGGTCCCCGAGGGCTCCTACGCCACCGACCCGGAGGGCACCGCCCGCACCGTCGAGTTCCGCAAGATGGTCAAGGCCCTCAACGACGACGGCCTGCGTGTCGTCATGGACGTCGTCTACAACCACACGGCCGCGAGCGGCCAGGCGAAGACCAGCGTCCTCGACCGGATCGTGCCCGGCTACTACCAGCGGCTGCTCGCCGACGGCTCGGTGGCCAACAGCACCTGCTGCTCCAACACCGCCACCGAGAACGCCATGATGGGCAAGCTCGTCGTCGACTCGGTCGTCACCTGGGCCAAGGAGTACAAGGTCGACGGCTTCCGCTTCGACCTCATGGGCCACCACCCGAAGGCCAACATCCTCGCGGTCAGGAAGGCGCTGGACGAGCTGACCCTCAAGAAGGACGGCGTCGACGGCAAGAAGATCATCCTGTACGGCGAGGGCTGGAACTTCGGCGAGGTCGCCGACGACGCCCGCTTCGTCCAGGCCACCCAGAAGAACATGGCCGGCACCGGCATCGCCACCTTCTCCGACCGGGCCCGCGACGCCGTGCGCGGCGGCGGCCCCTTCGACGAGGACCCCGGCGTCCAGGGCTTCGCCTCCGGCCTCTACACCGACCCGAACTCCTCGACGGCCAACGGCACCGAGGCCGAGCAGAAGGCCCGCCTGCTGCACTACCAGGACCTGATCAAGGTCGGCCTGACCGGCAACCTCGCCGGCTACTCCTTCACCGACACCGACGGCAAGGAGGTCAAGGGCTCCGAGGTCGACTACAACGGCGCCCCCGCCGGATACGCGGCGGCACCCGGCGACGCCCTCGCCTACGCCGACGCGCACGACAACGAGTCCCTCTTCGACGCGCTGACCTTCAAGCTGCCGAAGGACACGTCCGCCGACGACCGGGCCCGCATGCAGGTCCTCGCCATGGCGACCGCCGCCCTCTCGCAGGGCCCGGCGCTCTCCCAGGCGGGCACCGACCTGCTGCGCTCCAAGTCGCTGGACCGCAACTCCTACGACAGCGGCGACTGGTTCAACGCCCTGCACTGGAACTGCGCCGACGGCAACGGCTTCGGCCGGGGACTGCCGCCCGCCGCCGACAACCAGGACAAGTGGTCCTACGCCAAGCCCCTGCTGGGCGCGGTGAGCGTCGGCTGCCCGCAGATCAACGGCGCCTCGGCGGCGTACCGGGACCTGCTGAAGATCCGTACCGGCGAGCAGGACTTCTCCCTCGCCACGGCCGCGCAGGTGCAGTCCCGGCTCTCCTTCCCGCTCTCCGGCAAGGACGAGACACCCGGCGTGATCACCATGCGCCTCGGTGACCTCGTCGTCGTCTTCAACGCCACGCCCGAGCGGCAGGAGCAGCGCGTCGGGGCGGCGGCCGGAACCGGCTACCGGCTGCATCCGGTGCAGGCGGCGGGGGCGGACGCGGTGGTGAAGGAGTCGGCGTACGCGGCGAAGACCGGCACGTTCACCGTGCCGGCCCGTACGGTCGCCGTCTTCCAGCGGGCCGGCTGACGGCAGGAGGTCTGCGGTTAGGGTGAGCCCTGCTGTCCACGCCAACGGGAGGGCTCATGCCGCAGATCACCGTCGACTACTCCGACCGGCTCGCCGGCGACTTCGACCGGCCCGCCTTCGCGCGGGCCCTGCACGAGGCCGTCGTCGAGATCGCGGCCGCGAAGCCGCCGGCCTGCAAGACGCAGTTCCGCCGCACCGAGGACACCGTGGTCGGTCCCGACGCCGAGGGGCACGCCGTCGTGCACGTCACGCTCGGGCTGCTCGCGGGCCGCACCGACGAGACCAAGGTGCGGCTGACCGAGGCCGTCCTGGAACTGCTGCGGCAGTACGCAAAGCCGGGCGACGGCCTCGCCCTGCACGCCTCCGCCGAGGTCCGCGACCTGGACCCGTCGTACCGGAAGTTCGAGAGCTAACCGGCGAGTGCGATCAGCCGGCCGACCAGGTCCTCGAAGGGGCCGTCGGCCGGCTCGTCCGCGAGGACGCGGCGCAGAAGCGCGCCCATCTCCTCGTCGTAGGCGGCGCTCACCGCCAGCAGCGCGGCGAAGTCGTGCACGAGCTGCGCCTCCAGCTCGGCGCGCGGGATGCGGCGCCCGTCCAGCCAGAGCAGCGCGGTCGACTCGGCGAGCGAGATCCAGGAGCGGACGACCAGTTCCAGCCGCGCGGGCGGCTCGGTGACGTCCAGGTGCGAAAGGATCTGGACATACGCGGCCTGCCGTACGGAGTCCACCAGCGCGTTGGTCGTGGTCGAGCCCACGGCCGGGCCGCCGCGCATCAGGGCCGAGAAACCCGGGCCGTGCTCGTCGACGAAGTCGAAGTAGCGGCCCATCACGCGCAGCAGCCGGGCGCCCAGCGGGCCCTGGCGCGGCTCCGCGAACCGGTCCGCCAGATCGTCCGCGGCGCGCTGCAACGCGGCCTCGTACAGGCTGAGTTTGCCGGGGAAGTAGTGGTAGACCAGCGGGCGCGAGATGCCCGCCGCCGACGCTATCTCGTCGATGGAGACCTCGTCCGGCGAGCGGCGGCTGAACAGATCGAGCGCGACGCCGATCAGCTGCTGCCGCCGCTCCTCGACGCCCATTCTGCGGCGCACCCCGGTAGTCATACGAACACCTTACCGATCGAATCCGGCCTTGAACGGGCCGGACCGGGCATCGGCATTCTTCGGTGTTCAGATGTCGAGCACGAGCCGGGTGCCGAGGCACCGGGACACGCAGATGAGCATCGAGTCGCCGCGTTCCGAGTCGGTGAGCAACTCGTCCCGGTGGTCGATCTCGCCCTCCAGTACCTTCTGTTGGCAGGTCCCGCACCAGCCCTGCTCGCAGGAGTACGGGGTGTTCGGCAGCTCGGTGCGCACGGCGGCCAGCACCGAGGAGCCGCCGGGCACGGTCAGCGTGCGCCCGCTGCGGCGCAGCTCGACCTCGAACTCCGTGTCGCCGTCCGCCGTCGTACGCGGCGCGAACCGCTCCAGGTGCAGTGCGGCGCCCGCCGGGAGGCGTTCCGCCACGGCCGCCATCAGGCCCTCCGGACCGCAGCAGTACACGGCCGCCCCCTCGGGGAGGTCCGCCAGGAAGGCGTCGAGACGCGGCCGCCCGTCCTCCTCCTCGGCGACGACGGTGACCCTGCCGCCGTCCGGGTCCAGCTTCCCGATCTCCTCCAGGAACGGCATCGACGCCCGCGTCCGTCCGCCGTACAGCAGCCGCCAGTCGGTGCCCTCGGGCAGGGCCCGCAGCATCGGCAGCAGGGGCGTGATGCCGATGCCCCCGGCGACGAACGCGTAGGCGGGCGCCCCGACCAGCGGGAAGCGGTTGCGCGGTCCGCGCACCTCCAGTTCGGTGCCCTCCCGCACCTGCTCGTGCACCTCGCGCGAGCCGCCCCGCCCGTCCTCGACCAGCCGCGCGGCCACGGTGTACGACGAGGTGTCCTCCGGGTCGCCGCACAGCGAGTACTGCCGTACGAGCCCCGAGGGCAGCACCACGTCCAGGTGGGCGCCCGGTTCCCAGCGCGGCAGACCGGTCCCCTCCAGGCGCAGCCGCACCACCCCGTCGGCCACCCGCTCGTGCGCGGTCACCAGCAGGGTCAGCGCGCGGGAGCGGGGCCGCCCGGAGACCGGCGGGTCCAGCGCGGGCAGCGGCCACAGCGGCGAGCCCTGGACGCGGCGCCGCAGCGCCCGGCGGACGACGAGCGCGGCACCGGCCGTACCGGCGGCGAGGAGCAGGGCCGTCGTCCGCCTCGGAGTCGGCCTCGGGCTCGGGTACGGGCTCGGGTACGGGCTCACGCGGCACCTTCCTGGGACTTCTCGGCGGCCGAGGCGGCCACGGCGGCGGGGGAGGTGGCGAGGTAGGCGACGGCCTGCTCGGTGGAGCACTCCTTGGAGGGGTGGTAGGCGCGGCTCAGATAGCCGGGTATGGAGCGCGTGATCGCGCCGGTCGAGGGCAGCAGGCCCTGCCGGCCGCGCCGGTGGAAGTCCCGGAAGCCGGCCCTGCCGTCGACGAGCGTCGGGTCGTTCGCCATGAAGAACCGGGTCCCGCGCTGCCACAGGAACACCAGCGCCGTGAACGCGGTCGCCCAGGTCCGCACCCGCCGCGCGTAGTCCCCGTCCACGTGCACGAACAGGTCGAAGGCGACGGACCGGTGCTCGACCTCCTCGGCGCCGTGCCAGCGCAGCAGGTCCAGCATGGTCGGATCGGCGCCCCGCCGGTCGAGCGCCTCGGCGTTCAGCACCCAGTCGCCGAGGAAGGCCGTGTAGTGCTCGATCGCCGCGATCAGCGCCACCCGCTCCATCAGCCACCAGCGGCGCGGGCGGCCCGGCGGCAGGGTGCGGTCGCCGAGCAGCTTCTCGAAGAGCCAGTCGACCTGCGCGGTGTACGGCGTCGGGTCGAGCCCCTGGTCCCGCAGGTGCGGCAGCACCTCGTCGTGGGCCTGGGAGTGCATCGCCTCCTGCCCGATGAACCCGATGACGTCCTCGCGCAGCCGCTCGTCCCGGATGTACGGCAGCACCTGCTTGTAGACGTGCACGAACCACCGCTCCCCGGCGGGCAGCAGCAGGTGCAGCACGTTGATGGTGTGGGTCGTGAACGGGTCCCCCGGCACCCAGTGCAGCGGGGTGTCCTCCCAGGCGAAGGACACCTTCCGGGCCTTGAGCGGGACATGCTTGTTAGACATGGCGTCAATGTACTGACGGGTAAGGCCCGGCGGAACCCTCCTGCCGGTACTTGTTGACGCCAGTGTCAGCTCAGTCGGTGGTGGGGGCGGGTACGGGGGAGCGGGTCCTAGCGCAGGCCGCCGATCGTCCGGCCGCCGTCCAGCGTGCCCTTCAGCTCGGCCCGCGCGCCCTGCTCGGCCTTCGCGGTCAGCAGGTTGCCGTCGGCGGAGTCGCTGATGCCGCCCGTGGCCTCGATCGACTCGGTGTCGGGACCGCCCGCCGCCAGCAGGTACCAGTGCCCGCCCTCCGACTTCCACAGCACCCCGGCCAGCACCTGCGGATCGCGCTCGCCGCACGCCGGCACGTCCTGCGCCTTCGCCGCCACCGCGCCCTGCACGCCGCCCGGCGTCCGGAACTGCGCCAGCACCCGGGCCCCTTCGCCGCGCCAGGTCTCGGCGCGGGTGCACACCCACGCGCCCGACCCCGTCCCGTCGGGCAGCGGCTGCGTCGCGAACTCCCAGGCGTTCACCGACCGCACCCCCTGCCCGCGCACCGCGCCCAGCGAGCACGCGTACGGCGCCCAGGCATCCAGCGCCTTCGCCCCCGACGCGTCCTTCGCCGCGCCGGGGCGCCCGCTGGTGAGCCGGGCCGGCACCAGCTCGCCCAGGTCGGTCACCACCCGGGTGTCCGAACCGTCGGTCAGCTCCAGCGCGTTCCACGACGTACAGGCCCCGGACTGCTGCTGCACCGGGCTGGCCAGCGGGGACGTCACGCCGTCGGTGAGCGTCAGCTCCCTGGCACCGGAATCCGGCTCGACGAGGTCGCGCGCCGCCGCCTTGGTCACCCAGGGCGCCGTCAGATACCGCACGTTGCCGTCGGCGCGCCCCAGCACCACCGCGGTGGCCGCGGCCCGGCCCGCCCCGTCGGTCCGCGCGAAGTCCAGGGCGGCACCGGCGGAACCGTCCTTCGGCTCGGCGTACCGGACCAGGCGCAGACCGTCGTGCAGGATCACCACCCGCGCGGTGTCGACCTCCCCCGCGTACAGCAGCTGCGGCGGACCGGCCGGACCCCCGGTCTGGGTCCCCGGCGTCGCGGACACCCCCACGCTCTCGCCGGGCCGGGCCCAGACGGCCAGGGCGCGGCGCAGCAGTTCCTCGTCGCCGGTGAGGCCGCCCCGGGCCGGCCACACCGAGAAGTCCGTGCGCGCGGACGTCTCCCAGGCGGCCGGCGCGGCCTTCGTCAGCCTGCCCGGATCGAGCGCGGCCTCGGCCGCCGGGTTCTGTGCGTACGGCGGCGCCGCGGCACCGTCCGGGCCCCAGCCGTCCCCGGGCAGGCCGAGGAGCGCCCCGCACACCACCAGCGCCGCCCCGGCTACCAGCGCGGCCTTCGTGTGCTGCCGCCGGCGCAGCAGATCGGTCGGCCGGGCCTGCAACGAGCAGGGGTCGAACTCGGGGGAGCCGAGCAGCCCGTACTGACCCGGCACCCCGTCGGCCTCGCGCAGCGCGCCGTCCGGGTCGGCGACCCCGGCGGCCCGCAGCACCTGCCGCACCCCGTCGTCGGGGAGCCGCTCGAGACCGCGCAGCACGTACGCCGCCCGGCCCGGACCGGAGAGCTCGGACAGCCGCTGGTCCAGGGCGAGTTCGTCCGCGCCGCCCGAGCGCGGGAAGAGCTTGAGGCCCCTGACGTGCGGCAGCAGCGGCGGCAACTGGGACCGCCGGGGCCACGCCCGCCGCCGCAGCGGGAGCCCCGCCTCCAGCGCCGTACGCACCACCCGCAGCCGGACCAGCGCGTACCCGGGGTCGACCTCGCGGCCGGTGGACTGGGCCGGGATCACCGGGGTCGTCGTCCGGTTCCGGGGCAGGGCGCGCTGGGTGAGGGCGTGCGCGGACAGGACGCGGCGGCCCCGGCCGAGACCCGGCGGCAGCACCAGATAGGCCAGCCGCGCCAGGCGCGGATAGTGCTCGACGAGCGCGGCCTCGGCCTGTTCGACGTCGACGACCGGGTCGGCCGAGGAGGCGGAGGACGGTGCGGGGCGCGGGGCGACATCCTGTGGCTGCACGTTCAGCAGAACGAGCGAACGGGGCGATGGTCACCGTGCGAGGCCGCCCCGGGGCGCGGGGGTGCGGGACTCCGCTACTCCTCCGGCTCCACCAGCAGCCGCGCGTAGTTGGCCATCGACCTCTGGTAGCGCGGCAGATGGGGTGCCAGCGCGCCGAGCACCAGGGACAGGCCCTCGCGGTCGCGGCCCATGCTCGACAGGCAGAGCGCGAGCGCGGCGCGCACGGCGTCGTCCAACTCGTCCGACGGGGCGACCAGTTCCGGCGAGAGCAGCTTCACGCCCTCCTCCGGATGCCCGGTGTTGCGCAGCGAGCTGGAGAGCTGGATCTTCGCCCGGCGCCCCTTGTAGGCGCTGGCCTCGCCGAGCCCGCGCTCCAGCGCCTCGCGGTACAGCGGCACGGCCCTCTCGGAGTGGCCCGTCGAGTCCCAGGCGCAGGCCCGCTCGAACAGGCCGAGGGGACTGTCCGCGGGCAACTCGTCGGCGAGGGCGTCGACGACCGCCCGGAAGTCGGCGGCGTCCTCCTCGGCGTAGTCGTCGAACGCCGCCCAGGCGGCCGTCACACGCTCTTCCCAGTCCTGGTCCACGGGGCCACTCTCGCACGGCGTCCGCTCGACGGCACCCGGGTTACTGAGTGCTTCGCGCCCCGCGCCCGTATCGATGGCGGGAGCCCCTCGCCGGGGCTCCGTGCGGCATGTCGCCGAAGCGGACCGGAGGAACACATGAGGCTGACCCGACCGATGCTCGCACCGGCCGCCCTGGCGGCGGTCCTGGTGCTGACGGGCTGCGGCGCCGGCGGGGACGGCGCGGACACCGTGCCCGCGACGGCGACCGGCAGCCTGGAACACCTGGCCGCCGAGGCCGAGTGCACCCCGAACATGCAGACCGACGCCGACACCATCCGCCAGGCCCTGTGCGGGAAGGGCGACGAGAAGTACGTCCTGGCCACCTTCTCCACCGACCGCGGACAGCGCGAGTGGATCAACACGGCCAAGGACTACGGCGGCTTCTACCTCGTCGGCCGCAAATGGGTCGCCGTCGGCCACGAGGACGTGGTGGCCGACCTGCGCGGCACACTCGGCGGAACCCTGGAGCAGGGCGTCCAGCACGGGGGCGGCGGCGCCGGGCACCCGGCCGGGCACGGCGAGCACGCCGGGCATTCCGGCTGACCGGACGCGGACGCGCGAAGGGGGCCGGTGACGGAAATCCGTCACCGGCCCCCTCCTTGCCGTCGGGCCGGTACCGCTACTGGCAGTCCTCGCCGCGGTTGATGCAGTCGACCACCTCGTTCATCAGGTCCTCGTCCATGACGTTGATGAAGTCGTTGTGATCCGTGATCGGCTTGTGCAGCTGCTCCGGGAAGCTGTCCACCGCGTACGGGTTCTGCACCTGGCCGTTCTCGACGGTCGGGGTGGGAATGTCGTACGCGAGGCGGATCTGCAGCTGGGGCACGGCCTGGAAGCCGTTCGCGCAGCTGCCGTCCTCCTGGACGAACGCCATGTGGTCCCGGTGGTTGGCGCTGTCGATGTTCTGGCCGTCCCAGCAGCTCTGGAAGTTGACCGTGCGCAGCACCTGGCTGCCGTCGGGGCACAGCGGGTACTTGTCCGTCACCTGCCGGTCCTCGAAGCCGGAGCAGCTCCACGAGGTGTTGGCGTTGGCGTCGCCGTTGGTGAAGGACTTGGCGTCACCGGTGATGACACGCAGGAACTTCGGCATCGCGACCACGTCGCCCTGCCGGCTGCCGACGAACCTGATCTGGGCCTCGGCCGGCTTGAGGATCTTGCCGATGTTGCCCTCGGCGCCGCCGCCCTGGTCGTTCGCGTCGAACTCCTGCGTACCGTCCTGGAGGCGCAGCACCGGCCAGTAGTACGTGGACTTGTCGCCCTGGTTCTGGCACGAGGTGTCCGCGTTGGCGAGATCCTCGTCGCTGGAGAAGGCGTCGTTGTCCTGGTTGCCGACGTAGTCGTGCGTGTGGTGCGCGCCGTTGTCGACACCCGGGGCGGCGATCAGGTTGTCGCTGTTGAACAGGTTGTTCTCGTTGACGCCGCAGTCCGTGGTGAAGCTGCCGGTGGAACCGCCGTCGCCGTCGGCGGCCAGACCGTTGCGGCTGTTGCGGGAGTTCGGCTGGACGTCGTTGATGTCGACGAAGTCCTCGGCGACCGGGCCCGCGACGCCGTTGCCGTTGTCGTCGTTGCCCTCCTGGTCCTGGCCGTCACCGTTCTGGCCGCCGTTCTGGCCGTCGTCCTGACCGCCGCCGTTCTGGCCGCCGCCGTTCTGCTGGTCGGCGGGACGCCCCTGGCAGCCCGCCAGCTCGTCCAGGTTGTCGTCGGCCTTGCCGCCGGCCCGGTTGATCTCCAGCTGGATCCGGTCGATGATCGCCTTCCGCCGGTCCTTGAGCGGGCCCAGAATGGTGTTCTGGACGAACTGCGCGTCACCCGCCTGCGCCCGCCGGGTGGTGGCGAGGCGCTGGTAGGCGTTGGTGATCTGGCTGTCCATCGTGGCCAGTTCGCCGTCCACCTCCCCGCGCGCCCGGTCCGGCACGTCACGGATCTTCTGGCCGACGTCGGGGCAGTCGATCGTCGCGACCTGCGCGCCGGCCGACCTGGTCCGGTTGTGACCCCCGTGGTCCTCGTGCGCCGAAGCGTAGAAGTTGGCCCAGACCAGCCCGCCCCCGCCGACCGCCAGGGCCGCCGCCCCGGCTACGATCTTGGTGGCCAGCGGCGTACGGCGTTTTCTTGTGTTGCGTCCCATGGAACTCCTCAAACTTCCTTGCGGGGGCATCGCTTGCGGGGCATCGAGGGCGCCCGACAGGAGTGAAGCGGCTCCCATCCATACGGAAGCCGCTCCAGAGGTGTTCACCCGTCTCGGGAATTGCCGGGGCCGGTGGGGCCCCCGGGACGCGTCACAGGGTCAGCGGCCGCGGTCCAGATACGCCAGAACCGCCAGGACACGGCGGTTGTCGTCGTCCGAGACCTCCAGGCTCAGCTTCGCGAAGATGTTCGCCGTGTGCTTCGCGATCGCCCGCTCGGTGACGACGAGCTTGCCCGCGATCGCCGCGTTGGTCCGGCCCTGCGCCATCAGCTCCAGCACCTCCAGCTCGCGGGGGGTGAGCCGCTCCAGCGGCCGGTCCTCCGCCGCGCGCCTGCTCAGCAGCTGCTGGATGACCTGCGGGTCCATCGCCGTGCCGCCCGCCGCCACCCGCCGTACGGCGTCCACGAACTGCTCCGCGTCGAACACCCGGTCCTTGAGCAGGTAGCCCACCCCGCCCCTCCCGTCGGCCAGCAGCTCGCGCGCGTACAACTGCTCCACGTGCTGGGACAGGACCAGCACCGGCAGCCCCAGCCGGTCGCGGCGGGCCTGCAGCGCGCACTGCAGGCCCTCGTCGGTGAGTGTGGGCGGCAGCCGCACGTCGACCACGGCGACGTCCGGCTGCAGTTCGGCCAGGGCCCGGGACAGCTCGGGGCCGGTCTCGACGGCCGCGGCGATCTCGAAGTCGTGGGCCTCCAGGAGCCGGACCAGTCCGTCGCGCAGCAGGAACAGGTCTTCGGCTAGGACAACGCGCAAGGGATCTCCATGGTGACCATGGTGGGGCCGCCCGCGGGCGAGCTGACGGCCAGGACGCCGTCGAATGTACCGAGTCGGCGCTCCACCCCGACCAGGCCCGAGCCCGCTCCGATCGACGCACCGCCCTTGCCGTTGTCGGTGACGGAGAGCCGCAGCCGCTGCTCCGTGTAGTGCAGGTCGATCCAGATCCGGTCGGCGCCGGAGTGCTTCACGGCGTTGGTGAGGATCTCGCTGACCGCGAAGTACGCGGCCGACTCCACGGGCGCGTCGGCGCGGCCGGGCAGGTCCACGTCCACCTCGACGGCGACGGGCAGCCGCAGTGCCAGGGCGCGCACCGCGTCGCCCAGGCCGCGTTCGGCGAGCACCGGCGGGTGGATGCCGCGCACCAGGTCGCGCAGCTCGGTCAGGGCGTCGGCGGAGGACCGCCGGGCCTGTGCGAGCAGTTCCCTGGCCTTCTCCGGGTCCTTCTCCAGCAGCGCCTCGATGGTGCCCAGGTCCATGCCCATGGCGACCAGCCGGGCCTGCGCCCCGTCGTGCAGGTCACGCTCGATGCGGCGCAGTTCGGCGGCGGAGGTGTCGACGGCGTCGCGCCGGGTCTCGGTCAGCACCCGCACCCGCTCCGCGAGTTCGCCCTGGCCGGAGCCGAGGACCGCGCCGGTGAGCCGGAAGTGGGCGTGCAGCACGAGCGGGGTGAGCCAGAGGGCGGCGGCGAGGAGCGCGGCGCCGAGCCCGGCGGCGAAGAGGGCGGAGGTCTGGTCGGTGACCTTGACGAAGCCGTACCAGTACCCGTCGGGCAGTACCCGCCACAGCCCGGCCGCGATGGCGAAGCCCTCCAGCGGGTAGAGCGGCAGGGCGAAGGCGAACAGCGCCGTGACGAAGCCCGCCGTCATGTCGACCGGCAGCCACCCGATGTCCCGCCAGGTCGCCGGGTCACGCAGCATCCCGAAGGTGCGGGCCCACGGATTGGCGTCCGCGGGCAGCGGCCGGTACACCCGCGGGATCCGCACCCCGCCCCACTCGGCGGCGAGCAGCCGGCGCCGGTCCGCGAAGGCCCGTACCCCCGACAGCACCCACGGCGTGGTGACGATGCCGACGCCGATCGGGATCAGGGCGATGGAGACGAGGGCGAGACAGAAGCAGACCACCGCGCCGGGCAGGGAGATGAACATGAGTGCCAGTCCCCGCGCGCCCGACAGGGCGACGTTCCGTGCCCGCCCCCGTGCCCGTGGCCCCTGTGTGCTGCTCTTCGTCTCGATGCTCATGGCATCAGTCTCGCCGAGGCGGCCGGGGCGGGTCACGGGGCCGGGCACCCGATCAGGGGGTGGTGTCAGATACACCTCGGCCCCCGCCGGGCCCGGTGGCGGCGTCGGCGGCGTCGGCGGCGAGGATCTTCGCCTCCGTCTCCGGGTCCAGGCCGACCGGTGGCCGGTCCGGGCGGCGGGGTGCCGGGCCGCCGAGGCCCCGCAGCCAGGCCCAGGTGTCGGCCACGGTCTCGCCGGCCGGGCGGCAGGTCAGGCCCGTCGCCAGGGCCCGGGAGACGTCCGCGCCCTGCAGGGCGTCGTGCAGGTCGCTGCCCGGGGGTGTCCACACCGGCAGCTGCCCCCACGGCTCGACACCGGCGGCCAGGACGGTCTCGGGGGCGGTCCAGCGCAGCCGTGCCGCGCCGCCGGTGACCGCGGCGCACGCGTCGAGCAGGTCGCCCATGGTGGTGTGCCCCGGCGGGGAGGCCAGGTTGTACGGCCCGCTCAGCTCCCGCTCCACCGCGCCGAGCACCCAGGCGGCGAGGTCACGGACGTCGACGTACTGCAGGGGCAGGTCCCGCGGGCCGGGGGCGAGGACCGGGCCGCCGCGGGCCGTGCGGTTCAGCCACCACGGCAGCCGGCCGATGTTCTCGTACGGGCCGAGGATCAGCCCGGCCCGCACCAGCACCGAGCGGTCCGCGCCGAAGGCGTCCAGGACGGCCAGCTCGGCGCCCCGCTTGTCCCGGGCGTAGTCGCTCTGCCCGGCGTCCGCCGAGGCGCCCCCGACGAGCGGGGCGTCCTCGGTGTACCCGGCGGGCGGGGCCCAGGCGTACACCGAGCAGCTCGACACGTACACGTACCGTCCGGCGCGGCCGCGCAGCAGCCGCGCCGCGTCCCGCACCGCGCGGGGCGCCGCCGACCAGGTGTCGACGACGGCGTCCCACGTGCCCTCGGCCAGGGCGGCGAGCCCGTCGGGCGCGGTGCGGTCGCCGTGCAGCGCCCGCACTCCGGGGGGCGGGGCGTGCCGTCCGCGGTGCAGGACGGTCACCTCCCAGCCGCGGCCGAGCGCCGCCTCGACCACGGCCCGCCCCACGAACTCCGTACCGCCCAGCACCAGTAGCCTCATGCCGTCACTGTGCCGGGTGCGGCGGCGCGGGCTCAGCGCCCGGTGGGCGGCGTGTACTTGTAGCCGACGCGCCGCACGGTCTGGATCGTCTGCCGGTGCTGCGCGCCGAGCTTCCGGCGCAGCCGGGCCACGTGCACGTCGACGGTGCGGCCGTCGCCCACGTGGCCGTAGCCCCACACCGTGGTGACCAGCCGGTCGCGGGTGTGCACCCGGTGCGGATGCGCGACGAGGTGCGCGAGGAGTTCGAACTCCAGGTAGGTCAGGTCCAGTTCACGACCGTCCACGGCGGCGGTGCGTCGCACGGGGTCGATCCGGACGAGCGGGTCCTCGCCGTCCGCGTGCGACGGCCCGTGCGCCGGTCCGGCCACGTCCAGGGGGCGGAACGGCGGCTGCCGGTCGGCGGGGACGAGCACCAGGTAGCCGACCATCGGCGGCCGGCCGGGCAGCGCGGGCAGCGCGTGCGGGGGCGCGGGCAGCCAGGTGGCGCCCGGCGGCAGCAGGTCCGAGACGTCCACCACCTCGTCCCGGTCCACGGCGCGCAGCCGGTGCCGGGAAGCGGTCCCGCCCGGAAGGGCGGAGGCGGCGGGGCCCGAGGGGTGGGGCTGGGCGGAGGAGTCGAGGGTGACGGTGGACAGGGAACGGGTGGTCGCCATGAGACGTCAGCTCTTTCGCGCGAGAGGTTCGTCGGGAGGGGCGACGGGCGCGAGTTCGTGGTCGGGCGCGTCGCGGGACGTACGTCGTGCGCACCGGCGGCAGGCGCGAAGGCCTGGGAGATGTGGCTCGCTAGCGGGCCGGCGCGATCGTCGCGCGGCAACACACCCGGTCGAAGTCGTCGTGCTGACGGGAAGGCCAGAAGGGCTCAAGGTCGTGGCGACCCGTCGCTGCGTACTTCCGGAAGCTGGCCATGGGCCCATTGAAGCAGACGGCGGCGGGGGAGAGGAGAGGCCTCTCAGTGCGTGGACGCCGACTGGCCGGAACCGGCCGCCCGAGCGGTCATCCCACCAGCCGTTTGCGCCAGTTGAGCGGGGACACGGTGATGGCCCGGCCCGGATCGCCGTTCCACTCCGTGGACAGTCCGGACCCCGCGAAGGCGGCCACGACCTCGTGTCCGACGGCCGTGGTCGTCTCCTCGGAGCCGTCGAAACCGCCGTAGTACAGCATGAGTCCGTGCCCCTCGGCGGCGGCCTCGGTGCTCTGCTGGTGGAAGAAGACGAAGCCCCGGGCGCCCTCGCGTTCCGCGGCGATCTCCGCCGTGCCGCAGCCTCGGCAGCAGGCGAAGTTCTCCCGGGCGGTGACCCCGGCCGCGTCCAGGGCCTCGAAGACCCGGGTGAGGCGGTCCGGGTCGGTGGGCTCCGCGCCCCAGGTGTCCTGCTCGGCCAGCCGCTCCAGCCACAGCCGGTCCACCAACTGCCGGGCCTGGGCGGGGGAGACGGGTCGGTCGCCGTACTCGCCGCCGACGAGGTGGTCCTCCGCGATCTCGGACAGCGTCCGCCGGCTGTCGTAGCCGCAGCGGAGCCGCTCGCGCACCCGCGGCTCGACCTGCTCGCGCACCTCGTCCGGCAGGGCGGGCACCTCGGCCCGCGGCGGGACGGGAATCGGCTCCCAGCCGACGCCCGCGTCCCAGCCGGCCTCCCGGCGCGCCCAGCCGGTCAGGAGGTCGGCCACGCGGTGGGGGTCGTCGAGGTCGGTGCCGAAGAACGCGTCCGCCGCGGCCCGGTGCTCCAGCCGGTAGCCCCCGCCGTCCGCGCCGTCCGCACCCTCTTCGTGCCACACCTGGGCGAACACGTCGGGGACGTCCGGTATCCGCTGCACCACCAGGAAGCGGTCGCCGGCCCGGCCGATGCGCGTCACCAGTTCCCGCAGCTCCGCCGCCCGGATCCAGGTGTGCGTCTGCCAGTTCTCCGTCTCGACCCGGATGGCGAGGTTCCCGTCGTTCTCCATGGGCCCCACCCTGGCACGCGCCACTGACAACGCGGCCGGGGGCGGCGGCGGCCCGGGGTCAGTCAGACCTGGCCGGCCTTCTCCAGCGCCGTGCAGCAGGTGTCCACGAGGAGCCGCGTCACGACGTACGGGTCGACGTTGGCGTTGGGGCGGCGGTCCTCGATGTAGCCCTTGCCGTCCTTCTCGACCTGCCACGGGATGCGCACCGAGGCGCCGCGGTCGGAGACGCCGTAGGAGTACTCGTTCCACGGGGCGGTCTCGTGCAGGCCGGTCAGGCGGTCGTCGATGCCGGCGCCGTAGTGCTTGACGTGGTCCATGGGCTTGGAGCCCTCGCCGAGCGACTCGCAGGCGGTGATGATCGCCTCGTAGCCCTCGCGCATCGCCTTGGTGGAGAAGTTGGTGTGCGCGCCCGCGCCGTTCCAGTCGCCCTTGACCGGCTTGGGGTCCAGGGTGGCGGAGACCTCGAAGTCCTCGGCGGTGCGGTAGAGCAGCCAGCGCGCCACCCACAGCTGGTCGGAGACCTCCAGCGGGGCCAGCGGGCCGACCTGGAACTCCCACTGGCCGGGCATGACCTCGGCGTTGATGCCGGAGATGCCGAGTCCGGCCTTCAGGCAGTTCTCCAGGTGCGCCTCGACGACGTCGCGGCCGAAGATCTCGTCCGAGCCGACACCGCAGTAGTAGCCGCCCTGCGCGGCCGGGAAGCCGCCCTCGGGGAAGCCGAGCGGGCGGGCGCCCTTGAAGAAGGTGTACTCCTGCTCGATGCCGAAGACCGGCTCCTGCGCGGCGAAGCGCTCGGACAGCTCGGCCAGCGCGGCGCGGGTGTTGCTCGGGTGCGGCGACATGTCCGTGTCCAGGACCTCGCACAGCACCAGGATGTCGTCGCCGCCGCGGATCGGGTCGGGGCAGGAGAAGACCGGCTTGAGCACGCAGTCCGAGGAGCTGCCCTCGGCCTGGTTGGTGGAGGACCCGTCGAAGCCCCAGACCGGGAGGGCGTCCAGACCGGCGGGGGCGGCCGTGACGATCTTCGTCTTGGAACGGAGCTTGGCCGTCGGCTCGGTGCCGTCGATCCAGATGTACTCGGCCTTGAAGGTCACGGGGGCCACATCCTTCGGGGTGGGTCTCGGCGCACTCGCGGGTGCTGCGGCGCTGGGGCGGCAGGGGTGCCGCGGCTACTGCCGTGCAGCGTGCCAACGGGCGATTTCCCGGCCGTTGCCCGTATGTGAACCCCGTGTTACCCGGGCTCGTTGTGGTGCGGCTCACGCCCGTCGTCCGCGGCGGCCTCCCGTACGCCGGTCAGGAAGCCCCTGATCGCCGCCAGTTCCCGCTCGTCGTAGCCGCGCAGCAGCTCCACCGCCCGCCCGATCAGCGGCCCGAAGTGGGACCAGCCCAGTGCGACGGCCCGCTCGTCCACCTCGACGGTGACCCTGCGCCGGTCCCGTGCGTCGCGCACCCGGCGCACGTGCCCGGCCCGCTCCAGCCGGTCGACCAGCGCCGTCGTGCCCGCGGAGTTCAGCCCGAGGGCGGCACCCAGGTGCCCGGCGGTGGTCGCCTCGCCCGCCCGAGCGGCGTCCATGAGCGCGATGAGCGCGCGGACGTCGGTGGGGTGCATGCCGTTGCGCTGCGCGAACCGCGCGCTGTGCGCGCCCAGCTCGACGGTGACCGCGCGCAGGAGATGCACGATCTCCAGCTGTGGCTCCGGCTCCGGCGCTCCCTGGTCGGTCATGGGGGCCGCCCTTCGTCATCGTCTCGCTCGACAAGTATCTCGTTCAGCGAGAGAATACCGGAAGGGCAGGAACAGGGAGCAAGCGAAACAGGGGGCACCGCTCATGAGCGCTCGCGGACCGCACGACGCCGGCCGATTTCACGACGCCGGCCGTTTCCACGACGCCTACGGCAAGGTCATGGCCAAGTGGCCCACGGGGACCGAGTCGGTGACCGTCCCCACCCCCTTCGGCGAGACGCAGGTCCACCTGACCGGCCCGGCCGACGGCCACCCCCTCGTGCTGCTGCCGGGCGGCGGCGCGGCGACCTCCGCGTCCTGGTACGCCCAGGCCGCCGAGCTGTCCCGCACCCACCGCGTCCACGCAGTCGACCTGATCGGCGCGCCGGGCCGCAGCACACCGGCCGGCGACCGCCACCCCCGTACGGTCGCCGACCTGGCCGGCTGGCTGGACGCGCTCCTCGACGGCCTCGGCATCGCGGAGACCGACCTCGGCGGGCACTCCTACGGCGCCTGGATCGCCCTGCACCACGCCCTGCACGCGCCGGGCCGGGTACGCCGCCTGTTCCTCCTGGACCCGACCCAGTGCTTCGCCGGGTTCAAGGCGGCCTACCTGCTGCGCGCGCTGCCGATGCTGCTGCGGCCCACGCCCCGCCGGGTCCGCGCCTTCCTGGAGTGGGAGACCGGTGCGGCCCCGCTGGACGCGGACTGGCTCGCCCTCCAGGAGGCCGCCGTCGGCTTCCCCGGGCGCAGGCCGGTCACCGGACCGCGCCCGGCCCCGCAGGCGCTGCGCGCCCTGGACGTGCCGGTCCTGCTGCTCCTGGCCGGGAACAGCAGGACGCACGACGCCGCCCGGGTGGCGGCCCGGGCGCGGACCCTGCTGCCGCACGTGGAGACGGAGATCCTGCCGGACGTGTCCCACCACGCGCTGCCGCAGTCCGCGCCGCCCGGCCTCGGCCGCCGCCTGGGCGACTTCCTCACCGGGCCCGCCGGCTGAGCCTCAGCCGACCTTCTCGATCAGCGCCCGCCGGATCAGGAACTTGCCTTCCTCCCGGACCTGTTCGAACGCCGCGTTGTTGAGCAGGGCGCAGCTTCCCGAGACCGAGTTCACCTCCACGGTCGTGGACTTGCCGTTGTCGAGGTTGGTCACCTTCAGCTTGGTGCCCACCGGGAACTGGTTGCTGGAGGCGGCGGGCGCGCCGCCCTCGCCGGAGAGGGTGACGGTGGAACCGGCGCAGACCTGCTCACCGGCCTGCGCGGCGCCTCCGGCCTGGTCACCGGCCTGGTCCCCGGCTTGGTCACCCGCCTGGCCCCCGGTGTCCTGCCCGGCCTGGGGGTCCTGAGCCGACTCCCCGACCGCGCACCCGGACGCCGCCTGCTTGCGCTCGATCTCCGCGACGACGGCCTCGCGGTTCTCGATCCGGGCCTGCGACTGCGCGTCGGGATTGGCCCGCTGGCCCTCGATGAACCGCTGGTTGTTGCCGAGCGCGGTGGCCAGACCCTGGCAGACGCCCGAGTCCTGGGCGGCCTTGGTCCGCGCCTCCTGGGTGGTCTGCGCGGCGTTCGACGCGTTCGCCGCGAGGAAGGCGCCGCCACCGGCCACCGCGGCGGCGCCGACCAGCAGCGCGATCTTCTTCTGCGTACCGAGAGTTCTCCTGCGCGACATGCGCGCCTCCTGAAGAGGTAGGGGAGCGTACGCCGCTATGTACGAGATACCGAACGGAGTTACTCACCGGTCGCGTCGATGCGCGCGCGTAACCTGCGTCACACGGTTGAGGCCCGCTCTAGCGGGACAGGGCGTCCCGGACCGCCTCGTCGGTGCGGCCCACCACGGCCGTTCCGTCGTCCGCCGTGATGATCGGGCGCTGGATCAGCTTCGGGTGCTCGGTGAGCGCGGTGATCCAGCGGTCGCGCGACGCCTCGTCACGGGGCCAGTCCTTCAGGCCCAGTTCCTTGGCGGCCGCCTCCTGGGTGCGGGTGATGTCCCACGGTTCGAGTCCGAGCCGGGTGAGCACCTCGCGGATCTCGTCCGCGCTCGGTACGTCCTCCAGGTAGCGGCGGACGGTGTAGTCGGCCCCCTCCGCGTCGAGCAGGCTGATGGCGCTGCGGCACTTCGAACAGGCCGGATTGATCCAGATCTCCATGCCGGACACGGTAGCCGGAGGGTGCCGAAAACTCGTTCACCACGTGGGTCCCAGCGGCCCCGAAAGGCCTTGTGGGCAGGGGCTTTTGTCAGTGGTGGGCAGTAAAATAGAAGCAGTGTTCGAGGGTGTCGCCGGGTGGTCCGGACGGCGCCCTGACCGCGACAGGAGGATGCCTGTGCCCGCTGCCGCACTGAAGCCGAAGCCGTTGCCCACCCAGTCCACCGCCAAGCGGCCCGTCCTGCTCGACCTGCCGTACGAACCCGTGGAGAAGCGTCCGCTGCCGGCTGGCCGCCCCCGCGAGTGGTACGTGACGCACAACCGCCGGCTCAAGGCGATGCGGCTCGCCATCGCCCTGCTCGACTCCGGCGTCTACCTGCCCAACCAGGCGCGCAACGAGAGGATACGGAGCGCTGCCCTGACCATCGGGGTCCACCCGCCGTCGGACACGACGTGCCACATGGTGCGGGCGTTGATGCGGTACTCGCGGTGAGCCGGACGCCGGGCGCCCTTCTTCGCCGAGGGCGCCCGGCGTTCGACGACCTGCCCTACGCCGACAGCTCCCGTTCCAGCGGCGTCCGGAAGCGGGGGGTGATCCGGGCCGTGCCCACCCAGGACGCCAGGCGCTCGGCCTCGGCCGCGATCGCGCTCTCCGCGTCGCGGCCGATGCCGTCGTCGTCCAGGATCCGCCAGACGATCCCGCCGTCGGCGCGCTGCGCCCAGCCGCCGACCACGCGCCCGTTCCACCACACCGTCGGTCCGACGTTGCCGCTGCGGTCGAAGAGCATCGGCCGCAGCCCGGGGGCGAGGTACCAGTCCCGCTGCTGCCAGCCCATCGCGGTGGGATCCAGCGCGGGCAGCAGCGCCGCCCACGGTTCGGCGGGCCCGGCGACCGGGCCGGTGTCACCGGAGACGACGTACCCCGTGCCCTCGTCCAGCGAGACCGCCTCCGCGCCGATCGCGGTCAGCGCGCGGCGCACCTCCGTCACCCGCCACCCGGTCCACCACTTGAGGTCGTCCTCGGTCGCCGGACCGCATGCCGTCAGCCACCCGCGCATCAGCTCGGCCTGGGCCTCGCCCGGGTCCAGCTCGGGATGCTCGGGCGCCGGTGCCCAGCGGAACTGGCTGGACGTCCACGAGCCCAGCGGCCGCCCCCGCACCACCTTGCCCTCCACGCCCAGCACCCTCAGCAGTTGGGTGGAGACGGTGTGCACCCCCTCGTAGCTCTTCCCGGCCGCGTAGACGTACTGCTCCTTGAGCCGCGGCTCGTCGCGGGCCAGTTCGGCCGCCGTGGCCTGGCCGCGCCGGGCCAGCGCGGCCAGTGCGGACTCCTCCACCTCGGCCAGCCAGGCGGCGTCCGGCGCCCCGGCCGCCGCCATGTTCTTGAGCAGTCTGGCCCGCTCCCGGGCGGCCACGGTGCGGCCGGTGGAGGCGTGCACGACCGCCGTCAGCCCGGTGGGGAACACGAACACCGTGTGCCGCATGCCGTGCATCCGGACCAGCGTCCCGTCCTCGTACAGCGCCCGCTCCGTCTCGCCCACGGTCTTCGCCGCGTCCGCCAGCCGCGCGCCCACGGCCAGGTGCACCGCCGCCGGGTCCGTGCCGTGCAGCGCCACCAGCGAACCGGCGACCTCCTCGGGGCTCCCCGCCCGCGCGGCCCCCGCCAGCCGCTGCCGCAGGGCCAGCCGGTGCCGCCGTTCGGCCGTCCCGATGTGCCGTCGTCCGCCGTCATCCATGGGGCCCTCCGCCCGTCGTCGCGTCCGTAGCGTCCTCGGTACGGACATCGTGCCCGACGCCACTGACAGGCGGCGGCGCACGGCGGTCAGAGTCCGGGCGCGCCCCACACCGGGAACCAGCGGGCCAGGTCGCCCTCCACCGGCAGTTCGTCGGCGAGCACCGCCCGTATCCGCAGCTCCAGCGCGTTGTCCCGCTGCCGCCGCCCGCCGGGCAGGGGCGCGAAGGGGTAGAAGGTGCCGCGCTTGTACAGGTAGACGAGGGCGAGCCGCCGTCCGTCGTCGTCCACGAAACCGGCCAGGGAGCACAGCAGCCGCGGGCCGAACCCGCCCGACTCCAGGGTGCTGTTCACCGCGTGCAGGTCGTTCACCAGAAGGGGCAGCTCGCCCGGGGAGCGCTGCGAGACGAGCCAGGAGTAGCCGTAGGAGTCGTGGGTCAACTCGACCGGGGTGCGGCCGGCGTCCGCGTCCAGCAGGGCGCGGATCTCGCGGTGCGTGCGCTCGAAGGCGGCGCCCTCGACCGTCGCGAAGCACACCGCCCCCTGCCCGGTGGGACGGAACCCGGCAGCGGCCTCCAGGCCCACCGCCGCCGAGGGCAGCGCGAAGAGCCGGTCCAGATCAGGGGCCACGGCCCTGGAGCGGCCGAGCAGGATGTCCAGCAGTCCCATGCCCGCGCCTCAGGCCTTGCCGGGCGCCGGTGCCTCGCCCAGCTCGCTGGAGATCCGGCCCAGCTGGTCGAGCCGCTGCTCCAGGCTGGGGTGGGTGGCGAAGAACCGGCCGAGGCCGGGGTCGCTGCCGAAGGCCGGGGTGAAGTAGAAGGCGTTGAAGGCCTGCGCCGTGCGCAGGTCCTTGGTCGGGATGCGGGCGATGTCGCCGGTGACCTTGGTGAGCGCCGACGCCAGGGCCGAGGGGCGCCCGGTGAGCAGAGCCGCGGCCCGGTCGGCCGCCAGCTCCCGGTACCGGGACAGGGCCCGGATCAGCAGGAAACTGAGCGCGTACACGGCCGCCGAGACGCCCATCACCACCGCCAGGACCGCCATCGTGTTCTGGTCCCGGCGCCCGCCGAAGAGCTGGGAGTAGAAGGCGAACCGCACGATCAGCCCCGCGATCACGCCCAGGAACGAGGCCACCGTGATCACCGCGACGTCCTTGTGCGCCACGTGCGACAACTCGTGCGCGAGCACGCCCTCCAGCTCCGCGGGCTCCAGCCGCCGCAGCAGCCCGGTGGTGACACAGACCACCGCGTTGTCCGGATTGCGGCCGGTGGCGAAGGCGTTGGGCATCTCCATCTCCGACACCGCGACCACCGGCTTCGGCATGTCGGCCATCGCCGCCAGCCGGTCCACCACCCCGTGCAGCTCCGGATACTCCTCCCGCTCCACGACCCGGCCGCGCATCGCGAACAGCGCGATCCGGTCGGAGAACCAGTACTGCGCCCCGAACACCAGCGCCACGATCACCACGACCAGGACCCAGGACTTCAGCAGCGCGATCAGCGCGGCGACGAAACCCACGTACAACAGGCCGAGCAGGAAGAGGGTGACCCCCATGCGCACGGTCAACCGCCGGTCGCTCCGGAAGCGGCTCTGCATCTGTACCACCTCACAGTCGGGCACTCGTCCCGCTGTCCAGTGTGCACCCGGCGCCCTGGAGGTCAGGCGGGATCGAGCGCCGACAGCCGCCGGGTGATCCGGTCGAACAGCTCCGTCAGCGGTTCGCCGACGTCCCGGCCGAACTCGGTCAGCCCGTACGTGACCTGCGGCGGCGTCGTCGGCTCGACCTTCCGCCAGACCAGACCGTCCTCGACCAGCGCGCGCAGGGTCTGGGCCAGCATCTTCTCGCTGATGCCCCGGATGCTCTCGCGCAGCTCGTAGAACCGGAGGTCGTTGCGGCGCAGGGAGATCAGCACCCAGACGCCCCACCTGCTGGTCACGTGGTCGACCACGTCCCGCGCCAGGCAGTCGGTGTGAAACACGTCATACCGCTCGCCGGTCTCGACCCGTCTGTGCTGCACGCCTTCCGTCATGTCATGAGCTTACCTCCAGGTATGCCCTTACCAAAAGTTAGCCGCCGCTCCTAGCGTGAACGCCCTCGGAGTACTTCCGAGCATTCTTGGGCACATCCGACAAGGAGCTGATCATGATCGTGGTGACCGGGGCGACCGGAAACATCGGCCGGCCGCTGACGCGGGCGCTGGCGGAGGCGGGCGAGCAGGTGACGGCGGTGTCCCGGCACCCGGCGGCGGTACCGGACGGCGTCCGCCACCAGATGGCCGACCTCGCCGAGCCGGCCGGCCTGCGGCCCGCGCTGGCCGGGGCGAAGTCGCTGTTCCTGCTGCTCTCCGGCGATCTGCACGCCCTCGGCGCCAACCCCGCGGACATCGTCGCCGAGGCCGCGGACAGCGGGGTCCGCCGCATCGTCCTGCTCTCCACGCTCGGCGTGGTGACCAGGCCCTTCGGGGCGACCCGGATCGCGATGCGCGAGCTGGAGGACACGGTGCGGGAGTCCGGCCTTGAGTGGGCGCTGCTGCGGCCGGGCGGCTTCGCCTCCAACGCCCTGTGGTGGGCCGAGTCCGTCCGCGAGCGACGGGTCGTCGCGGCGCCCTTCGGCGACGTCGGGGTGCCGGTGATCGACCCGGCCGACATCGCGGCGGTGGCGGCGGCCTGCCTGCTGGAGGACCGCTACACCGGCGACGCATACGAGCTGACCGGCCCGGAGGTGATCACTCCGCGCGGGCAGACGGAGGCCCTCGCCGCAGCGCTCGGCTCGCCCGTGGCCTTCCACGAGCTGACCCGCGACGAGGCCAGGGCCGCCATGGCCCGGAGCATGCCGGCCGAACTCGCCGACGACACCCTGGACATCGTCGGCAACCCGAGCCCGGCCGAGCAGCGCGTCAGCCCGGACGTCGAACGGGTCCTCGGCCGCGCCCCGCGCCCGTTCGCCGACTGGGCCGCCCGCAACGTCACCGCGTTCCGCTGAGCCCCGGGGCACCAGGACAGGCCCTAGTAGGGCGCCCGGAAGTTGATGTAGCCGAGCAGCACGATCACCGCGGCCACACAGCCGAGCACCACGGCGGTGGACACCCACGACGACCGGCGCCGTGAGCCCACGTGGTCGGGGTCGGCGCGGAAGGGGACCGGGCCGGGCGGGTTCTCCTTCCAGCGCGCGGCGAGCATCCGGGCGCGCGCCGAGGGCTCCTTGTGCTCGGCACCCTCCGCCCACCTCAGGTCGTACTCGCGCTCCTCGTCGTCGCGATCCGGCATCTCCGGCACTCTCCCCGTCCCCCCGACATCAACCTGACTCGAACAACCGTGTCAGTAGACATGATCCCGGCCCGCCCGCACCCTGTGAAGGGTTTTCGGCCACGCACGACGGCGCCCCCGCCCTCAGGTGGAGGGACGGGGGCGCCGGGCGGCCGGTGGGAGGGCCGGGGTCGATCACACGTCGAAGTACATCTCGAACTCGTGCGGGTGCGGACGCAGCTGCAGCGGCGCGATCTCGTTGGCGCGCTTGAAGTCGATCCACGTCTCGATCAGGTCCGGCGTGAACACGTCGCCCTGGAGCAGGAACTCGTGGTCGGCCTCCAGGCGGTCGAGGACCGCGCCCAGCGAGGTCGGGACCTGCGCCACGTTCGCGTGCTCCTCGGGAGCCAGCTCGTAGAGGTCCTTGTCGATCGGCTCGGCCGGCTCGATCTTGTTCTTGATGCCGTCCAGGCCCGCCAGCAGCAGCGCCGAGAAGGCCAGGTACGGGTTGCCGGAGGCGTCCGGGGCGCGGAACTCGACGCGCTTGGCCTTCGGGTTCGAGCCCGTGATCGGAATGCGCATCGCGGCGGAGCGGTTGCGCTGCGAGTACACCAGGTTCACCGGCGCCTCGAAGCCCGGCACCAGGCGGTGGTACGAGTTCACCGTCGGGTTGGTGAAGGCCAGCAGCGACGGGGCGTGCTTGAGGATGCCGCCGATGTAGTAGCGGGCGGTGTCCGACAGACCGGCGTAGCCCTGCTCGTCGTAGAAGAGCGGCTCGCCGCCCGACCACAGCGACTGGTGGACGTGCATGCCCGAGCCGTTGTCACCGAAGATCGGCTTCGGCATGAAGGTCGCCGTCTTGCCGTTCTTCCAGGCCACGTTCTTCACGATGTACTTGAAGAGCTGGAGGTCGTCCGCGGCCGCGAGCAGCGTGTTGAACTTGTAGTTGATCTCCGCCTGGCCGGCGGTGCCCACCTCGTGGTGCTGGCGCTCGACCTTGAGGCCGGACCGCTCCAGCTCCAGGGAGATCTCGGCGCGCAGGTCGGCGAAGTGGTCGACCGGCGGGACCGGGAAGTAGCCGCCCTTGTAGCGGACCTTGTAACCGCGGTTGTCCTCGATCGCACCGGTGTTCCAGGCGCCGGCCTCGGAGTCGATGTGGTAGAAGGACTCGTTCTCGCGGGTGGCGAAGCGGACGGAGTCGAAGACGTAGAACTCGGCCTCCGGGCCGAAGAACGCCGTGTCGGCGATGCCCGTGGAGGCCAGGTAGGCCTCGGCCTTCTTCGCCACGTTCCGCGGGTCGCGGGAGTACTGCTCGCCCGTGATCGGGTCGTGGATGAAGAAGTTGATGTTGAGGGTCTTGTCCCGGCGGAACGGGTCGACGCGCGCGGTGGACAGGTCCGGGCGCAGGGACATGTCCGACTCGTGGATGGCCTGGAAGCCGCGGATCGAGGACCCGTCGAAGGCCTGCTCGTCGTCGGGGTCGAACGCCTCGGCGGGCAGCGTGAAGTGCTGCATGACGCCCGGCAGGTCGCAGAACCGGACATCGACGAACTTGACGTCCTCGTCCGCGATGAACTTCTTGACGTCGTCGGCGTTCTGGAACATCCAGCTCCTCCTACTCCCGACCGTCCCGCCGGGTTGGTAGATCGTTCGTGCGGCCATTGCGGGTGGCACACGCTTCCTCGACCCTAGGGACGGGTGATTTCTCGGGCGTGACCCATTTGTTTCGCAGAAGTTAACCGGCTCCCTCCCCACCCTAGGCCGGATCGGGGGCCCGCACACCCCGCCGTTCCCGGTACGTATACGGGCGCAGTACCGTGTTCGGGTGGACAACAGGCAAGCAATCGGATCATGGCTCTCCGGCCCCCGCGCGGCCGTCGAAGAGGCCGGCGCCGATCTCGGACACCGCGGCGAGCAGCTCGGCCTGCCCGAGGAGGGACCGGGTTCGATCGCCCGCCCGGGCAGGCGGCTCGGCGCCCTGGCCGTCGACTGGGCGCTGTGCTCCCTGATCGCATACGGCCTGATCACGGGCAGCTACGGGCAGACGGCGAGCAACTGGGCCCTGCTGATCTTCTTCGTGCTGAGCGTGCTGACCGTCGGCACGGTCGGCTTCACCCCCGGCAAGCGCCTGTTCGGCCTGCGCGTCGTGGACCTCGCCACCGGCCGCCCCAGCCCGCTGCGCGCCCTGCTCCGCTCGGTCCTGCTGTGCCTCGCCCTCCCGGCGCTGATCTGGGACCGCGACGGCCGGGGACTGCACGACCGGCTGGCGCGCACGGTGGAAGTCCGGATCTGACCCCGCCGCGCGCCTTACGTCTCGCACGCCAAGACGCCGGTACGGCGATGGGGGCGGCCCGATCGCTCGGGCCGCCCCCATCGCCGTACCGGCGTTTCAAGTCCTACGGGTCGGCGCTGGTCAGCGCTGCTTGGGGTTGCCGCCCCTCGGCATCCGCATGCCCTTCGGCATCGGGCCCTTGGGCATCGGCATGTTGCTCATCAGGTCGCCCAGGGCGCGCAGCCGGTCATTGGTCACGGTGACCTGCGGGCCGCTCAGGACGCGGGGGAGCTTGAGCATGGTCGTGCGCAGCTTCTTCAGCTCGACCTGCCCCTCGCCGGTGCCCACGAGCAGGTCGTGCACGGGGACGTCGGCGACGATGCGGTTCATCTTCTTCTTCTCGGCCGCGAGCAGGGACTTCACCCGGTTCGGGTTGCCCTCCGCGACCAGCACGATGCCGGCCTTGCCGACCGCGCGGTGCACCACGTCCTGGTTGCGGTTCATCGCCACCGCGGGGGTCGTCGTCCAGCCCCGGCCGATGTTGTCCAGTACGGCCGCCGCGGCGCCGGGCTGTCCCTCCATCTGCCCGAAGGCCGCCCGCTCGGCCCGGCGCCCGAAGACGATCGCCGTCGCGAGGAAGGCGAGCAGCAGGCCCAGGATGCCGAGATAGATGGGGTGACCGATCCAGAAACCGATCGCGAGGAGGACACCGAAGACGACGATGCCGACACCCGCGAGCACAAGACCGATCTTCTTGTCGGCCTTGCGGGTCATCTTGTAGGTCAGAGCGATCTGCTTCAGTCGCCCGGGATTCGCAGCGTCCGCTGCAGGTTCCTTCCTCGCCATGGCACGAAGTCTACGTGCCCCCGAAGGCGCCGACGACGGCAGTGCCCGGCAGTGCGCGGCCGTGCCCGTCGGGGGGAGGGGCGGGGCGCGGTCAGGGGCGGCCGGTGACGGACTGCCGCAGCGCGCGCTCGGTCTCGATCCGGTCCTTGGCGCGGCGGCGGTCCTCCAGGACGGAGTTCCAGGCATTGCGCCGGGCGGTGCGCTGGCCGCCGCTCATCAGCAGCGACTCGACGGCCCGCAGGGCGGTGGTGAAGGACGGGATGGCGGTGGCGCGGACGGCGGTGGGGCGAACGGGCGCGGCCTGCATCGTGGAGGTCCCCCCTCGGTACGGCTCCGGGTACGGAGACGGGTGTACGTGGCGGTGTACGTGCTGTGATTCCAGGGTCACTGATTGGTGTTACCAGGGCGTGACCCGCCGGTCAAACGCACATGAAGCCGCGTCGCCGGGTCCTGGAACGGGCTCGCGGCCCCGACCGATGCCCTCATCAGCGAGGACGGTCGGGGCCGCGGCACATCGGCCATTACTGGCCAGTAGTGACTTGTGCGGGAATTCACACGGTGGCGGACCGGCGCTGCTCCATGGCCATTCCGTAGAGCCGTCCGGCCCGGTACGACGAGCGGACCAGCGGGCCCGACATCACGCCGGAGAAGCCGATCTGCTCGGCCTCCTCCTTCAGCTCCACGAACTCCTGCGGCTTGACCCAGCGCTCCACCGGGTGGTGGCGCACGGACGGACGCAGGTACTGCGTGATGGTGATCAGCTCGCAGCCGGCCTCGTGCAGCTGCTTCAGCGCCTCGCTGATCTCCTCGCGGGTCTCGCCCATGCCGAGGATCAGGTTCGACTTGGTGACCAGGCCGAAGTCGCGGGCGTCGGTGATGACCTTCAGCGAGCGCTCGTAGCGGAAGCCCGGGCGGATGCGCTTGAAGATCCGCGGGACGGTCTCGACGTTGTGCGCGAAGACCTCGGGGCGGGACTCGAAGACCTCCCGGAGCAGCTCCGGAACGGCGTTGAAGTCCGGGGCCAGCAGCTCGACCTTGGTGCGGCCGGCCTCGCGGCCGGAGGTCTGCTCGTGGATCTGGCGCACCGTCTCCGCGTACAGCCACGCGCCGCCGTCGGGGAGGTCGTCGCGGGCGACGCCGGTGATGGTGGCGTAGTTCAGGTCCATGGTGACCACGGACTCGCCGACGCGGCGCGGCTCGTCGCGGTCGAGCGCCTCGGGCTTGCCGGTGTCGATCTGGCAGAAGTCACAGCGCCGGGTGCACTGGTCGCCGCCGATGAGGAAGGTCGCCTCGCGGTCCTCCCAGCACTCGTAGATGTTGGGACAGCCGGCTTCCTGGCAGACCGTGTGCAGGCCCTCGCTCTTCACGAGGTTCTGCATCTTGGTGTATTCGGGGCCCATTTTCGCCCGGGTCTTGATCCACTCGGGCTTGCGCTCGATGGGGGTCTGGCTGTTGCGGACCTCAAGGCGCAGCATCTTGCGTCCGTCGGGTGCGACTGCGGACACGACCGGCTCCCTAGCGTTTGATTCTTCGGCGTTCTTCAGGGTACGCCCGTTGATTTGTTGGTCGGCGTTGGTGCTGGCCTTGCTGGGGGCTGCCGCCCCCAGGCCCCCGCTGTCGGCCTGAACGGCCTCGTCCTCAAACGCCGGACGGGCTGGAAATATGCCCGGAGTTCAAGCTGCCGGGGCCTTCTCGATCACCCTCGGCTTCAGTTCCGCGTTCTCCAGGATGTCGCGGAGGTGGCGTTCGGCCACCGGGAGGACCTCCTCGATGGTCACGTCGCGGCCGAGTTCGTTCGCCAGGGACGCGACGCCCGCGTCGCGGATGCCGCAGGGGATGATCTTGTCGAACCACTTGTTGTCGGGGTTCACGTTCAGGGCGAAGCCGTGCATCGTGACGCCCTTGGCGACCCGGATGCCGATGGCGGCGATCTTGCGGTCCTCGCGGCGCTGGCCCGCGTTGGACGGGGCGTACTCGGGGCCGTTGAGGCGGGGGTCGAACTCGTCGTCGTTCAGGCGGGGGTCGAAGTCCAGGGAGAGGCCGCCGAGAACGGGGCGCTGCTCGACCGGGTCGCCGAGGACCCAGACGCCGCTGCGGCCCTCCACCCGGGAGGTCTCCAGGCCGAACTCCGCGCAGGTGCGGATCAGGGCCTCCTCCAGGCGGCGGACGTGGGCCACCACGTCGACCGGGCGCGGGAGCTTCTGGATGGGGTAGCCCACCAGCTGGCCCGGACCGTGCCAGGTGATCTTGCCGCCGCGGTCCACGTCGATCACCGGGGTGCCGTCCAGCGGACGCTCGCTGTCCTCGGTGCGCCGGCCGGCGGTGTAGACCGGCGGGTGTTCGAGGAGCAGCACGGTGTCGGGGACCTCGTCGACGAAGCGCGCGGCGTGCACCCGGCGCTGTTCGTCCCACGCCTCCTGGTACTCGACGCGATCGGCACCGAACCCCATCCGGACGAAGTGCAGCTCACTCACGGCACGTGCCTCCCTGCAAGGTCGTAAGGCACGAAGCGTGCCCACGCCACTGTACGACCGACCATGCGTCGTCAGTCGGGCGGGCAATTCTCACACGATCGGATGAATGTCGGGCGAATTGTGCGATCGGGTGCTTACTCTCCGCTACATTCGCGCCGTTCACGAGGCCATAAGGGCTGCTCACAGGCGCTCCGGGCAATCGAACGCCCGGAAGGCAGGAGACCGCACCGCACCATGACGGAACGACCCGCGCAGCGCACCCCCAACCGCCAGCTCGCCGCGCTCATCGCCGAAGCGGGGTTCTCGAACGCGGGTCTCGCGCGTCGCGTCGACCAGCTCGGACTCGAACACGGCCTGGACCTGAGATATGACAAGACGTCCGTCACCCGGTGGCTGCGCGGTCAGCAGCCCCGCGGCACCACCCCGGCGCTGATCGCCGAGGTCTTCACCCGGCGCCTGGGCCGCCGACTGACCGCCCAGGACCTCGGCCTGGACGCCTGCGCGCCCGTCTACGCGGGGCTGGAGTTCGCCGGGAGCCCGGAGGAGGCGGTCGACATCGTCGGCGGACTGTGGCGCAAGGACTCCGGCAGCCACGCCGAGCTGCGGAAGATCGCCTTCACCCCGGCCGGACTCGTCGTGCCCAGCCGCGACTGGCTGATCGGCCGCCCCGACGACAAGGTGGCCCGCGTCGAGGTGCCCGTCCGCATTCCCGCGCAGGGCCGCCCGGCGACCCCGCGGCTCGCCGTCCCGCTCGACCCGTCCAGGCGCCGGGCCCCGGCCGAGCGCGGCCCCGGCCAGAAGGTCAGCGGGGGCGACCTCGCCGCGCTGCGCTCCGTCGGCGAGCTGTTCCGCAGCCTCGACGACCGCTACGGCGGCGGACACGCCCGCCAGGCCCTCGTGCGCTACCTGGAGCACGAACTGGAACCGATGCTGCGCGGCACCTACGGCGAGCAGACCGGCCGCCGCCTCTTCGCCGCCGCCGCCGACCTGACCCGGCTCGCCGGCTGGACCTCGTACGACATCGCCGCGCACGGCCTCGCCCAGCGGTACTTCGTGCAGGCGCTGCGGCTGTCGCAGGCGGCCGGGGACCGGGCGTACGGCTCGTACGTGCTGGTCACCATGAGCCGGCAGGCCGTCTACCTCGGCCACGGGCGCGAGGCCGTGCAGCTCGCGCGGGTGGCGCAGCAGGGCGTGGGGACCTCCGCGCCGCCGGTCGTGCAGACCCTGCTGCACGCCGCCGAGGCGCGGGCGCACGGCCTGCTCGGCGAGGTGCGGGCCTGCACCGCGGCCCTGGTGCGGGCCGAGCGGGCGCTGGAGGCCGCCCGGCCCGGCGACGAGGTGCCGCACTGGGCGCGCTTCTTCGACGAGGCGCAGCTCGCCGACGAGTTCGGGCACTGCCACCGCGACCTGCAGCAGTTCCGCGCCGCCGCCCAGCACGCGGAACGCTCGCTGCAACTGCGCGCCCCCGTCTACGCCCGCAGCCGGCTGTTCTGCCGGGTCGTCCTCGCCACCGCCCGGCTCGGCCTCGGCGAGCTTGACCAGGCCTGCCAGCTGGCCGCCGAGGCGGCGGGGCAGGCGGCCGAGATGCGCTCGGTGCGCGCCGTGGAGTACGTCCGCGACTTCGAGCGCCGCCTGGAGCCGTACCGGGACGCCGCCCCGGTCCGGGGGTACCGGGACAAGGTGGCCGCCCTGGGGTAGCGGCAGCGGTGGCGCGCCGGTCCGGAGCGGGCCTAGGGGGTGTCGTTTGGATCAGGCCGGCCGCGGCCGGCAGTGCCTTGTGGCCGACCCCGCGACCCCGGCAAGATCCAAACGACACCCCCTAGGCCGCGTGTGCCGTCGGCGTCGGCTCCGCCGCGTGCATCGGACGGCCCGCGCCCAGGTCTCTCAGGATCGCCTCGGAGGCCCGGTGGCCCGAGTGCAGGGCGCCCTGGGCGGTGCTGGTGTCGCGGTGGTCGCCGCACACGTACAGCCCGGCCAGCAGCCGTACCGGCCTGCGCGGATCGTGCGGCGGGCGCATCGCGGGCACCGCCTCGGGCGTGTGGTGCACGGCGAGGGTCTCCCAGCGGGTGGTCGGGGTGCCGTAGAGGCGGGACAGGTGGATGCGTACGGCGGTGTCGAGGTCGGGCGGGGGCGGGCCGAGGACCGTCGACGAGACCAGGGCGCGGCCGGCCGGCGCGCGGGACGGGTCCACCTGGCTGACCTGCGCCGTGTGGGCCACCGGGCCGCCCCGGTCGGCGTCGAGCAGCAGGGCCGCGCCGGTCGTCGGCGGCTCGTCGGTCGTGTGGTGGACCACCGTCACCGGGTGGAAGTCCGGCACCCGCAGCCCCGGCAGCAGTCCGGCCGCGGCGCGGGCGTCGGTCGCCACCAGCACGGCCCGGCAGCGGATGACGCCGTGCTCCGCGGTGGTCACCGCGTTGGTCGCGACCGAGGTGACGCGGACTCCGGTGTGCACGGTGCCCGGCGGCAGCGACCGCGCCATGTGCTCCGGCAGGGCCTCGGCGCCGCCCTCGGGGAGCGCGAGCCGTCCGCCGGCGAAGGCGCGCAGCGCGAGGTCCGCGCACCGGCTGGACGTCGTGAGGTCCGGGTCGTACAGCAGGGCGGCGAGCAGCGGGCGCAGGAAGCCGTCGATCGTGCGGGCCGGCAGCCCGCGGGCCGCCAGTGCGCGGGCGGCGGGCAACTCCGGCCGGGCCAGCAGCCGTTCGGCCGGCGTGTGCGCGAGCCGGGCCAGCGCGGCACCGAGCCGGGCCTGGTCCACGGCGGTGCCGAGCGGGGCGCCGGCGCGGGTGCGGGGCGCGGTGGCGGGCCTGCCGGACGCGCCGGACGTGCCGGGCGCGTTCATCGTGCGCCGGGGCGCGGGCATCGAGCGAGGGGCGCTCGCGAGGGCGCGCACCGCATTCAGTGCGCCCCGTGCGCTCCGTACGCCCGACGGGGTGCCCGCGTGATGGTGGCGGCCCTCGCTGTGCAGCAGGACCCCGGGGGCGAAGGGCAGCAGCGCGAGGCCTTCGAGCCCGGGGGTGCGGCGCAGTTCGGGATACGCCGTGGACAGCGGCTGTCCGATTCTGTCGAGCCGGAAACCGTCGACCTTCTCGGTGGCCATCCGGCCGCCCACCGCATGGGCGGCCTCCAGGACCGTGGTCGTCACTCCTGCGCTGGTCAGCCGTTGCGCCGCGGCGAGTCCGGCGATCCCGGCCCCCACGACGACGACGTCCGCCTGGTACGCGGGCTCAAGCACGTGCCCCTCCTCGTGGTTGCGCGGCCGCTGGAGACGTCATGCCCCCAACAGGCTTGAGGAATACTCGAGTTCGAGACGAGGTTAGGGCGCGAAACGGTCAACGGGAATCACCCGGGGGCAGCACACGGTCGCACGGCGGTCGCATATGGGTGTGATATGGCCGCCGAGTGGTCGGAGTGGGGTGGTGCGTGGTGGTTGTGGCGGTGCGTGGGCGTGCGTGGTGGTGCGTGGGCTTGCGTGGCCGTGCGTGGTGGTGTCTGGGTTACAGGGCTGCCCGGATCGCCCCGTCGATCTCCGGGAACGCGAAGCGGAAGCCCGACTCCAGGAGGCGGGCCGGGAGGACCCGGGCGCTGCCGAGGACGTCGCCCGCCATCTCGCCGAGCGCGGCACGCAGGACCGGCGCGGGCACGGCGAACGGCGTCGGGCGGTGCAGCACCCGGCCCATGGCCACCGTCACCTCACGGTTCGTCACCGGCTGAGGGGCGGTCAGGTTGAAGGGACCGGAGAGGTCGTCCCGGTCCAGGAGGTGCCGGATCGCCGCCACCTCGTCGTGCAGCGCGACGAAGGACCAGTACTGCGACCCGTCGCCCATCCGCCCGCCGAGCCCCGCCCGGAAGAGCGGGAAGAGCCGTCCCCAGGCACCGCCCCGGCGCGCCACGACCAGGCCGGTGCGCGTGAACACCGTCCGTACGCCCGCCTCCTGGGCGGGGGCCGCCGCGGCCTCCCACTCCACGCACAGGCCCGGCAGGAAGCCCTCGCCCGGCGGGGCGCTCTCGTCCACCGGGCGGTCGCCGGTCTCCCCGTAGTAGCCCATCGCGCTGCCGTTCACGAAGACCCGCGGCGGCCGCTCCAGCGCGGCGACGGCCTCCGCGAGCGCCGTCGTGCCGTGCACCCGGCTGCTGCGGATGCGGGTCTTGTACGCGTCGGTCCAGCGGCGGTCGCCCACCCCGGCCCCGGCCAGGTTGACCACCGCGTCGCAGCCCTCCAGCCCGGCGGCGTCCACCCGACCGTTCTCGGGGTCCCAGCGGACCTCGTCCGGGCCCTCGGGCGCGCGCCGCACCAGGCGCACCACCCGGTACCCGTCCGCGGTCAGGGACCGCGCCAGGGCGCCGCCGATCAGACCGGATGCTCCGGCCACCGCGATGCGGGGACGGTTCCCGGGCGGGCGTTTGTTGTTCGTGTGTCCGTCGTCCGTGCGGCTGTCGTCCGTGTGTCCGTCGTTCATGTGGCTGCCGTCCGTGTGTCCGTCGTCCGTGTGGCTGTCGTCCGTGTGCCTGCCGCCCATGTGGCTGCCGTCCATGTGTCCGGCGGTCACCCGCCGCCCACGTGCCCGTCCTCCAGGGGTTCATCCTGCCGGGTGGCCCCGGAAAATCCCCGGACCCGTCCCCGGCACCGCGTCGTACAGTGATCGCCATGCCAGCCCCGCACATACGCCGCGCCAGGTCCGAGGACGAGCACCCACTGCACCGGATCGACGTCGAGACCTGGTCCTACCTGCACGCCGTCTCGCCCCCGCCGGGACCCGACGACCCCTTCTTCCGGGACACCTGCGGGCCCGACGCCCATCTGGTCGCCGAACTCGACGGTGCCGTCGTCGGCTACGTCCGCCTCGGATTTCCCACCCCGCTGGCCTCCAACACCCACGTCCGCCAGATCCGCGGGCTCGCCGTCGCCGGCGCGGCCCGCGGCCACGGCGTGGGGCGGGCACTGGTCCGGGCCGCCGTCGAGGAGGCCCGGCACGAGGGCTTCCGCCGGATCACCCTGCGGGTCCTCGGCCACAACACGGCCGCCCGGGGCCTCTACGAGTCGGAGGGCTTCGCCGTGGAGGGCGTACAGCCCGAGGAGTTCCACCTCGACGGCCGGTACGTCGACGACGTGCTGATGGGACAGATGCTGACCGCGCTCACGACGTGACCGGCTCGCCCGTGTCCACCGCCTGCGTGGCGTCCGCCGCGTCGCGTGCCTCGGGGGCCACCTCGGCCGCCGTCAGCACGTAGCCGGTCTCCGGGTCGGAGGTGGAACGGGCGAACACCACCCCGTACACCCGGCCGTCGGTGGTCAGCAGCGGGCCGCCCGAGTTGCCGGGGCGGACCGTGGAACGGACCGAGTAGATCTCCCGGGTCACGTTCTCGTCGTTGTAGATGTTCTGGCCGGTGGCGCGGATCCGGTTGGCCACCGTCGCCGCCCGCAGATCCAGGTCGCCGTTCTGCGGATAGCCCGCCACCACCGCGGCGTCGCCCCGCGCGGCGTCCTCGTCGAATCTCAGCACCGGCGCGCTCAGGTCCGGGACGTACAGCACCGCCACGTCCTTGTCCGGGTCGAACAGCACCACCCGCGCCTCGTGCGCCGGGCCCACGCCGCCGATCCGTACGGTCGGGGCGTCGATGCCGGCCACCACGTGGGCGTTGGTCATCACGTGCTCCGGCGCGTACACGAAGCCGCTGCCCTCCCGGCCCTGGGTGCCGCTCACGCCCTCCACCTTCACCGTGCTGAGCGTGGCCGCGCGGGTGGCCGCGGGCGTGACGCTGTCCCCGGAGGGCTCGGCGACCTCGGCGGCCGACTCGTTCTCGAACGGGTTGAAGACCTGCGGGAATCCGGCGTCGGCCAGCGCGGACGTCGCCCGGGAGAACCACGCCGGGGTGGTGTCCGGCATCACCCGCTGCACCGCGCCCAGCAGCGTCGAGTCCCGGATCGCCGAGGTGAGCAGCGAGGACGAGGAGGCCGCGAGGACGCTCGCCGCCACCCACGCCACGATCAGCGCCGCCGCGGAGTTCGCCACCGCGCCGCCGATCCCGTCGGCCACCCGGAGCGGGCCCGCGGTCAGCTCTCCGCGCAGCCGCAGCGCGAGGCGTCCCGCCAGTTCGTGGCCCGCCATCGCCGGCAGCAGCACGGTGACCACCGCGACCACCGTCGCCGCCGTCGAGCCCCGCTCCACCAGGTCCATCACCCACGGCAGGACCCAGACGCCGAGCGCCGCACCGCCCACGAAGCCCGCCAGCGACACACAGCCGGCCACCAGGCCGCGCCGGTAGCCGGAGGCGGCGTAGGCCAGCACCACCAGCGCCAGCACGATGTCGAGCAGGTCCACGCGAACCGCCTTTCTGCCGGGTCCCGGGACCCTCAGTACGTGCCGTACCGGGCCGATGATCAGCCTGGTGTGCACCGCTGTCCGGAAAGCGGCCACCTGTGCGAGTGGGTGTGCGGGCCGGTCAAGGGTGAAACGCCGTGCACCGGGACGATGGTTCCACCGGGTGGCACAGCACACATCGCGGACAGAGGGGATCCGCCGGACAGTAGGACCATGCGAGTCTTCCGAGGACCGCGCCGGGCCCGGGAGCGACGGGCCGGCCGCATACCCGGTGCCGTGCGCATGCCGACCGCGGCACGGGCGCTGCTCGGCGCCCTGCCCGGGCTGGCCGCCGTCGCCGCGCTCTTCCTGTGCGCGAACGGGGTGGAACGGGCGGCCGACGCCGACGCCGAGGCCGTTCCGGCCGCCGCCACCGACCGGTACGCCGCGCCCCGGCCCGACATCGTGCCCCGGTCGGTCTGGCTGGGCGACGCCGCCCGCGCCCAGCCCGCCCCCCGCTACGACGACAAGGTGGTCGCCGTCTTCGTCCACCACACGGACACGCCCAACGGCTACGACTGCGCCGACGTGCCGGCCATCCTCCGCGGGGTGTACCAGGGCCAGACCGGTGCCCGGGACTGGGACGACATCGGCTACAACTTCGTCGTCGACCGCTGCGGCACCGTCTACGAGGGCCGCGCCGGGGGCATCGACCGGGCCGTCACGGGGGCCCACACCCAGGGCTTCAACCACCGCACCACCGGGATCGCCGCCCTCGGCACCTACACCGCCGGGGTGCCCGTGCCCGACGAGCTGACCGACGCGATCGCCGCCGTGGCCGCCTGGAAGCTCGGCGAGACCGGAACCGACCCGCGGGCGAAGGTCGCCCTGGTCTCCAGCAACGGCCTCAGCCGTTACGCCGCGGGCGCCACCGCCAGGCTGCCCGCCGTCGCGGGGCACGACGACGGCTACCAGACCAGCTGCCCGGGCGCGGCTCTCACCGCTCGCCTCGCGGACATCCGGGACACGGCGGCCCGCCTCCAGGGCCGGGCCTGACCGGCCAGGGCGGGCGGTGCGCGCTTGGGTCCGCGCGTCACTCCGGTCCGAACCTCGCCCACAGGCGGGGCAGGCGCTCGGCGAGGGCGCGGTCGTTCTCCAGGTCGATCGGTGCGCCCAGCGGTTCGGGGGGTGCGGGGGCGATGCCAAGGTCCGGGGCGACGGTGCCGGTGAGCTGCTCGTAGGCCTCGTCGGCCGCGTAGCCCAGCTCCTCGCCGTCGCCGTCCAGCTCCTCGTCGAAGTCGTCCAGCAGTTCGGCGAGCGAGTCGGGCTCGTGCACCGCGCCCTCGTACACCTCGCGGCCCTGGCCGATCAGCCAGCAGCGGAAGAAGTCGAAGGCGTCGTCGCTGGCGCCGCCCAGCAGAATCCACGCGGCACCCCACAGGTCCCAGGTGCAGGCGCGGTTGTAGCGGGCCTCGAAGTGGCGGGCGAAGTCGAGCACCAGGTCCGGGTCCATGCCGAGCAGCCGCTCCACGAGCAGGTCGGCCTGGTCCTCGGAATCGCCGTCCGCGCGCTGCCGGGCGGCGTCGATCAGCTCCCAGAACTCCGTCTCGTCCATCACGGGTCCAGCATCGGCCCTGGGCGGGGGCGGCGCACGCGGAGTGCGGCGGATCGTTATGCGCGGGTGTGGTGGGGGTGCGCGTGGCGCGGTGTGTCCGGTGGGTGGGTCGGGGTCGGGTCGGGGGGTGTCCGTCCTCGGAACGGCCCCGGAACCGGCGGCGACCCAGGCCAACAAAGTTGTAGCCCCAACCCCCGCCGGC